>NZ_CVTD020000035.1 GCF_002904165.1 Herbinix hemicellulosilytica | reverse complement strand
TTAACGGTTAAGTTAGAAAGGGCGCACGGTGGATGCCTTGGCACTAGGAGCCGATGAAGGACGGGACTAACACCGATATGCTTCGGGGAGCTGTAAGTAAGCTTTGATCCGGAGATTTCCGAATGGGGAAACCCCCTCTTCGTAATGGAAGAGGATCCTTACCTGAATTCATAGGGTAAGGAAGGCACACCCAGGGAACTGAAACATCTAAGTACCTGGAGGAAGAGAAAGAAATTTCGATTCCCTGAGTAGCGGCGAGCGAAACGGGAAGAGCCCAAACCAAGAGGCTTGCCTCTTGGGGTTGTAGGACACTCAATACGGAGTGATAAAAGAACGGAGTAGATGAAGCGATCTGGAAAGGTCCGTCAGAGAAGGTAACAACCCTGTAATTGAAACTCTCGTTCTCTCCTGAGTGGATCCTGAGTACGGCGGAACACGTGAAATTCCGTCGGAAGCTGGGAGGACCATCTCCCAAGGCTAAATACTCCCTAGTGACCGATAGTGAACCAGTACCGTGAGGGAAAGGTGAAAAGTACCCCGGAAGGGGAGTGAAAGAGTACCTGAAACCGTGTGCTTACAAGTAGTCAGAGCACAATTATGTGTGATGGCGTGCCTTTTGTAGAATGAACCGGCGAGTTACGATCCTATGCAAGGTTAAAGTGGAAACTGGAGCCGTAGCGAAAGCGAGTCTGAATAGGGCGAATAAGTATAGGGTCGTAGACCCGAAACCAGGTGATCTACCCATGTCCAGGGTGAAGGTAAGGTAACACTTACTGGAGGCCCGGACCCACGCACGTTGAAAAGTGCGGGGATGAGGTGTGGGTAGCGGAGAAATTCCAATCGAACTTGGAGATAGCTGGTTCTCTCCGAAATAGCTTTAGGGCTAGCCTCAAGATAAGAGTATTGGAGGTAGAGCACTGTTTGGACTAGGGGCCCTCATCGGGTTACCGAATTCAGATAAACTCCGAATGCCAAATACTTATGCTTGGGAGTCAGACTACGAGTGCTAAGATCCGTGGTCAAAAGGGAAACAGCCCAGACCGCCAGTTAAGGTCCCAAAGTATACGTTAAGTGGAAAAGGATGTGGAGTTGCATAGACAACCAGGATGTTGGCTTAGAAGCAGCCACCATTTAAAGAGTGCGTAATAGCTCACTGGTCGAGTGACTCTGCGCCGAAAATGTACCGGGGCTAAACGTATCACCGAAACTGCGGATAGACTCTGTTAGAGTCTATGGTAGGAGAGCGTTCTAAATGCGTAGAAGCTAGACCGAGAGGACTGGTGGAGCGTTTAGAAGTGAGAATGCCGGTATGAGTAGCGAAAGATGGGTGAGAATCCCATCCACCGAATGCCTAAGGTTTCCTGAGGAAGGCTCGTCCGCTCAGGGTTAGTCGGGACCTAAGCTGAGGCCGAAAGGCGTAGGCGATGGACAACAGGTTGATATTCCTGTACCACCTATGGATTCGTTTGAGTGATGGAGTGACGCAGGAGGATAGGGTAAGCGCGGCGCTGGTCGTCCGCGTCCAAGCAATAAGAGGGGTCGTGAGGCAAATCCTTATGACCATAACCTCAAGTTGTGATTGGCGAGGGAAATTTAAGTACCGAAGTTCCTGATTTCACACTGCCAAGAAAAGCTTCTAGCGAGAATCCGGGTGCCCGTACCGCAAACCGACACAGGTAGGCGAGGAGAGAATCCTAAGGTGAGCGAGAGAACTCTCGTTAAGGAACTCGGCAAAATGACCCCGTAACTTCGGGAGAAGGGGTGCTCTTGTGGGTGTAAGCCCGCGAGAGCCGCAGTGAATAGGCCCAGGCGACTGTTTAGCAAAAACACAGGTCTCTGCAAAGCCGAAAAGGCGAAGTATAGGGGCTGACGCCTGCCCGGTGCTGGAAGGTTAAGAGGAGAGGTTAGCTTGAAGCGAAGCTTCGAATTGAAGCCCCAGTAAACGGCGGCCGTAACTATAACGGTCCTAAGGTAGCGAAATTCCTTGTCGGGTAAGTTCCGACCCGCACGAAAGGCGTAATGATTTGGGCACTGTCTCAACGAGAGACTCGGTGAAATTATAGTACCTGTGAAGATGCAGGTTACCCGCGACAGGACGGAAAGACCCCGTGGAGCTTTACTGTAGCCTGATATTGAATTTTGGTATAGCTTGTACAGGATAGGTA
>NZ_CVTD020000034.1 GCF_002904165.1 Herbinix hemicellulosilytica | reverse complement strand
TAGATGCAGGAATAAAGGGATAAGTAAAAAGGTTCAAGTTTTTTATTTAAATTAAATCTTAAAATTACCTATTAATATTGCATGATTAGGCATACTTGTAAACTTAGGAAGATAATCGCTAGATGTTAGATTTTTATAACCGTTCTTAGCATTAACAAAGCCCCAATCATATATAGCGTACATTTTGTAATTCTCTTTCTTACTCAAATCATCTTCCATTTCTTTAGGTATTTCAATATTTTTTGCAACAACTAAATCAATTCCCACTTTACCATAATCTTTATGTACAAAACTCCATCTTTTATCATCAAGAGTTCTTGGTCCATATACTTCTGCTGCTGTTAAATACTTTTTAGTATGCGTACTAGTTAAATTAAAATTGCCAACACAGATTACTCTATCAATTGACTCAATTTGTTCGTTTAAGAATTTAAACTGTTCTACTCTATCCTCTTCAGAGCCTTGTGTCTTAATTCTTGCACCTATAATTGAGAATACTTTTTCTTGTTTTGTTTTGATATCAAGTTGCAGATATTCTGGACGTTTTATATCTAATGGATTAGCAGTAACAATTTTAAGTATATCACTCTCTTCAAATTTACTCCTATTTAAAGCAATAAGCACTTGATTATGCTCATATAAAAATGGAGATATAAATACAAAATAATTGTTTTGCAAACGTTGTCTAATATAATCAAAGTTATAACCAATATAAAACTCAACTAAAACAACGATATCTTTATTCTTTTGAATAATAGTGTCAGCAACAAATTTTTGTATTGTATAACCACTTAATCCACCCGCACCTTGAATATTCCATTCTAAAAAACTATAACTTATTATTTCATTCATAGGATAACCTCTGTAATCTATACATAAATTTTCTTCTCCTTTTGTCCCATTTCATTAGACTTTATCAATATATCCTTATTTTTTCACCTGTAATGAGATATTCAGGTATCTCTATTTCCTTATTTCCTGGATAGTTAGCAAAAAATAATCTTATACTTCTTATTGCTTTATATGTTTCAATTATCATTTCATTTTGCTTTTTATATAATAATTTGTCATATTGATTAGAATATATCTCATGTGCAGGAACCTGTCTAATTTTTCTAATGGACTTTAGAGGATTTATAATCAGTTCATCGATATCTTCATTAGTTCTAATATTTTGCTTTAACCATTCCGACATCATATTCAAACTGTGCTTTAAATTTCCCTTATCATCTTTTCGTTCTACTGGTTTAATATATTTAGCAGTTGTTGTAAAAGTTTTATAATTAATATTATGTATAATTATTTTTTCAAGTGCCAATATAAAACTATAATAATTTTTAAGTGTCGGAAGAAACATTATCCTATAATCTTCTGGTTTTTCGAATGTGTGTGGCTTATATGTTTTATTAAATAAATGTGGAATGCCCATATTTTCACACATCTTATTTATAACTATCATTTCATCAAGAATAGCATCATAAATTGACACTTCATCTACCCATTCTCCTAAAATTAAGTTCTTATAAAAACCTTCATTTATTAAATAATCTTGTTGATTCTCCAAATAATTTACTTTCCATTTGAGTTGCGCATTAAGTGAAAGTTCTGCTAAGTCTCCTAAAAAAACTCCAACTACCCTTTCTTCATATAATTTTTCTTTGTGATAACCTAATCCAAAATCCTTTATATATTCGCTTTCTAAGTCCTCACCATAAAATTCGTCAGAAACAACAATACTTCCTCTATAATCATGCCAAAATACTTTATATCTTGGGTCTTGAAAATATGTTTCTAAGATTTCTATATCAAAAAATAATATTTTCAATTGTTCTTGCCCATCTAAAAGCATTTTTGTAAAAGGTTTTTCGCTATTAATATTTAATTCTTTTAAATATTTTTCTGTTGGATATAAAACAACTGAATCTCCATTATTAATAACTTCTCTTTTCTGGTCTTCTTTATCAATATTTAGTTTCAAGGCTTTTATATGTGGGTTTATAACAAATGCTGAAGATAATACCTCTACTTTATCTTCATCAATTAACTGACAAATCAAATCAGTATAGTTTTTATCAAAATTATATAACGGGAATCCATTAAAATCCCCAGAATTCAAATAATAATCTGTAATTATCTTAAGAATCTCTTCCTTCACAAAATCCCTCCCATCTTTAAATCATCTTGTCATTCATTATTTTTATATAAACTTCTATATTTTTTATTATAACACACTATTTGCATTGTCTAAATTTATTTAACATTCTCTGGAATTTGAAAGGTGTTACTTGTCAAAAAAAGACTGCACACATTTATGTACAAATTATTTATTGTTGAAGATAAAATCATACCCCTTCTCCCTTAATGTATTTCGTATTTCTTTAGAAATTACTTTCATATACCTT
>NZ_CVTD020000033.1 GCF_002904165.1 Herbinix hemicellulosilytica | reverse complement strand
ATAAATATCAATTAGATAACAAGACCAATCCTGATTTTTTTTATGTCAGGAGCAGAGAAACCGTCTACTGTCCTAATTGTGAAGGACAATTAAAAGTGATAGGGAGCCGTAGCCGTGGAGTAATAGAATACAGCGGCGAAAAGAAGGCTTTAATTATCCGAAGGCTGCGTTGCCAAGGATGTGGACGGGTACATCATGAACTGCCGGACATCATAGTTCCTTATAAAAGATATAGTTCAGAGGCAATAGAGCTAATCGTTTCATCTTCTCATGTTGGAAAAGATACCTATCCATGTGAACACAGTACAGCGACCCGCATAAAAATCTGGTTTTTTCTGCTCAGTGAATACATTAAGAATACACTGACATCCCTCCGGCTTATTTACAATCGAGATATAGAGTTATGCAATGATGTTGATTTCTTAATAAAATCTCTTGAGAATAACTCAGGTATTACCGGCTGGCTGAAAAAGCTTGTCCGATTTTTTGTAAATTCCGGTCGGTGGTTACATACCCGTTTTGCATAGATTACCTCCCAAAGGTCTGATAGGATAGCGGTATCAGAATATAAGGGAGGAGAAACCGCATGGATAACAAAAGAAGCGAGGAAATCGCAGCAAACAGACTGAAGATAATAGCACCACTTATAGACAGCACACTGGATAAGGATAAGCTGCAACAATTAAAGGAAGAGCTCTGCATTCAGACAGGATTATCAGAACGAACCATCCGCAGATACCTGAATGCCTATAAGAGCAACGGCTTTGAGGGCTTGAAACCAAAGAATCCTGGCCGTGGAGGTAACTCCGTTATTCCTGAAGATGTAATACAGGAAGCCATTGCCCTCAGGAGAGAGGTGCCTAAAAGGAGTATAACAGAGATAATTCGGATACTTGAATGGGAAGGCAAGGTGGAGCCGGGCTTCTTAAAAAGAAGTACACTGCAGGACCAGTTAAGTTACCGAGGGTATTCAAGCCGTCAGATGCGCACCTATGTAAGCAGTGTAACAGGAGCCAGACGGTTTCAGAAGCCGTGGCGAAATTATCTGTGGCAAAGCGATATAAAATATGGGATTTACGTAAATGGTCAACCAACCTATATGGTATGCTTTATGGATGACTGTACCAGGTATATTCTGCATTCGGAGTTCTATCCTACTCTGGATCAAAGGATTGTGCAGGACTGCTTCAGAAAGGCCTTAATGAAGTATGGAGCTCCTGATTCGGTATACTTTGATAATGGCAAGCAATTCAGAACCAATTGGATGCAGAGGGCCTGCGGGAAGCTTGGAATAAGGCTTTTGTATGCACGACCGTACTCACCTGAGGGGAAAGGCAAGCAAGAGAGGTATAATCAGACAGTTGATTCATTCCTGAGGGAAGCCCAGCTTGCTAAACCAAAAAGTCTGGATGAGCTTAACCGGCTATATCAGGTATGGATGGAGGAATGCTACCTTCATAAGGAACATAGTGCATTGGACGGAAAAACACCCTATGAAGCATACTGGTCTGACCGTCATGAATTAAGGATGCTGTCCAGCGAGGATATAGCAGATGCATTTCTGGCCTGTGAGACAAGAAAGGTAGACAAAAGCGGATGTATCAGCTTTATGAGACAAAAATACGAAGTGGAGCTTGGTCTTCACATGATCCATAAAGAGGTAGACGTAATCTATGATGCTGCAGATATATCAAAAGTAACAATAGAATGTAAAGGGATGCCAACATGTAGTGCCAGGCCATTAATTATTGGAAGCCACTCCGGAGAAAGGCCGAAACTGCCGGAGCATCTGGAGGCCGTTGATGCAAAGGAATCCAGACTGCTAAGAGCGGCAGAATTAAAGAACAAGGCTCGTCAGACGATACGGAAGACAGCGATATCATACACAGACCTGAAACCAGGTACAGTATCCGGAGGTGAAGGCAATGTATGAGTCGTTTTATGAGCTTAAAGCAACTCCCTTTTCAAGAAGCATTCCTACCGATTACCTATATATGACACCTGAGCATACAGAAATTCTGAACAGGCTAAACTATGTGGCACAAAGGCAGCTCTTTGCCGTAGTGACAGGTGATTGCGGGACAGGAAAGACAACAATACTTCGTAAATTCAGCAATGATCTGGACAAAAACAAGTATAAGTTTTTGTATATATCAGATTCAAAGCTAACGCCAAGAAACTTCTATCGTATTCTGTTAGAGCAGATGGGCTTTCAGGCAAAATATAACCGGGGAGATGCCAAGAGGCAACTGCATGCAGAAATCGAAATAATGAAAGCAGTTCATGGAATACAGCCGGTATGTGTGTGTGATGAATGCCATCTGCTAAGCCGGGAAATGCTTGAGGAGATACGTTTTCTGTTAAATATGAAGCTGGATTCCGTCAGTCCCATGGGATTAATACTGACAGGACAGACAGAATTGTGGCAGAAGCTGCAGCTACAGGCATATGCAGCAATACGTCAGAGAATCGATATACAAAGTGTCATAAACCATTATGACCGAGCTCAGACCGGAGCCTATATCCGACATCAGATGAAATATGCCGGATGCAACAGTGAAATATTTAGCGACGCAGCCATTGATGTAATACATCAGTATAGTGCAGGAACAGCCAGGGTAATAGATAAAGTATGTACAAGCCTACTGCTGTATGGAAGCCAAACAAAAAAGCGAATCATTGATGACCATGCCGTAAAGCTGGTTCTTGAATGTGAGTTTTCATAGAATTTACAACACCAGTATCTTGGATGTAAGAAAAAA
>NZ_CVTD020000032.1 GCF_002904165.1 Herbinix hemicellulosilytica | reverse complement strand
TAAACGGTAAATCACGCGTACATTCCTAAGAGCTTTATTTCGTGAGATAATGTAGTAAAAGTGTAAAAAGTTGTACAAGTTTTTACACTTAACACGAAATTTTATAGGAGGTACTTATGAATACCAAATTAGTTGAAAAAGAGGTCAAACTTTCTCAATGGCGTACTCTGATTCAGGAATGTATGTCCAGTGGTCTAAAAGTTAAAGATTGGTGTATGCAAAACAATATAAGTAAGGATACTTATTACTACTGGTTAAAGAAATTACGTGAAGCCGCATGCGATTCTATAGAAACAAACTTCGTCCGTGTCCCTGAGCAGTATATATCTCATTCTTGTACTACCTCGTTTTCACCGGAGCTTACTATATCAATCGGTTCCTTAACGATTAATATTAATTCAGCAACACCACAGCATCTTATTGAAGCAACCATTCAGGCGGTAGCAAATGTTAAATGATGCATCAGGTTTTTCAGAGGTATACATTGCCTGTGGCTATACTGATATGAGACTTGGCATAGATGGTCTTGCAGCTATAGTAAAAAACACTTTTCATCTGAACCCATTCCATGAGGGAGTATTATTTCTATTCTGTGGCAGGAGAACAGACAGGATTAAAGGCCTGCTTTTCGAAGGAGATGGATTTCTCCTCCTGTATAAACGTCTTGAAAACGCACGCTTTCAGTGGCCAAGAAATGAAGCTGAAATGAAGCAGCTTACACCTCAGCAGTTTAAATGGCTGATGGAAGGTCTTGCTATT
Organism: Herbinix hemicellulosilytica; assembly: GCF_002904165.1. Lineage (GTDB taxonomy): Bacteria > Bacillota > Clostridia > Lachnospirales > Lachnospiraceae > Mobilitalea > Mobilitalea hemicellulosilytica. The sequence goes on along the minus strand of NZ_CVTD020000032.1, from coordinate 2,017 downwards.
GAGCAGAAAAAGGCAATAAGAAAAATTGCACCAGTATCTATCTGTTAGAGTTATAGCTATTGTTGTGCAAAACAGAGAAATTTATTTTTTTAAAATCAGTGCAAATCCAATATACAAATCTACTTATCCACAGCTTCTGTGCAGTGATGGAGCGATATCCATGATAACGTTCCATCACCTTTTTACTTCCGTGGATAATATTATCTCAAAAAGTTTCTAAGCTCTGTTTTTTTCTTATTTTTCAGGTGTTTATCCACCGTCATAATGACGAAAGTGCCAAAATCACAAATTAGCTTTTTTTGCCGATATCGGTTATAATATAAGCATCAAAGAAGAAGGAAGTATCAGACATGGGTAAAAAATATACAGAATCAGAATTGAATAGTTTAAGTAAGGAAGAACTCATAAGCCTGTTTTTGTCTGTTCAAACCATGGCTGATGATCTTTCAAAGAAGCTGGATCTATTGCTGGAGCAAATGAATATATCAAAGCAACGTCAGTTCGGGCGTTCATCTGAAAAGATGGTATGTGACGGCCAGCTTAGTCTAAATTTGGATTTGGCCTTAAACGAAGCGGAAGCTACTATAACCGGTTTATATGTTGTAGAACCGGAATTCGAGCAGATCTGCCCCAGGCCATATACACGGAAAAAAGCAAAAGGGAAACGTGAAGAAGAGCTTAAAGACCTTCCGGTAAAAGTAATTAATCACGAGCTGTCTGAGGAAGAGTTAACTTCTCGCCTGGGACCAAAGTGGAAACGACTTCCCGATGAAGTATACAAAAGACTTGTATTTCATCCTGCAACCTTTGAAGTAGAGGAACATCATGTAGCAGTATATGCGGGGATGGATGGTCAGACTATTATCAGAGGAAAACGCCCTGCCGACCTTCTGCGTAACAGTATAGTAACACCATCTCTGGAAGCTGCTATCATAAACAATAAATATGTCAATGCCGTCCCGTTGTACCGTATGGAGCAGGAATTCTTACGTAATGATATAAGAATATCCAGACAGGTCATGGCCAACTGGACTATTCAGTGTGCAGAGAGATATCTGTCCCTTTTGTATGACCTACTTCATCAGGAACTATACAAAGCCAATATCCTGCAGGCTGATGAAACGTCTGTATTGGTAAGTAAGGATGGAAGGCCTGCCGGTTCCAGGAGCTACATGTGGGTGTATCGTACAGGAAAGATGTATGAGTCTAACCCCATCATACTGTATGAATACCAGAAGACCAGGAACACGAGCCATCCAAGGGAATTCCTGAAAGGATACAGCGGAACGGTGGTAACGGATGGATATCAGGTGTACCACACTCTCGAAAAAGAAAGGGAGGATTTAAAAATCGCCGGCTGCTGGAGCCATGCGAGACGGCACTTTGCGAATGTAACAAAGGCGCTGGGGAAGGAAAAGGCCAAAGGTACACTTGCTGAAGAAGCCTTAAAGCGGATAGCAGCCATATATAAGCTGGAAAACGAGCTTCAGCATCTCACAGCGGGAGAGAGACAACAGCAACGACAGCTGAAGATAAAGCCGCATGTCGATGCTTTCTTTGCATGGGTAAAATCACATCTGTTGGAATTACTCCCAAAATCGGAAACAGCGAAAGGCTTTACCTATTGTATAAACCAGGAGAAATATCTCAGAGTATTTCTTGAGGACGGAAATGTTCCGCTTGATAACAATGCAGCTGAGGCAGCCATTCGAAGCTTTTGTATAGGAAGAGCGAACTGGCATCTTATTGACACTATAGAGGGAGCAAAAGCCAGTGCAATTATATATAGCATTGTAGAAACAGCAAAAGCAAACCGCTTAAAGCCGTATAATTATTTCGAGCACCTTTTGACCGAGATACCTAAACACATGGATGATAAAAATCTTGACTTTCTGGATGATTTGCTGCCATGGTCAGAAAAACTCCCGGAAAGCTGCAGAAGGTAAAAAGCAATAACAAATAAGCCGCCACTTTGGGCGGTTATTTTTTTGGGTAGTACGCATGATTTACCGTTTAC
>NZ_CVTD020000031.1 GCF_002904165.1 Herbinix hemicellulosilytica | reverse complement strand
CTAATAAATCAGCCAATTCATCTTCAGAAAAACTATTATCGCTACCAAAGCCCATCACTGAATGAATCCATTCGATGTTTTTCGCCCGAACTGTATTTATATCCTTATTAGTTACAATCCCCCAATTTATTCCCTGTGCTTCCCAGTACCTCCGCTCAATTTCAAGTTTCTCAATTGTACTCCTTCTTGATAATTCAGAAGCATATTTAATACTTCTCGCTGCAAAACTCTTTTTACCATCAGAATCTAACAGGGTAATTAAAAATGTAGTAGTTATTATATAAGGTTCTTTCGTTTTCTTATCTACAAACTTATCAATTTTTAAATCAGTAGTATCATTCAGTACCACTTCTAAATCTATAAGGGGGTAGTGCTCCCGAATATCAATTACTTTCTCCTCCCAATCCAATAAGTAGAAATATTTCAATTGCGTATCTGAGAAAAAATGATGAATTCTATTGGTTGTCCATCCAAAAACTCTCGTTACCCTACCCATTGATGGAAAGTCCTGAATCGTCAACCAGGGTTTATAGTTTTCTCCTTCTCCCTGTCCTCTGCCCTCTTTTATCCATCTATCTAATTTATTTGAATCCCAGTTATTACTTCTTTTAGCCATCTTGTTACCTCCATTTAATTTAGAAATTGCAAACAAAAAATGCCACTGACTCAAGGCATCGTTAAGATGTCTGTGTCAATGGCATTTTAATCCATTTATGCTGTGTATTTTAATTTTATCATAAAATAACTTTATTTTAAACGTTAAATTTTAATTTGAAATAGGTTGTAGTGGCCAAGTAAAATTCTATGTATTACTTGCACAAGGAGGCATTTAAGTATCATGAGAGGAAGTATTTTTAGAACTATAAGATTGCTTATACTAGCAAACATATTCTTAATACCCTTTTCAATCGCCGTTCAAAGTATTGTCATACGATTTATTATCGGCTTATTAATAGGTTTTTCATTCATTATACTACTATCCTTTACCAGCAAAATACAAAGGATGTATGAAAAGGGTAAATTGAAGTAATAAAAAAGGCATTGGTAGAATTTAGCACCTATCAATGCCTTTTTTCATTGATTCACTGGAGTATACTGCCTTTAATTTTGTAGTTTTTTATATAATCCCAATATGCTTTTACTTCATCGCTGTCTAGCATTTCAAAAATGCCCTCAATATAATCATAAAAATCCTTGTATGTCTTTCGGATGGAAGGTCGCAATTCTTCTCTAAGATGTGGTAAAGAGTAATTGCAAAACACCAAATCCCTTAAGACCAGGAATTCTGCAATACTTGTTTCTAAAATAACTTCTTTTTTATTATAAGGTTCGGTTATAAGAATATATAGTTTAACCATTAACATCTCGGCATTGCCTATATATTCATATATTGCAAAGTTATTTACTACCTCTTCTTCATTACCCAATACTTCAAGAAGTCTATCTACCTGCTGCAATAAAATGAATAGTAATTTTTTAGTAATTACAACTTGAATATTTTCTTCATTGAATTTTGAATAAATTTCTTCCGATTTTAAAAGCATAAAATAAGCCCTCCTTATATCTATAAAATTCCTATTTCTAAACTGTGTATAATATAAATAGGGCTACACATTCTTATCAAGTTTTATAATCAATTTAAATGAATACTAATATATTTTCTTTTTAATTACTAACTTTTATTATTATTTCTACTGTTCTGGCTGTTAACCTAATAATCTCTACCTTTAAAACATGGTCGCCTTGAATATACTCAAATATTTCTTCTGAATATTCAGCAGGCACATAGCCAATTTTTTCTCCCTTTAGAGTTTTAACTTCAATAGCGAATTCATCGTATAAGTTTTGAGGCTCATGATTTAATAACAGTTGTGTATTCTTATTTATACTTTTATTACTGTACAAATTGAAATAATCATAAAACTGTAATCCTCTTACATCACATATAATTTTACCTGTATCTCTTAAAAATGAAGTTCTCTTTCTCAATTTAGTTCTAACCCTCGCAATTTGCCTTATAGAAATATCATCTATTCCTTTTATCCCTTTTTCTAACTCGTAAAATCTCTTTTCTAAAATCCACTTATCTATAGTCCATTCAGGGTCTTTGGACGAATCATTCTCGTACATCGCTGCCAATGTATTAGCCAATTCTCGAGATTCAATACCTAATGTACATAATTTGACTGCTTCCAAATTCTCCACGCCATATTTTATTTTAGCAGGTAAATCCTTCAAGATAAAATCAGCAAACATTAATCTATCTTTGGCTAAAGCATATAGAGAACTAAAAGCCCAAGGTAGTTTATATAAAAACATATCATTGATATAATTGACACAGGTCTGAGTTCTGTTTGAGATATTATTGTCTTCATAGAATATAGAGTCCCGAATTTTGAGAAAACTTTCACCACTAATCCAACTTATAAAAGCCTTATAATTGTCGACTTTATAGTTAACGTTTTTATTGCCCACTTTATAAAAGTATTGTTTAGGACTTATTTCCTTTAATTCAATTATCTTTTTAAATATTTCTGGAGTAATAATTTTTTGTAAATCAAAATCGAATCCACTTTCATTTTTTGAAATCTCGTCAACAATTTCTAATAAAACACGATTGGACCTAAAACTTAGTCCCGTCCTATTAAATTTTTCAATAATGCTTTTATCCAATTTCCTAACAAAGTTATAATACTTAATACACACTTTATCAAACTTATCTAATACTTTATCATCTGCTTGTTTTGCAAATAGTGAATGTTTTAATAGTTCATATAAATCGTCATAACCATTTATATAGTCTATATGCTCTTCATATAAACTAAAAATAAATACCTGCAATCTATCAATAAAATCTAATAGAGATTTCTCAATATCTTGTATGGATATCTCTATTATTTCTTCTAACTGGTCGATAATTGAATATATTTTATCAAATTCTTCAATCATTGAACTATGAACATTAGTTTCTTGAGATTCGCAAGACCAAAGTTGTTTGAAGTAACTTATTTTATCATTATTAAAATAATATTCTGGATGGCAAATTAAAAATATATTTCCTTCAGTATCTATATAGGCTCTTCCAGCCCTACCGACTATATTTTTGAAATCCGCAATAGATAATTTATATTCACCTTCATATGATGTATATAATG
>NZ_CVTD020000030.1 GCF_002904165.1 Herbinix hemicellulosilytica | reverse complement strand
CATTATAAAAAAACATGGCCTACAGGGCTTTTCTTCTCCCTAATAAACCATGTTTTCTAATACTACTTTATTTACCCCGTTTCATACATTTGAAAAATGAAAGGAGTTTATTTGGTTTATACAACAGCAAATATGTAACCCAAATAAACTTCTTTCCTTTTTCAAATAAACTCCTTTCACAAATCCCCCTCAAACCCTTGAAAATACTGGCTTGTTATTCTCTTCCAATTTCCCATTTAATTCCTTTTTCCTTATTCCTTACTTCCTAAAGTCCTTTCATTCCTCAATTTTTAGGGCAAAAAATGAAAATAAAGTGCTTTTAGGATTGAGGGTTAAGGGGGAAGGGTTAAGGAGAGATTTTACCCATTTTTCATTCCATTTTCTTTTCCATTCAATCTTCTAATCCATTGATTTTTCTGGCTTTTAGCCTTATTCCTTGTTCCTTATCCCTTAAAACTAATACATAAAAAAACATGGCCTACAGGGCTTTTCTTCTCCCTAATAAACCATGTTTCCTGCAAGAACTTTATTTTCTTCCTATCGATAATTTGCAAAATGATAGGAGTTTATTTGATGTAGACATAGATACAGGAACAAGGGATAAGGGGCAAGGAAATAATTAAAGGAAGCAAAACATAACTCATATAGCAAAACTTACTATCATGGAATGAGGTTTATACAGCAATATTGCATCAATAAATTAATCTACCTCTTTATAAATTTCATAATCATCAATTTTTTCCCGAATTTCATATGCTTTTTCTATGTATGTATCTATATCATTTATAAAAGTATCCCATTCTACAGAAGGTATGTAACTGCTATCTCCATAATATATCCTTGAACCATTCTGGCAATCACTTGTATTAGGATTCTTTAAGTTAAACATATTTTTACGAAGAATTTTAAAAAGTGTATTTGTTAATAAAGTTCTACAGCCTGTTTCACAACAACTATTCATATAAGTGTAATAACGATATGAACCATTTCTATCTGGGATAACTACAGCCAGCATAGCATTTGTTTTAGACGTAACAGAATTACCACTTGAATCTTTGCGAGATGTTTCTTTTAAAGAGTAAGAAATTTCTCGAGGAATCCATTGATTTCTTTCTAACTTGTAGGGGTCTTTCATATTTTTAGAAATTAATACAATGGTAAGAGTGCTATCATAAATTCGGTCCCTCAACTTTTGCCATATTGTTTCTTCACTCAGTTGTGATAAATCTTCACCATCAGATTCTCCTTTGTATATTTGGTTTGACTCACTTAATTTTTCCTCAAGCACATCAACGTAATCTCTAACTGTATTAGTTTCCCACCATTCTCCTGTTATATGTCTAACATCAGAATCTGCATACTTATATGATACAAAAATTTTATGCCCCATTACTAGCCCCCTCCTACGCATTCAATAATACATTTTAATTATGTATCAAGCCTTTAAAAGATATCCCTTATAAATTACTCGTCCGTTTTTATCCTAATATATTTCTTTTAACTCACTAATTATTTTACATACTGTCTTAATAATTACATCTGATGTTAATTCGCTATCTCCTAACAATTCAAAATCTTTCTTTAAATCTATATTATCAGGATAAAATTTTTCGAAATTTTCAATTAGTCTGTTCCAAAGTATTTCACTAGCATAACCTGTTACTCCAATAGGAATTACATTTAGTCCATTATCAATAGCCAATTCAAATTCCTCTATTACGCCATCCGCAATTTGAATACTTCCGTTAACAGTTTTATTTCCTAAAACAAAAACAGCAATTCCACCAAGTTCAACCATTTGTTTTCTATATTCTTTTTTAATTTGCTCTAAATCAACATCACTAGTAACATATAAAGGAAATGGCCTCATAATAATGTGGTCATCTAGTTTTCTTGTATTCGTTTTGTATATATAATCCAAAACACCATTTAATACTGCACTGCCTATTCCTTTACCAAATCCTGTGATTACTTTACAACCCAATTTACTTATTTCTCCACTAAGTTTATGAATAAACTCTAATGGTTCTATATCTTTTATTTTAAATTCTTCAAATTCATCTGCACTACCTGATATCAATACATGGTCTTTTTTATATCCTTTTTCTATTCTCTTCAGTATCTGTGTTATATCAGAATACTCATCTACCATCAACGAATGAATGTTATATCTTCTCATCAAATCAGCACATTTAAGTTCTTGCTTCAATCTATCATATTGGTACTTTTTCTTTCCTTCTTCATCATTAGAGTAGTCAGATTCGTTTACTTTTCTAAAAAAACAATAGTGCTTTCTTGAATATCCGTCTGTTAATATTCTTACTTTACTTAAAATGTATTCTAAATTAGGGTCTTCAAAACTAAATCCTATAAACAAAAAAGTTTTTGATATTAAATCTCTTTTAAGACTAATGCTAAATAATTGATTTCTTAAATCGTATAACTCATAATCTTCTTTAATAAGGACAACATCACTTGCATTACTTATATCACCATGCATCTTATACACAACTGCGTCTCTTTTACTAATTATTGTTGATAAATCTTTAACCGATTTCTTTACATCTGGATTTTTCCCATTCTTCTTCAAAGAATCTTCTATTAATGAATCATAGTTGGTTGTCCAATAAGTTTTTATAGGAAGTTTTGCTAAAATCTCATGATTCTCATTAATATTATTACATGATATGAAACTGTTTTTTATTAATTCTGCCAATGGTTGCTTTGAACCATCTTTATTATAAATATACTGTGCTAAAGCCACTAAATCTGTTTCTTTATCAACATCTAGTCCAATCTTTTTTGCAGGATTTCTTAACAATTCCTTCCAATCAACATACCCCGATGCAACTGATAATCCGGCACCAGCAAAAATGGCCGCACAACCTTCTTTTATACATTTAATATAATCATTAATAAAAGAATTTATTTCTAATGAAAACTCCATTAAACCACCCCCTCCACTATTTAACTTAAGAAAACATAGATTTTAAACGACATGACTCAAACCTTAATAAAATTAGTAACTATATTAAATTATCTTTTTCTAATTATTAATAAAATTGTAACTTTACTCATTATATTATACCATTTTTTGCAATTGTCAACTTTGTTTAAAACAATATATAATTTAACCTCTCAATTCCTTTATTTTAATTGGTTTAGCCTAATTTTTTACCAATAATTACCTATACCCTGAACTTTTATCAAAAACATGGTCTATAAGATTTTTCTTTATCCCAATAAACCATGTTTTCTGACACAACTTTATTTACCATCTATAAAATTAAAAAAATTATTTGATATAGAAATTAAAAAATAAATGTTATACTACCTTACATTGTGTAAATATTCATGAATATTTGTACTGTATCCTTTTTCTATTAATAAATTCTCAATTTCCCTCATAATGTATTTCATATACTTT
>NZ_CVTD020000029.1 GCF_002904165.1 Herbinix hemicellulosilytica | reverse complement strand
TATAGTAAAAGAACCTAAAACAAAATTTTTGATTGGTAAATTTACCCCATCAGATAATGTTGTGGTACATGCTAAAACATTTATTAAATTTTCTTTATATGCTTTTTCTATTTCTTTTCTTACTTCAATAGGTAAATCTCCATGATGATAAGCAACCCCATATAATATGCTATTGACTAGAGGATGTTCACTTCCTAGTCGGCTATCTAAAAATTCTTTTAGTTTATTTATTCTCACATCTTCTTTCAAAGGAAGATATTTTTCAGCATATTCAATGAAACGCTCTAAATCTATTTTGGTAAAAAAATATACCAACACTTTACCGTTATTCAATGTATTGATGAACTTAAAACAACGGTCATATTTTGTATCATATTTATTATTGCTTTTTTTCCACCGTCTATTTGAATTTTTATATTCAACTATTATATCTGTAATTACGTCTTCTATAGCCCTTCTTCTTTCAAGATATTTATAAATAAGGCGATATGGAGTTATTTTTTGTCTTTTTTTATCACTAATTCTTATATATTTAGTACGGTCAGTATCAGGAATTAATACACCATAAACTCTCCTGCTTGGAGTCCATTCCGATACTATAGGCCTAAACTCATCATTTTCGAGCCAAACATTAACTTCTTCACTATTGCTAACAATAGCCGACATTAGAATAATTTTAAAACTATATTGTTGTTGTTTAATCATAAACCATGTAATTAGTGTTTCTAACAACCAACCCCTACTGTTATCAGCCACTTTATGAAACTCATCGAAAATAATTAACTTTATTCTTTCAATAAATTCTTTATGTCTCCGTAACAATAAATCAAGTTTTTCAGGAGTTACTACAAGAACATTTGCTTGGCTTAATAAATCATTCTCATATTCATTTTCATCGGTATCAAGAACTGATGTAACATTATATCCAATTTTTCTTAACCTATAGAACAAGTTACCTTCAATCTCCGACATAAGTGCTCGTGTTGGGGTTACATATATACATACCTTATCTTCCGATAACTGTAGCGACTTCACTATCGCTAATTCTGCGACAAAACTTTTTCCTGCACTTGTGGGCATAGAAATAAGTACTCTTTTTATATTTTCGCTAAGATAATTAAATCCTTTATTATTGCATCTCAAAGCATCTAATTGGGATTTCCATAATTCATATACATTTCTACTATCATACTTTGTGAGAACTTTTATATATTCATTTGTAAAGCCTTCACGTAGAAGTATTGACCACACACTTTTACTGTGCATTCTGTGTAACACTTCACTCAATAATGAAATATAAAATAAGGTCTCTATATCATCCAGTTGTATTAAAAAATTCTTTAATTCTTCCATATTTTCAAATATGATTTTATTATCAAGCCCGTCAACAAATGAACGAGCATTTAAGATTAAGATTCTGTTTAAAAAATCCCATATAGTATTTTTAGATAATTTAATTGATAAATCCAGTTGATTTCTATCTTTATATATTGTTTTAAATTCTCTACCTAAAGTAAGACAAATATATATCCATGATTTTTTTACATCAATACCCAAACTGGGTATTTTGTCATTTTCAATAATCGACTTCAACCTTCTACCTATGACCGCTGCACTTGCTTCTTTATCTGACAAACTGTATGAAACTGATGAATAAAATAAGTACTGTCGCTTTTTTTCAAAGTCTTCAAACTCTACATCTGCAAGCAACTCAAATATTAGACCAGCAATATTTAACCCTTCGATATAAAAGTCTTGAGTATATCTTTTCATTTCTTCACTTGTTACATTTGTTAACAAGGAAAGTAAATACATTGAAATACTTTCCATAGAAGTACGGTCTATATTATCTACTTCTTTTCTATTAAGTATAATTCTTTGTATGTAAAAATGAAGGTCAATAATAACTTCCCTAACCCTTTCAACTTCTTTTTTATTCTCGATAATATCTTTTAAGCAAAGATATAACTTATTCATATCGATAATTTTGTCCATATTACTTCCAACACTCTTTCTTTAATATCTTTCATTCCTTTAATTCCAATTAATTTTATTCTTCTACACTCACTGCTATCATATAAATGAGTTACACATTTAGCACGAAAGTTTTGAAATACAGTTTTTCGTGGAGGAGAGTTTCTCCCATAATTAATAACCCCCGCAAATCTTTTATGTTTTGTTGGATTTTTATTCATAAAGTATATGGGCATTCGGTTTATAAATTTCTTTAAATCTTCCGGTGCGCTATACTTCGTCCGTTCTTTAAAAGCATTAATTGTTTGATGTATTAGATGCACAGGTCTCTCTATTAATGAATCAAGAATTTTGTCAGGGTAATCATCAATTGTATCATCAGTAGTTTTAACTTCGCCAATAATAAAATAATAGTCAGAATCACATTTTCTAATTTCAACATAATCTAAGCCTGGTTGCTTCGAATATGTTTTTGGGCAACTCGGTTCAATTATTACCTTTTCATCTTCAAGACATTGTTCTCTTACAATATAAAACAATACCTCACCAAAATATCCATTAAATGCTTCTCGGTCTAGAGATTCAATATAATTTTTTGTTTTATTATACTTAGACTGGCTTATCATCCCATCAAAAAAAATATACTTAGCAAGGCGCTCTTTTTCTTCTTTCTCTAATTCAATTTTATTATCAATTGCTTGCTGAAATTTATAACATAAATCTTCACCATTATCTTCCAATATCAATTCCCCATTACAGCGTAATCTACAAATTAACTTAGCGAATTCAACTATAAAACGCTGTACATCATCTTCTTTTAAATCTTTTTTCCAAAGCAGTGTAATTGTTCTGCATTTATTATGCTCATAGTACTCACTTATATTAAACCAGTTATGTAAATCAGGAAATTGTTTCATAATAGTCTAACCCCACAAAATCTATTTATAGTTTATATTAATTATAGGACAAGTTTCATAATTTTTCCACAAAATTTGTCAACAAAACTATCTTGAATATTCTTTATAATACTGTTACTGACACAATACTACAAAGAACGATAATTAAGAACTCTATATGGTTAAATTTTTTACTTATATATTTTTATGGTATAATTTAATAAAAATCATATATAGCGAGGTAATAACTTTAATGAAAAAATCAAAAAAGAAAATTGAGCAATCGACTGAAAACAATCAAAAAGAAACCGAAAATCTCATGGACGCTGTAATCAATGAAAATATAGAGGCTTTTAAGGAATTAGCAAAACAAGATTGATTTTTACGCCTGTTTTTCAAATAGTATTATCCACGAATTTAGTGTTAAGTTTAATAAGCCGAGAATTATCTCGGCTTATTCTTAATCGTCTTCTTCAACTTCCTGATTTAAATACTTCTCTTCATATAATTTCTTAAGTGGCTCAAATTTCTTCTTTTCCAATAACTTTGTATGACCTGTTGAAACGATGGCATCAAGTGCTTCTTCGTCTGTTACAACCTCTGCATAATCTCTTTCGCCTTGCCAGTCTGTACCATGAATCAATACATATCTGCCATCTTTTAGTTTTGTAATACCAAGATGACGCCCAGTGCTTCCACAACTAAAGTTTCTGCCATCCCAGAAATCGAGGTCGTTATTATATTTAACCACTGCAACCAAATCACCAAATTCATTGACTACTTTTACCATAAGAACCAACTCCTTTTCTTTTATTTGCTAACAGCGGCCGACTGTTTGCTGAATTTTTACTTTCTATTTTTAGTATAACAGGTGTTTTTTAAAGGCTTCGTATTATAAGGCTGTTTTTTTGAAATTGTAATAAAAATGTAATATTTGAGCGCTTCGTCTATGCTCTCCAAAACAACCACCTGATTTCAAATAATTTTATTGATATTTTATACACAGAATTAAAAAAATCAAATTTTTATATATATTTTTTAGATTATTACATCAAAAACAATGTTTTGAAACTTCAATGGCAACCTAGAGGAAAGTTATATACTAATAAGGCTTATAATTTTATACAATTTATTTTTATTCCTCATAATTTCTAAAAGGAGAAACAATAAGACCCCACCCCAATAGTTAGGTTCTTATTGTTTCTCCTTTTTACAAAAAATCTATGCAGAAATTTGATTTTCATAGCACAGCAAATATAATACTTAAAAATCAAACATGGAGTCGCTAATCGAAACGGCAAACACTTTATTTTTAAGCGGAGATTTATAAAATACTACCGTAAATTGCCTCAATGTAAACGGAAAACACAATATCTAGTGACTCCTCTGAAAAGGAGGAGTTTAATCTGCATAAGGATGTCCGGGATGCAATTACCAACTGGCTGGAAATAAGAAAGAACATTAAAACGGAATATGATAACCTCTTTATTTCCGAACGCAAGACCCCTTACACTAGGTCAGGAATCTGGAAGATTTTTAAAAAATACTGTGAACAAATCGGGATTACTGATGTAACTATCCATTCCTTCAGACATTATTTTTGCCGAACTTTACTCAAAAATGGCGTTGATATTTCTGTAGTTGCCAAGTTAGCAGGTCACTCTTCAGGTTTTGTTACGGCTCAGGTATATACCATTCCAAGACAAGAAGAATTGGAGGCAGCAATAGAAACATTAGTTTAAGGCTTAAAAAAACAGGCTCATTTTGCCTGTTTTTTTGCTATCTATAATACTTTCTATTTTCGTTTTATAATGCCTATTATTGCAGAAATGCTGACAATTGTGATACATACTATTAGACTTATTATTACATACTTCATAACTCCTAACCTGCTTCCTGTACCCTTTACTCTTTACAGGATTTAGGGACAAGGGATAAGGTTTAACCTCATCTTTTCCCTTACCCCTTGTCATCTAACTCTGCTGCTTTATCACCTTCCACTCTCTTCTGTTATCTATCATTAAATACATTGTAACTATTAAGAACGGTATAATAGCCAGTAACCTGTATTCATAAAACATTCTCTGATAAAAATAATAAAGCAGGAAAAATACTATATATGCAACTGCGGTTGGTATTACTATATTAAGCATAATATTTATTTTCTTTTTCATCGATAATCATCCCCTCTGTAATATAAATTTATAAGATAATTGTAGCGCGCATAAAAAAATTTGTCAGGTCCAAATTTATAAAATGTCATGCATTTGTAATAAAGTCTGCCAAAATTTTTGTCGCCTTAAAACACTTTCAATTCCTTTATACATAAGCCTTTTCCCATCTCAACTAATATACATATAATTAATAGGGTTCAGGGCATAAGGTGTTAAGGAAATAGGAGAAATATGACTTATAGGAACAATAGTAATCTTATAGGATTTTTTATTCGATGTTAAATACCATTTTCTTTAGTTCGTCTATACTGCAAATGCTGGTCACCATCTGAAGCCATTTCATTAATGTGTCCTCGTTGTTTTGTTTCGCAATTGCATAGTAGATGTCATCAGGTAGGACGTTAAATTTCTCCAAAAGTATTATAATTATTGATTCCCGCATTCCCTCCTTAACCCCTGCATCTTTTATACTTAATCCTACCTCCGTATCCATGAGATATTCCTTTAAAACCTCAACCCCTTGTTTACCTATTAATCTCGATACAATTTCTGAAATTACTGTTAAGTACGCTATCCTTTCTTCTTCATCCTTTATTTTCCCTATGATTGACATAACCTTCAGCAACACTTCATTAAAAGGTAAGGAATTCTTCATAAATGGAAGAAATACCAGGCTCAGTTTGTCAGCCTCATTAATAGGAAAACCCGAACTAATTTTTTGACTAATTTCCTTATGCACTCTTTCTCCATCAAGTCCTGATAAATCTACAATTTGAGTATTATAATAAACTGAACCAAAACTCCTCTGAAAATTGCTATTTTGCTTGCTTCCAAAATTCAGAATAACAGTCTTTACCTGCATCCTATATCTCAATACTATGCTCATGTCATAGGTCAGCATGCTCTGGAGGTCAGGTTTTATTTTATCACTCATAATTTCCATGTGAAGCAATGTATCATCCTCAAGTAAAAACATCAATAATGGTAGTTTATAATTCTCTATCCTTTCTACTTCTGCTATTTCCTTTATCATTGGCAACTCTAACCCAATCCACTTGAATGATAATCCTTGGAATATCTTATTAAAGCATTTTTCATTAAAACTCTCTTCCTGAAAAGTCACTCTCATATCCATCACCTCTAACCTTGATTTTATCGCCTCGAATTTTCTTTCAAAAAATAAAAAAGCACATTCTCCTTAATTACTGCCAAAACGAATCTGGCTGTATAAAGAGAATATGCTCTCCGCCTGTGTCACTAACGCTATTGTAGCGCATATATATAAAGAAAACAATCATATTGTAATTATTATTGGTAAACTATCCAATTTATCTTAACCTTGTAATCCTTCTACCCTATTTAAAACTTTTGCCTATATTAATTTGACTTCCCATACACCTGTTACTATAATATTTCAAATTTTCGTGAGGGAGTGGTCGATGTGATAAATTTGGAAGTTTTCAGAATAGAACTAAATTACCTGCAACAGGTTGTGGGGAAGGAATTAGGGAATAAGGATGCAAGGAAGTTAAGTGAAGCAATCACTGGATTAGTCACTTGTTTCCTTAACCCTGCTACCTATTATTCCTTATCCCTTTCTTACATTCAAATAGTAGAACAGTATCTATGTCAAGTTCAGCCAAAAACAGAGCCTTATGAATATAAACTAATGCTTAACAACATCCCTACAATAAGGAATTTTTTAAAGAAAGTAAAACTTGAGATGTCCATATCCTAACAAAATAAGGCTTTGTAGGATATATAACCTTATCCCCAAAGCCTTATGCCTTTATCCTGATTTTCTTTAACCCTAACCACCTTGTTCCCTTATAAACTGAAATAAGTCTGAATTATCCATTTCCCTAAAATCATCGGCTTTTATAATATTTGTTAGAATTATCGAGGTGTTATTTTTACTCATTTCACCGACTAAAGTAAATCCAAAATCTTTATCATAAGCAATTACAAAATCCTGGTCTTTTTCTATTTCTATCGTTTCTAGTTGTTTTATAATGTCTTCTTTTCTTAATTCATATTTATCAACTAGTTCAGTGCATTCTATAATAACCTTATTCATATAATCAAACTACTCCCTTCTTATTACTATACGCTCTATTATATTGTAAGAACCTTAAACCTTTCAACCATATTCCAAAACACGTCTTTGGTAGTATCTATACATATTTATGTTCTTTGTTCCTTATCCCTTACCCCTATCCCCCTTTAACACCTTCGTATATATTCCATTCTTAAGCCTGTATACCGAATCCGAAACCTTATTCGGGTCGTTATCTGTTTTTATTAAGTATTTAAGTAGTTCCTTATTGCTATAATTAAATTTTGCGACGAGAAAAGAGGAATTGCTTGGAACTGCGATTAGTATATCATCTCCAACTTTTCTTTGTATCTGTTTTTTCATTGCTTCTGATAAAAGCAGTGAACTGGCATAATCGGTGCTGTACTTTAGTGAATATACCGGTATGCCTTTATTTAAAGGCACAAGAGCAGCAGTCATCTTACTAATATTTTCTATAGCCTTTTGTTCAAGTAAATTAAAATCCACATCGTCATCAATAGTAAAAAACCGAAATACATCAGTCATATCCGCAACATAAAGTACATCTAAATCCTCGAAGGCTCTTTTCCTATAAAACTGTATTTTTGCATTATTGCCAAAATCAGTATGTTTCAATATAGGATACACATTATTGTAGTCTACTCTAAATTTATATTGATTTAATATTTCATTTGAAATCTTTATATATAATCTCTTTATGCTTTCAAAATCCGTAACCTGGTATTCTTTATACATGCTATTGATTGGCAATTCAACATGGGTTAATCCAGTACCAAGACGGATAAAACTATTTTCTATACTCACTTCAGGAAATACTTTCTTAAAATCTTCTGAAATATTCTGTACAAATTCTTGAACCGTAAGCATTCTTTCATCTCCTTCAACTGCATTTTTATACTCTACCCTCTAAAACCTAACAATAAAATGAAGTTCTCTTCCATAGATATCATCGTCTATTAAATTTCTATATCTGCCATTTCTGAAAATACAACATCAAGTCTTCCACCACATATTTATTATAAATAAGCAAAAAGGTACATCTCCCTTTCGTTTAATTCCAGTTGTGAAACTGGCCGTAAAGGAGATGTACCTCCATCCGTGTTTTATTTCTTACAACTTAAATCCTTTAAATCTAAATTCCTTGTATCCTACTCAAAATGATAGCGCAATTTGTTAGTGTTTGCAATGCTATTTAACTTATTCCTCTATTCTTAAATATCCATAATTCTTCAATTGTTTCAACTCAACATCCATATCATATCCTAAAGCCTTCAACCCTCTTTTATATGTATCCTGTAACTCCCCATAGCCACCTTCCCTGTATCTGATAATCATGCGCCTTAAAAACTTTGCAAGATAGATGTTCTCTCCTCCCGTAGGACAAAACAAATTTATTAGCGTAGCATATTCTGTAGTTTTCTCCCCATCTTCTTCATTATTACTTTTCTTAGATTTTCGTATAATCCTTCCCAGTCTTTGTATCTGCTGCCTTTCATCTTGATTGCCTTGGAATACAAAAGCCATGTCTGCTTTAGGAACATCTATCCCTTCATCTAAAGCCTCTACAGCAATGAGAATATTAGCAACTCCGCTTTTAAACTTATTAATTACCTCTTCTTTTATGCCTCTCTTATCATTTGAATTATAAATAACAACCGATTCGTCACAATATTTATTCTTTAGTATTTTATATATTTTCTTATTTGCATCATCAATCCGCTCTGCAAATATAATAACTCTATGCCCCTTGAAAATATCCATATTATTTATAAGTTCTTTTTCCCGCATTCCCATACCATATAAAATGCTTTGTTTTGCCTGATGTGCAACAGTTAGATTTCTAGCGCTCCATGCAATTTCCATATCATCATTCACATTTTCATTATACCAATCATTAAACTCAATTAACCATTGGGGCTTTCGATTATTATAAGCATCTTTAAATTTCTTTTTCTTACTTTTAACATAATCTATTATTTTTTTATACTTCTTATTTTGTATTATGTCATAAGCAAGGTAAATCAAAAAATCTTCCTCGTAATTTTTATGTAGTCTATCTAGTACTTCTTTAAAATCGTCTTTAGAATACTCGAATCTTTCTTTACTAATTTTATATTTCTTAAATTCCTCGGAAGTAAAATCAACACGTATATCATTAATAATCGGGGTAGCAATAATTCCCTCGTCTATAGCCCTGATTAAATCATATTCATAAATAATGTTACCTAATCTTTTCTCCAACTCCCTGGTTTTCATTGGATTAGTCTGTTCGGGAGTTGCACTTAAGCCAATGGAAAAAAACTTTATATTTGTCTTCTTGTCTTTTGTAATTTCATTGAAACAATTTAGCATATCCAAATTATTATCAGAACCATATCTATGGCATTCATCAGCAATAACAAAATAGTATGAATCTGAATAATCCCCTCCTATTGGTTCTACCAATGCTGAACAATGCAAATGTCTTTCCAAATATTTTTGTGCTGAATTATTAATATAAATAGTAAAAGTTCTCAACTCCTTCTTTCCATCCCCAACCCTTCCTATTTTTTTAGCAGGCACATGGAATGTATCTTTTAACACTTCTTCCCATTGATTTTGTAAAGCAATACTAGGAACAATTATAGCAACCCTTATACTATACCCTTCTTCGATGACCCGCTGAAGGCAATTGAGAGCAAAAATTGTTTTTCCACATCCTGTAGCAACTTTAAAAATTCCCCTGTAATTATTTATTTTCCACGTCTCATATGCTTCTTCCTGCCAGTTGTAAAGGGTTACATCTTTGAGTTTATATTCTTTATCATCTTCATCAATATCATTACTTAGTTCCCGCTCAAGGTCATTTAGCATCATTTCTTTGTAATCATATAACTTTGTCATTTTCTCAATACACTTACGTAGATACTCCTCAACCCGCTGAATCCCATCAATAATTCTATCTTTTTCACATAACATGTATATAACATAGACATATTCTTCTGATGTATTATATTCTAATTCTTCAATAACAATTTCATCATGCTGCACTTCTTCCAATATCCAGTCAGGAATTCCTTTAACTTTTACTGTGATTTTTGTTATGTAATCATCTATACTTTCTGTTGAAATATTGCTTATATTACTTGACTTATAAAACTTAACTAATAAAGCACATATTTCATCATCTAACTTTATGGTCTCATCTTTTAAAACCTTGCATTCATGCTTAATTTTTCCTATCATATCATTATTTAAATTTAATTTTTCTATCTCTGCATTAATTCTCCAAAACTCTTTGTTATACTCTAATAGAAACTTTTTAATACTTCTCAGTTTTTCAGTAAAACCCTTAAGACTTTCACAATTGTAAATATTTTCTCCATATAATTCAAACCCTGTCTCTAAATCAGCAATTACTATTTTTACGGCTTCATTTAATCTTTTTATTTCATTAAATTGACTGTAAATAACCTTTATGTCCTGAGATTTATTCATATATTTCCCCTTCCTTCAGATATTCTTCTATATGTTTTACCTCTAATTCTATTTCTTCCTGTGCATGGATATAACTTATTTGATTAAGGTATGTTCTCAATGCGTTTTTCATAATTTCCTTGTATGTAAGCCCGGAAACATTCTTAAAAATTGTAGCAGCATAATAATCTATTTCACATATTTTCCACGAATAGTGCTCTGTTAGATGGTCAAATTTATCTGTCACATGACAGGACTTTTCTTTGACAAAATCGTTATAGTCGGTCATTATTCTTTCAATTTCTTCATCAGTCAGATAAACTTGTTGAAGACCTTTTCCTTTATTATAAAAAACTATTTTATAAAAAACAGAAGGTATGGAGTATCGTAAAGCATAAGTAAAGATATTCTTAATATTATTATCTTGACGTTCTATATCTGCATCCGCAATTCTCTTCATTTTCTGCCAAAGATATATTTGAAAATCATTAAAATCCTGCGCTGCTTTTAGGTCTACTTTGTAAATTTCCCAACCACAATTTTTAAACTTGTTATTATTAATCCTAATCCGACTGATTCCCAATCTTTCATTATGTGATGAAACAGTCATGGATTTAAGTTTATCACACTCATTATTTGAATTCCTGCTTTCACCAGAAACATTGCTATAAATAATCCCGTTATTGCCCTCTTGCATATGACAACACCTCTCAAGATATAACTTGCAACTTAGTTATTCATACTTTTAGTTATAAATAAGTATATTATAACATCATTCTTGATTCAAGAATAGGGTGGTAATATATTATTGCATTTTTCTTGTTTCAAGAATAAGGTCATAATATATTATTACACATAAATCTTATAACAAAATGTCTCTTTTCTATTAATGCCTGTGTTGTATATTTTGTTAATTTTTTTATTTTTTGTATTGACAACCTTTTTTAGTCATGTTATGATATACTTGGGTAAATGTTATCTAAATTCATACATTGGCCAGTGTTATGGATTATAGGAAGACAGGAACTATATGTTCTATGTCTTTTTTTATTCCCAAAAATCAAAAAGAAAGGGTTGAGTAGAATGATTGTTATAAATAATGTAACAAAAAATCATATTATAGAGGCAGATTATATTTGCCTCGATATTACAAAGCAAGAGGTTAAAAATATAAATTTAAGAAGAGCCAGACAGACACTTAAAGCATTCGAAGATGCTGGTAAGCAGGGTAAAAATAAACTAATAATTGGTTTCAAGGGCTATGAAAATACATCAAAAGACATCTATGAAATCAAAGAAATTAGAAAATATGCAAAAAAATTATTTGATGAGTTCCCTCATATTTTTTATTTTCTTTCAAATGTTGTTTATTCAAGAACTGCTTTCTTACATTGTCTGTATGATGAAAATGCAGTTAGAAGAATTTCACCATTAAATGTTGCAATAGTGCCTTCGGAATATTCAGAATATATTAATAGAAAAGTAATCGATGGAATATTAGATTATGGGACAAAAATTGGAGAAAGTGAAACAGAATTGTGGCAACTTATAGATGAGGTGTTAAGACCAAAACGTAATACAGAACTTTTTAAGATATTATCCGAGTTAACAAGGGTTAATAAATAACACAAAATGTCAAAACTTTGAATTGTTAAACTTTTAGTAAATAATACGGCTTATATTTGTAGTGCTAATTTTACTTGCTACCTAGATTAAATATCTAGGTAGCATTTTTTATAACCAATCTGAAAGGAGAATGAATTATGCTTGAATTTAAAATTGGGGCTCCATTCCCCATGTTTAAAAACTATCAGAAAAGAGAAGGCGCCGTTTTGGAAGTTTCCAAAGAGGGTGGCTATTTCCTTCCAATCTATTTACACGGAATTCTGCCTGAAGAAATTAATGCTATAAAAACTGGAACTATTGAATTTAGAATATATGAAGATAGTAATACAGGTTTCATTTTAACACTTGTTCGGATGGGCAAAAAGTCTCTTACCTTTGAGATTGTATTCGACCCGACTCTATATAAGGATGGAAGAGCAGATATCTCGGTGTATAAAAAAAGCAACATTTTAAACATATATGGGATTGAGTCTCAAAACAATATTATACAGTGCATGAGGGCTGTGGCTATCCCTCCCGCTTTGCAGGAAAAATGGCTGAAGTCCTGGGCGAAAATGCTTTCTATGGGTAATTGTAATAAACAATATATGGACTGGATATTCAGACTTTACAGATTTGACCTTAATACACTTTGGTCGTATTCCACATATGTAGCAAAAATTATCAGGGGTTAACAGCCGATAATAATATTTATTTGGAGTTGCTTAAACATATACAGAGCAACTCCTCTTTTATATTCAAAATATTAAATTTGAAAGGAGAATAAAATATGTATAACAATAATGATTATTTTAAACGTATTGAGAAAAGGTCAGAGGAGTTATGGGAAAATTTTATAACATCAAAATGTTTTATTACTAAATTGCCTTTAGAACTGTTTTGGTTAGAAATGCAACAAGAAAGGAACAGAATAATTGATGAACTTAATAACAGGGTTTTATCTAAACCAATGATGAATTTGATGGGCACAGCCAACTATTTTATTGTCAATGATTTAGGTTATGGGGAAGTATGTGAAAAATGCCATAATAGCGGGATTGTTATTTATCTATCAGATAGCAACTATTTATCAGGATTGGAAGAAAAAATATTTACCCCCTGTTTTGAAACATATTATGCACTTAAAATCCAACCTGAAAGTGCTACCTTTGCCGAAAACTTTCCTATTCCTGTAAATTATAAAACTGATTACTGGTACTGCCCTTATTGCAATGAACTGCATAAATTTAAATATGATGAAGAACTAGGTTTATTATATGACCAAGAAGTTGTGGATATAAAGGAACTTTTGGAATCATCTGAACACAAAGATTTCATATGCGATATTCTGAAATTACACTTGCTAATGGAAAACAACCTAAAAAGAGAGCAGGAGAAAAGTAAGATTACTCCTACTTTAAAGCAAATTTCACAGGCTAAAAAAACTAACAAGCCTGTCCTCATCAGTAAGTGGATGGAAAAATGTAATGACCCTAATGAGGAATGTTCTTGGGATATTGTATATAAGTATGTTCTTCCAAACGGCAAAATAAAATTTGAGAGAACCCATACTTATTAATAACGAACAAGTCAGTTCTATCAAGATATATAAATTGATAGAACTGACTTGTTTCTTTATTTTTATCTCTTCGTAAGCCTAATATCCAATACCCTTACTACCACTTTCAAAATTAACCTTTAAAAATCCGCTGTGCGATTGAAATCAACTGCTCTTTTACCAATATCTTTTCCTTCCACCTGTCAGGGATAGCGTTATAGCCATAGTACACCCCAGCCATTCCGCCGGTAATTGCGGCTATAGTGTCCGCATCTCCTCCAAGGTTGGCTGCTTGGCATGCAGCATCCTCGAAGGTAGAAGTGTTAATAAAACACCATAATGCACATATCAAGGTGTCAAACACATATCCTGTCGGTTTCAGTTGGTCTTTTGATAACTGGAATACCTGCTTATATTCTGGATACTCTTCTATGTACTCTCTTATACAAGGCACTTTAGGCTTACCATTGAGAAATTGGTAAACTAACAGGTTGTAAAACTGGCAGGCATCTGTTGCTTTTTGGTCATAATGGGTAAGAACGCTTTGTGAAGCAGTTATCTCAAGCATTCTATCGATGTCATTGTAATAAAGCGCAACTGGCAAGCATCGCATAAGTGAACCATTCCCAGCACTCATACCACCTGTTGCCTGATGAGCGTAGTAGGCTGTTTTCATCCAGTCATTGCTTCGTTTATACTCACCAAGTGCAATTCGGATAATATTGCCGATATCCTTTGGTTTACTATCATACCATTTAATAAAGTGTTTTCCGATATCTTCGACAGGATTCTCTGGGTTGTCCAGGATGCCTTCTGCCACAGCAATAGTCATCATTGTATCATCCGTCACTTCTCCAGGTTCCAGGTCCCAACAGCCACCACCGATAATATCTTTTAAATATCTATATTTTCTTTTTATTTCATACCTTGACATAAACTCAAGCGTTCCACCGAGAGCGTCACCGCAGGCAACTCCAAAAAGGCCTCCGAGTATTCGTTCATATCTATCCACTTAACGCACTTCCTAACTCTTTTCTTGCCTAAATTACATATATTTTTATTTCTGTCGGTAATAAATAATTTATATAATATCTCTTAATCATTTACTTTACTTATTATACATATAACTATTCACCGTCATTAATTTCTTGGAGTTTCGCCCTTCTTAGGTTATCTAAAGTTCTATCACAATCTAATTTTACTGCCCATTCATAGATACATATTGACGACCATCCCGTTACATCCTGCCCCCATTGGTTATAGGTAATCTTATTGCCTTTGTAGTTAACAAATCTTTGGTCGATAACTTCGGCCGTTGATGATTCCTTATCATGATTTCTTATATACAACTTATCTCCTTTTTTTAGCAGACCCCATTCAAACAATTTGGGCATTCTGGGAAGATTGGTTCTGATAATTTCAGTTGGGTTTTTCCCTATTTCAATTTCTTTATTATCCTCAATATCTACATAAAAATCCTCTATACTTGAAGGGGGAAGAATTCTATCAACCTGTAAAAACACCTGGTTGTTTATCTTTAATGGCATAATACTAAAGCAACTGATATCAACATTATTTGATATTAGCCAAGCCACAGCGGATAATGTTTGAGTATCAAATGATGATGCGACTAATATTATTCTTTGCTTTTGGTTGAATGTTTTTAAAGAATTATTACTTATTAGAAAATCGTTTATTATTCTTTTCCCTTTCTCAGCAGGTGTTAAATCCCCCAATTCAAACTCTTCTTTATGCTTTTCGATATATTTTGAGAATATTTTATTAACTAAAACATCTGGTGACTTTATCTTAGCATAACTTGCTGCATATCTTATTGCCTGGAATTCAAATGCTTCTTTTCTACTCTTTATGTCATCAGCATCTCTTTTTATCTCTATAAGGACAATATTGCCATTTTCATCGATTGCAGTTAAATCACTTCGTCCTTTTTCCTTATTGTTTACTTGCTGCCCTACTATTAAAAGACTTTCTTCTTCGCCAAATATTACCTCAATGTTTTTCCTAAGAAACTCTTCAATATGCTCTTCTTTCAACTTTAAATCTTTAAAGGTTGAATTACTAATCTCAGTATCACTGGTATCAATATTATTTTCTTCGATACTTATCGGGATTAACATCCTATTTCACTCCTTACATAATACTGGCAGATAGTTCTTGGTAAACTTTCCATTAATATATAAGTAAAAATACTCCTAGCCTTGTACAAACTCAAACTACTCCACCCCAAGAGCCTTAAATACAGCATCCTCCGGACTCTGGTAGAATGAAATCTGAAACTTTGCAAATAGTTCAGGCGGAACGGTTGGAATATCCACCGCAGATGCCATTGGAAGAAGCACCCTCTTGGCACCTGAATCAAAACATACCTGCAGAACATTTGCTAATTCCTCAACCTTTATTATTGTACCACCTATGCTAAGTGAACCCAGAACAACCAACTGGCTCTGTGGCGGCTTACCCAATGCCCCTGAACATAATGCTACAAAGGCTGCCAGTGCAAGTTCGGAAGTCATCCCTACTCCATGTATATCCTGTACATGCATCAAATAATCCTTTGTGGTAACACTTATACTACCACTTATATTTTTGCTGTTTGCCCTGAAGTACCTGAAGGCTGTTTCTATACTTTCTTTTGCCTCCCTATCAGAGCCAAGGCCTGTCCTTTCAAATTTACCGGTACCTGATATAACCTGAGTTTCAATCTTATAAGCCCCTATCATACCTGATTTCCCTCTTGCAATGGTATAAAGATGGCCTGGTTTACCCATGCCTTCAGGTATTATTTTGCCACCGCCCTGCTCAGGAACCGAAACAAATTCCTCGCTCATTGTTTCATTATCTATGTAGGAGAAATGAACGTCATAAAATTCCATACCACCGATTTTCTTCAACTGCTCTTTAACGCGCCTTCTCCCTATCAATGCATAGCGCAGTATCTCTTCAATATCATTTCTTGTAAATTCACCGTCAGGGTATATGAGTTTTACAAGCCCTGAAACTGTTTTTCTTACTGCAATAACATCTCTCTGATTTAAGTTGTTGCCCAGTTTAAAGAATTTATCCAATGCATCAGAGTAGGACCATTTTCTCATCTCTCTCATAAACTCAGATATATAATCTGTAATAAAACCATATTCATCTGTAAAAAACTCCGGTCGCATTTTGGGTATCTCCCACCCAGGTATATAATAATGCATCCTGTCAAAAAATGCTGTATCATTGGCCATTGCCTCAGGGAAGGGCTCAAAAAGGTGGGATGTTTTCAGAAGTACATCCACACTCTGGTTAATATTCCCCACAAATACCATAGAAGCAGAAGCATTCTTCTCTTCTTTCCCTCTGGCAAAAGAACCCGAAGCCATGTAATCCTTCATTATCTGAATTCCATCTTTATCTTTAAATGTAATGCCTGCTACCTCGTCAAAAGCCACACAATCCCAAAGCCCCACAAGGCCTATCTGCCTTGAAGCCATATTATAAAACAGATTTGCCACCGTTGTCTGCCCGCCTGATACCAGAATGCTGTTTGGAGAAATTTCCTTATATACATGGGATTTACCTGTACCCCTTGGCCCTAGTTCGCAAAGGTTGTAGTTATTTTCCACCAGAGGTATCATCCTTGCCAGAAGGTGCCACTTCACATTATTTTCGAACCTTGTAGGTTCCATCCCTATAGACCTTAAAATAATATCTATCCATTCATCTTTTGTGAAGTATTTTCTGCCGTTTATTATCTCTTCCATATCAAGATTAGGCATTTGTATGGGAGTCAAATTGCTAATATTAAAAGGGCTTGTCCCTCTAGCCTCTTCATCATAGTAATAATCCATTTTTATAATGCACCATATTCCCCCACAAAGGAGTTTTTCATATTGTTTTACATATGTAGGTGATATGGCTACTCCCTTTATGCCCAAATTAGAAAATTCAGCCTCGTAGACATCCTTCTTTTCATTAAGTTTTACACTAACCTTATCAATAACGGTATACTTTCCTATTTCCCTAATCTTGGATTTTACCTTCTCGGCTTCATCAGGACGCACAAAATTTTCAGCCAGAATTCTTTTTACTGTTTCAACACCTTCGGCTATACCTTCTTCATCATCTGTGGCGCAATACATGCCCAAAAGATATTCAAGAACATATACGGGCACGTTTGCACCTTCTTTTATCTTTTTTGTTAAGTCCTTTCTTACAACCCTGCCGGCAAAATATTGATTCAGTTTCCTGCTTAATTCATCCACTCTTTCAACCCCTTAACTATACTTTATATTCCTAATAAAGTATAACAATATCTTTAAAAGGTTCTAAGACACTTCTTCTCCTAAGTAATACAATCCTTCATCTTTTACGATAAATACTTGCTCCCCCTTATTAAAGGATATTAGATTTCTTACTGAATCAATTGTATTTATTACACTCTTCTCAAAGTCTTCCATCCTTTTTACAAAGTTAGTATCAAATTCTCCTTTCTCATTCCATACTTTATCTTTATTAATAATTGCTTTACGTTCAATTTGTTCTAATATCCCTGAATATTTATTAATAATATCTCTATTAAACGTAACTGAATCTATAAAGTGAATGTTTAAATCTTCTATTAAGTTATTGCAGTATTCATCATCATAAATCTGGGCTAACTGCATCTCATACATCTTGCCTATTAACAATAATTCAAAACATATATGCTGTTGAACAAGCAATTCTGATACCTCAATCTCAACTTTTTGCACCTCATTAACTCTTTTACCTGTAGTTCTATTATTGCTGATAATACTGTCTAATTCTGCATTCTTTCTTTTTATTGTACTTTCATAAAATAGTAGATTTTGTTTTAGTTCTACTAAATAAGACTGCAAATTAGTCAATGTAGCAATTCTCAAATCAGAATTATTTATTATAATATTGAGATTATTTCTGATATAGGTATAGAAACCAAATATCGCCTTGTTTTTCGCTTTTTTATCATCTAAAAACATCGATATTATTTCTCTTACATCCTTTGATATACTTTCTAAAGACTTATCTATTCTAGCCATAAAATACTGACCCGTAATTGCGGATATTGCTGTAAATACCATTACAGGTGTTAACGACAAATTCTGCAATTCAACTAAACCAGCATGAGTATTTCCGATTTTGCCATTATTAACCAAAGGAGTTCCTAACATTCCATTTTTATATCTCATTAACTCTCCTACTGCCCCTTCAGGAAAAACTACTTTATAAGCACCATTTAGCATCTCTGATTGTTTTGCAGTTTGCACTATAGGAAGATATTGGATGAGACTCATAATCTTCTCTGAACTGCCAATTGGTCTTAAACTTTTTGTTTCGTACTTATTTGGACTATCAATTAAAGACTCTACATGTAAGAATGGTTTATTATCAATTGGATTTACAAACTGTAATGAATTATTTAGTTCCTTTTCCTCTTCTGGTTGATTTTTAATTTCTGACTTAATTTCTTCAATATTCTTCAGAATTTCATCTATTCCCAATAACCTCTTAATATACTTCTTCATATTGGCCTCCTTTCAACCATTTATTAAAACCCAAAATCATCACTTATGGCTATATCAATAATAAACGGTATTTTATCATATATCTTTTCTACTGTTTCCTCTTCATCTTCCATAATAAGATAATATTTCTTCGTTTTATCATATTTTCTATTCTTCAATACAAACTTTTCCCTAAAACTTCTGTCCTGATAATTTTCTGACTTACTGTCAGCAATAATTATATTTTCATTTGATATGCGGTTGCCATCTTCATCTACAAAATATACTTTAAGTCTCAATGGAACACGCTTGTCCTCTATCTTCTCAGTCTGAAAGAACTCCAAATAAGATATGGTGTTGGTTATTTTTCTTGTTATGCTTGTAAGTTTTACATCAACTTTTGTCACTTCGTTTTTACTATCCTTACTCCTGTCATTCTTAAATTTAATTACAGGAATAAGAATTTCCTGCAAAGATGTGCCGCCATGTACATAGTTGGCTCCTGTACCCTGCACCTTAAACCTGTTTACTCCCCTTGGAGAAATATATTTAAGGCTGGTATCAGGTCCAAGCAAATACTCCATATCAAAGGTTAAAGTGCCATCCAATTCTAAAGCATTTGTACTTAATACAAAACGTCTGTTTTCATAAGCATCTTCAATAGAACCTTTTGATATTTTATCGCTTTCCATAAGGTTTCCACGTTTATATATAAATCCGTGGTCGGCAGTAATAATGATATTTGTTGCTGTAACATTATTTACAAGATTATTTATTAACAGCATTAATTCTTTAAATGCTTCCTCCACCGCGTCAAAAACTTCTCTTTCGGTTTTGCTGTTGTCCCCTCTGGCATCAATCGTATTATGATAGATATATATTAATTCCTTCCCGCCAAAAGTTTTACGCATATCATCACGCTTCATATCAATGACATCAACAAACTGTACTGCTATTGACTCCTGGCTATAATTATTTAGAATTTTATTCCTGTTATCCGTTCCTTCTGAAGATATGCCGTCTACACATACCTTATAATCCTCATCTATTGTAATAGATTTATGAGGTAAAAGGGATGCCATGCCCAAACGGGTACTGGATGGGATACAGCCCTGCATATATTCAATTTCCGTAGACCCTTTCCTTTCTTTATTGAGAATATCACAAAACTCTCTGGCTACCTCATATCTAAGCGCATCTGAAATAATGACAAATACCCTTTCTTTACGATTTTTAAATGGTTTTATGTACGCATTATAAAAGTCTTTCTGCATAATCATACCGGGAATTGTCCAATTCCCGTTTAAAGTTTCCAGACTATCGGACCACTTAATAGAGAGTGTATTGAGATAACCGTTAGCATAGATATTTTCAACCTTCTCCTTTAACTCCATCAGCAGTTCCTTGTTTTGCAGCCTGTCGAAAGAAGTATAGAATTTTCTGTAAGCAGTATCCAGTTTATAATACTGCTCCGTATATTTTTTAATAAACTCTAAAGGGGTATACTGCCGTATATCCTGGCTAACATCCTTCCAGCAGTCAAATAACTCTATAGCCCAGTAGATACACTCATATTCTGATTTAAAAAAGTTATACCAGTGCTTGGTCCTTCTGTTTTGAATAACATCCCTATACCTTTCAAACTCTCCTATATCAGATAGCAGTTGTTCTTTGAGTTTCCTTATAATTGCTTCGTCAAAGGCTTTAAAAGTGTCACAGTTGATATAGTCCTCTATTTCCCATTTATTAATATATTCTTGCACTTTTAGTTTCCCTTCCATGCTGTTTGCCAACCTGTCATAAGCAGCAGAGTAGAGAGAGTGGTTCATGAAGTTGCTCAAGAATACTACACAATCAGCCTTCCTTGAAGAAACATATTTTCTCCATGTATCAGGCAATTCACCGCTAAGGCAATATGCTACATTTGTAACCAGCATGAATATAGCCAGTTTCTCAAGAGTAGGCTCATTATCACTATACCCATAATATTTATCAACAAGTTTCCACAGTACATCTAATCTTCCAAACTTCTCGATAGCCTCCAGGTGCTTGTTATTCTCCAAATCTTCTTCCATCAAAAGCACCCTTAAAACTTCGTCAAAATCCGGATAAGGCAATCTACATAATGCTGATAGCACAGCCACATCTACTATTTCTTCTGTGTACCTTTCTATTTCATACCCTTTGAAAATTTTATATCTGTCCTTGTTGTTAAAGAACTTAATATACTTCCTGAATGTACTTTTTAGACTGTCATCTGAAATATTTAAGTCCCTCATAATAAAAGTAGCCTTGTCAGTAGAAAATTCCATGCTGTATTTTAATATGTCCAATAAGTAATTCTCTCTTGGATTTGGTTTTCCAAAAGGAGCATAAATAAGATAATTGGATTCAGTGTCTGCCTTTTCCAAATGGTACTTTACAAAAAAGTAATTATTCTGGGATAATTTAAGTATCTTTGCATTTTCAAGGTCCAGTGCGTCTATGTCTTCCTTGAATTCTCCGTCATCGTCATACCAAAAAACAATATGACGTTTCTTGCCTTCAGTTAATTCTTTATTAAATGTGTCTTCAAGCAATGTTTTTATTTGTTTTAAATCCATAACACATCTACTCTCTCCTCTAAATTTTCGCCAGCAAATCTGCTTTCAACGGCTTCCTGCCTTCACCTTGAGGTACCTCAATACCCTGGAATTTAGAATAATTTACACTTACACCATCGTCCAAGTCTATCTTTATCCTCTGATTTGCAACATGAGCGATTACCTGGTCATACTGCAAACATTCTTCCATCTGTTTTAATATCTTTTCTTTTTTCTTTCTTGCATTGGTTTTCTCTCTTTGCGAAACATTGGAATCAATAATAATATCCAGCCTCTTAATTTCCGCTTCATAGGATTTTTGCAATTTGTGCAGGTAGTCGGTTCTTACCCTTGCCACCGTAAACTCATCATATCGGTGCATATAGATAAGGGCTTTAAAACCATCCTGCTTACCTGAATCAAAGAGCCAGTAGATAGGTTTTTTCTTATATACCTGTACATGGTCCTTATAGAAATCCTTGAGGAAGTATCTTCTTATGGCCTGCCTTGCAGTTTCGGAGGATTTTCTCCCCAATGTATCAGCAATGTAATCGAGGTTTTCTTCCAATGTATCCTCACCAAATGTAACCTTGAGGAACTCAATAAACCTGCTGACAATATCATCCTCAAAGTATTCGTCATCGGTGATGGGCAGGACATTATCCATATCAGGCACAAAAGTAGCATCTACCCATGTATCTTCAACTACTTTACCTTCTTCATCTTTTACTATCTTTCTCACTTTCCACTGCCCGTTCTCACACTTCCACTTATCCTTAAAATCTCCACCAGCATAAATAAGGCCTTCTACATCAATGGAGTATCGTCCAAACATACAGCCTACAGCGTAGGAAATAAAGGACTTGATATCTCTTACTCTGTCGGCTTTTCTTATGGTTATATCCTTGTCCTCCACTTCAGGAGTGAGTTCATCCTGCAAGCCGTATATTTCGATGAATATGCGGTTAAGTTCCTCCTCATTGGCTTTCAGTTTGTTAAACTGCTTATCAGTAAAGGCTGCCCAGTTATTGAAGGCTTGTTCTATAATAGCACTGTTATCCTTATGGGTAAGCAGGGGATGTTTTTTATAGTTCCAAGAGGTTTCAAAAGAATTCCAATCACTTTCGGATATTTTTATATTTTCATCCACTATGCTTGTAACATCATCAATTAAAGTTTCATTAAAGTCTATCACAGGAAGTCTTTTAATATCAATGTTCTGATAGTCTTGACTTTCACTAAATAGTTCAAGTAAATAGTTTACTACAGCACTATTCATGAAGCCCATATAAAATTTCGTCATACTTTCTTTAAGTAAAAACAAAGATGGTCCTTTTTTATCAAAAACACCTGTTGGAGGTAATAATCTACAAGAAAATTTTGAAGTTGTTGTTGCAGTCCATGTAATTCCTTCTCTAAACCAATATTTCTTGTCAAGCATGTTAGATGTACTGTTTTCACGGTAGAATTTTTTTGCTTCTTCACTCCAGTCAACAACCAAACTTAAATTGCCATACCACTTTCTAAAAGTACCTCCTTTTGCATATGTAATCCATTTCTTGCCCATGTCACTATAACTAATTTCCCAAAATTCTCTAAGATATTTTTCATTGTCAGCCGTAATATGCTGACTACCTGTTAAATCAATTATATTCTCAAAATTTTTCCCCTCCTGGAAAATTTTTAATGTAATTTCACTTATCCAATATGCAATAGGACATCCTTGTATTTGTCTAAAATCGCTTTGCTTTAAATTGGAGTAATGGTTATCAATATTAAAAAACTCTTTTTCTTTTTGTATGTGATTATTATACTTCGTTAATTTAATAAATTTAGGTTTGGCATCATCATTATTTATTTTTGAAATTACAAAAGAAGCAGTTTTGACTTTTTCTCCTTTAATTTCTTCAAATGCTTTTGAACCTAGATGCACTAAATTTATAATTCTATTATTTAATATTTTATTTCTTAATCTTTCATAACTTGATAAAAACATCCATGATTGTTGTGTAATTAATGCAACATAGTTACGAGTATACTTAATACTTTTTTCAATGAATACAGCAAATAAGTCTAACTTAGAATCTGGGTAATTATTAGAAACGTACTGTGAAATTTTACTATTCATTCCTCTGTTTCCCATATACGGAGGATTAGTTACTACAACATCATACTTCTGGCTCATTATCCTTGCCTGCTTTACCAATGGCGGTATCTTCTCAAGAATTATATTCCTAAAATGATACTCAAATAAATCCTGGGTTCCCCCTTTCCTTATCTCTTCCAATCTTCTTTCAATAGCATCAAAATCAATAGGCTTTACTTCAAGTATAGACCCGTACTCTTTGGCATCATGAAATACATTTATAAGGTACTCTACATCCTCTCTGCGTATTTGCTTCTCAATCTCTGTCTCATTCTGGTTTACAAGATAGTCAATAGCCTCTTTAGGAAAACCATTGCTTTCCTGTATAGCGCATACATTAATATTTATATTTTCCCTAAATATCCTTCTGCTTTTGCTCCTTGCCTTCATCATAACTGCAAAATAGGCAAGTTGGGCCGCCCTGTCGTCAATATCCAGCCCGTACAGATTGTTTTCAAGAATAAGCCTTGGAATATCCCTTTCGGAATATCCCGCACTCTTGTAGATATCATAAAGCACATCAAAGGCATACACCAAAATATGACCGCTGCCCATAGCAGGGTCCAGCACCTTAATATCTTCTGGTCTAATATCCCTGCTTTTAGCCCTTATTTCTTCCAACTGTTTCTGAACTTCAGGTTCCTGCTCTGCTTCCTCAAGGTAGTACTTCCATTTGCTTCTCAATTCTTCATCAGGATGCCCTTCCAACCACAGGCGCCCTAAGGAGTTTTCCACCATATATTTAACAATCCAGTCAGGAGTAAACAATTGAGTTGCAGCAGGAATATTTTCCTTTGTTATCTTTATGTTCTTCTTAAGCCCTTCAAATACCTCATCTTTCTTCTCTGAGATGTAGTACTGATACATCCAACCAATGATTTCAACCTGGTCTTTGAAATCCTCCTCAGGTATATCATCTACCAACCGCCTTATAACGGAACCTTCTCCAAGGAGGTTTGAAGGCAGAAGGATTTCAGTGTAATCCTCAATCTTTTCAAATAGTCCCGGAAGGATTTCTTTTAAGGCATTGCACTGCTTTACAAGAAGATATCTGTAGAGGGTCTCAGTATCATTGCCATCCTGCAATCTATACACTAGTTCTCTGTCTATATCAAGGTCAATATTAAGTGCTTCCTTAATAATATCCGGTTCTTTCTTGCCTGGTTCAATGGATGACAACACTCTGACTCCTGTAGGAAGATATTCATTGACTTCCATGAAACGCAGGGCAATAAACCTGTTAAACCAAGTATATGCCACTTCCTCTATCACATTGTTAAATCCTTTTTCTCTTATCCGGGACACAAGACTTTTTCTCTGTTGCATTTCTGCCTTATTCAAGGTCCTATCTCCTATTATTATTGTATCTGATGTAGAAACTTCAGGCTCTTTTATTTCTTTCTCAGTTATACCTATCTCATAAGCCTTCTGTTTTATATCTTCAATAAGTTTTTTTCTCGCCCATACTGCAAAATTTTTTATTGCTGTTTTATCCATGTCACTGCCTCCATCATACAAGTTTAATAATAACGTCGTCTTTCAACTCTCTTTTTAGCCTGTTCCTTATTTCATTTACTACATCCTCTATGTCCGATTCACTCTCAATGCTTTTTGCGCCATGCAGGATGTTGGCAATACTGATGTTTACTGTCTTCTTATACTTTCTCGGCGGGTCGTTTATTACTGTTGGCTTGCCTGGTTCTTCGGGTGTTATTGGAGGTTCAGCAGGCTTCCTTTTTGCAAGTTCCTCAGCAATTTCATCAAAGCACCTTAGTTTAAGCCTGTCACTTTCCTCTTTCATTGCAATGGCTTCATAGAAGTTGTTGGCACGCTCCAACCTGTTTAAGAGGTCATCGAATCTGCCTTTGAACCTGTCAAAAAGAACAGGTTTTAATTCGTACTTGTCCAATTCCTCAAGAACCTTGCTGTAATCACTCTCAATCACCTGTCTTACAGGTTTGCACTCCTCTTCCAGCAGTTCTGTAAACCTGGACACAAACTTGTCAATAAGGCCGGGCAATTTATGAATATCGGAATATGGTTCACGGCTTTCAACAATTTTCTGCATTTGTGCTACCAGGTCTATGACTTCTTTATCCAATACATAGGTCTTGTTGCTGTTGTATACATTTATCTTGTGAACCGCCTTGTCAAAGAAGTCCTTCTGGTTGCTGTCAAAAAATTTCTTAACATCTACGGAATCATCAGCATAATCCAGAAGTACATCTTTCTCTCTTTGAAGTTCATCATAAAATTCTTTTGCATCATTGATTTTGCAGACCTTTTCTAATGTTTTCTTTCCTTCCTCTAAAATATCCTGTCCAGGATATTTGGACTGTTTGTAATAAACCAGCAATTCATTGATTTTTGCAATTTCATCCCTTGCCAGGTCTTTAAATCTTCTCATAAGTCCATCTTCGTCAGAAGGGACATCAGTTCTAATAAACAATTCTTTGCATAGTTCTCTGGCATTGCTAATCTGGTGTGCAGGTACCTTTATCCTCTTTTCAATAAGAAGCCTGTCGGCATAATCCCTCTTGGTAAGATATTTGACAATCTCCCTATCCTGAACATCAAGGTACTGGCTGTTTAATTGCAGTTTTATTTCCTGTGCCTTAAACAGTTTGGCAACCAGCCATTCAATATCCTCCTCAAGCCATCCATAAGGGGCTTTTCCATATATGCCAAGGATTGTTTTCATGGTTACAGGAATACTTCTTGTTGTATTTCTCTCAATATAACCTGCCATTTCATCAAGAGCCAGTTTATTTGGGGCTTCAACACCATTTAATGTAATCTGTTCATTATCTGCAAATATATCGTATAAGTCTTTGGTAGTAGTAAAGTGAGTAATATAGCCAAGTTTCGTATAAATTCCTTCAATAAGCACCTTGAAACCATCATTTATCCTGTCAACAGGGTGCTTTGACTTAATCTCAAGCCTTTGGGAATTGGCATACATGTCCGCATTCTTGATGGCCTCCGTCAAAAGGAATTTTACCCTTTCCTTGCGCTCAACAAGTTCCCTTCTTTTTCTATCCTTGATTTCTTCAATCTTCTGAGTAAGGGAAGTTCCTCCTTTCCTACGCAGGAAAGTTTCAATTTTCAATACTTCTTCCATTTCGTCAAGGAAAGTAGTATCATTGGGAAGTTTAACAATTAAATTATTTTCCCTCATAGTCATTAGTTTTAGTTCATTATCCGTAAGTTCTACTCCAGTATCATAATAGGGGGTAATAATTTTAAGACCAATATCATTTCCCTGATTGCCCCTGAAAAATCTATCGTCTACAACCTGGTTAAAACTAAAGTTGTACCTTGAAGAATATTTATATTTCTTATCTGGATAGATTTCCTCAAAGACGATTTCGGAAATTTTTTGAATTACCTCTCCCAAATCCACACTAATGTTCTTTATTTCCCTATTAATATCCTGCTCTTCATGGGTAAGGAAAATATATTGGTCTCCGTTTTTTTGAACAAGGGTTTCCTTTACCAGCCTTTTTAGAGATTCTTCTATTTTCTTTTTGAGGTCTATCTTATCCTCGTCTATATGAGATACCATTAGAGTAGCCAGATTCTCTATGTTTGCAGGTATCTCCTTAACATATTTAATCATAAAGAGAACTTTCAAAAGTTCTACATCAAAGTCATTCAAATTGCCATTTTCCTGGGCATGGATAATAACCGTCCTGATATTGGAATCAAGGAAGGCTTCAATGGTATCATAAAATGCTGAAAATGGTATTAATGTTCCTTCTTCACTGTTCATATATTTTATAGCAGACTCCTGGAAGGAACTAATCATGGAGCGCTCCCCTTCTGCCAGATGCTTACCGGAGGCTCCATGTATCCTTATAGAAGTCAGCACTTGCTGAAGAAGATTGAATTGATATGGAATAAAAGGATAGCATTCTGCAAAATCCTCACTATCCTTATATACCTTTTTCTCCGGAGTATCTGCTGAGAAAGTAATAAGGTTTTTAAGTATGGAATTTTTATTCTCATAAAGGAGTTTTAATGTATCCTTTGCTACATCCTCTTTTAAAAGGATTCTTTTTCTGATTACCTCGTCAACATTAGCACTGGAAAGGCTAAGACGGGTATTGAACCTGCCCTGAATCTTGGAAAAATCATTGCCTTTTACTTTTGTAACAGAATCAATATCCTGCTGGCTTGTCACAATAACCCAGGCTTTGCCACCGCATTCGGTTCCCAAATCTTCTACAACAGTTTGAAGATTTAGCATCAGTTGAGAATTGTCTCCGATATATTGTCCTATTTCATCTACCAGGAAAATAACATGATGATTCTTGCCTTTTCTTTCTATGTACTCCCTTACTCGTCTTGCAAACTTTTCAACGCTTAAAGTGTAACTTTCTTCTGCTTTTGCATACCAATTCCTGGCTGCCTCAGGACTCATCTTGGTACTTTTAGACAGGGCTTCTACAATGGCATCTTCCTCATAATAGAAATCCTCCCTTGCATCTACCCATTCTCTTCCTGATATATCTTTAAAGGTCTTTTTAAAATCTTCATAAACCCCATCTATTACCATCTGTCTTTCCAAGTCCGCTATCCAAGGCATAGAGCCACAAAAACCCTGCATTTCATTAAATACTTTATTAAATACTTTTACTATGGCATCTTTATTGGCTTTTGAATCGGAATCACTCTTGGAATCTATGTTAAATAGAATTACATCGGCTGAAGTATCCCCGGCCAGTTTCA
Source organism: Herbinix hemicellulosilytica (assembly GCF_002904165.1). Taxonomy (GTDB): domain Bacteria; phylum Bacillota; class Clostridia; order Lachnospirales; family Lachnospiraceae; genus Mobilitalea; species Mobilitalea hemicellulosilytica. The sequence goes on along the minus strand of NZ_CVTD020000029.1, from coordinate 83,328 downwards.
TATCGGCTAGAACCATATTGTCTTGTATCTTGTCGTTGAAATATTCAATTGCTCTTTTCCCTTCAACTTCTCTGTTCTCAAGAAGGTAAGAAAGTATTTTGAGAAAATGGGATTTACCGCTTCCAAAGAAACCAGAAATCCACACTCCCATTTTGTCAGTAGTACCTACTATTCCTTTTTTGTATGCTTCAAAGAAAGTGTCAAAATGCTTTGCCAACTCCCTTGTGACAACATATTCTTCAAGTTCCTGTTGTACATTGCTGTCATCGTCCTGACCAACCTTAATTACACCCTTGATATCTCTATCAATAGGTTTTTTAAACATATCTTTTATTAACATGTTTAATCCCTCCCCATTTTATGAGCCTAACTTCCGCTAATATCTATCAACCAACTTAAATGCTCTATAATAGTTGTCATCCTTAATTTCTTCAAAAAGCACCAGTTCAAGTCCATCATATACTCCTGGGAAAAACATAATTACAGGTACTTCGTCCAAAACCTGATGAAGGTTATTTAATACCGTATGTGAGCGTATAATCGGCCATACCTTCCCCACACCGGTTATAAATACTACGTCTCCTTTTACTACCCTATCCCTTATATATTGAATAATAAGGTCATCTTTCTCAGTAAGCCTTAATGCTCTTTTAGTAGCATTAAATACAAATTCACTACCCTTTACCTGTTCCATCATAAAGTTCTTCTCAAGATAACCTTTTGTCTCAAGAAGTTCCAGCATTATTTCATACAAGTCAAATTCCTTTATGTGAAAACCATAGTCTCCGTCATTAATCTTCTGTATAAGAAAACGCACATGCTCTCTCACAAGCATTTCATATCTTGGTTCATAATCAAATATATAGTATCCTATTTCATTTCCAAGTCCTGTATTTTCTCTAAATGATTCTTTCGTAATCCGCTGTATGATTTCATCAAGCCTTTGATAAATAGTTTTCACTTATATCTCTCCCATCAGTGCATTAAGGTATTTTATGTCTCCAATCTCTTTAAGATGCTGCACAACCTCTTCTTCAAGAATTGGCTTAACAATTTCCCTGTCCTTTTTTGGGCCTTTTATAAAACCAGCCTCAAATAGGATACGAATATATACCTGTTTCAATTTATAGAAGGTGTAGTCATCCCATGAGGCCACCCGTTCGCTTTGCTCTTTCTTTCTATTAAAATATAGATTAAAATCCTTATCCTGCAATGTTAAATCCCGAAGCAATATCTTTTCTCTAAACACCTCATACATAAATTCAAAGAATAATCTATCAGTCTTCATAATAGAGTAGATAACTATCTGCTTGCTCGTTTCTATATCACCGTTTACTATTTTTTCAATCAAAAAGTCATCAATAGCCTTTAATCTCTGCAGCACTATTGACGCAATTTCACTTCTGCGCGTTTCTGTGTTTACCTGAAATATGTTATCTTTTTTTGCCTTTTCTTTTATCTCAAATTCCTTAAACCCTTTATTTATAAGTTCAGCAGCCTTTTTCGTTTCCCTAAAAAGAAACGGTCTTGATTTAATTGTGGATTTATATTCTAACTCTTCAGCCATACTTTTCCTTCTTTCTGGTCCACTTTTTCGATATTTTAATTATACATATTAATTGAAAAATTGTACAGGCTTAAGTATAAAATTGTAATATATATGACTTGTAAATTGTCTAATAATCACGATTATAACTTTAAAATAAAATAATAAACAGCCATTCAAATCCTGATTCCTACAAATGCTGGTTTAATATAATCCTTTCCTCTACTCCATTATGATAAACAAAATTAATTTTCTCCTGTCAAAAACAGGTCTTGCCCTATGAATAATCCGATGATGATTGGGACAAATAATAACCTGATTTTCTGCATTATTATTGAGGGATTCAACAAATGGGTCTATATGGTGAGACTTTACAATATTGACTCCATATCTTGTACTAATATTTTCTCCACATATCTGGCAGCAATAATTATAAAGAAGTTTCAAGGTTTCCCCTATTGCCCTGTTAAGTTTACGAATCTTTACTATTTGATTCACTATAGCAATAGTAGCATCAGGGTCAACTGTTTTATAGTTAATACTTGCTTCATACTCCTGCTCATCTTCATTAACCATTGTTTCCTTTACTATCCTTGTATCCTCCTGCGTAATACATTCAAATAGATACGTATCTGGATAGTCTGTTGTATATATAGCCAGATATTCCCTTTTTTCTACAGGAACTTTAGTGAACTTGCGTTGGTTTTCAGGCAGGCTATTTCTCTGCTCTAATATATACCTGTAACTTGCAGCAAAAATGCTTCTAAGTCTTTCGGCAATCTCACTTTGAGGATGATACCTTATTTGCAGTATATCTTTTCTGTTTGGATACTTTCTCTCATCAAATTTCTGGTTTACAAGCCTCGCCTTATAAGTCAGTCCTTCCAACACCAGATAAATATCTTTAGACTGGCCCCTTGGCAAAAACTTATTTATAGTATTTTGGAAAACTATCTGTATAGTTACTGGAATGCTTACACCCTGCTGCAGTACCGACCAGTCCACTTCTTTTTTATATACATAACAGTTGTTATCAAACATCCTATCATTCCTTATACCTTTAAACTGTTTATTCTACTTTTCTATTCGATAATTGTGAATAAAATCCTTTTAAATTTGATATAAAAACAAAAGTGCACGCTATAAAAGCATGTACTTTATATCACATACTCCCTAATCACGGTCCCGTACCAACACCGTCAATCCTCCAGCCGCTTTTTCAGATTCCTTCTTCAATATAACAAATCTTGGCCAGACTCCATCATCTGCTGTTATTAGTTTTTTAAAATCAAAATCAACTTTAACCTGATACTCCAACACCCCTGGCTCATTCTGAAATCCCTTTAACTCTTTTATCTCCAACAACTTTGCGCTATTAATGTTGTAGTCAATTTTATCTTCACCCTTAAACAAGAAAAATCACTGCTTTATTGTTTAAGCAGTGATAATAGAATACAAATAATGTCTCAAAGTGCAATAAATTTAATCTTATAAATACCGTGGGTACAATTAAGGCAGGTGTTAACCTGCTCCGTTACATATTGTATCTTTAACAACTCTTCTTAGAGAACTTATTATTATCTTTTTTAACTAAACTAACATTATTTTTATCAGAAGTAAGCCTTATTTCTAAAACTCCATTCTCTGCTAAAACAACTATCTTCTTCCCTGTTTCAAACCCAAGTTTCTTAAGCCATTTGCCTTGCAGCCTTATTTGAGGCACTTCCTTATCTCCTGTATAACTATAATAAACACTTAGAATACGTTTTTGCATTTTAACACCTCTGTAGTTGCTGCAAGATTAAATGCTTTTTTCCTTAGCAATCAATGTCCACCGAATGGCAGTCTTACTAATTGACTGTATATCATTTCCCCCTGTGTTTACCTTAACGTAATATGGCCTCAAATTAAACCTATAACCTTTATTCACCAGAGATTCAACCACTTGTATAAGGGCTTTCACTGTCGTATATGTTGCCTTTATTCCTATTGCATCAATATGGACAATGCCATCCTCAACTACGTATTTATTAATTGTATCAGCAATAGCGTTTATATTACCATTTCCTGAAACCTTTAATACCTGTATACCCAATATAAAATCCCTCCTTAATGTTTCAAGCATTATAGGAAGGGATTTCTCATAATTTCAAGTTTCTTGGTTTCTTACATTTATGTAATGAAGTATTATTTAAAATACTTCAAACCTATACTTCATTACGGAAGGAAGGAATTTGGTTAACCTCTCCTTCTCGTAATGAAGTACATGTTTAATACTTCATTACATGAGTTATTATAAAGCCCAAAAACTTTTTGTCAAATTTTCACGGCTCTTTTTTTTATTAAATTTTTGTTACAATTTATGAAAAATTTTTATCTAAAAATTTGATTTTATTTTATTTCTAAATATAATGCCATCATCATTAAATACACCGCCAAACGGTGTTTGATTTTTATGTGTTACTTTATAATTAGATGATAAATTTCTACGAAAGGATGATGGCAATGAATATCAATGAAATTATTGAAAATAAAATCAAATATGAAATGGGACAACTTTATAACTACCTAAATGAAATAGAAAATACTTATATATCACCTCATATAACTGGGGAAAATTTAGTTAGATTTTTCAACCTGAATGCAACTAATCAATATGGACACTGGCGATGTGTTTGTCCTTTTCACCAAGGTGCCTCCAATAAAACTGAGTTTATATTTAACGATAACGAAAAAAGTTTTACATGCTTTGCCTGCAAAACCAGTGGAACTTACTTAAAGTTTATTGCGCTGATGCAGGGATTCACTTCAAATGCTCTTAATGAAGCAAAAATATTTGCCGCAATAAATTTTGCTCATTTAAATCTTACTTTTAACTCAATAAGTGATTATAAAGAAAAAATAAAGCAGAAAGTTTTAAAAAGATATGAGGCAACAAAAAGTTTAAACATTAAGGATTATTATGATATCTCGGTATTACCCCGGGAATCTACTCCACTGGTTAATACAGTTGCGAGAAAACCAGATAATTCTATTGTAATTAACAAAAAAGAATCTTCAATTGAGCCATCTTCGAAGAAAGATACTGAACTTAATGTTTATGCACAAGCAATAGAAGACGCAAAAAACAGTATATTGCTGCACGAAATTTTATTAAATAAAGAACAGTTCAATTCAATTGATAAATTGCAGGATTTCATGCATAAAAAGTATTATATTTCTGGCGGTACTATAGAAAAATATGGACTTATTTATTTTGACAGACAAAACCAAAGCAAACTTACTCATCCTAATTTTTATGGGCTTAGTGATAGAGTAATATTCCCATTCAAAGACCATAACTCAGGCATAATAGTAGGGCTTCATTGTAGACACGTCTTATACAAAAAAGAAGAAGGCAAAAGTAAACAATGGGGGAAGTATTCAAATATTCTTGATTATGGTGAACTCAAAACTAAAGACAATGGATATCAGTATTACGGTATAAAATCTTTTTCCATAGGCCAGTTTTTGTTTAATCTGTTTGAAATTAAAAACAATAAAGTAACTAAATTATGGATTACTGAAGGTGTTGCCGACTGCCTGAAACTGATATCCTTAGGATATATTAATGCCGTTTCCCCCGGTCAATCTAACCTGACTGACGAACAAATAAATCTGTTAAAACACTATTTTGGCTGTGAAATTGAAGTACTGCTCTTTTTTGATAATGATAATAATAACATCGGACAGTGTAATAGCATCCAAATAGCCTATAAGTTATGGAACAGTGGATTTAGAAAAATAAAAATTGTCCGCACCTTTCCCGGGCAAGGAAAGGATTTGACGGATGTTGCTGTTGCAATCCAGGATGATAACCAACTGCAAATGTTAATTGACCTGTGGGAAAAGAATGGTTATGTTTTCTCGCCTGCCTCAGAAGAACATCTAAATATTCTTTTGAACTCTGGATATTACACTGATTCTGAAGTATTTTCTATTGACCCCAGGGACATAGAAGAAGAAATTGCAAAGGTTAATCTCCTTAAAAAATTAAGCCAGCAAAACGGCATTGATATTAAAGAACTAAAACAGATAAAAAATATTACGTCTATCCTTGAACTTAAAACAAACAACTCTAATGACAATACAAAAGATAATGTTTTTGAGCCGGCCGGCACAACCCATATAACCCCTCCTTCTCGTAATGAAGTAGAGTTATGTAAAACGGATACATCACAAAAAACCGAATACTATTTTATGAACATTTCAGATGCCCAGTTGTACCGTCTTAAGCAGAAATTTGATATAGATACAATTAAAGAAATTGATGAGAAATGTACAAGAGAACAAATTATCAATATAGTGGGTAAGATAATAAATGGCATTCCGTTTGAACTTGATGAATATTTTTCTCCCGAAAAATTTACACCACCAACTTTAGTAGACGAAGATTTTAAACCAATCCTGGTTGAACCTGAAGATATGCCATTTTAGAATAAATTTATTGTAAAAATATTTGACTTTTATTTTTATCCTTTCCTATAATGCCATAAAACTTTGGAAAGGAGATGGTGCTTTATGAAGAATAAGCATCTAAAATCAGAAGTTGCTAATTTATTAGAAACTGTTGATAAGACTTTTGGTAAAGATTCTGTTCCGTATCAAAATTTGGACTATTGCTTTGATATTCTAGTAACCGTCTATGAATACAACTGCGACAGCGAAAAAGACTTGCTGGGCGAATTAAAATATTTAATAAATAAACTTTCTGAAAAAATACCAGAATTGACTCCTGAACAGTTTAAAGAAAAATACCCCAACATAAGCGAAATGATTGATTACCTGGATAAATGGCTAACCGACTAATTATCTTTCAAGGCTTTCCAGTTTTATCGATGGGAAGCCTTTTTTCTATAGATTCTTAATAAGATAATGGGTAAGAAAAAACAATATTTTTAATAGTTACTATCATATTATATAGTTACGAATTCCAAGACTCCTATCCCCTTTAACCTATAATTCCCTTACACCTGCCTTTTTCAGTTTTAGAATCACTTTTTAACCTTTAATCCTCAAAAATCGTTTCTGAACCTTTTGCCTATACAAAACCTACGCATTTGCTCTTTTTCTGTTATAAAATGCTTGATTTCTAATAATTCATCTTACTAACTTTCTTATAAGGAAACCATTTCTAAAATCGAGTTTTACGCTTCTATTATACTCCTGAGGAAAAAATTACTTTATATTAAAACAAAATAGGGGAAGAAACTGCAGCAAAGCAACCTCTTCCCCTATTTTGCCTATTTACCAACTACATTTCCCAGAATGCATTTTAAATATAGCATATCTTAAAATTATTTGTAAAGAGTCTATCTTTAATTTTAATTATCCTCGAATTATAGTTCCTTTTAGTTCCTAACTTTTTATTCCAGTTCTTTTTGGGACTGTGTATTATAGAATAAGGAATTAGGAGAAAGGGGCAAGGAGGAATAAGGCTTAACCTAAGGTAATTTATGGCTTATTCAATGTCTCTCCACCTATACTTTTATACAAGAAAAAAGCAGGAAGTCTTAAACTTCACTGCTTGTAAAGGTTAAAGTCTATAGATTGTCAAACATATCAAATATATCGTCAGGCAATTCATGTTGTATGCAACTATCATTCTCTTTTCCCTTGTTTTCTATGGTAATTCCTCCACATTCCGCTATCGCTTCTTTCACAGCCTGTTTAACTATTTCCTTATCAAAACCCTTATCCCTTTCTCCTATATAACTTAACACTGCCTTAATTACATAATCTGTTTTATATTTTTGTGCAGAAAGTATGTTATATACCCTGGCATCGTCTTCCCTATCCATAGAAAAAGAGAGGTTTATCCGTTTTGTTGCCATAAAATCACCTTCTTAGTTCTTGCTCTAATAGGATTTTAAAACCTTTGGCATTTGCAAACTGGTCAAGGTTTTCAATATACCTTATCTTGTCCGATGATTCTATATATTTTCTTAACATCATACCCCCGCCACCAGCAACTATTGTCGGATTCCTGAATTCAAAACCGTATTCTAAAATCTTTGTCAGCAAATTTTCTACATATTCCTTTGCTTTTATTTCTATCATTTTATTTATATCTGCATCAAATAAAACTGGCTGCTTACCTAAGATAATATCCTGTATCTGCTTTTCTGTCAGATTAATATTTATTTTTAATAATTCCTGTTGTATGGATGCAAACAATGTGATTGTACCGTTCGGTAGTGAATAGCAGGTTGCAGTGTTAATTATCCCGTTTTCTACTATGAAAAAATCTGTAGTATAGCCACCAATGTCAATCACATTTGCCAAAGCAATATCTTTATAATCTTTAAAAATATTAATAAATGCAGCATAACCCTGGGGATAGACTCTGCAATCTTTAATGCTAATTGTATAGTCTATTCCTAAATAGTTGAAATTAATATTATTACACAAAAAATACTCTCTGAATTTTGCTTTCATTTTACCGTAGTGAATGATAGGAAGCCCCACACCTAAAAATACATCTGCTTTCTGTTCTATTCCTGCCTTGTTAATTGCATCTGCTATTGCAGCCAAAGATATTATAAAAGCATCCTGAGTCTGAGTCTTATCTAATTGAACGCTCGCTCTGTTATTACCTATGCTGTAATAAATACCTTGATATATAAGCAGATTTTGTTTTGCAATAGGCTCTACATCAGATTTTGTAAAGCCCGACTGACAACTAAAACCCTCACTGCTTTTAGTATAAGCATTTCCATTGTCTAATCCTAAGATAATCTTATCCTCCATGAAAATTCCTCCATTTCTTTAATAAATTTAAGTTCGTTATAGTTCTTTATATTTAATCACTTTTTATAATTTCAAGTATTTTTACAAAAAAATTGCTTACCTATCAAATTAGGTAAGCAAACAAATTTATTGTAACGGAGGTATTTGATTATAATTTAGTAAAATACCTTTTTATTAATGGGCGATTATTTTATATAAAATTACTAAATACATTTTCAAGTGTTTTATCATCTTTTCCCTAAATCCTTTTCCCTTTCCTCTTATACCTTTTCTTATTATATATGTATTTAGTAAAATCCCTCGACCCTCTAGCGCTACAGCATTTATATGGATTTTTAAGCGACAAAAACCATGTTAGGATATTAGTTCTAAGGTGTAATGGACTAAGGATTAATTATGCATTATTTATTTCCTTAACCCTTTTGCCCTTCAGTAATTACTTTACAAAAATTTTTCTATCAGAATTTGACTTATCCCTAACAATCCGTATAATGTGGAAAATCAAATTTGAAAGGATGAACTTTATGAGTGAAAGTTTAGTAGTAAAGGATTTTAAGACTCTCAAGGTTTGGCAGAAGGCAAATAGTCTTGAGCAGGAGATAGGGGAATTGGTTAAAGGGTTTCCAAGTTATGAACAATATAGGCTTACAGACCAATTAATTAGAGCCAGCCGTAGTATTGGGGCAAATATTGCCGAAGGAAATACTCAATTATTTATTAAAAGAGAACTCTTCCACGCCAACAGCGCACTTGGCAGTGCAGGAGAATGTAGGAATCATCTTCTTACTGCCTATCAAAATGGCTATATACATAAGGAACAGTATGATGCTCTAGATGAAAAGTTGATTGAGATTATCAAAATGCTCTATGGTTACATAAAAAGGTTGAAACTGGAGATAGGTAATGATTCAGATTTTAGTGACTCCAAATAATGGTATAACAAGGGTTAAGGTTGCTTCCCTTTGAGCCTTAATCCTTTATGCCTTAATCTTTATGCCTTACCCCTCCTCCTAGCCTTCCTATACGCATTTTTTATCCCTGCAGGTAATGTCCATTTCATTTTCAAAACATACTCATCATGCCTGTGAATGTACTCAAAAGTATCATTCAGATTATTAAATTCCTGCTGAAAGTGATAATTCTTGTTACCGAATTTTTTATTCTGATGATAAAGGTAAAATTTTTTAACCCCAACTTTCTGTATCAACCATAAATCAAGAATTGAATAGACATAAATAATATTTTGAACAACTGTTACTTTAAAATTATACTTATTACTTTCACAAACTTCATCCTCGCTAAGAGCATAAGCACTATTACATCTTACCACCTTCATTAATCATCACCCCGTTTTTACTTATTGTATCGGACCAAAATGGGCATGACAAGAGTCCAGTTATGAAATAAAATTTTTCAATGTTAAATTTAATAAATTAACAAAGAAATATGGTATTATATCTACATAGAATATCGTAAAATTGGTATTTGAAGGGAGGCTAAGATATGCCTAAAACAAAAATAGTAAACTTTGAAGAGTTTTTGCAGATGGATAAAGAAAACGAACATAGATTAGAATATTTTGATGGTGAAGTAGTTTACCTTGAATCTCCGTCAGTAGGACACCAGCGGGTTTTATTAAATATTGCGGCAGAATTCAGGAATTATTTTAGGGATAAACCCTGTGAAGTATTTATCTCTCCACTAGATGTTTGGCTGAAAAGTGAAGGAAAAACTACCGAAGTAAAAGTTCAACCTGATTTAATAGTTATTTGTGATAAAACTGGATTAATGGAAAACGCATATGAGGGTGTACCAGTCCTAGTTATTGAAATAATTTCCACATCTAATCAAACCCATGACAGAATAAGAAAGTATATTACTTATATGGAATTTGGCATAAAAGAATATTGGATGGTAAATCCAGAACTTGAAACAGTCGAGGTATATGTATTAGAAGAAGATGAGTACAAACAGGCTGCTATTTACAAAGGCGCTGATTGTGCAGTATCTGAAAGTTTTGATAAACTTGAGATTCACCTAGAAGAAATTTTTTCAGAACGATAAGACCTAATTCATAAAGCCCCTGATGAATGACGCTTCTTTTGCCAAAATGACTACTTTAACAATTATTGTAGTATAATATAAGGAAAGATATTAATGCCGATTTCCTGCTCCGTTGAAGAACCTTCTTTTGCTATGAAGAAGTTTTTTGCTAAGACACTTGCATCTACTGCGAGATTTTAGAATTTGTTATTTATATTTACTTATATATAACATGATTTTATTATATATTTTTGACATAACATTATTATTTCTAACACAACTTTTTTTGATATGATTTTTTATTCGTGACACGAGTTTCTTAGGGTTTATACAGCAAGTATTATGTACCAAGCCATCAATTTAACCATACGCTCTACTACCTCATGTACCTACTTATTATATCTTACACCATATTTAATATAGAAAATTTCTCTTAAATCTTCTCTATTACAGAAGAAATGAATTAATTGCTTTTCCTCAGGGGTAAACTCCTTATCGTAAATCTCTTCATAAAGAAAAATAAATATATAATTAATATTCTTTATTAGATTATAAAACTCTTTGACACTTCTCTTCAAGTCCTCTTTGTTATTTAAATTGTAGTTTTTTATTCCTTCATTAAAACTCAAAAACTTCTCATCTTGTGAATGTACATAACCACAACTAACCTTATAGAGATTAAGTATTTTTCGAAATGAGTCATCTAATATTCTATTATCCTTAATTTCATCCTTGTCCAATATTATCTCGAAGGCTTCCAAAGTATACTTACAAGTGATACTTAATCTATCCTTACATACTTTGATAAAATTATCGATAATATTTCTATACAACATATATAGAATTTTTACATCTCTATATACAGTCGTATAAATTATCTGTATAAATGTAGATACAATTTCATCAATATAAGTATAGTCTAAACTTACTTTCTCAAAATTTATTTTCCATATACAGAAAATATACGATGCCTTATGTATTGACTTCAGATATTCCTTAATTAATTCATCTGATATCCTTGCTTTGTAATCATACTCCATAAGAAGTTTGTACATTTCATCAAAATCACTCTGAATTTCTCTTTTGGCTAACAATCCATCTCACCTACTTAAATCAATTGAATCTATTACCTCTTGCCAGGTCAATTGAGTCTTATCATAACCATCATTCACTATTTTCGATATAACCTCATATAGTTTATTTAGAGCATTTTTAATCTCTTCAATATCTTCTAACTCTGAAAAGTACCTAATAGTTCTCCCTAATATAAGCGTCTTGTTCTTAGTAACATACTCTGGAAAACTAAATCCAAATATTTTGGATAAAAACTCAACTAAATCCTTATTCTTTTTAAATACAGACTTACACAAAATTAATTCAGATATACAAGAAATCATTGTATTATAGTAGAAAGTAGAATTTTCAATTTGGCAGTTATAAATATTATATTTTTTATTAAATACATTTAATAGGTCAAAAACCTCTTCAATTTTTTTATTCATTCTATCTCCCTCCATTTTCGTCATAATATACATCTAAAAATTCTTGAGATAAATCTATAATGTTTTGTTTAAAATCAGCAATATCATATAAACATATATTACGTTCAGCATTTTCAGGAACTTTGATAGAATGACTAATATAATTATTAAAAATATGGAATTTATATTTTTCTCTAATTTCTTGCATTTTAGCACTTCCGTGGTTTGTATGTTCTTGTGCTAAAGTAAAAATCATTCCTAAACAATTAATTTTATGTGGAAACTCCTCATTATATTCCTTTATTGCATTTCTAAATAGGTTTATGCCTAATGTTGACAAAAAGTCTGGCTTTACAGGCATTATATAATAGTTGCTTGCATAAAATGCAGATAAAGTATAAATAGATTGAGTAGGCGGGCAATCAATAAAAATAAAATCATAAATTGCTTTAAGATTATTATTTTCAATATATTTTGTCAACTTATGTTCTCTACCTAATACATTGCTTTTCTCAACATTAACCATCTGTAGGTCTCCAGGAATTAAGAATAGATTTTCATTAATTTTATACTCTAATCCTTGAAGATTCGCTTCATCAACTTCAATATCACCATCAACAAGGCTTGGTTTAACCTTCCTTTCTCGAAAAATATTATAAATAGTTTTGTTTTGTTCATAAATCTCTGATACATACTTATCCTGTGGAACCAGGTATTGTGTTGCATTAAACTGAGGGTCTAAATCTATTAACAATATTCTTTTATTAAAATGTTTTGATAAACAGTGAGCAATGTTAACACAAAGGGTCGACTTACCAACCCCACCCTTCATATTCATAAATGATATAACATTATTTCTGCACATACATATTTCCCCCGATAAGAAATTATGATTCACTTTAATTATACCACTTTAGAAAAAAAAGCCAATACTTTTAAATTTTTCTCAATTTTTATTATCGTCTCTTTTTATCTTAGAGTATTTCATCTTTATTCTAAAAATTCTTTTGGTCTAAATCCATTATTGTATAATGCTTTGATGCATATAAATAAAAAACTCATTTCGCCCCTCAAATTCTTGCTGCTTCTTGTCTTAACCTATTTTCCCTAATTCTTTCCAGATAAAAAAGTTATGTCAAAAATCACCCTATTTCTTTGCTCCTCTCACCCAATATTTCCCTATTTTAATCCTATTTCTGATAAAAAAGTCGTGTCAAGAATAGGGATAAGGTTCAAGGGAAAAGTGAAAAGTTTTTATCAATATCTTTTATCAATACTCCGTTCAAATCCAATAAATCCAATGCTTTCATCCTTATACCTTATACCTTACCCCTTAATCCTTTAAACTTAATAAGGTTTTCTACCCTATTTTCACCATGATTCTTAACACAACTTTTTTATTTTTAACACGACTTTTTTATTCGTGACACGAGTTTTTTTGGGTTATACATAGTAGGGTTATGTGCTAAGGGGCAAAGAAATAAGGTTAAGTATTATTTTTAATGCATTTTAAAAGAACCTTTTTCATTTTTATTAAATTCCATCTGTACCTCTTTCTTATAATTTTAAAGATATATCATATAGATAAATGATTTTATTATATTAATCTATCTATGTAAAAGATAGCCCTTTCGACTTACCTTAATTCGTTTTTAAGGATGGCGCGACAGAAAGTAAATCTAAAATTATCTTCCATCGACTCTATAAATTTGCAATTTATTTTTTATAGAAATTTCAGTGCAAAATTAATATCAGATATAAAAGTGTAAAGTTGATACATTGCTACAGCAAAAAGTAAAATATAAAAGAAAATCTTTTTATATATCTTGTCCTCCTTTGTTAAACAACGAATTCTTTTAAAATTATAATTAATTTTTTTCACACCACCTTCCCAAAATACGTCAAAATACGCTATAGAAATTAAAAACATAGCATATTCAAAAGCATTACTAGCACTCATAAACTCGATACTTTTCAATATATAAGCAAAAATAACATAATATATACAAACAAATATTGATAGAATAAGAAATAGAATAATTTTAAATGCCGCAATAGTTTCATACTCACCAATACTTTTATTTATCAACGGCACCATAAACGGCTTGTTCTTTTTATTCTCATAATAAATATTAATTTCATCTCTCCTTACTTGCTGTAAATACATAATGTAATAAATAAAACTCGCCACAATGTCAATAATTACTACTCCAAATGTGTTCAAAAATATTGAATCCATATCGAAAAAATAATGCATACTAGCAAATATCACCATGTAAAAAAAGGAAGGTGAGAAAAAATAATTAATCAAAATTTCCTTTTTCTTGTTTTTTATAATTGCATCAATTCTTCTTTTTTTCTTTCCATTTATTATATTATATTTATTCATCGCAACGCTCCTTCAAATTAAAAAAATTATAAAATGTACCATATCATTTTATAAATAATCCTTATACTATATATTTCGTCAAAAATATAAAATTTCCTTTATATTGCATATCAAAATGTTAATATTTCAAATACTTCAACTAATATAAAAAGGCTGAACGTTTTATGTAAATAAGCATCCAGCCTTTATCTAAAGTATTTATTCTGACCAATTAAATTCTCTAATTCTATTTCTATATTTTCTTGATACTCCTTCCTAATTCCAGCCGTTCTCCATCCTTTTACTCTTATCTCTTTTCTTAACTCCTAAACGCCCCACCTTTTCCGCCTAATCCTGAAAATATAACATTTCCTTCTCTAAAATATTTTAAAAAACTTGTTATTAAATAATATAGTTTATCCTTTATGACATAGTGGACAACAAGTTGCGCATCCATCAGCGTCACTGTAAATTTCTTTTGCTTTCTCTACAGCACCCACACAATTAGCAAAATAACCTAGATATGTTTTGTTTGAAATATTCAGTTCATTCGCATGTTCCTCAGTATGTACTTCATGATGTAAACCAGGATTTCTGGTTTGGTCGTTATTAACATAGTAGTATGGCATTATTCTGCCTCCTTTCTAAAAAGAATAGTAGTTGATATATTCATATGAAGCAAACGAAGTGAGTCTATATATAAGTCATTAAGAATGTATATCCTACTATAGATTGTATATTAAAAGTATAAATTTGTCAATAAATCCACAATTTTATTTCTTCTTGCCTAAATTTCTTCCGTACTTTCGACCATAACCTATATATTCCCATGTCAGATATCAATAATGTTTTCTTTACCCTTATTCCTTTCCCCTTACCCCTTAATCCTGCCTTCTGTGTAAACATCAAATAAACTCGTTCCCTTGCAAATAAAGTCGTTCCATTGGAACAGGTGCAAGGAGCAAGTTTTAAAGGACGAGAATAGCCACCTTTTTAATAAATGAATCCTTTATAATCCACTTATCATGCAAGTTTTTTATTATTTCCCCATTCTCCCCTATATCCCTTTTCCCTTACCCCTTCTCTCTAAAAAAGGAACATCTCTATTTTCATCTATTTTATCCCACCTATTAACCATGCGGGTTTGCGGGGATGAGGTTGGAATGAGTTTATTTTATATTCACATAGATAGGACTAAGGATTTAGGGGGTAAGGGTTAAGGTTTTTGATAAAATTAGGTTAAGTCGTTCCAAAATAAAAATAAAGTCATTCCATGACTTCACCGTGATATAAACCTTGAAATACCAGTATTTAAAGACTTATATGATATCAGGAATTCAGGGTTACAGGCTGTAAAAATGCAGATAAACACACTTAAATATGCTTTATGTTAATAATACGGAACGACTTTATCGTATGTGCTTAATTTTTTACGCTATTTTCTTATTGTTTTGTTTTTTGAATCAAATAACTCATAAGTCGTTCCAAAATGAAAATAAAGTCGTTCTTAAAAATGGGCTTGTATCTAAAAATAGTGTTGATATTGCAGCAACTTTTACTGCAAGATATAAAGACTGTATATTACTTATTTTTATATTTATTTAAGAAATAAAGCCCATCATGTGGTGCAATTCTCCATATTTCTTTCTTAATATCACATTCGACCATAAAAGCATAGTATAACTTTTTAAAATTTTCCTATATTACTGATTTTTCTTAATACTTATCTCTTATTCTCTTCTCTACTTCCTTCACATTGGCTTGAACGTTTAAATCTCTCTCACAAGAAACTATTCTATATGGCTGGTTCAATTTTATCTCTTTTCTGTTTCCAGAGATTGTTTGCTTCAAATATCCAACTGCTTGACGCAAAATATAAAAATATTGTTTAATTATTGACCCTAAGATTACGCTCATTTAATTTGCTCTGGATTATAGATAATACTTCATTAAAATTCACATCTGCTGTATTTATCGATATCGCAATAGGGGGATAATTTAATTTCAAGTTTGCTTTTATTACTTTTTGCTTTGCGGGAGAAATTCTGTGCAATAATTTATCTATATCATAAACAGCAATTGCTATAACTCTTTGTGTGAAAACTCTTATAACAGAAATAGATTCAATTTCATTCCAAGCAATAAATCCTACACTACTTGCAGTTGATATCAGTGATACCATCTTCTGTAATCACCAATAATGGTTTAGGATTTAATGCTCTTTTAACAGAATATATCTCACAAGGAACAAAAAAACCCATTCCTATTATTCCGATTATTATGTAAACTATATTCTTGTGAATTGTTCCAAATGCTAAAACAAAGACGCATGCGAGCAACATAACAATTCCTAATATTATCAAGCCTATTGATTTAACCTTGCTTTGTTTAATTATAATCTCATTCATTTATTCATCCCTCCCAAATTATTAAACCATATTCACAATATCAAACAAATGTGTTTTTTCAATTATATCATATGTATTTTAATAAATCATCCAAATATTACAATTCTTATAAACCCATATCCTCCAGCACTCTTTTAACCTCCTCCATCACCTGCTTCCTATACCTGTTCCCTACTCCAATCATATCCACAATTGTATAAACTCCAAACTCTTTTCCTTCCTCCTTCAACCTCCTGATTGCCCACTGTATCCGCCTCTTGTGCAAATCTATAGGCGTCTCTATAACAGAATTGATGAATGCCTTGGTCAATGGCAATTTATCCAGTTGAAAGTCAAAACTCTTAAGCCCTGACATGGTTTTAATTAATCGCAGGCTGATTCTCTGAGGCTTTTCATCACTTTCTAATATATTTTGAACAGTTTGCCTTACACATTTAAGAATTTCTTCATCCCTTGCCTCCCAATCAACATTGCTGTAAGCCTGAACATATTTCTTTGCGGGAATGTTTTTCTCCCACCACTCCCTGTCATTTTTACATAGCCAGACACAGGTATATTTGGCCAGCCGACGCAACTCAAGCCTACCTTTATCTGGATTTTCCCTGACTATCTGAAGCCATTTTTCCCTGTGAAACCGTTTCTTGATTTCAAACTCCGCAGAACTGATGCCCTTTTCCTCTGCTGTCTTTCCACTTTTCCCTTGCTCCTTTTTAAAAGCGTACCTTTTCACAGTTTTAATATCCGCATTAAGTCTCGCTGCAACTTCCTGAATGCTCATGCCGCTTTCAAGCAATTCCCGAACCTTAGCCTCCCACAAAGGTCCATACTTTACAACCCTGACAAACCTGCGTTGCCCCTTACCTCTTTCACCTTGCTCCTTTGTCACTGTTTTCATATACTCAAACCCGCAGGAACAGGAGAAAAATCCATTCACATTTTTATTTCTGCGGCGGTACTTTATCAACAGGTTTTCCACTACAGGCTCAAGTAAGTGGTCGTCGGCAGGATTTAGGCAAACCCAGGGTCCTTCTCCGAAAGGTCTGTTATTTAACTCTTTTATAAAAAGTTCATCTGCTCCTATACCTAAAAACCTTGCCAGTACCAGACAATAACTTTATTTTCATTTTAATATGACTTTCCTTTCTAGTAAAAATATTTTTTGTTTCTAAATTATAATCTATATGACTTTTGAAACAGAAAAAGCAGAGCATGTTCTATAGTAAATGCAAATAAAGTCATTGCATAAACTCCCTACAATTTCCAATATTTTTATACCTTAAAATCTTACCAAACCCCGTATTTTCAATATTTCCCCTTGCCCCTTTTACCTTCTGATACCACAACTTTATTTTTATTATAAAAGAACTTTAACATCCGTAAAAATGTCTTTTCTTTTTCTAAAATTTCTTCTTCATCATTTCTGAAACAGAAAAAATATGCCAAGTTATTATAAAAAGTAAATAATGTCCTTATCCCTTTACCCTTTTATCCCCATTTCCCTTGTATTTCATATGATTTATCCCCATTCTTGTTTCATAAAATGTGAGTAAAATCCTAATACAAGAACTTTATTTTCTTTTTGCAACTACTTTTCTGCGATAAAAGGACTTTTTTGTTTCTTACAATTTTAACCATGCTATTTTTTGAAACAGAAAAAAAGGCCTATGTCGTATAGAAAAAGTAAATAAATTGCTTTCACAAATTACCTTTAAATACCATATACCTTTATCCTAAAACCTTATCTAAACCTTGTATTATCAATACTTTCCCTGATTCATTATTCCTTTCACTACAACTACTTTATTTTATTTTTACAACAACTAATTATGGCCTAAATTCTTTCAAAATTTTTTCCTATTTCCTTACCCCTTTTTCCTCAATCCTAACTATATGCACCTCAAACAAACTTCTTTCCTTTTTCAAATAAACTCCTTTCACAAATCCCCCTCAAACCCTTGAAAATACTGGCTTGTTATTCTCTTCCAATTATCCGTTTATTTACTCCATTTTTGTTTTTCACAATTTAAAGTAGTTGCATTTTTGATTTTTCAATGGAAAAAATGAAAATAAAGTTGTTATAGGATTTAGGATTAAGGAGGAAGGTTTAAGGAGAATTATGTCCATTTCTCCTGTCCATTTTTACTTCCATTCAATCTCTCAATCCATTGATTTTACTGAATTTAAACCTTATCCCTTATTCCTTTTCACCTTAAAATTCCTAATAAAAAAACATGGCCTACAGGGTATTTCCTTATCCCTAATAAACCATGTTTCCTAAAAGAACTTTATTTGCATTTTAAAAAGAATTTGCAAAATGATAGGAGTTTATTTGATGGGGACAGCAAATATGCACCTCAAACAAACTTCTTTCCCTTTTCAAATAAAGTCCTTTTATAGACAGCCCTCAAACCCTTGAAAACACTGGCTTGTTATTCTCTTCCAATTCCCCATTTAATTCCTTTTTCCTTATTCCTTACTTCCTAAAGTCCTTTCATTCCTCAATTTTTAGGGCAAAAAATGAAAATAAAGTGCTTTTAGAGAAAAGGGTTAAGGGGGGAGGATTAAGGGGGGATTTTGTCCATTTTCCCTTCCATTTTCAATTCCATTTAATCTTCTAATCCATTGATTTATCTGGCTTTTAACCTTATTCCTTGTTCCTTATCCCTTAAAACTTCTAAACAAAAAACATGGCCTACTGGGCTTTTCTTCTCCCTAATAAACCATGTTTCCTAAAAGTACTTTATTTACTCCTTCTCAAACATTTGAAAAATGAAAGGAGTTTATTTGATGTAGACATAGATGCAGGAATAAAGGGATAAGTAAAAAGGTTCAAGTTTTTTATTTAAATTAAATCTTAAAATTACCTATTAATATTGCATGATTAGGCATACTTGTAAACTTAGGAAGATAATCGCTAGATGTTAGATTTTTATAACCGTTCTTAGCATTAACAAAGCCCCAATCATATATAGCGTACATTTTGTAATTCTCTTTCTTACTCAAATCATCTTCCATTTCTTTAGGTATTTCAATATTTTTTGCAACAACTAAATCAATTCCCACTTTACCATAATCTTTATGTACAAAACTCCATCTTTTATCATCAAGAGTTCTTGGTCCATATACTTCTGCTGCTGTTAAATACTTTTTAGTATGCGTACTAGTTAAATTAAAATTGCCAACACAGATTACTCTATCAATTGACTCAATTTGTTCGTTTAAGAATTTAAACTGTTCTACTCTATCCTCTTCAGAGCCTTGTGTCTTAATTCTTGCACCTATAATTGAGAATACTTTTTCTTGTTTTGTTTTGATATCAAGTTGCAGATATTCTGGACGTTTTATATCTAATGGATTAGCAGTAACAATTTTAAGTATATCACTCTCTTCAAATTTACTCCTATTTAAAGCAATAAGCACTTGATTATGCTCATATAAAAATGGAGATATAAATACAAAATAATTGTTTTGCAAACGTTGTCTAATATAATCAAAGTTATAACCAATATAAAACTCAACTAAAACAACGATATCTTTATTCTTTTGAATAATAGTGTCAGCAACAAATTTTTGTATTGTATAACCACTTAATCCACCCGCACCTTGAATATTCCATTCTAAAAAACTATAACTTATTATTTCATTCATAGGATAACCTCTGTAATCTATACATAAATTTTCTTCTCCTTTTGTCCCATTTCATTAGACTTTATCAATATATCCTTATTTTTTCACCTGTAATGAGATATTCAGGTATCTCTATTTCCTTATTTCCTGGATAGTTAGCAAAAAATAATCTTATACTTCTTATTGCTTTATATGTTTCAATTATCATTTCATTTTGCTTTTTATATAATAATTTGTCATATTGATTAGAATATATCTCATGTGCAGGAACCTGTCTAATTTTTCTAATGGACTTTAGAGGATTTATAATCAGTTCATCGATATCTTCATTAGTTCTAATATTTTGCTTTAACCATTCCGACATCATATTCAAACTGTGCTTTAAATTTCCCTTATCATCTTTTCGTTCTACTGGTTTAATATATTTAGCAGTTGTTGTAAAAGTTTTATAATTAATATTATGTATAATTATTTTTTCAAGTGCCAATATAAAACTATAATAATTTTTAAGTGTCGGAAGAAACATTATCCTATAATCTTCTGGTTTTTCGAATGTGTGTGGCTTATATGTTTTATTAAATAAATGTGGAATGCCCATATTTTCACACATCTTATTTATAACTATCATTTCATCAAGAATAGCATCATAAATTGACACTTCATCTACCCATTCTCCTAAAATTAAGTTCTTATAAAAACCTTCATTTATTAAATAATCTTGTTGATTCTCCAAATAATTTACTTTCCATTTGAGTTGCGCATTAAGTGAAAGTTCTGCTAAGTCTCCTAAAAAAACTCCAACTACCCTTTCTTCATATAATTTTTCTTTGTGATAACCTAATCCAAAATCCTTTATATATTCGCTTTCTAAGTCCTCACCATAAAATTCGTCAGAAACAACAATACTTCCTCTATAATCATGCCAAAATACTTTATATCTTGGGTCTTGAAAATATGTTTCTAAGATTTCTATATCAAAAAATAATATTTTCAATTGTTCTTGCCCATCTAAAAGCATTTTTGTAAAAGGTTTTTCGCTATTAATATTTAATTCTTTTAAATATTTTTCTGTTGGATATAAAACAACTGAATCTCCATTATTAATAACTTCTCTTTTCTGGTCTTCTTTATCAATATTTAGTTTCAAGGCTTTTATATGTGGGTTTATAACAAATGCTGAAGATAATACCTCTACTTTATCTTCATCAATTAACTGACAAATCAAATCAGTATAGTTTTTATCAAAATTATATAACGGGAATCCATTAAAATCCCCAGAATTCAAATAATAATCTGTAATTATCTTAAGAATCTCTTCCTTCACAAAATCCCTCCCATCTTTAAATCATCTTGTCATTCATTATTTTTATATAAACTTCTATATTTTTTATTATAACACACTATTTGCATTGTCTAAATTTATTTAACATTCTCTGGAATTTGAAAGGTGTTACTTGTCAAAAAAAGACTGCACACATTTATGTACAAATTATTTATTGTTGAAGATAAAATCATACCCCTTCTCCCTTAATGTATTTCGTATTTCTTTAGAAATTACTTTCATATACCTTGGCTTAACTCCCGCTGTTTCTGCCAAATTCCATAATGTTATCTCTTTTCCCTGACTTTCTAATTCTTCAATTGCCCATTTAATCTTTCTTATATGATATTCTTCTAGGCTTTCTAGTTCTGACTCTATATATGCCTTTGTCAGTGGAAGTTTCTCTTTCCTTTTAGAAAGCCATCCACTAATCCCTAATTTACTACCTATAGTTGTCCAAGTAATTCTTTCAGGTTTACTTTCTTTCATTTCCTTTACAACTTCTTTTACTAGTGGAAGTAGTTCAACATCTCTTTTAGACCAATCAACAGTGTTAACTGTCGTTTTTATTCTACGATAATTTTGTTCCAACCATTCACTATCATATTTTTTCAGCCAAGAATACAATCCATCGTTATTTCTTCTAATTTGGTTACTACTTCTATCAGGATATTGAGCATGAAGTTCGAGCCATTTTTTTCTATATTCTTCTCTTTTTATTTTAAATTCTTCGGTATCAGTATATTTCTTATAAATGTATTTTCCGCCACCATTGAATTTCCAAAATGGCTCTATTCCTAACCTGTCAATCGCTTTTCTAATAGTTTTCGTAGAGGACTTTAGTATATCTGCTATTTCCCGTATTGATAATCCTGACTGTGAAAGTTCAATTAATCTCTGGTCCCACAGTTCTTGATAAGCATCAATATTACTTTCATTTTCATCATTAAAGCCAAGTTTTGTATTAAATAATTCAACGACAGGTATTTCAAGAAATCTCGTTAATAGCAAGTATCTTATTGCATATGTTGTTCTATCATTTTTTCTTACCATATCAGACAGCCAGCCTCCGCTTTTATCAGGTAGAGAAGACTGAACAAGTTTCAGATATTCATAGCCATAAAATTCTATAAAATCTTCTTTTAATTTCTTCTGGTGAATATAGTTGTTCATCCTTGCATATCCTTTTTCAATTAATTTTACCCGGAATTGATTCTTAAACCAATCAGGTTCTTTAAATTCAAAGTGATTGTTTAAAAGTATTTCTGCATCCTCTGCCATCCAAAGCATCTTTTCCATTAAATCGCTAGGAAAACTTATTTCTTTTTCTACTATACAATTTGCATGAGTAGCGCTAATAAATCTTTGTCTATTTCCTCCCCTTATAAGTTCCGTACTATTATACAGGGGTATTTTATGTTTTGCACATACAAATACCCCTGTAATTTGATGGCTTCTATGCCAGTATGGTTCTCCAAATCTTTCTATATCCTCTTTAAAACACTCAGGACAAAATCGAAAGTACCGATTTAAAGTAACGGAACTCGTAACAAGACCCAAACTCATGTAAGAAACAGCACCTTCACCATTTCTCATAGTTTTAATTATTTTGTTAGCACGTTCCTCTGGAATAAATGCTGCAAGAAAAGGAAATAAGGTATGTTTATAGATAAAATATTCTGCTGTATACTTTGAGTTTGCAGGCATATTTTCAATTAATGCATCTAATTGTGTAGGCAATTCCATAGTTGCTATACAATTCCTTGTACCAAATAAGTCTTCAAAATTATGTATTTCTTTTATATTACCACTTCGCATACAGTATCGTGCCAGCGTACTATATAATATTTCATCTGGATAAGGTGTTGGAAAAAAGTTCACGATACCACTTCCTTAGAAAAAATGTCATCCTCAAAACTAATGATATATCCTGATTCTTTTATAGCCTCATAAGCACTTTTATTATCCTTTTTGCCCTGCTCAACAATAGTTCGGATATCAAGTAAGTTTAATGCCTTCTGTTTTTTCTTTTTTCTCTCTGCTTGTTTCTTAATCCTATCATTTTCAATCTTTGCTGTAGCAACTTCTATTATCTTTTCTGCATTTATATTCTGATTTTGCGAAAGTATAGTATCAATTATTTTTTGAGCCTTCTTAGCATTCACGCCTAAATCAACAAGTTTTATTAAAACCTCCTTTTTCTGCTCAATCAGATTTTCCTGCTTCATTTTGTTCTGTTTTTTCTTTATCTCCTTTGCCCGCAAATCCAGGCTGATAGATTCTTTAGTTCGGGTTAAATAATCAGTATAGTTGATATCCCCTACATATATATCCTCGTACTTAATAATCTCTCTCAGATTATTCGTTTTCAATGCAGTAATCATTGGCTGAATCAGTTTTAAATTCTCTTTTGCCACCTTTTTTATAACATATGGAGTTATCTCTTCCTTTCCCGATGAAATAGCATGGGCTTGAGCAATGACATATACCTTTTTTAATAAATCAGGTATTCCCTGAGTTTCTTCATATAAAACACTGCTTAATTCAGGGGTAAGAGGAGTTTCTTTTCTCGTCCACTGGTAGTGCCATATTGAATTAACTAATAAATCCCATACCTCGCCCTTTGGAATCTTATCGCATACCATATCACCATCAAGACCAGACCCCCTTCGTGCTTTCCTAAAATCCCCTTGGAGTACCTTTACAGCCTTCGGAGTTCCTACTAAAACGACTGGCACTCCTACATTATTTATAAGGTTTACAAAGAAATTTAACATTTTTTCACTTCCGCCAGACCTCGCCAAACTCAAATGTTGTATCTCATCAATCACTAAAATTCCTAGAGCACAATTTCTTGCCACCTGATTCATCACTGTCATCATGGCGTCCGTTGTTGCCCGTGTTCTCATCATCTTTTGATAGTAGTTAGTTCCCAATAGCCTGTCTATTTCTAAAAAAAATTCATATAAAAGTCCCTTAATTGACCCATCGTGAGGACATTCCAGTTTCGCCCACACCACTTGATACGTAGAAAATGGCATGTTTTGATATTCAGAGTGTACAATTACTTGAGGATATAAACTTAGTATTCTATTAAGAGAGGAAGTCTTTCCCAAACCTGATATTCCTATCAAAGTAAACCCTAGTGAATACGAATAATATTCTTTATTATCCATTATGCCGATGGGATTTTTATGATAATCCCTATAAAAATCTTGAGCCAATCTGATGCCAAATGGATTGCGTGAGAGATAACCCTGTCTAATTGAACGAGAAATCTTTCTTTCCAGTTCTATAGTCATAGGAATGGGCTGAAAAACCTGAAATAATCTGTCTATCATATGAATACGGTAGTGGTTGTCTAACTGTCTTTCATTTTTTTCAAACTTAGGATAAAAAGCCAATTTTTCTATTGCCTCTTGCGTAGAAAGAAGATTAGGAAGGGATTCGATGAATGGATTTCCTCTATAATCTGGAATTACTTGTTCTTTATATTCTGCTTCTACTGCTATACTACCATTGGGTATCATCACTTCTCTCATCTAACATCACCTCTTTCTGTTTTCGAAACAATAGTTGCAAAGTATCATTTTCTCCTGTTTCTGCTTCCTCATCTAAATTGTTTTGATAGTTTTCATCACTATTTCCTAAATCAAAAGCCTCTTCCATCCTTCTTATCATTTTTTCAGCCTTTCTGTTTTCTCGTATATTCTTTACTCTCTGTTTATCGCTTTCTACAATGCTTGTTTCTCTTTTATAATCCTCCTCTGCCTGTTTAACTATATCTTCTATTTCTGAAATTAATTGTGCCTTTGCCTGTGCAACATTATCTTTATTTTTTTCTCTCTGCATTTTTTCTACTGCTAGAAGATACTCTATTTCTTCAATTGTCTTTTCCTTGTATCTACTACCTGCATCAGTTAAAAAACATTTCTCATATTTTTTTATATTATCATCATAAACATATATGTAATCCATATTCCGTGGGTCATAACTTATCTTTACATTCCATCTTCCTTTTACTCTGGCATCAGTAAACACTCCATTTTTTAACATAGTCTTTGATGCATAATACATATCCTTATACCTTATCCCTTTAGGAGTTACAGTTGCTGTATCAGCCGGCATCAACGCTAGTTTTATAACATCCTCAGGAACGGTTCTAAGTGTACCGCCCCGGTTTGCAATACCCCAGTTCCAAAGTTCAATTGGGATACATTGAACATTATCTTCAATCATATCTTCATCCCGTTTATAATAATCTAAATGATAATGATTGTTGTGATACAAGACGCATTTAATTAATATCTGTGTAAATTGGTATATATCCAATTTTGCTTTTATCCTATAGTCCTTATCCCCTCGTTCCCTTCCATCTAAATCCACAACACCTGGCAAAAAAGGCTTTATCCGTTCATTCGTAAGCCCAAAAAATCTTTCTACTGCTGATTTAAGGTCAGCCCGATAAGGAGGCGTATTTTTAACTTTTACATTAAGTGTATTTATAAGATTTTCAATATTTCCTCCCTCAAGTTCTCCCCGGTCGGCAGTTATAGACTCTGGTAAATGATGAACCGGCCAATCCTTCTCCTCTATTTCAATACCATACTGCTTGCAAAATTCCACTTTGTCTGTCGTTGCATTTAAAAGTGCCATCATTGCGCCAAGGTATGAACCACTTTCCAAACCTACATAAATTCCACATATCATACGGCTAAATTTATCGATGACAGCGTATATAGCAGGTCTGCCTATTATCCAATTCCGATTAAATCTTGATACCAAATAAACATCTCCCACTTGGCAGTCTATCTCAAATTCCCCTGGTTGAAATACTCCATCAAGGGAACTGCCTATAATAGGTCTGTACCGTTTTTGATACTTTTTATTGCTGTATCTGCTAGTTATCTCTTTTTTTAAGTCACGTTCTTTATAAAACCAGTATCTAAACTGACCAAATGAAGGGATTTGTGATTGCGGTTTTAAAATAGGTATCGTTACCCCATTTTCTTCTTTAAATCCATCATTAAAGTATTCCTTTCTCATAAGTTCGTAAGTCAAGGTCAAAGAATTTTTGGCTGTGGTATAGTAATATTTGTTTACTGCAATACGAAAAATTCTTTTAATATCTTCCGTAACATTAATTCCTTCTCCTTTAACACTTTGATTTGCTCTAGGTCTTCCTCTTTTCGCATCTCTAGCCTTTCTCTCTTTACCCTTTGCACCACAGTTTCTGTAGTCTGGCAATAAGGCATTACGGGTTTTTCCCCTTTTCCAATATCGCTTTAAATACTCTAAAATCCAAAATTCACTTATTCCATAATTCTCAGATGCTTTTTTTATTAACTTCCTTCTAAAAGATGCCTGATAAATATCAGGCTCCTTGTCTACCATATCTTTAACAATATTCCATGCCTTATCCCTAATAACTTTATGCTTTTCGGCTATATCTTCTTCTCTCAACACAACGATATATTTATCTTCCTTGATAATTTCTGCTTTATCCTCTGCTAGTGCAACTTCTATATCTTCAATTCTACGAATATAAGGAACTTTATTTTTATTTACATCAATTACATATGCTATTTCATCGTCAATCCACAATAGCCTCTCAATACTTTTATCTCCATTCTCCTCTTGCCATTCAATTAAAGAATTAACCGAATACTTTAACACCTTCATTCACCTCCTTACCGTTCACTTCAGGTATGTATATTGATTTACAGGTTTGATTAATATTTATTGGTCTGTCCATATCCAAACTTATTCTTTTTTCAGCAATTAGGCGTTTAAATAGAAACAATCCCATTCCCGCATCTAATGTATAATCTCTTTCAAATCCTGATATAATGTTTTTTATACTCTTTTGGCTATCTATAAATCTATATAAAAGAGCATATAATAAATCAGCCAATTCATCTTCAGAAAAACTATTATCGCTACCAAAGCCCATCACTGAATGAATCCATTCGATGTTTTTCGCCCGAACTGTATTTATATCCTTATTAGTTACAATCCCCCAATTTATTCCCTGTGCTTCCCAGTACCTCCGCTCAATTTCAAGTTTCTCAATTGTACTCCTTCTTGATAATTCAGAAGCATATTTAATACTTCTCGCTGCAAAACTCTTTTTACCATCAGAATCTAACAGGGTAATTAAAAATGTAGTAGTTATTATATAAGGTTCTTTCGTTTTCTTATCTTCAAACTTATCAATTTTTAAATCAGTAGTATCATTCAGTACCACTTCTAAATCTATAAGGGGGTAGTGCTCCCGAATATCAATTACTTTCTCCTCCCAATCCAATAAGTAGAAATATTTCAATTGCGTATCTGAGAAAAAATGATGTATTCGCTGCGTTGTCCATCCAAATACTCTTGTTACCCTGCCCATCGAAGGAAAATCCTGAATAGTTAACCACGGTTTATATTCCTTTCCCTCTCCCTGCCCTCTGCCTTCTTTTATCCATTGTTCTATCTTTTTTGAATCCCACGTTGTATTCCTTTTGCCCACATAAACACCTCCATGTGCCAGGAATTAGAGATTAGGTTATAAGAATTAAGAATTAGTATAATCGCAACATTCTTGATGCCTTAATTCTATCCGTAAATTTAAAAACAAAAAATGCCACTGACCGCAGGACACCTATACTAGATGTCTGTGTCAATGGCATTTACCATTCTACAGTGTACTTTCATTTTACCATATAACGACTTTATTTTAAACGTAAAATTTTTTTATTTACAATATTCAATTATTTTATTTACTGTTATTCAGCAGCAAATTGAAGAGTTTATATGAAAATAGTAATTGAAATAATGGAAGTATTAGTAGAGTTTATCTATCTATGCCTTTTCATTATTTTACTGAAGCATTCCACCTTCGAATTTATAGTTTTTTAAGTAATTCCAATATGTGTTGACTTCATTACTATCAAGCATTCCGAAGATGTCTTCAATCTCATCATAAAAATCCTTGTATGCTTTGCATATAGAAGGCCTCATTTTCCCCCTTAAATGAGGTAGTGTATAATTGCAAAATACTAAATCCCTTATGACAAGAAACTCTGCAATACTTGTTTCTAAAATAACTTCTTTTTGATTATAAGGCTCGGCTGATAGAATATATAATTTAACCATTAACATCTCCGCATTACTGATGTAATCATATGTTGCAAAGTTGCTTGCTACTTCTTCATTACTTAATAGTTCAAGGAGTCTATCTACCTGCTGTAATAAAGTAAATAATAATTTTTTAGGAATCATTATCTGAATGTTTTCTTCATTGAATTTCGAATAAATTTCTTCTGCTTTTGTAAACATATTATAAGCCCTCCTTATCATTATAAAATTCCTATTTTTAAATCTCATATAATATAAAGAGGGCTATATACTAGTCTCAAGTTTTATAACCAAATTTGGAATACAATTTTAATTCCCTTCCAGCAGATACCCATATTTTCATTATTTCAAATCAAGTTGAATTTGCTCAGGTCTTCCTTTAAATCTTCAATCCTTTTATAGTAACAATCTATATATGCAATGTCATCATTATTCTATGTACAAAGATTTGCTCTATAAAATATATCCAACCTACCATCAAAACCTTTATCAACTTGCACATTATTTAATTCAAAAGTCTCTAATACAGTAAAATTACCCAAAATCGTCACATCTCTCATTAAAAATCACTCCATTCAGTTTTTGATTTGAAGGTTATTATATAAATAGTACCTGTAAAATCAACTTTCGAAGTGATTTTTTAACTAGGGAAGTAGGTTAATTATTCTTATTAAGGATTCTGGCTCGTATCTTTTTTATGGTATAATTTAATAAAAATCATGTAAAGCGAGGTAGAATTAATGGCTTTCACGGAAAAATCGAAAGAAGAATTTTTGCAATTGTCTGATGAAAATAAAGAAGAAATTGAAACTCTTATGGATATAGTAATTAATGAAAACAAGGAGGCTCTCGAAGAGTTTGCAAAATTGTGATGGTTTAAGCATCAGAAAAACACTTCACCTGTATTAATAAATAACAGAGGATGGATTGTAAAATCCACCCTTCTCCATAATAATTAAAATTTATCAATATCTTCCACTCTATAATACTCCTTTGTAGTTGCTCTAATATTGTTCTTTGCTACTGTTTTTATTTGTTCTAATTCCTCGGCAGACAACTGACCTCTTGATATTAGTAATTTTAATAATTCATCATTTAAATTTTTAATATATGACAACATATCCATAATGTTACTAAATTCAGGCTGGAAAAACTTCGAAAGAGGTGATTCTTTGTTGTCGTAAATATCTTCTACAAGTACAATATCTTTTTTAATATAACCATCATTTTCTGACCAGATAACTTTGCCGAATCTCATTTTTTTAACTTCATCACTAATACCTTTTCTGATTACATCAAAGTACTTATTTTCCTTTGTAGCCATATCAAGTTTTTCAGCATCTTCTTTTGATAATTTTATTTTTGCTTGTATTATGATGGCATCATCATATTTTTCGGTAAATTCATAAGGTGTAACTTCAACTCCTGCAATAACTAAACTGTCTATTTTTAGTCTCTCTATTTCCTCTAAGTATAAAGTATAAGTATAAATAGTATCTTCATCAGAATAATTTTCAGTATAACTGTAGGAATGGTTCACTAACTTATACTCCTTTATATTAATACCGTTATTGTCAGTACTAAAAATCCCCCCATCTTTAACTTTATGCAATTTGTTATTAAAATCCTCTTTCAGGGTTTTACCCCTAACTTGCAAACTAAAGGAAAGTGTCTCAAGTTGTTTTCCTGTATGTACTGACAATTTTGGTTCACCATAACTAACATTTGATGCATTAATTATATGGTCTGATAACTTCAATCTCAACATAATATCCCTCCATATACAAATAATGGACAAGTCAAATATACCATAAATCATTAAAATTTGTCTACATTGAGAAATTATACATTTATGATTTTAATAAATTTTATTACGAGATGCTCTAACCATCATCTCTACAATTGATTGAAGGCTTTGAAGTGATTTTTTTATATAAAAACATTTTTAACTCAATACTGATTTATTTCGAATATTAAACTACATTACAAACAATTCAAATTTGTTTTATATATTAGCGAATTAATAGAACTATTTCGTATGCCAATGCATATATTGTTTTTTAACTATTGAACTTAAGTTTTTGTATAACTTCAATATAATCTTCCACGTCAAGCACTTGTTCTATTTTAACATTACCATTATTTACTAATTCTGATAACTTTATGATTTTTAACTCTTTTTGATTTGCAAATCCTAAATCTTCAATTATTTTTTGGCCATCATCAGTAATATAATCTTCTAGTTCCCCTTTTTTTAGTATAAAAATATTACTTGCTTTTAATTTGTCTATATAATTGTAAACTTTAAATTTTATATCTTCATAATTATCTAATATTCTATAATTTACTTTTTTGGTTACTTTAGGTCTCACATACTGCCATATCTCTTTTAACTTGTCATTATATTCTTCAGTAGCACAAATTTCGTCTATAACAGTACATAATGATTTTGCATCCATACTTTTATCAGGTTTTAATAATTTCTCTCTTATATCTTTGCTCTTTATCCACGGCTCATCAATTGGTATTATTTCATTTAATGACTTTCTAATATCATTCAATTCTTCCTGAGAAAACTCATTTATAAATTCATCGATATCTTCTAATCCATTATGGAGAATATCAAAATCAGCAATAACATAATATTCAATTCCTAGACAAGATAATACCTCCATATATGGCTTGAAGAAAGATTTTCCACCTACTTTGGCTACACTAATATTGCTATAATCCAAAAAACCTTTTTCTTGATAATAATGCTCTGCTATTAATGGTATTAAATATTCCTCGCCACCTTCTACCAATATAACTTTGTCTGCAAAAAATATTTCTGCATTCTTAGTCGATATTATATTTTGAAGTTTTGCAAGTTCTTTATGCTTACCTGTCTCCATTTGTATACATCTTGTTTTTGTTTTTCCACTAACCTTCTTAACTACTATTATGTTGCCTATATCAGTGTTTCTTATAAACTCAGATGAGTGAGTTGTAATAATCACCTGATTTCTATTTGTAGAATTAAGGTTAACAAACTCATCAAATTTATTTGAGACAACCCTTCTAGCCTGCGGATGTAAATATATTTCTGGCTCTTCAACCACAAGCAGTGAAGAGTTTTTATGAAATTTACTACAATAATAAGAAAATAGTGATATTACAACTGCACTCTGAATGCCTGTCCCTTTATCCTCTAATAAACCTTCAACGCCATCATTAACAAATATATTTATTCCTTTATAAATATCATCTTTAGTATTTTGGAGAAGTTGGAAAGATATACTGTTATGATAAATAGCCTTTTTAATTTTTTCTTCTATATCTGATGCAGCATTAGTAAAGATATCATCAGTAATTTCTTTAATTTCACTGAGTTTTTTATCTATTTCTCTTTTTTGACTAGGATTACAGTTTTCCCAGATATCTTTTATTAATCTTCCATACCAACTCCACGTGTTAATCCTAAGTTCTTTATTTATATCTCTAACCGCTGATAAAATTGCACTTGTAATCAGTGAATTCTTCAAATCATTAGAAAACTTTGAGCATCTATAATATTGGTTACCATGCTTTAAAAAAATTGAATATGTTTTTGAATAATTACTCTGCTGATTATCCATATCATAATCCATGTTTTCGATTTCAGCATTTTTTATAACTGAAAAATAAATATATAACTCTTGAGCATTTCTAAATATATCAAACAACTCTTCTGTGTCCTTACAGTATCTTCTATTACTTAGAGTATCAAAATTTTTTATGAGTAACTCAGGATTTTTGTTTGCGTTAAAAAAATCCTCTAACAAATTTTTGTCTCCTACAGTCGCTAACCATGCTCCACTAACACTTTTAAACAATTCTTCATTAATGTCATTTCCCTCTAATTTTACTGCTATAAAAAACGCTTTTTTAACCTTTTCATTTCCATCTTCGTAACATGTAAAAAAGTCTTTCTCATTTATATCTAAATATACTGGGTTCTTCTCTCCTAAAACTAAATCTAATGCTTTAACAATATTACTCTTGCCAGAATTATTTTTACCTACCAATACATTCTTCCCAGGTCTAAAATCAATACTTTCTTTCTCTATACTTCTAAAATTTCTTATTAAAAGTTTTGATACAAACATATCCTTCCTCCTGTATTGATAATACAAAGGCATAACTAATTTCATATTCATTATATATCTTACAAGAAGAATTTTCCACAAAACCTGTCAACAAAACCAGGATTTTGTGGAGAATACAATTAAAATCAAGTGGAATTTTATCTTAATTTGATGTAATAAGCCATTAAAAATTGTCCACAAAACTTTTTAGCCTTACTTTTAAACTTGAAATCAACCTGGTATATAAACTTGAATTTCACCTTATGAGTCCTTAAAATCATAGTAAAATTTATGGAAGGGAGTTTAGTCATGGATACTAAGGAATATTATTTGGATGATTTTGTAGATTATTTAAATAAAAACGATAAATCAAGTGGCACAATATCAACTTATACTACCAATATCAATGATTTTATAAAATACTACACCGAGTCATATGGTGAAAAATTTATCCCAGGAAATGTAATCATGATGGACTTACAAGACTACCGGAATTATCTTTTGAATATCAAACGGCAAAAAGCA
The DNA here is from genome assembly GCF_002904165.1 of Herbinix hemicellulosilytica. Classification (GTDB taxonomy): domain Bacteria; phylum Bacillota; class Clostridia; order Lachnospirales; family Lachnospiraceae; genus Mobilitalea; species Mobilitalea hemicellulosilytica. Next base: position 49,992 of record NZ_CVTD020000029.1, on the reverse strand, counting down.
TCTACCATAAATAATAAAATTGCAGCACTAAAAGAATATTTTTACTTTCTTCAAAGCAATGGCATTATTAAAAACAACCCTGCTGAAAATTTAAAGAAGATACGTACAAATAAACCTACCGCTCCAAAGGGTTTTTCTGACTCAGATTTTAGAAAAATCAAAAGATATGTGTATAGAAGTCAGAAAAATTTATGGATAGTAGTTTTTGAGTTGTTATCTAAAACTGGAGTCAGGGTAAGTGAACTTATAAATATCCGCCTTGCTGATATAACCATAAATGAACGTTCTGGAAATCTAAGAATTATAGGTAAAAATCAAAAAGAAAGGAATATTCCTCTTCATTTAGATGTCAGAAAGGCTATAATTTCATACATGGAAGATAGAGATAGAATGTCCATATCCTCTGATTATCTTTTAATAAGCGAAAGAAAACGCCCTTTTACGCGCTCTGGAATCTTTAAAATACTAAAACGCTGGGCAAATGATACCAATATTAAAATTCATCCTCATATGTTCAGACATCACTTTGCAATTCAAATTCTAAATACACCTAATGCTGATATTAATACTGTACAGTTGTTGTTAGGACATGAAAGTATAGAAAGCAGCGCTATTTATCTTAAAGTGAGACAGGAGGATTTGGAAGAAAGTATTAATGCTATATCAGATTATTAGAAACAAATTTATCTTTAGTTTCAGACTAAAAAACAGGCATCATTTGCCTGTTTTCGCTATCTATATCTACTCTCTATTTTCTTTTCATAATGCCTATGCCTATTATTGAAACAATGGTTACAATCGTAATGCAGACTAAAAGACTAATTATTACATATTTCATAACTCCTACCCTACCTTCTTTATCCTTTACAGGACTTAGGGATAAGGGGTAAGTTTGACCTTATCCACTTATCCACTTATCCCCTTTTCCCCTTACTCCTAATTCTCTAACCCTGCTGCTTTATCATCTTCCACTCTCTCATATTATCTTTTATAACATATCCTGTAACTATAATGAATGGAATTATTGCGAGCCATCTGTATTCAAAAAATAATCTCTGATAGAAATAGAAAATCAGAAAGAACGTTGCGTACCCTACCATTGTAGGTATAACTATGTTAAAAATTATATCTAATCTCTTTTTCATCAATAATCAACTCTCCTTTCTTCTAATATAGTAGCGCGCACAAAGAGATTTGTCAGGTCCAAATTTATAAAATTTCATGTATTTGTAATAAAGTCTGCTATAATTTTTGTCGCCTTAAAACACTTTCAATTCCTTGAAACATATGCCTTTGACCATCTTAACTAATATACATATATAATTAATAGGATTCAGGGCATAAGGTGCTAAAGGGTAATAGGAGTAATAGGGCTTATAGGGACGATAGTAATCTAATAAGATTTTTTATTCTATTCAATGTTAAATACCATTTTCTTCAGTTCATCAACACTGCAAATGCTGGTTACATTCTGAAGCCATTTCATTAAAGTGTTCTCATTCTTTTGTTCTGCAATAGCATAGTAGACATCATCGGGTAAAACTTTAAACTTTTCTAAAAGTATTATCATAATCGATTCCCGCATACCTTCCTTCTTCCCTTCGTCCCTAATCCTTATTCCTACCTCTGTATCCATAAGATATTCCTTTAAAACCTTAACCCCTTGTTCACCTGTAGACCTTGATATGATTTCTGATATCACTGCTACATAAGCCATCCGTTCTTCTTCATCCTTTATACTCTCTATTAAAAGTATAACTTTTCTAAGTGCTTCACTGAAGGATACCGAATGCTTCATAAATGGAAGAAATGCCAGATTTAATTTATCTCTCTTATTAAGTAGGTAGCCTGAAGTAATTTTTTGACTTAGTTCCTCATATACTTTATCTCCGTCAATACTTGATAAATCTACTATTTGAACCTCATAATGCATTGAGCCGAAATTTCTCATTATTTTGCCATCTTGCCTGCTTCCAAAATTTAGGATTACTGTCCTTACCTGTATCTTATACCTTAAAACTATACTCATGTCATAAGTAAACATGCTCTGGAGGTCGGTTTTTATTTCATCATTCATGATTTCTATGTGAAGTAATGTATCATCCTCAAGCAAAAACATCAACAATGGTAGTTTATAATTTTCTATCCTTTCTACTTCCACTATTTCTTTAACCTTTCTTAAATCTAAACCAATCTCCTTGAACGATACCCCTTGAAATATCCTGTTAAAACTTTTTTCATTAATACTCTCTTCCTGAAAAGTTATTCTCATATCCGTCACCTCTTATCCTTACATTTTACTACATCAAACTTTCTCAAAAATAAAAGCACATTCTCCTTAATTATTGCCAGTATAAACCTGGCTGTGAAAAGAGAATGTGCTCTCCGTCTGTTTTTCCAAAATTATTGTAGCGCATATAGATAAAGAAAACAATCTATTCTAATTATTATTGATAAATTACCAAATTTACCTTAGCCCAATTATCATTTCCCCCTGCCTAAAACTTTTACCTCTTTTAATTTGACTTTCCATCTATCTGTGGCTATAATGCTTCAAATTTTGTGAAGGAGTGGTTCAAATGATAAACTTAGAAGTTTTCAGGCTGGAACTGAATTACCTGCAACAGGTTGTGGGGAAGGAATTAGGGAATAAGGATGCAAGGAAGTTAAGTGAAGCAATCACTGGATTAGTCACTTGTTTCCTTAACCCTGCTACCTATTATTCCTTATCCCTTTCTTACATTCAAATAGTAGAACATTATCTATGTCAAGTTCAGCAAAAAACAGAGCCTTATGAATATAAACTAATGCTTAACAACATCCCTACAATAAGGAATTTTATAGAAAAAGTAAAATTTGAAATGCCTAAATGCTAATACAATAAGGCTTTGTAGGATATATTGTCCTATCCCCAAAGCCTTATTCCTTTATCCTAATTTTCCTTATCCTCAATCACCTTGTTCCCTTATAAACTGAAATAAGTCTGAATTATCCATTTCCCTAAAATCATCGGCTTTTATAATATTTGTTAGTACTATCGAGTTATTGTTTTTACTCATTTCACCGACTAGAGTAAACCTAAAATCTTTATCATAGGCAATTACAAAATCCTGGTCTTTTTCTATTTTAATCGTTTCTAGTTGTTTTATAATGTTTTCTCTACTTAATTCATATTCATCAATGAGAGTATCACATTCAATTAAAACCTTATTCATACTGTAATATCTCCTTTCCATATATTACTAGTATAGTACAATATACAAATTTAAAATACCTAAACTCAAACTTTTTACTCAAACAAATTAGGAAATAAATCACCGTAAGTATCAATAAATAATACTTAACCCTTATTCCTATACTTCCTTAATATAAATATACTTTTCAAACCGATGCAATATCAAATATCCCATTTTTATACTGATACACTTTATCCGAAATTCTGTTCGTGTCTGTGTCTATTGCCATTAATGACTTTATTATCGAAATATATTCAGGACGATATCTGGCCACAATTAATGTAGTTGAAGAAGGAATTGCAAAAAGATAATCCTTCCCTATTTTTTTGTGTATTTGATTCTGTAGTGCGGTACTTAACAACAATGTCGAGTTATAGTCTGTAGAATACTTCAGGCAGAATACATCAAGTGTCTTATCCAACTTTACCAGTGGATTGGCCATCTTATTCAAGTTTTCCCATGCTGCCTTTTTCATTTTATCAAAGTCTACATCATCGCTATTAAGTATAAATCTAAAAACTTCTCCGATATCTGAAGCATAAAAAATATCTATATCAGCAAAGGCTTGCTCTCTATAAAACCCTAAATCCTTTTCCCCTTTCCCAAACTCCCTGCTTTTAAGTAATGGATACACATTATTATAGTCTACTTTAAATTTGTATTGATTTAATATTTCATTAGAAACCTTTATATATAATTTCTTTATACTTTCATAATCCGTAACCTGGTATTCTTTATACATGCTATTGATTGGCAACTCCACATGGGTCACCCCTGTACCAAGGCGGATAAATTTTTCTTCTTTCTTCACTTCAGGAAATACCTTCTTAAAATCATGTAGAATTTTTTCTGTGAACTCATCAACAGTAAGCATCCTTTCATCCTCCTTAAACCGTGTCCCTTTATTCTTAAGCCAAGCACTAACGTCACTTTTCTTTCCTAATGACCAATCAATAATTTAAAAAGGCACACCCCCATTACGTTTAATTCCAGTTGCAAAACTGGCCGTAAAGGAGATGTGCCTCCGTCAGTATCTTTTAATTTTCTATAAAATAACTATTCTACAACTATTGTACGATATATTATTTTTTCTACTTGGTTTGAAATATCATTCTTAACTAAATAATCTTCCACATCTTGAACTGTCCCAATACTCTCAGAAGCCTCTCTCAATATGCTTCTATCCATTGAAGGTATATAATGGCATATATCTTCTATAATGTCATCCATAAAAATATGTGCGCACTGTGTTTCTTCAGGCCCTAAGTACATTCCATGCCTAAAATATCCTTCTTTGTAAGGAACATTTCCTCTATAGTATAGTTTCCCTTTACCGTGGGCATGAAGTTCCTTTATTCCCCCTATATATTTTATATCTCCATTTTCATATGGTATTACAACAGTTTTGATACTGCCTTTATAAAACTCATTATTAAACTCTCTACACAATTTAAAAAACTCTATTTGCTCGCGTGTTAATATAGTACCTACGCCATCCCTGTGTTTTACGCAATCATCTGTTTGTACTTTATTAATTCCTATCACCTTGCCATCTTTTCCTTTTTTTATCATATAAATTTCTCCTTTAAAATTATTATGTTTTTAACTAATATGGAATCAATACCCTCCATATGTAATTTTGTTTAAAGGAAAGATGATTTTATATATAGGTCAAGACCAACAAAGATTTAATTATCAAGGTTCTAGGTTTTTGTTATAAAATAATAAGAAAATTTTACCACAACCTTCTATCATGCGCAAGAGCCCTCCTTACAGTCTTTCATCTCTAAATGCATCGGTAATATATCTGTTGTAGCATTCTACATATATAGACTAGGACGGCTCAACTTCTTTTATAGTTAATACTACCATGCCATAACCACTGGAGTTTTTTCCACACCATTGACATCTATTCATGCAAATTCTCTCCTTAACACCGACTGGAATTACTCTTGAATCCTATTCTTTTCAATCATCCTCTTTGCAATAGAAGTTAACTGCTCTTTTACCAATATCTTTTCTTTCCACCTGTCAGGAATAGCACCAAAGCCGTAATAAACTCCAGCCATTCCACCGGTAATTGCGGCTATAGTATCCGCATCTCCTCCAAGATTGGCCGCTTCACATACAGCATCCTCAAAGGATGAAGTATTAATAAAACACCATAATGCACATATCAAAGTATCAAACACATATCCCGTTGGCTTCAATTCTTCTTTTGATACCTGAAATACCTGCTTATACTCTGGATACTTTTCAATATGTTCTCTTATAGCAGGTACTTTAGGCTTATCATTTAGATAATCATAAACTAACAGATTATAAAACTGGCAGGCATCCGTTGCTTTCTGGTCATAATGGGTAAGAACACTTTGGGAGGCAGTTATCTCCAGCATTTTTTCAACATCAATGTAATATAAAGCAACTGGCAAGCACCTCATTAGTGAACCATTCCCAGCACTCATACCACCTGTTGCCTGATGAGCATAGTAGGCAGTTTTCATCCAGTCATTGCTTCGCTTGTATTCACCAAGTGCAATTCGGATAATGTTGCCGATATCTTTAGGTTTGCTATCATACCATTCAATAAAGTGTTTTCCGATATCTTCGACAGGATTCTCTGGATTGTCCAGGATGCCTTCTGCGACAGCAATAGTCATCATAGTATCATCGGTCACTTCTCCAGGTTCCAAGTTCCAACAGCCTCCACCTATAATATCTTTTAAATATCCATATTTCCTTTCAATCTCATCCTTTGACATGAATTCCAGCGTTCCGCCAAGAGCGTCTCCGCAAGCAACACCAAAAAGCCCTCCGAGTATGCGTTCATATCTATCCACCATAAAATACACTTCCTTAATTAGGATTTTTCTATCTTTTTCAGTAAGTTCCCTTCAATTATCTTTCTGTCACTTCCATAAATCCAGTAATCAATGCTGCTGGTTTCCCACGGGTAATATTCATTTCTTCTTTTTAAACGGTCCAAAACAGTATCCCCCAAATCTGCCTTTCTCTTTTCAAAAGAAACAAATGCAATGGGGATATCTTTACTCATAGCATATTCTTTTGCATCATGCCAATTATGCTTATACTTGTCTGCACCATTTGTATAATTTAGCATAACTAGCAGGCCAAAACTAAACCCATCATAATCTTTTGTATTTTCCATATATGCAGCAATTGAATCTATCTTCTCCAAATATTTAGACACTATCGTTTCAACCTCAACTACTATAAAAGGTTTATCACCTTTGCATAATAGGATATCTGCATTTTTTTGCCCTTTTCTTCCCTTGCCGACAAACGGAGAGGGAGCGCCATCCAACACAGAATGGTCAGAAGACTTTTTAATCCATTCACTTGACAAAAGACCAATAATGGAACTATGAGAGTTGCCGTACATTCTGGTGATAATACCCCAATTAAACATCTTGATAAAATCTTCTATAGAAGCAGAAATCATGTTGTTACCTCACTATAATTCATTTTATAATAATATAGTAGTCATACTACCCCGCACACATATTTAATCATATCCCAGGCACCTTAATATAACTCTTATAATCTTGTCCATACTATTAAATATTCTTTAACCACTTCAATATGTATTCAGGACTTTTCTTCAAAATATATACTCGTTTATAATTCTCCTTATTTTCTAATATATCTTCTTTTATAAGAATTTTAATAACACTATAAACCAAAGTTTTAGGAGACTTTTTATAATTTGTTTCCTGCATGATTTTATCATTCAATAGTGAAGATATTGTAGATGTTTTTATATAATCCTTATTATATCGAGCAAATTGGTCAATGATGGTCTTAACAATTTCTCCAAAAATATGTACTGGTATAATATTAGGGTAACTGCTGCTTTTGTCAGGTCTTACCGTTTCAATCCTTATATTCTCATTTTCTCTCTTCCATGTTGTTCTATCTGCCACATCTTTTATGTCTTTTTCGTTTTCCTCTTCAATTTCTTCGGTATCCTCTCCATTATTGCTATAAATATAACTTCCAAATGCCTGATTATAAGAATTTCGCAACTTAGCAAGTTCATTCATATGGCTTTCAACCTGCTTTAGCACTTGTAATGCGTTTTGTATTTCTTCAACTTGACCATTCTTACTGCAATCAGGTATATACTCTTGCAGGATTTTATTTTTGAGATTTTCTAAACTGTCCTCCAGCAAATCGTATGAAGCACTTATATCCTCAATTTCCTTTTTAAAAACTGTATTCATGCTCATCCCCTCAATATTATTTTTTTAATACTACTAACCTAATTCACACTTTTAAGATTTTCTTATATATTTATGAAACTTGGTTTCTACCAAACCTAAATAACTCACCCTAATACCCAAGATAACTTAAATACTTACTATATTCCTCCAGCCTGCTCCTAATCAGCGTGTCATTCGGGTCTAAGCGTATGGCATAATTAAAATAAGCCCTTGCCTTTTTAAAGTCTTTTCTCTGGTCGTATGCGTGACCAAGTTTTTTTACTATATAGAGCATTCCAGGAGTCTTTTTATTAATATCCTCCAGAATCTCTATGGATTTTTCCTGTTCATTATTTAAGCCATAAGCACATGCTAGTTTATATCTATAGTTCAAGTCATCTGGATTCCTTGATACCAATTTTTCATAAACTTTGACTGCTTCCTCATATCTTTTTAGTTCAAAAAATAATTTTCCTTTTAAGTATAAAAGGTTATCTTCTATAGCCTCTCTTCTGACATCCTCTATCTCCTTAATATTTATGCCGTTTAACACATCCATACTGTCGAAATATCTACCCTGCAGAAAATATGTATAAGCAGTATGATATAGTATGTCAGCAGATTTATTTCCATTCTCATACTCCGTTTTTAGCAGTAGTTCTGCCTTATCAAATTCTTTATTCTTATAGTATCGGATTACTCTTTCTACCCAATCAGTATCCTCATATCTTACTTCAACCCGCTCATTGTAAGAAATAATATTGCTATTTCCATTCCTTAATACCTCTTCGAAATCCCTTTTTACTTCCCTCACATTCTGATATCTTTCTTCAGGGTTTCTTTTAAGTAATTTTATAATAATTTCTTCAACTAATTCGGGTATATTATCATTTATCTCCCTTGGTTTTGGGTAAGGCATATTATTAATTAATTGATTGGCAGTTTCATGAGGAGTCCTGCCAGTTAAAAACTTGTATAAAAGCACTCCTAATGCATATATATCCGAGTTAAGATACCTGCGGTTAGACCCAGCCACTTCTGGAGCCATATAAGCCCAGGTGCCTCCACCATCAATTGTTTTTATAAATAAATCTTCAATCAGTTTACTTGTACCAAAATCGGTTATTTTTGCAATTTTCCCATCTGTCAATATATTTTGAGGTTTAATGTCTCCATGACATATTTTCTTTGAATGTATATATTCTACACCATCTAGTATTTGAAAAAACAAGTTATATATTTCTTCAAAAGTTCTGGGACTCTTAAATCCAGTTTCACATAACTCGTCTGATAGTTTATGCCCGTTAAAGTACTCCATTTCTATCAGGAAAACCCCATCCACACGTCCCATCCAGTATATAGAAATAACATTTGGGTGATGACTCCCGATGAATTCTTTTCCTTCCGATAAGGTGTTGTCTCCTCGTTCCTGGTCCTTTGGTATTTTGAGCGCCACTGTTTGCCTATTTTCAAGGTTTATTGCTTTCCATACATAACCAAAAGAACCTTCATCAATAAATTCTTTTAGCAAATACTTATCCCCTATACTCAAATCTACTTGCGGATGAAAATTAACTGCTTTTTTCTTCATAATTAACCTACCTCTACCCATTGATTTAGTGTTAAATTATCAACATTACCTGAAGCAACACAACGATAAACCAGATAGGTCGTTTTTAAAGCATTTATTCCTCGTACGTAGGTACCATCATTTTTCTTAAAGCCATTATCCAGTATTGATATGCATTCTTCAATATCTTCTGGATTCTCCCCAGCATAACTCCAATATACAAACAATATAATAGGTACATTCCCGCCCAACTGGTGGTAAGCAAGAAGCAGATTTTGTATCTTTTCCTTGATTTTTAAATCTTTTCGTCTATTCTTTTCATATCTTTCAAATTCACAAATCAATATAGGGCTATTATCCTCTTTCGAATACCAAATAGAATCTGGTCTTACTTCGTTAACTTTTATTTCGTAACTGGCCTGGCTCTCTGCAACCATTTGTCCGTAGTGGCTTCTTTCAGAATATGGATATACAGGACATTCCGAAAGAGATGCAACCCCCTCAACAAATCTTCCTATAGCAGTTATGTAATTAAGGCCTATGGTATGAACAGTTTCTGAATAGTCCCTCACTCCGAATTTTGTCATCATAGGGAACATTTCGTTTCTAATTTTACCTTCTTTAAATTCTTTTTTTATGAAGTCAATGATTGTTTCCTTATTCATTGAATGCTCCCCATTCCTTGATAACTTCAGGGGATTCACCACCATGTATAAGTGCTTTTGTCCCAACTTTTACTAACAGTGGTGCAGGTATTGACCTACCATTTATCAACGCTTCTCCCGTTGATAAAGATGGCAATTCTTCAATATCAGATGATGAAAACATATCTGACGTTCTTGCTATAAACCTCTGGTCATCTGGATTCTTTAATCTCATTGTAATTATTGTATTACATTGCGACGTAACATCAGGGTCCAATTTTGACGGTCTTTGAGAAATAATCGCAAAGCCAGTACCAAACTTTCTTCCTTCTGCTGCAATCTTCTTAATAATTTTTTTAGATATACTTGGGATGCCTGCTGGTGCAAAATTATGCCCTTCTTCATAAACAAGGAAACAGGGCCTTATCTGTCTTTTCTTATCCGATGCTGCCCTCATAATCTCACTGGATATTAGTGCTGTTATAATTTGTTTAGCATCATCAGATAAGCCTTGTAAATCTATTATAACAAGCCTTCCCACGTTATTTCCCTTTTCGCCAATCATATCATAAATATCTGTAGGCTCACCTATAGACCTTGTGTAAAAACTCTTTGCTTCATTTATCACTCGGGTTAATTTCATAGAAGCCACTGCCGCACTTCTATTATTCAGTGCTTTGGCTTCACCTTCAGTCAAATTGTCCCAATTCTTTAGTTCCTCAAGCCCCTGTTCATCAGAGAGTAGATATGTTAAATCCTGAATATCTCTTGGTGGATGATTATATTTTGCTTTCCAATACCTGATTGCAACATCTAATACTCTTTCCTGGGCTTCTGTCAAACCGGGAAGAATGGAAGATAAATCATCCATATCGAATCTGTCGAATTGCAGGGCTAAGTGATGATTTTTCCCACTATACTTATAATCAAAGGAATCAATCTGGGGAGTATAAACTTTTATTCCACCACCTGCATTCTGCATTTTTATTAAATTTTCCTGAATCCTTTGAATACTCTTCTTTTCCCTCTCATCCTCAATAAAATCAAGATTGTTATTAAAATGTATCTCTCCCTTTTCAAACGCTTTGCCATATTCTCCATGAACATCAAATACAACTACTGTACCATTCATTTCTGCTACAAGCCTCTCAATAATTCTACCCACAGTATATGATTTCCCTGAACCTGTCATTGCCAGCACAGCCAAATGTTCTGTAACCAGTTTGTTTACATCGAGATAAACAGGGACTATATTACTTCCCTTGTCGTATCCAATCAAATTACCTATGTTAATGCTTGTATTCTCATCAAACTTATAAAACTTTGACAAAAACTCATAGTCAACACCATATACCTTTTCCCCTGGGTTAAGGGGTCGCCTGGGTATTTTTATCTGCCCATAGTTATCCCTGTATCCCACCAGTTCTATGGTCCCAAATAAAGTCTCCCCAGTAACTTGTGCACCTGGTAGTATCTCAAGAGATGACAGCCCCTCCCCCATATTGGAGTTATATAGAATATTGCTTCTGGATATGGATACAATTCTCCCGAGAACATATGTATCCCCATCTTCTTCCGATTCTCTATGCTTGATTTTTACAAACTCTCCTCTTTTAGCAGAAAAACTGTTTTCGAGAGCAATCTTTAAATCATTAGGATTGCCTGTATTGCCGATAAGTTTACCTATGTATTTATCCACCATCAATCACCCCTTCTCTTTAATCCTCAAACACATCCAAATCTTCTTTCCAAATGCTCTCCAATGCCTCACTTTGGAGCATCTCCCTGGCTTGTGTTTTATAGTATTCTAAAATCACATTTTTCCCATTATTTGTGGCCTCGACAGGCTTTAAAGCATATTTGGCATACCATAATGGCAGTGGCAGTGCTTTTTTCTGGTCAAATGCAATCAGGGATATAATTTGAGAAGCCAGTTCATCCAGCATTTCAGATGACCAATCTTTTACGCTGCCTAATACTTCTACCAAAAGTGGCGGTGTAGTGTTTCCCGCCTTAATATGCATGCCTATTAATCCCACATCTCGTAAAGTTTCAGGCTCCAGCCTGTTATCCTTATTTAATCCATCATATTGAAATGCTGCTGTCCTTGTTCTTTTTACAAGAATACCTGTTAGCAGCCTTTTAATACCTACATCTTGAATTTTGGGCATTAGTTCTTCCATCTTTTTAATTATACTATTGTCCACATCATCTGGAATATAGACTAAATTATCCTCAGTCAGAGCATATATAATTGCACCAAACCTTTTTGTTCCCACTGATGCGATTTTAATTCCATTTTCATTAAATGGATATACCATATCCTTATATTTATCCCAGAAAAACTTAATGGTCTCCCTGCATCTATCATAAATTCTTATAATTTCCTTTCTATCTTCAAGGGGAGCATCCGAACGCTCAAGTACTAAAGGTACATCAACCAAAACGAGTTCAGGCTTTTCATCATCTTCCATTAAATCCTCAAGTAATTTATAGACATTGATAATATCTATAAACTTCAACTTTTTCTGATTATCCAGGTCATCTATCTCATCTACATCAACGATACTTTCCTGTCTTGTTTTATAAATAGAACCTTCACTTATGAGTATGTCCTGCCTTACTGCCCCAGCAACATATAACATTCCGCCAAATGCACTGGAAGTCCTATTGGTTGCCGCAATACCTGATGCCTTGATAGTGAGAGGGGCTATTAAATCTATATTCCTAACCACCCCACTTTCCTTTAAGGCAGGGGCTATTTTATCAATAAACCGCATTTTGGATGATAACCTGGAAACTGTGGCTGGAAGACCTAATTGAATATTAGCCACTATGCTTTGGGATATTGGAGTACTATTTTCTTTAAATCCATCCATCTTCTTTTTCTCCCCTTTGTTTTACAGCATTGATAAAGGATTTCAATTTCCTTTCTTTAACTACAGTCATACCCTTGCTTAACAATCCATTCTCGTTAATATATTGATTTGCTACCAGGTCTTGATATCCTTGCTTGGCAGTTTCTTCATCAATGAAAACTCCAAAATATTTATGAATTATACTTGACAGACACTGACTTAAGTCAATACCAGCCCCTGTCAGGATAATCAAATAAATATGAATATCATCTAATATAAAATCTTTTGTTTCTACCAAGGATTCTTGTTTAACATCCTCAGCAAGGAGCAGGGAATTAAAAAGAGCCTTTAATTTATCTTCTAACTGAATCATTTTATAGTCCAATAACGGTAGAGTGACTACCGTTACTAGACCTGTTCCCGTATTCTTCCTGTAATGAATCCCAAATTTCTTCCCATTTTGTTGAAATATAACATCTTTTACAGTGGTATCAATCAAAAAGCCTATCGGAATTCCCTCATAATTATCATCTGTTCTATTTATTCTTATATCTACCGATGAGTGAAGGATTTCCTTTAAATTCATTTCGGCCCAGGAAGGTGTAAGTATTAACTGGTTTTTATTATCCTCTAGCCATGTATTAAGTAGGTCTAACTGTTGTTTGTTTAGTTTACTTAATAGAATTCCAGGCAGAACTAAAACCCCAGTTTGCAGTGAATTCATCTGGGCTACCTGGCAGTCATAAAAATCCTTAAGAAGCCTGTATTCTGTTCTATTCTTATATTCATCAAGTATTTGAACAGCCATCACAGTACCTCAACCTTTGTCCGAATGAGTTTTATTGCTTCTAACTCACGCTTTTCCTCAAGGTAGTCATCCCAGTTAATATCCCCATCCTTTTCTACTACCTGCTTAAAGAAACTAAAGGTAGTTTTCCTAATCAATGGTGAGTTTTTAAAGAATGATTCACCTTCACTTGCAAGCAAATTCATTTTATTCTGTATTGCTTCTTTTGTGGCAGCATAAGTTTCCTCTTTTGGGTACTCTTCCGTATTTATTTGTGCGGATACGGGAGGTTTCCCCTGTACTCTGCATATCTTATCTATGGTACTTATCAGCAAATTATCATAAAACTCATTCTTCTTTGTCCTTGCTAAATTCATTACATTTGTTTTATAACCTTCAATAAGCCCTACATACTGCTGCATATCTTCTACACTCTTTTTAAGAAGCGCCAAAAATTCATCAGGCTTACTCAGCATAACAGGCTCGTTATCTTCAATCTCTTGTTCAAGACCGCCGTTAACAAATAACTCTATTTCCTTAATACAGTTGCTTAAATTCTTCACCTCGGTATGATTCCTTAATTTTTCTGGTGCATTTGAAAAATAATCAACCCACCTTTTGCTTTCAGGTAATTTCTTATAACAGTCAATGATAGAAGTAAAATTCTTATAAATAGCCTTATACTCACCTATTATTCCTCTATCATTAGCCCACTTTAACTCATTGTTCTCAATAGGCTCTAATCCGCAGGCATCAAGAATTTCTTCAATTCGCTTATATGCTCCACTAAAATCTCCATCTTTTAACTTGTATGCTAATGTATTTATATAGGAAACCATAGTCCCTGTACCTGATATAGTCATCTTTTCGTAATCAGTTGAGTTCTCCAGTTCATTACAATACTTTTGCAGTATATTCGTTATCGGAGAAATAGGAAGCATGAATCCGCCATACTCACAATTTTTCTTGATTTCTGCAATTTTATCCGTAATGCTCTTTACTGCTGGGTCCTTTAAGGTATTAATATAGTCTATAAACAATCTTATATGCCTTACCCTAAACCACAAAGGCTTATCCTTATCATCAATTTTAATGTCCTTTATGATGTTTGGATTATAGGTTTTGATGTTATTCCATCCATCACTGTCATATACTTGGTAGCAAATGCCAAGGAATTTCTCAATCTTCGAAATAACATCTCTGAAGTTTTCCATATTCTTATTATCTTTTTCTGATAACTTATCAACATTAATGCTGTCCTTAATTTTTTCAGCCTCTTGAAGTTGTACTTTATAATAAGGTACCTGATTCTTCTCAAGGACATCCAAATAAGGACCGTTTATAACCTTCTTCATGCTGTCAATTTCTTTTTTGCAGTCATCTTCCAGCCATTTTTTAACTACAGAATACCTGCCGTCCAACTCATAATTGGATATTCTCTCGATAAAACCGTCCTTGGTTTTTAGCAAAAGATTTAGCCCCATCATAAACTCTATCCACTGTTCTAGAATGCGTTTCGGCTTTACCTCGTGTATAAGGCTGAAGAAAAATTTATTGCTGTAATCAGCCATGGATTTGTTGCTGTTTCCATTAAACTTCAGTATTCTGTTCATACATGCGGGTATATTTATGCTGTATCTATTTTCATCCTCATGAATGAATAAACCTGTTTCCTTATATCCTTTTCCCTCATTCATTCTGCCTATGGCGGTTGATTTCAAAACGTTCTTTAACTCCGTATATTCTGCATCAGACAATCTCACATCTTTTTTGCTTCCAAGTTCCTCAAAATCAATGCCGTGGATGAGCATTTGCTTATAAGCCTTTGACAGCAGCGCTATTTGTTTCTCATCATGTTTCTTATAGATAATAGGTCTTAATATCCAGCCTTCCTCATCTAATTTTTCAAACCATTCTCTTGCCTTTAAATTAAAATGGTCCCTGATTTTTCTGATTCTATCCCTAAAGGTAGAAGTAATAACATTCCTGTTCTCCCTTATATCCAATATGTCCTTATCTATGGACATGACCTCTAAAATATCCTTTTGAAGTCTGGTTATATTGACAAATATCAAGCACTTTCCTATGCCTTCATACTTTTCTTTTACAAATTTATCGGTGTACTCTGCACTAATAACAGAATCAGAGATTACAATAACAGGATGAACTCCTTCTTTTAAAAGCCTGCTATCTAACAGTGCATCTTTTAATCTATCTTCATCCTTACCCCATATAATATCTACTATTCTGTCCTCGTGAACATCAAGATAAGGTCCTCCTTCTACCTTGGTCCTGACACATTCAACGCCATTGATAGTATAAAAATTTTCTTCTGGGTAGTTTATTTCCAATGCCCTGCAGGCACCTGAAAGAACCCTTTTTACTTCCTCTTTTCTATTTTTGCTTCTTTCTTTTACTAACGCTTCAATCTCTTTGTTTTTTTCAGTATCTGGAACGTAGCCAAAATCATCTTTTTCTACTCTATACCTTTTATCAAGGCGGCTTAAATAGGCAAAGTTTGGTCCGATATATTCTGCTTCTTTTATATCTTCTTTTTCTATTTTTTCAAGGATGTATCCATAGATATATCTTGCTGATTCTTCAATATCATCCTTCGGATACAACATCCTGACCTGGTCTAAAAATGTTTCTTCTTCCTTCCCCACAATATACTCATTTTCTTTTACATTGAGAGAAAAAGTTTTTAGGCTTCTCAAAAGTATGCCTAAATCAAAACTGCTACCGAAATTATTAACAAATATATCTCCCGTTTCTCTTTTGTAGCCTTGAGAATTGAGGTAAACCGCCAAATCATCCTTTTCTAATTTCACACAGTAAAACTCTTTGAATAACTTTTCGCCATCTTCTGCCTTTGCATCCATCATGGCATTTATTTCTTCCGCAGAATAGTTTGTTTTCTTCTTAGGGATTTGCTCTAAAAGAGCATGCTTAATAGTCTGCCTGAATCTATCATCACACTGAATGTAGTCAAAAGCAGGTTTATCAATCAAACTTTCTTTAAAACGGTTGCTGGAGTTTAATATGGTTTCAAAAATATATCCTGTTTCTTTTTTGACAGAACTATCTTCCATCTTTTGGTCTACGTTATGCATAATAACGTTAAACCAGCCAAAATTACCTCCTGCTATGGTATAGGCTGCTTCTATCAGTCCTTTTGGATAATCGGGTATCATGCCCTTCTTGTTAAGATAAGCGATATAATCCGATATATCTGCAAAGGAATTCTGAAGCATTTCATACATTTCCGTTCTTCTATCTAAAGCACCTATCCCTTGGATACTTCCTCCTATAACTGTAGAACACAAAAGAAGATAGGAAACCTCTGGATATTTCTTTCTCGGGTCTTCATGTTTTATAGCACTTGTAATTACCTGAATTGCTTCTCCATCTATTTTGTTTACCAGTTCCTTCTCTTTTTCAATTCCATACTTTGCAATTTCCCCCGCTGTTTCTAATTCATCGCAGACAATAAGAAAATGTTCAATACCGAATTGCTTAACATACTCCATTCCTTTTCGGGTTAATTCATCCAACTTCTCTTTGTTTATAACCAGTTCATTTAAATTTACCCTGTCTACTTGCAGTAAATCTCCAAGGATGCTTCTATCAAACCCTACAGGAGATAAGGCATCTTGAATGGCTTCCATAATCTTTCCTTGAATGCTTCCATCGGATTCTCTGCTTAAATAGGAAAGTGCTGTATAAATGCCGTAAGCCACCCAGTTATCTCCAATTAAATCAGGATGGCACATTTGGGAATACCTTATGTATAATGGAAGAACCTTATCTTCGAAATTCGGCTTGAAAATTCTCACTTCCTTTTGTACGCCATCTTCATTAATAATCCATCCCTTGTCCATGCCAAGAGGTTCTGAAATAAGTTCGAAACCGATACGGGATTTACCTACACCCCACTTTGAAATCAGCGGGAAAATAGTTGCCATCCCTGCACTTTTCATAGTCTTCGTAAAGCCTTTAAAAATTTCGTAGAACTCTTTCTGCCCTACCATCGGCTGATTTAAAGGAAAATCACTGGTACCAAAAGGAGCCCATATA
Organism: Herbinix hemicellulosilytica; assembly: GCF_002904165.1. Lineage (GTDB taxonomy): Bacteria > Bacillota > Clostridia > Lachnospirales > Lachnospiraceae > Mobilitalea > Mobilitalea hemicellulosilytica. The sequence continues at coordinate 32,597 of NZ_CVTD020000029.1, read as the reverse complement.
GACATATCCATCCCTCCTAATCTCTAATCTCCAACTTAATTAATTGATAATCTTTTTTCCCCAGCAAGCCCCTGCCGTGCCTGGGCTGCCCCTGCTCATGGTCTTTAATTATAAACTTTCCTTTGTTTATACCCGTAACAAAGTAATGGTCAATCCATTGTTCTTCTGCCATAGTATTTTCACTGTCAACCTTCTTTTTCAATATGGAGCCTACTATTCCTACTGGAAAAAATCCTCTTGCATCCGAGTATTCTTTAATTAATTTATGTAGTATTTCTATATCATCCACGTCGGCTTCATTTACTAAACTTTCATATACATCAATACCAGCATCCTCTTTTATCTTATGTTTATCTAAGACGTACCTTCCATCTTCGCTTTCAACAATCCAACCTAAATAGTCAAACAACAGCATTGGTATTTTTAAATAAGTACTCATGGAGCCTAAAGAAGGATAATCTTTATTAACGCCCCTAAATTCTATTTCTTCCCCATCTCCAATATCAAGTTCCTTTCTCCAGAAATCACCTAATATTTTTGATTGATTCTCCTTCATTAAACTATTAATGTTCATTTCATCGGGCTTGTTGCTGAAAATGTAAAACTTCTTGTCATTCAGGGTTATATAAGCCTTTGCGAAGTTTTCCATATATCCTTTTTCAAAATAGAGATATCCTCCATTTAGCATTGCATAAGCAATGGTCCTAATTCTTATGGAATACTTTAATAATTGACTTCCCAATACCTTTTCCCATTCCTCATTATGTTTAAATCTTTCTACCAGTTCAGTAGCACCCCCTGTAAGTTCATATCCTCCTTCAATTTCTTTTATAAAGTTACATCCAACGATAGTTAAAGAGTCTTTATCTTTTTCTGCACCAAAAAGGCCATATACCTCATCAGCATTGACAATTCTTCCGCTCTCGTCAACCTTATAGCCAAGATAATCCCTGGCTATATCTTTTTTACTGCTGCAGGGTATTTTCTTTGGTAAAGATTTTAAAATCTCTGCCCACCTTTCTATATTGGATGCTTTTACCCAAAATCTGTCCGTACCTATTTTTATAATCATAATGTATTCCTCAACTTTTCTATATAGTCTTTAATGGTGCTTTTAAACTTTCTGGAACGGTTTTTTATAATAATATCCTTTGAGTATATTAAGTCTTTAAATTCCTCATTAAGCACGTATTCCCCATCTTTAAAATCAATTATATTCTCATCCATCATATCGAAAACCACCTTGTCTACTTCAGGAGCCTTATCTGGAAAAAGGTACATATCATTTTCCATGCAAAATTCATATACAAAATCATTAAGTCTTCCTACCCTAACTTCTCTGCCCTTTGTATTAAAAATGTAAAAGTCTAAAGGCTGGGTTGCATAGTAGTTGGTGTGGTCCGTAGGTCTTATGGATAAGCCTTCAAAACCTGCCGTCTGATATTCAAGGGCTATCATAGTTAGTATGGTTAAAAATGTCTTCCACGGGTAAGAAAGGGCTTCCCTTATAGGCTCTTCCACTGAAAAATCCTTATATTCATAGGGAGTAAAGGTATATTTGTTTTTATCCTTTAACTTTGAGAGGTTTACAGATGAAGTTATCCTCCTGCCCTGCACCCATATCTCATTAGGGTTATTACCCATCGGTGGTAACTCCACATCCTCTGTATCCTCTGCCAATTGCATGATTTTTAGTTTTGTAAGTATTGAAGGATATTGAGGATATCCATTAAACACAGCCTGATAAAAGGACTTTATTTCTTCCGTTTCTTCTATATCTTTATCCTTAATATTTAATATGGTTTCACCAAATTCAGGGATGCTGTCTATAAACTCATATAGGGCTTTACCGTCTCCCCTCTGACCTATAATACAAGCCTCTTCGTATACTTTTTTCAGCAATTTATGTAACAGAGGAGGATAGAAGCAGAGAAGAGATGTTATAAAATCTTCCCTGCTTACCTTTCCACTAAACTTAATCCATTTTTTCGTGATAACCAGCCTGTCTTCTGCAAGTCTAATAAAGTTTTGGTCTATAAGGTATTGTAAATCAGTGTTATTTTTTATTTCTCCGTAATCGTATAGGCTATTTAAACTTTTAACCAATTCGTTTATATTTATCAAAGGACTCACCTGCCTTTGCTCTGTACAAAATTCTAACTATTTGCTTTTACTTTCGACATATCAAAGTTGCCTTCTATCAGGTCTTCTACGTCTCGTTTGGCCTCTTGAATTAGTTGTTTTGATTCTTTATGTTTTATTAAACTATTAAGTACATTATGATGGATTTTATCCATTATATTATTCGCTAATTGAGGTATTACAATATTATTTAATTCTTCTAATGCTATATTAGGTTGTGCTACTCCAGTTGATAAACTATAACTTATTTCTTTACCAATATCAGAATTCAAGTATAGTAACAAATATCCAGTAGGAATATTATTTCTTTTTGGTTTTATACATGCTACTCTCTGATTTATATATACTGTTTCATTATCAATATACATTGCTACTTTTCCAATTGTAGCACCAGTCATTGCATAAACTAAATCTTGTATATTACATGAGAATTCTCTAATTCTTTCCTTTACCTTAGTACCAATCTTTACTCTAGTTAGACTTGTTGTATCTATTGTAAAGTCACTAATATCTCCTATCTTTATTACTTTTTCTCCATCCATATCATCAAAATCACCACTTGAAAATGCATATCCTGAAATTGTTTTAAACTCATCCTTTAATAGAGAACATTTATATTTTCTAAAATGTTCATAAATCGTAATTATGGATGGAGAATTATATTTTAAATCCAATCTATCTTCAATCTGATTTTCTTTTATCCAACTAAATTTAGTTACTTTTATTAATTTGGAATTCAATTTATCTATCTCTATCGCCTCATAAAATATCTCTTCAGCCTCTTTCTTCAATCTTTTCGCTTCTTCTCTCAACTCTTCTGCTTTTCTAACCTTATCTCCTATGTACTTTTGAATTTCAGGAGATGGGATGGGGATTAAAAATTGTTTAAGTCTTTGAAAATCAATTGTTGGTTGACCAGTTTTGGTTTGTGCTCTATTGGTTTGAACTTTTCCATATTTACTATTTAAAAATGTAGAAACATAATGAGAATCAATGCTCTTATTTTGACTTTTTTTAAAAAAACAACAATTCGATGATGCTATGGCTTTCATTCCTTTGGGCACACAGCATACTTGACCTAGATTAGAGCCCGTTTTAGTATAAAGTAAATCATCATCACTAAGTTGTGCTCTTTTTAAAATGTTATATACTTCTTCTGAAATATAAGTTAAATCATCTTCATCAAAATAATTATCTCTAATATTTTTACATCTAATAAATGGAATTCCTTGGTTTGTGTAATTAATATATTTTGAGTTTTCAAATCCTGTTAACATCTCTACTGAATAAAAATCTGTTATATTAGCCAATTTTAATCCACTAAATTTTAATTTTGATATTTCTTTTATATATAAATAATTATAAGCATCTGCATCAATTCTATCTTCTATCAATATATTAGCAGCATAAATTGCACTAGGTTTTTCTAAAGCCAAACAATATCCCTTCAAAGATATTCACCCCTTTCCGTCTTTACTCCATATCCTCTGGCATACCCTTTTTATAAGCCTCCACAATCTTTAATAAATCGTTGTGGTCGTCACCTAACTGCACTTCTACATTCTGTTTTACAGTAAATCCAACCTCATCTGCTACTGCCATAAATACAGGACCTTGTTTTTCTCCTGGATGTTTTTTCTTCTTTAAATATAGCAGCGACGTTTTTGCACCTGCTCCTGAAAGGGCAAAAGTTTCCTGCGGAAGGCTTATAACCGCTTTCAGTATTGCTTTGCCGCCTTCAAATTCACCTGTTACAGGGTTTTTCTTACCCATGATGTATTCACGGACATATTTATCCCCTGAGTTTGAAAGAATTCCATCTGGTACAACTATCATGAGTAGCCCGCCTGGTTTCAACAGTTGAAGGTTTCTGTCAATAAATAACACTGCTGGGTCTACCGAATTTACTTCTTTCCACTGACCTCTGCTGTCTGGCTTTGACCCAAGTGATAAGCCATAAGGATTCATTCTGTTTTGTCCATCTTCATCTATGTCAGAAGAATAATATTTGATAATTTCAGCGCCTTCAGGGTTTTCAACAGTGGTATTTCCCTTCTTAATCGTTTTTGAAATACCAGTTTTTGAAAATGGGGGATTTGTAAGGATTGCATCGAATGTCCCTGGTTTAAGACGTGTATTCATAAGGGAATTTCTCGTTTGGAAAATCGGGCACTTAGGCGCTCCGTGAAGTGCCATGTTAATCCTTGCTTTAAGCACCATCCCTGGGGCATTATCAGCACCTATAAAACAGTGTTCCTTCATTTGTTCAAAAAGTTCCTCATACTGCTTCTTGTCTCCTGTCAATTTGTTCAGAAGGTAGTGTTCTATCTTCTGAAGCATTTTTATTAAAAATCCTGCCGAACCGCAGCACAAATCACCTATGCGGAGGGTAGGTATTCCTGTTTTGGGGTCTTTAGCAATTAGTTTTGCTGCCCCGTCTTTGGTAAGGTCGTGTAAAACCATTTCTGCTGCTGCTTCCGTTACCTGTCTTGGAGTAAGATAGATACCCATACCGCCTTTATTCTCAAACTTTCCACGAAGCAGTACATCAAAAACCCTACCCAATACATCCCCAGTTAAATCCCTTAAAGTGGCAGGTCTCTCTACACCGTCAATTTTTATCGGTCCTAAATCCTGGAGAGCCTTTAAAACAGCAATATAGATATTGGGATTCTCCAGTTTTATATATTCATCTGCACTGAATATGTTTGCCTTTTCCCCATTATCCAAAATAGCAACATAATCTGCATGGTCTTTTATTTCTTTAAAGGCTTCCCTTATCTCCTGGACTGCCTTATCCTTATGTTTTTCTACATATTCGTATCTATATATTTCGTTAAATAGTTTCCCTGTTACATTACCCTTAGTTAATCTATATTCAGGATGATAAAGCCTGAAAGTCTCCAAAAAAATAAGTTTGCTGAATTCATCGATTACATCATTGGAGTTATTTACATGGTCCTTCATTCCATAAATCATTTCATGGAGTCCATCAAATTTCTCTTGTAACTCTTGATATTTTCTTATTGACCATTTATCCCTATCAGTAAGTTGCCTTTTGCCTGAGTACAATTTATTCTCATCTTCAAAGACTGATGGAATTTCAGAAACAGCCTTTTCCTCTTCAACAAGGACATAGGCATTGCTTGTACCGTTTGTAATCCAAGCATAGGTAGAAATAGGGTCAGTTTCCATCGCTTCATATGTTATAGCAGTAACCAATTCTGGCTTTAACTGTTCTTCATCTACTTTTTTTACATATACATATACATTTTTATGGCTGGCTATAAAGGTAGCATCATCAATGTCCTTTATTTCTTCGTAACCAAGTTTTCTTATTTTATCCTTTAGTTCCTGCATGAAAAATTCCTCCTTAATTTTTTGCTCTCATTAAAACAGCCCCATTGGGATGAAGTTTGTATTTCCCACTTTGCTCTGCAATTTTTGATATCTCTTCTGCACTGACTGTAATGTCATTTGGTACATACTCCATAATCCTTTTTATAGGTGTAACAGGTTTACCATCCATTACTTTATCCACTATGTCCAATATAATAGTATTTAGATTATTTCCTCCAACACTGTATAAATCCCCAGTCTTTTTAATATTACTATCCATAAGAAGAAATAGTTGTAATTGTGCTTTATTCCATTTCACTCCAGACTCTTTTAACCTTTGGTGTAATTCTTCAACAGACTTAGGGGTTTTCAGTTGTTCATATATTATTTCTACCAACAGGGTCCACCTCCATTAATGCTCCTTATCTTTTGGTGGATACGGGTCATTTCCATAACTATCTTTACTCCTGATTTTACCGTCTCTTCCTTGAATGATAAGTTCAGATTTTTGGTTTTGGGCAATTTCCTTTGCTACATTTATCGCTTGTTTTTGAGTGCCAGTGACTTTAGTTGCTCTTTCGTTGCCTTCACCTTTAACAGCCCATTTGTCGCCATGTCTTACAACCCATTGATTTTTACCCATATATAACACCTCTTTTAAAATTTGTTTTGTAACACACTTAAATAATTCATCATTTTATCTACTATTTGTTCTTCCAAACTACTTTCCAGTCTTGGAATTTTGATTTTTTCAAAGTCATTTTTTTGAATGAGTTTATATAGTGTCCCTTTAGTAAACATGTTTACCTGGTTTAGAATTATTGGCTGTTTAAATAAAAACAGAAGATAGTAAGGATTAATTCTTCTGGGGACCAAGTTATATAGAGCATCTGTTGTAACCAAACCATCAAATTTTTCTGTAATAAGTGCCGTTGCATGTCCCTTAGTCCCTGTGGCACTGCCTCCTTTGGCAGTTACTATTTCTCCCCTCCTCACAACATATCTCATTCGATTGCTTAAATTGCCGTAAAAATCCTCATGTGTTTCTTTTATGATTGAAAAATTCGGGTCTATATCCGCTAACAAAAAATACTTTACTTTTTGATTCTTACTTATTTCGGGCTTATCTGCTTTTTTTATTTCTACAAGTTCTCCAAGTTCCTCCCATTTTACATCATCAAAATTCTTGTGAATTACCCTATACAGTTCAGTGTAAAAGTTCGAGTAGTACTCAGGGTCTAATCTGTGACTGTCAAGGTATTCTGTCACATAAAAGTGTTTAAGATTCATTTCTTCACCTTTATAATCAAATACCCTGTAAAATATGTTTTCTGCAGACCTGTATAGTTTTTCAGACTCTGCATATCCTGTAGAATCATAAGAACACTCTTCCTGATATGTATCAAAGTCTTCAGGAATTAATAAATTTTCAACATCCTCCACAAAAATTTTATTTAAAATCCCTATTTTTATGGAGTTTAACAGCATTTGTCCTATACTGCTTTTTAAAAACTTATATAATCTTATACCTTTATCCCTATCCCTTAATGTAATTTTAATAATATCCGATGTTACTACACATCCTTCTAATACTTCATTTACATAAATTACCTGTCCTGATTTACCTGAGGCTGTAATCAATATATCTCCATTATTTATAATGTCTTTTTCTCTTACTACTTCAGGCTGTACTACTTTAAGTTCATTAATATATATAACTTCATTTCTTATGTCTCCAGGAGCAATAATCTTATATCCGTTTTTATCTGTATAATACTCTTTCTTAACCCGAATCCCACTTGTTATTTCTTTGCAAATATCACTTAATGCTATAAGGGGATGCCACTGTAATAATCGCTGTATTTCACATTGCTGTACTACATAATCATAAGAAATTCGCTTTCCATCCATTTTATCTGGGGTAATAAACATACAATTCACTCAACTCACCATCGTTCTATAACATAATTTCCCCTTAATAAACTTTCTTTACGTATATAATATTACTATTTTTAGGAAAAGTCAATAGTTTTGTTTCCAATTATTATTAATCACGCTATATCAAATCACTGTACTATGCACAAAAATAAAAACAGGCAAATGCAACCTGTTTTCTATAAATGCTGATTTAATATAATCCTTTCTTCTACTCCATTATGATAAACAAAAATTAATTTTCTCCTGTTAAAAACAGGTCTTGCCCTATGAATAATCCGATGATGATTGGGACAAATAATAACCTGATTTTCTGCATTATTATTGAGGGATTCAACAAATGGGTCTATATGGTGAGATTCTACAATATTGACTCCATATCTTGCACTAATATTCTCTCCACATATCTGGCAGCGATAATTATAAAGAAATTTCAAGGTTTCCCCTATTGCTCTGTTAAGTTTACGGACCTTTACCATTTGATTTACGGTAGCAATAGTGGCAGTATAGTCAACAGTGTTATAGTTTATACTGGCTTCATATTCTTGTTCATCCTCATTAGCCATTGCTTCTCTAATTATTTTAGTATCCTCCTGCGTAATACATTCAAGCAGATATGTATCTGGATAGTCTGTTGTATATATAGCAAGGTATTCTTTTTGTTCTTCAGGAACTTTTATAAATTTGCGTTGATTTTCAGGCAGGCTATTTCTCTCCTCTAATATATACCTGTAACTTACAGCAAAAATGCTTCTAAGTCTTTCCGCAATCTCACTTTGTGGATGATACCTTATTTGCAGTATATCTTTTCTGTTTGGATATTTTCTCTCATCAAATTTCTGATTTACAAGCCTTGCCTTATAAGTCTTTCCTTCCAGTACCAGATAAATGTCTTTAGACTGACCTCTTGGCAAAAACTTATTTATAGTAGTTTGGAAAACTACCTGTATGGTTACTGGAATGCTTACACCCTGCTGCAGCACCGACCAGTCCACTTCTTTTTTATATACGTAACTATTGTTATCAAGCATGCTATCGCCCCTTACACCTTAAAACCATAGGCCTTACTTTATTTATTCTATAATTTTAAGTAAAACCCTTTTTATGCCTAAATCCATATAAAAAAGTACATACCAGTTAAGGTATGCACTTCATAATATAGATATTAAACAAATATACAATAGCATATCAAATAATATTCTTAATAGTACGAGTCATAATCATCATAAAGGTTATAATCATCATTTGATTCTTTACTTTTCTTTTCTCTTTTTTCTATTTCCTCAAGCCATTGGTCTCTAATTTTGTTTTCCTCTGCATAAAAAGTTAACATGTCTATTTTTAATTCATCAACACTAATACCATTCTGCTTGCAATATTCATATTCATCCATGTCTTCAGGTATTTCTCTTTCAATTCCACCAAACACTTCGCTTCTTAAGTATTCGGTACCTGGATAAACTGTGTACAAATCCATAAAATCTTCATAATCTTCATCAAATTGCCCTGTTGTATAAGTAGCACCGCAAATTTTACCTGTATGAAGATTTATCTGTGCCGTGCCCCTACACTCGTTTCCACAAGTAGCATAGTATGCTTCTCTAACAACTTCTCTGATATCTATATTTTCTAGGATATTTTTAATCTTTTCATAATTAATCATAAACATACACCCCCGAAACTATTTATAATTAATTTTGTTGCAAAGGGGAATATAAGGATTTATTCCCCTTCGGTCAAAAACAATTTATTTATTGTAGCCAAAGTACTCATAACATTTTTTGCCGACTTCTTGCATATACCAATGGTATTCATTATTATAAGTCCAACTATCATCATCTAAGTAATATAATTTGTCTTTTATTTTAAAGATTTCTTTGCCAAGATATGTTCCGATTACATAGTCACCATCTGCATCATATCCATTTTCTTTTAGATAATTATCAATTTCTGATTCAAGGCTGCCACCATTTACACCATGAAATTCTATAGTGTCTTCTCCATCTTTTTCGTCTTCATATTTCTTTATCAGGTCATCTACTGCTTTTTTACATATATTTTCTTCATCTGCCCAGTCTATTTCAAAAATTGATTCCATCAGATACTCGGAGTTGCCTGTATAATAAGTTAAATAATATTCTATGAAGTTATCAGTATCGCCAATTTTTCCATAGTTATATAATTGACTGCATGACCAATCTTCGGCGATATAAATTCCTAATTCTCTTACCTCATAAAAAGCATTATCATATTTATCATACTCGCTACCAAATTCTAAAGAACATATATAGTGAATATCTTCTTCGGTCCATACATACTCTTTTTCACTATCCATAAGAAAATCATTTAGCAAGACTTTTAATTCTTCTTCAGTAATTTTATTTAATGGCTTTTTATATTCACTTTCAATTTGATTTGCTACCCTATCTGTAATTTTATAGTTAAATAATATTCTCATAGTATAAACCCCTTTCTTATAGAAATTTATATTTCTTATATCAGCAGATACTTGAAAAATTCAAGTATCTGCCGTTAAAGATTTCATATTTATATAAAGTTATACCTATGCCCCTAAATTATATGGACATGAGTAAGTTGCTGTTTCTAAATCAACGTCCTTAGGATTAAATACAAGTGCATGATTTCTCCAAAACTCCAGCATTCTCTGCCTTTCTAATTCGTCTTTTATATTTTTGTCCTGCGGCTCTTTTACCAGGTATTCTCCTGGGAACATGGTAATAAGGTAGTATTCATCAGGCTTCTGATTGCTTCTATTTAAGACAAAAACACATTTATTCGTTAGTTTCTTTTCCCCATCCAAGGTAAACCTGCTGTATATCTCTCTGTTCTTTCTCTTCGCATATACAATAGAATCCTTATCAGTTGTCTCGCAAAGCAATGAGTATCCGATATTAAATGGAAATTCAACTACCATATCTACGAATCTCTTATTTATATCATTAAAGTATCCTTTATATGAAGCATATTGAATAACATTTTGATAAGGAATTATAAAATCTTTCTCATGCACTTGCATATGGCTTCTAAATTTGTTGGATTGGATAATTTTATTTTGAACTGTTTTTCTTACACTAATAGTTCGTACAAAAATTTTATTATAGCAATATATAATTCCCTGTTCCATTGGATTACTCAAAAATGCTATTGAAGCAATTTCCTCATGCTCTAAATTCACAGTAAAATCTTTCTTCTTCACTCGCATCCTGCCACAATTAAATGCATTTTCAATCTTTTTGATTGCTTCATCATAACTTATTACATAAACTATTTTTTCATCTTTTCCATTCATTTTTGTATGGTGCTCTTCTAACATTAATTCTTTTCCGCAAAAAAGTTCTTCTGCTGTTTTTAGTATTTCTTCTTTAGTATAATAACTTCTTTTAGATTTTACATATTCTACAATATCTCCGTTATTCATAATTATTGTAATGGCATTTTCGTCAATTAATGCTTGTTTATATTCACCGTCAACAGGAAATACCGAAGAATTAATTATATGGTCAAAACCACACGGATTTACAAAATCGTATTCTTTATCAAACTGACCATTTACATATCTTTTTATAAAGTGCCCTAATTGACATATGTGCTTTTGAAGTTCCTTAGAATTAACAGATTTATTTATATTTTTCATATTCCATCTCTCCTTTGTCTTTGATATAATTATTAATAAGTTCATATTTATATTCTGTTACCAATACATGAGAGGGGCATTCGGCAAAATGCCTCTCATTTTTTCTTTATCGGGTGCTCTAATATTAATCACAAAACCACCTCCCTTATAGTCCATAACTTAGAGTAAAATGTATTTTAAAAGTCAGGGGGTTTTCAAACTTTTTTAAATTTTATAAGAATCATTTTCCCCCTCTACTAGGAGTATAACATAAAAGAAATTTTGAGTTTTTTATGAGCCTTACCCCCTACATTATTGAGCATAACATAAATTAAATTTGAAATTTTTTATTCGCCTTTTATCCCGACATCTATAGTATAACTCATAAGAAATTTGAAATTTTTTGAACCTTACCCCTCTAATAGAAGTATAACATACAAGAAATTTTGGTTTTTTTGTAAGCCTTACCCCCTCGTCTATAGTATAACTCATATAAAATGGACAACTTCAATTTACCTTAGGACTCTATTCCTTATACCTTATACCCATCTCGCCTGTAATTGGCAATAAAAAAAACTGCCTACTATTTAAGTATTTAAGTAGACAGTTACGTGAAGGAAAGCGATATATATTGAAACCATTACTAGATGAGGTATTCTAATAATTATTAGTTTTCTATGTCAAGTTTATTTTTATTTTTTAATTCTTAACCCTTTATTCTTTTCCCTTCTTTAAACCTAATCATAATATGTATATTAGTGAGTCAGAGCAAAGGCTTATGGTTTAAGGGGGTTAGTAGGTTTAAATGCGACAAAAATTATACTCCTGCCCCAGACATCAACCTTATAACTAATTCCTTAGACCTTTCCCATCTCTAACCAAAATGGCTGACAAATTAGTATACTACAACTACCCGTCAGCCTAGTTAAAAAATGTAAATTATTCAGTCTTTTCGTTTAATAGTTTTTTGAACATTCTTTCTATCTTGTTTATAAACTTCTGCCTGCTCTCACTTGTATTAATAATAGAATATCCTCTTTCCTTTCCTCCCTTAATTATTTCAGCATACCATACTTTAGAAGATTTTAGCAGGTCGAGTTTATTAATTAGTGGTAGATACTCTTTCCAATTCTCCTTATCCCGTAACACCTTGCTTATGGCTACGTATCCGTAAAACATGAAATTTTCCCCTATTAACGATGTTTCTTTACTTTGTGCTCTCTTTTCGTAATTGTGCAACTCGGGAATGAGGTTTATTAGTTCATTAAAAAATTCTGACAGATATTTTGCAAGTTCCATTGCCTGAACCCTTGTTTCCAAATCCTTATAAACTAAATCTATAGCATTTACAAGAGTGGCAAAAGTAACAATATGCCTCTCATCTTTTTTGGGAATTGAATTTCTCACTACTTCCACTCTACCAGCCAGGTCGCTGTTTTTCATAAGTTCTCTAACTATAATGTTTGCAAGGCCCGTTTGATTAAAATATTCCGCACGGCTTGAACTGATTTTCAGCCCTAGAGAGAACTGGTGGAATTGCTGCTGTGCGGTCTGGACATTATAGTGGGTAACTTTTACAGGGAATTTTAGTTCGGTTAAATCGAAGAATGTATCCCCTTTTTCGTTTCCTTCAAGAATCATGCTTAAAGCCCTAATTCTGTGCTGCCCATCTGCAATGTTTATTTCGCCATCTACAGCAAGATTACCCTCATCATCAAGTTCGACTTTTTCATTGCCATCTTCAAGAACATTTAATGTAATCATATCCGTAAAATATTGGCCTGAAAGCATAGAAGTATAGATTTTTTCACATTGGCTTTATTGTACACAGCAACCTCAACTTCACTATTGTCCTTTCCCCTTTTTACCTTTGTTCCTCTCTGGATTTCTGGGTTATATGTTATTATCCCATCCCTCCACATCTCTGCTAATTCCTGTCCATCAATAACAGTTTGATATTCTTTCTCCCCTATTTGATTTACGTTTTTGAAGACATATTCGGACATATGTGCCCTTCCTCCTCTGCTAATATATTAGATACCAACCAAAATATTTTCCATTATGAAGATTATTAGCAATATTTTCTGCTTGTATTCTAACAGATTGAAGTCAAAGGCACAAGGGAAAAGTTAATTTTGATGGGTACATCAATAATAAGTTAAACAATATATAAAACAAGTTTGGAAAATAAAAAGTGCGGGATTCTCTCCCACACCTTGCTCCTTGTCCCTTATATACCTAATTTCTATTTATCCCTGCTATTCATCTATTAAGTACCTTGTAATAAGTTCATCCAGTTTCTGGCTTAATTTCAACGTCTCTTCATTGTTTATTCCTTTGCCCTCGAGGGTAACTTTTTTATTCAACTCATCTCTTAATTTTTCTATTTCCCGAAGCAAATGCTTCAATTTTTCACTGTTCTGTTTTTCTTTAGATTTTTTACTCTTTTCTCTTTGTACAAATCTCTATCTGCCATTTTTATTATGTCCCCCATGTTTCGTAAACAATCATAATAGGCTGCTCCTGCACTAATTTGAATATTCATCCCTTGCCCTGCTGCTAATTTATTAATCTCTCTTCTTATTCTTTCTATTACTCTATAAGCAGCCTTTTTATCCTGGTTAAAAAGTAAAATTATGAATTCATCGCCCCCGTACCTTAGTCCCGCATCCTCCTTCCTTATACACTTTTTTATCGCTTGTCCTACTATTTCAATGACCTTATCTCCTGCTGTATGTCCATATGTATCGTTAATTTCTTTTAAATTATCCACGTCAATAAGTATTAGGGAAAAGTTTTGGGTTCTAGGGTGAAGGGTTGCACCACTGATAATCTTCTCCCAATAATTACGGTTATATAGTCCAGTAACTGCATCTGTCAATGCTTTTCTACAGTTTTTACACTTAGGATGTCTTAATACAGCAGTAATTACATAGTACATATTGCCAGTAATATTAACCTCATCAATAGTGACATTATAATCCTCCAAATCATATTCAATAGGAAAATTATCAGTCAATCTATATAAATCCCCTAGTTTTTCAAGGTATTTTATGGCATTTTGATTGTCTATGCTGGCATATTGAATATCATATCTTTTATTTAATACGATGCGAATTATCTCTCTATTTTTGTCTCCCTTACACACAATAATTAGCCCCCAAATTTATGGTTTGTTCTTTATTAGAACATATTATTGCATAACTTCGGATAAAATACAACTGTTCCAATAAAGAACATAAGGTGGTGTAATTATGAAGTTAATACTGGATTCCGAAGAACGCAATATTACAGGTTCCAGAGTAAAAATTGCAAGGTTAAGAAATAATCTAACCCAACAACAGTTATCCGCTAAACTGGAAACCTTGGCCGTGTATATAGACAGAGCCAGTATTTCTAAAATCGAGCAACAAAAACGCATTGTGACTGACTATGAGTTACTTGCCCTGTGCGAAGTCCTCAAAGTCAGCCCTGGTTGGCTATTAGGGTTAGAAAAATAATTTTTGTTCTAATAAAGAACATTATAATATATACCCTTATTTTTGTAAATCTAACAGTCTCTTTTTCCTTTTCTTGCACCTTTACCTTATATCAGTCCTCATTTACCCACCTTGTTTGCCTTCATTTACCTATATTTATCAAAGCATAAAAAACACACCTCTCCTCTGCGTTATGCAGTATAAGAGAAGTGTGTCCCTCTCGGCTGTATGCCACCATATTACCATATTTTAGTTATGAGTACAAGAATTAATATTATTTTCCCTTTGCAATCAATGTCCACCGAATGGCAGTCTTACTAATTGGCTGTATATCATTTCCTGCTGTGTTTACTTTAACGTAATATGGCCTCAAATTAAACCTATACCCTTTACTCACCAGATATTCAACCGCTTGTATAAGGGCTTTCACTGTCATATATGTTGCCTTTATTCCTATTGCATCAATATGGACAATGCCATCCTCAACTACGTATTTATTAATTGTATCAGCAATAGCGTTTATATTACCATTTCCTGAAACCTTTAATACCTGTATACCCAATATAAAATCCCTCCTTAATGTTTCAAGCATTATAGGAAGGAATTTTATATTATTTCAAGTTTAAATAACAAATATGTAAAATTGTTAACTTTTGCAAACAGTTAAACTTTGTTTGTTGCTTCTTATAAACAGTTGAATTTTGTTGTTTTTCCTTATAAACAGTGGTGCAAATGTGTTTGCCAAATTCAGTCATTTTTACGCCACTGTTTGATAAGGAGTAACAATTAATTTTACCTTTTACTATAATATTTAAAAATACTTTATTAATAAAAATATGTATCATAGTTTAACTGTTTGTAAGGGTCAACAATGAATGAAATATTTGTAATAAAAATATATACACAGTTCAACTGTTTATAAGGCTTAACAATTCTTTATATGCTTCTATATATATATTATACAGGCTTTAAATTTAAAAATGTGACACTTTTTATAAAACTTTTTAAATTTTTTTATTTTATTCTACAGCATTTTTCAGTCCTGTATCATAATCTTTTACAACGATTTTCTTCTTGTTATATCTTATAGTCTGGAGTTGTGCAGTTTTATATGCTTTGTCTACCTGCTCTTTTGTGGCTTCTCCTGCATCCTTTGCTCCTTCGAGAATCATCTTATAGATGTTTCTGAATCCTAATTCCTGAAGACTCTTTACATTATTCTCAAAACCTTTTAACCCAGCCTCATCGTTGTCAACAAGTAGATATATCTTAATTTTTTCTCTTACATTCTCATACAACTGGTAAAGTTGATATAGTTGTCCCTTACTGAGGGAATGGCCGAACATCCCCACTGTATTTTTATAGCCATGTTTAAGCACCATTTTCATTACATCAAATGGTCCTTCAACAATAAAAACTTCTTCTTTACTACTATTAACCAGCCGGTTTGCATTATATAAAGTGCATCCCGATTTAAATCCCTCAAAATTATAGTACTTTTTATATATGCAATTTTGATTTTCAATCTCTTTTATTTTTTCTTCTCTACTAATATCTTTTAATCCCAGCCTTTTAGCCCAATAGTCGTAATGTTCTTCCTCGCTGTATTTATTTCTCCCCACAACCCCTACAAGCCTATCATTTAAATCTCTAACCAGGAAACATATTCTGTTTCTAAAACCATTAACACAGTCTCTTCCTGCAAAATACACTTCCATCTCTTCCGCATCCTTTACTGTAAATCCCCTTTTAAAAAATGCAGGAGGATATACTCCTTTATTAAAGCCAAAGCCTTCAAGACTAACCTCTGGAAGAATTCGCTTCTCAAGCACAATTTCTTCCTCCACATTTACAAATTCTTTTTTTATTTCTGCAACATTTTTATGCTCAACATTTGAAACTGTAATCCCTAAAACACCTGATATCCATTCCAGTGCTTCAGTAAAACTATAGTTTTTCTTTTCACATACAAATTTAATAAAGTTTTCTCTTTTCCCACATTTAAAACAGCCAACAAAATAAGAATTGTCATTACCTTTCTTTAAAATTGCATGCTGATACCTTTTACTATGCATATCACATCCCCAGGGGCAGTGCTCAAACTTCCCATTTTCTATTGCATACCCTAAGGCTCTGATTACGTGCTCTATATTTAATTGGCTGCTATCATTAATCTTCTGTTTCAACTCATCATAGTATGCATATGTCTGCTGTTGATAGTTATTATATTCACCATTCATCTTTTCTGGATGATATTTAAGGTATGTTTTAACAACTACTCTAATTTCTTCATTATCGTTATGAGTAAGATAATTTTCCAAATAACTTCTATTTATTTCATCAATCTGCTTCAGCGTTAGTCCCTTATATTTCCCAAATCTAACAATATAATCACCCGCATATGTTTTAAAGCATTCTGCTATTTCTTCTTTTACTGTATCGTTTGTGCTTCTTTTGTACTGTCCCCATAGATATTGTAATCCAGAAAAGTTGGCATGTATGGTTTCCATATTCATAACTTCCACCATATCCATCCCTTTTACCTTACCAAACGAAAAAGTTTTGTTTTCCATATACATCGCCTCCGTCTTAATTTGGAGGCATTATATTGACCAAATCTTTGGTTTTCAAATTTTTATCTTGTTTTTTTAAAATTTTTACTTCAAAATTTGATTTTCTTCTTGCTATGGCTAAAATGTCAAAAACAATCGTGGAGGATGATTCATATGAAAAAACCATACATAAATGATAAAAAAGTAAAATCCCTTCTGTACATGTACAAGTTAGGGCAAGAAGATAAAAGCAATTTAAACAAACATCATCAAAATGAAATTTTCGTTAATTTGTATTATTTAATGGAGCCCCTTTTAAAATGGACAATAACAGGAGATATAACTAAAATCTATTCGCCTAAAATTAGAAAGCAAAGGTATTCTAAACTTATTGAATTACAAGATTCTTTATTGTGCAATCATTATGATAAAAGTTTCAAATTTAAATTTGATTTTACTTCTGTTTATGGAAGATATTTTAATGATTATATTCAACTGTATGGATATACAGATGATTCTAAACCTTGGAACTATACTCTTATATACCCTTTCTGGGAACTGGTGAATAAAATCTCTTTAGATAAGATTGAAAAAACATTAGAGAAATTTAATAATCAATATTCTTATTATCTTGCCGTTAAATTTTGTGACCAGTATTGGGATTATATATATAAATGTGTCAAACGTGACTTAACATTACAAATATTAAGCATAGACAGGATTAAATATGAATGTTCTTCAGACGAGACAACTAATTCTTTTGATAAATTTCAATATAAACACAATATGTATACTCTTATCGACGCTGATGGCACAGATGATATTTTTTCCAGTATTAAAGGAATATTAACAGAAAAAGAACAACAAGTATTAAATTTGCTCATAGATGGATATACCCATATAGAAATTGCCCAAATACTAAATATTACACCTGAATATTCCCGTCAGATAAAAGCCAGGGCTGGTAAAAAGATTCGTAGCCATCTATGCAGAATGACATAGTACTCTGTATCCATAGAAGTCCATATTACTGAATTAATATGATATGCACTCATATGGCTGGATATATTCTTATGTCGTCTTTTATTTTTAACCTTTATACTTCTAATCCTGTTTTTAATGTATATGTAATTAGTTGAAACTGTATAAACCTTTGAATTCAGAAGGTTTAAAGCATTTTTGGGCGACAAAATTAACTTTAACCATATAATTAACGCATTGCAAGAAAGAAAAATTTTTTGAATTTGAGAAAATATATTTGACTTTTATCTTTATCCTTTCCTATAATGCCATAAAACTTTGGAAAGGAGATGGTGGTTTATGAAGAATAAGCATCTTAAATCAGAAATTGCCAATTTACTAGAAACTGTTGATAAGGCTTTTGGTAAAGATTCTGTTCAATATCAGAATTTGGACTATTATTTTGATATTCTAGTAACTGTCTATGAATACAACTACGACAGTGAAAAAGATTTGCTGGGCGAATTAAAAGATTTAATAAATAAACTTTCTGAAAAAATACCAGAATTGACTCCTGAACAGTTTAAAGAAAAATACCCAAACATAAGCAAAATGATTGATTACCTTAATAAATGGCTAACCGACTAATTATCTTTCAAGGCTTTCCAGTTTTATCGATGGGAAGCCTTTTTTCTATAGATTCTTAATAAGATAATGGGTAAGAAAAAACAATATTTTTAATAGATATTATCATATTAAACAGTTACGAATTCCAAGCCCCCTATCCCCTTTAACCTATTATCCCCCTACACCTGCTTTTTTAGAATCACTTTTTACCCCTTAACGCTTAAAACCGTTTCTAAACCTTTTATCTATTAAAAGCCTATGTATTTGCTCTGTTTCTCATGCAAAAAGAATGAATTCTAAATAATTATCTTATCAGTTTTCTATATAAGGAAACCATTTCTAAAATCGAGTTTTACGCTTCTATTATGCTCCTGAGAGAAAATTACCTTATATAAAAACAAAATAGGGAAAGAAACTGCAGCAAAGCAATCACTTCCCCTATTTTGCGTATTTATCAACTACATTCCCCAGAATGCATTTTAAGAATATCATATAGCAATGTTATTTGTAAAGAGTCTGCCTTTATATTTCAACTATCCATCAAACTATAGTTCTTTGTAGTACCTAACTTTTTATTCCAGTTCTTTTTGGGACTGTGTATTATAGAATGAGGAATTAGGAGAAAGGGGCAAGGAGGAATAAGGCTTAACCTAAGGTAATTTATGCTTATTCAATGTCTCTCCACCTATACTTTTATACAAGAAAAAAGCAGGAAGTCTTAAACTTCACTGCTTGTAGAGGTTAAAGTTTATAGATTGTCAAACATATCAAATATATCGTCAGGCAATTCATGTTGTATGCAACTATCATTCTCTTTTCCCTTGTTTTCTATGGTAATTCCTCCACATTCCGCTATCGCTTCTTTCACAGCCTGTTTGACTATTTCCTTATCAAAACCCTTATCCCTTTCCCCTATATAAGTTAACACTGCCTTAATTACATAATCTGTTTTATATTTCTGTTTTGATAGTATGTTAAATACTTCTAAATCATCTTTCCTATCTAAAGAAAAAGATAAATTAATTCTTTTTACAGCCATAAAATCACCTTCTTAGTTCTTGTTCCAGCAAAATCTTATATCCACGTGCATTAGCAAACTGGTCAAGGTTTTCTATATATTTTACTCTATCAGAAGACTCTATATATTTCTTCAACATCATACCCCCGCCACCAACGATTATTGTTGGGTTCCTGAATTCAAAACCGTATTCTAAAATCTTTGTCAGCAAATTTTCTACATATTCCTTTGCTTTTATTTCTATCATTTTATTTATATCTGCATCAAATAAAACTGGCTGCTTACCTAAAATAATATCCTGTATCTGCTTTTCTGTCAGATTAATGTTTATTTTTAATAATTCCTGCTGTATGGATGCAAACAATGTGATTGTGCCGTTCGGTAGTGAATAGCAGGTTGCAGTGTTAATTATCCCGTTTTCTACTATGAAAAAATCTGTAGTATAGCCACCGATATCAATTACGTTTGCTACTGATACATTTTTATAGTCTTTGTAGATATTAATAAAGGCTGCGTAACCTTGGGGGTATACCCTGCAATCAACAATATTAACCGCATAATCGCTTCCATTAAAACTAAACTTGATATTGTCCCTTATAAAGTATTCCCTGAATTTATGTTTCATTTTACCGTAGTGGACGACAGGAAGTCCCGCACCTAAAAATACATCTGCTTTCTGTTCTATTCCTGCCTTGTTAATTGCATCTGCTATTGCAGCCAAAGATAATATAAATGCATCCTGAGTCTGAGTCTTATCCAATTGAACGCTTGACCTGTTGTTTCCTATGCTGTAATAAATACCTTGATAAATAAGAAGATTTTGTTTTGTAATTGGCTCTACATCAGATTTTGTAAAGCCTGACTGACAACTAAAACCCTCACTGCTTTTAGTATAAGCATTTCCATTGTCTAGTCCTAAGATAATCTTATTCTCCATAAAAATTCCTCCATTTCTTTGATAAATTTAAGTTCGTTATAGTTCTTTATATTTAATCACTTTTTATAATTTCAAGTATTTTTACAAAAAAATTGCTTACCTATCAAATTAGGTAAGCAAACAAATTTATTGTAACGGAGGTATTTGATTATAATTTAGTAAAATACCTTTTTATTAATGGGCGATTATTTTATATAAAATTACTAAATACATTTTCAAGTGTTTTTATCATCTTTTCCCTAAATCCTTTTCCCTCTCCTCTTTACCCTCCCATATATAATTATGTATTTAGTAAATTTGCCCAAATCCTTGATATTACAATACTTAAATAGATTTTTAAGCGACAAAAACTAGTTTAGGGTATTAGGCACGAGGTACATGGACTAAGGATTAATAATGTATTATAAGCCCCTTAACCCTTTTACCCTTCAGTAATTACTTTATAAAAATTCTAACATCAGAATTTGACTTATCCCTAACCCTTTATATAATGTAAAAAATTGATTTGAAAGGATGAGTTATATGTCTGAAAATTTACTCATAAAGGATTTTAAGACGCTTAAGGTTTGGCAGAAGGCGAATGTATTGGAACAGGAAATAGGAGAATTGGTTAAAGGGTTTCCGAGTTATGAGCAATATAGGCTTACAGACCAGTTAGTAAGGGCTGTTAGGAGTATAGGAGCAAATATTGCCGAAGGAAACACCCAATTATTTATTAAAAGAGAACTCTTTCATGCAAATGCTGCGTTAGGTAGCGCAGGAGAAGTTAGAAACCATCTTCTTACCGCCCATCAGAGTGGCTATATAAATAAAGAACAATATGATGCTTTAGATAAAAAGTTGATTGAGATTATCAAAATGCTTTATGGTTACATAAAAAGGTTAAAACTGGAATTGGGTAATGATTCAGATTACAGTCATTCTAAAATTCTTGATTAATTTGTATATTATTCGTTATCAAAAGAAATACCAATAAACATCTGTTATACTAAAAGTAGAAAGGAGATGATTTTTTCATGAATAATGTAAAAGGCTTTGCAAGGGTTGGTAACTTAGGAAGTAAAGACGGCTATCTATTTGTCTTTACGAAAAACTACATTTATATAACCATAAGAAAAGATTATATGACAAAACATAAAAAAATAAGAAATGACATATGCAAAAACTTAACTGATTTTAGGAATCTAAGTTGGGATGAATTGTGTAAATTGGCAGATAATAGTTAAGCGATTTAACAACGGAGTTATTCTAACACTCCGTTGTTCTTAGTATTCTTACTAGTAATTTTCTTTATTAGTTTATTATTGTATGTCCGAAATTCTTGCTTTGCAAATCTGATAGATGTGATTATTAAACTATAAATAAAGTATATAATTTCATGCATATATAAATTCAAAAATTATGAAATTAATAATTGGTCTTTTTTATTATATTGCAATCTCGAACAATTGCATTGATAATCTTCATTATCATTACTCTTTTTTATAAAGGAGTTACAAATGCTACAATATACTATCTCATAAAACCGTATAACATTATTTGTGAATTGTTTTATTTCATCCTTGGATACTCCTTGAGCCCATTCATTATAATGACACCCACTTATATTTCTAATAAACTTAGAAACATTGATGGAATCTAATACCTTTGAATTTAACCTATAAAATTCCTTATTCTTCTTTAATTTAGAGTATAAGTTATCCCAAATATCCACAATGGTATATTTATCTTGATATTTTGCAGGGATTGATAATTCCAAAGAGTACCTTAATTTGCATAAAACTAGTTCCAGAAAAGTACCAGTAGCAGAAGCAAGAATATTTTTATCTGTATGAGGATTAGTTAAATGTTCCCTTAACTTCTCAATTTCTGACTTAGTATCATCTAATATAGGTCCCCTATCTTTTGTCCATTCACATATCTCAATATTTCTATACTTGTTATTTCCTCCATATAATTTTTCTAACTCAAGGATTTCCTTATATAATACAATATCATGAGTTGTAATAATTAATTGGTGTTCTTTAAATTCAGAAAAAATAAGGTTTATTATATTGATTCTATGTGCCGCATCAACAGATGTAAGCACATCATCTAATATTAATAATCTTAAATCTTTATTTTTTGAACATTCTCGCTTATATAATGCTAGAAAAATTGCCAATCCTAAAGTATCAAGATGTGATTCACTATAATATGCTCTCGGGTCCTCACCACTCTTTTCATAGAAACTTGCTTCTATTATGACACTTCCCTTGCTTGAAGAATCTTTTATTTTTAAATCAATATCACCTATATCCTCTTCAAAATGCATACTACTATAGTAACTATTAATATCATTTTTAATTTCATCATAAATTTCTTGTACGGAATTTTTACGTTGGCGAACCAATTCCTCATAAAATTGCTTAGCAATTTTATATTTTTTATTTAAAAGAGTATTTTCTTTAGTTTTCTTATTTATATGTACAATGTTGTCATATACAATTTTTAAATCATTTTTAAATTTAATTGCTTCGTTAAGTAATAACACGGCATCCTTTGGAAGTACTTTGTTACTATACTCATTTTTTAGATGAATAGCATTTTTATAAATAGATTCATTCCAATTTGGCAAATTCTTTACAATAATGATTTCTTGTATGCTATTAGGAACTAATTTCTTGAAATTCTCGATATCATCTTCAATTGTTTTACATAAATTTTCAATATTTTCATCATTAATTTTTTTGTTTATATTTCTAATCTTGTCTAGATTGTCTTCCCACCATTTAAGTTCTGACTGCAATATACTATAATCTCTTTGAAACTCCTTTTTAAGTGTTGAATACTCCGAATTCTCATTTATTCTCTTCTTTACTCTTTCTATAACACTTGGTACATCTATCGGACTTTCACAAAATGGACATAGTGATTTGTTTTCTTCCTGTAACCATTGAATACCTGTAGTGAGAAATTCCTCGTAAAAAACAACTTTCTTTTTCTGAACCAAATCAAGTTTTGTGTTAATATTATCATAAATCGCTTTTGCAAACAGTTCAGGTGATTTTTTATCAATTAGTTCATTAAGCAAATTCAAAAAATTCCTAATAATTACATCTCGATTTATATTTCCCATACACTCAATATAATTATCAACTTTTTTTATGTATTCCGGTATTTCCTTAAAGTCTTTTATATCTTCTATGTTAAACTGTTTACCTCTATTTACAAGTATCGAGAAGATATTATCAGAAGTAACAGAACCTAAATCCTTTATGTCAAGAGCAGCCTGAATGTTCCTCATATGATTTTCAATTTCTGTTTTAAGATTATTTACTTCCCCTTGAAACTTATCAACTACTCCTTTTAAAGCATTCTCAAATTTTGTTATTTCAGCAAGTGGCAGAAATTGCTTTAACAAATCATATCTTTCTTTTGGTTGGGCAGAAATAGCATCTAACAGTTGAGAGCGTCTTAAAATATTTATGTTTCCTAATTTACTATTTCTTATTCTATATGCCAATGTGCCTTTCTCAGGCTCTTTATAATTAGATAATACGCTTCCATCACTAAATTCCACTTCAACTTTTATCTCTTGAAAATCTGCGTATATATGAGGGGCGTGTTTTTTTAATGATACTTCTCTACATGTTGAAGAAATATGCTTAATATCCCCAGTAATTGCATATTCAATTCCATCAACAATTGAACTTTTTCCTTTTCCATTTTCACCAAAAATAATTAGAGATTTATTATCTAAATCAATATTTGTATTAAACCTAATTCCTCTTAGATTTTCAATATTAATACTTCTTATCATGGTTTTTAATCACCTGCCTAATAGACCTATATATCTCCTCCTGGTTATCATATTTTCCCTGTTCAAATAAATCTTTGAAAATTCCACTATACTCATCAGACCAATCTTGCTGTGAGTTTAGTTTTTCTATAGTTTTTTTCAGGATTTCAGCAACAAAAGATTTATCATCCAT
The DNA here is from genome assembly GCF_002904165.1 of Herbinix hemicellulosilytica. Classification (GTDB taxonomy): domain Bacteria; phylum Bacillota; class Clostridia; order Lachnospirales; family Lachnospiraceae; genus Mobilitalea; species Mobilitalea hemicellulosilytica. Next base: position 8,000 of record NZ_CVTD020000029.1, on the reverse strand, counting down.
TTCAATCCCCCCTATATTAAGTTAGTGATAAAAACACATTTATATATAAAATTCGATATAATTTTCCAAATCCCTTCATTTTCCATAAAAAACCACATAAATGATATCTTATCTATAATATTATATTGTAATCATATCTTTTACCATCTCCTTACTCCTCTTACACTCTCATTTTTAACTTCTGTATAAGCATCAAATAAACTCTTTCTCTTACAATAATCCAAATAGTTTTTTACATTTAGAACTTGTTTTTTAGTAAATATTTACGTTTTATCGTTTTATACCTAAAAACCACTCTTGATTTTATCTTTTACTATTTAATAATTCTAATATTTGTTTCTTTAACAATTATGTCTTCAGGATTAAACCCTCTATCCCATATGCTGGTGGCTTCTATAAGAATAGATTTTTCTTTTTTAGTTGCATATCCAACCAGCATATATTTTTTGCCTTCATTTATATATGGCGTATAAAATAACATCCTTTTATCCAAACTTAAATCTTTTTCCTTTTCCTCAATGTGGGAAAAGATATTTTGTTTTGTTTTATTAAAATCCAAACCAAATTCTCTTAAATTACTAAAAAACCTGTCCGAAAAAGTTATGACTTTTTTTCTTTCCATAACTTTCACCCTTTCACATGAAACCTATTCATACTCATAAGCCTCTCTATTTATTTCCAATATAGCATAATTCCTATTGTTATTTCAATGCCAGCAAATGCTTTTGTAGTATTTATTAACAGTTTATAAAAAAAACATTCATCTCATGATACAACTTTATTTTTATTCTGATAGAACTTTATCGTTTGCAATTTTATTTTTCTTTTTCAAAAATTTTTTATATTTATATTTTGAAACAGAAAATACAGCGTATGTTCTATATAAAATGCAAATAAAGTCGTTGTATAAATTTCCTATGATTACCAGCCTTATTATACTCCGAACCCATATCAAGCCTCGCATTTTCAATGTTTCCCCTTATTTCTTAAACTTTTCAATATAACAACTTTATTTTAAAAATAAAAGAACTTTATCGTCCTTTATAATACTTTTTTATTTTCAGAATTCAATTCATTAATTACAATTTCTGAAACAGAAAAAATACACTAAGTTCTTGTAAAAATAAAATAATGTCCTTTTTCCTTTTTCCTTTTATCCACATTTATGCTTTATTTTATATGTTTTATCTCTATCCCTGTTTCATAAAATGTGGACAAATTCCTAATACAAGAACTTTATTTTCTTTTTGCAACTACTTTTCTGCGATAAAAGGACTTTTTTGTTTCTTACAATTTTAACCATGCTATTTTTTGAAACAGAAAAAAAGGCCTATGTTGTATAGAAAAAGTAAATAAAGTACTTTCATGATTTCCCTCTAAATACCATATACCTTTATCCTAAAACCTTATCTAAACCTTGTATTATCAATACTTTCCCTGATTCATTATTCCTTTCACTACAACTACTTTATTTTATTTTTACAACAACTAATTATGGCCTAAATTCTTTCAAAATTTTTTCCTATTTCCTTACCCCTTTTTCCTCAATCCTAACTATATGCACCTCAAACAAACTTCTTTCCCTTTTCAAATAAAGTCCTTTTATAGACAGCCCTCAAACCCTTGAAAACACTGGCTTGTTATTCTCTTCCAATTCCCCATTTAATTCCTTTTTCCTTATTCCTTACTTCCTAAAGTCCTTTCATTCCTCAATTTTTAGGGCAAAAAATGAAAATAAAGTGCTTTTAGAGAAAAGGGTTAAGGGGGGAGGATTAAGGGGGGATTTTGTCCATTTTCCCTTCCATTTTCAATTCCATTTAATCTTCTAATCCATTGATTTATCTGGCTTTTAACCTTATTCCTTGTTCCTTATCCCTTAAAACTTCTAAACAAAAAACATGGCCTACTGGGCTTTTCTTCTCCCTAATAAACCATGTTTCCTAAAAGTACTTTATTTACTCCTTCTCAAACATTTGAAAAATGAAAGGAGTTTATTTGATGTAGACAGCAAAAATACATCACTTACAACTCCACCCTGCCTTCCAGGGCGCGAAGAAGTGTTACCTCATCTATATATTCCAGATCACCGCCTACGGGAATACCGCTGGCTATCCTGCTTACCTTTATGCCTGCGGGTTTTAAGAGCTTGCTTATATACATGGCGGTTGCTTCACCTTCCAGGCTGGAATTGGTCGCAATTATAACTTCATCCACATCCGTTTGCTGAAGCCTTGTCATAAGTTCTTTAAGCTTTATATCTCCTGGGCCTATTCCGAGCATAGGGGATATAGCCCCGTGAAGAACATGATAGACCCCGTCATATTTTCCGGTTCTTTCATATGCCGCCAAATCCCTAGGAGTTTCCACAACCATAATCTGCTTTTTATTCCTGTTTGGCGAAGAACAGATAGGGCATAACTCTTTATCTGTTATTGTAAGGCATTCCTTACAATAACGGATATTTTTCTTGGCATCTAAAATTGCATTTGAAAGTATCTCTACCTGGTCTTCCGGCATATTTATAATATGAAAAGCAAGCCTTTGGGCTGTTTTTGTCCCGATACCCGGAAGTCTTGACAGTTCCTCTATTAACTTGCTTATTTTACTGCCATAGTAATCCATTAGAACGGGAAGCCTCCCAATCCTCCTAATCCACCTGTAATTTGTCCAAATGCCTTGGAAGTTTCATCTTCCATTAATCTTAAAGCTTCATTGGTAGCCGCAACAATAAGGTCTTCCAACATTTCAACATCGTCGGGATCAACCACTTCAGGTAAAATCTTAACAGATACAATTTCTTTCTTTCCCGAAACCGTAACAGTTACAGCACCGCCGCCTGCACTGGCTTCCCAGGTCTTTTCTTCTAACTCTTTAGCCTTCTCCTCCATCTGCTTTTGCATACGCTGTGCCTGTTTCATCAGATTGCTCATATTTCCGGGTATTCCCCCACCGGGAAATCCTCCTCTTTTTGCCATCAGATAAGCTCCTTTCCTTATTTTACGTAGTCTAAATTTTCTTTGTCTGCCTAATATTATAATATGAAGCCTGATTTTCTACTATAAGAAAATCAGGATATTTAAATTGTAAGTTTTAAAAGCATTTGATTTTAATGCATTTATATTAATTCATATCAACAAATCATCAGCTTTTACTCATAATATATTGGGGCTTTAATCAATTTAGTAAGGTCCACATAATCATTCATATTCTCTTTATCTTTATCCAGGCATCTGACGCTGATTGTTGTCTGTTTGCCTATTGTCTTAGCTATAACATCATTTATGACTTTCTTATGGTTTTCCCTGTCCACCAGTTCCTTATCAAGAGGGTCGGCTACAACAATTACAAGCCCTTTTGATTCGTCTATACTTAAGGTAGACCCGTTAAGAACCGAAGCTAATGCCGGCGCTTTTTTAGAAATCTGCCCTATTATTCCCTTCCAGTTATTTGCCACAGCTTTTAAATCTTCCGGAAGAGCTTCCGGCAGTATTTCCTGCTTTTCTTCAGGTTCCGGTTCAGGCATGGGAACAGGTGCTGCAGCTTTCTTATTATCAGCCGCCACCACTACACCCTTTTCCAGCTTTTCTTCCAGTATCTTTATGCGATTTATCAGGGCCTCATAACTTTGCTCCATCTGAGGTTTGCAAAGTTTAATAAGTGCTATTTCCAGTAAAATTCGTTTTCTTGACGCATATCTGATCTGGTTTGCCAAATCAGAAAATACCCTGATATACCTCATTAATACAACTTCATCAAACGATTGGGCTTCTTCCTTAAGCTGCATCAGGTTCTCGGTGGACATATCTATAATAATGTCACTGACATTCTCAGTTGTCTTAACCAGTAAAAGGTTTCTTAGATACCAGATAAAGTCTGTGACAAATTGTGAAAGCTCACGGCCGTTGCTTTCAATATCATCCAGTATCCTTATGCAGCCGGATACGTCCTGGCGTTTTACGCATTGTAATAAATCTGAAAATACTTTGGTGTCTACCGTTCCCAAAACGTCCAGAACGTTGTCGTAAGTTATTTTCTTTCCGAGATAGAATGAGATGCATTGGTCAAGCAAACTTAAGGCATCTCTTAGGGAGCCGTCGGCAACCCTGGCAATATACTTAAGAGCCTTGTCCTCTATCTCTATGTTTTCTATATCCATAAGTTCACGAAGCCTGTTTGCTATTGTTTCAATGCTGATACGTTTAAAGTCATATCTCTGGCACCGTGATAATATTGTAACCGGAATCTTATGGACTTCCGTAGTCGCAAGGATAAATATTACATATGAAGGCGGTTCCTCAATAGTCTTTAAAAGAGCGTTAAAAGCTCCGGCAGAAAGCATATGAACCTCGTCAATAATATATACCTTATACTTTCCTTCCGTCGGGGAATATCTAACTTCCTCAACTATTTCCCTGACATTTTCCACACCGTTGTTGGAAGCCGCATCTATCTCTATCACATTCATGGACGTACCGGAAATGATGCCCCTGCAAGTCCTGCACTCATTACAGGGATTGCCCTCATGAGGGTTTTCGCAATTTACGGCTTTTGCAAACAATTTTGCCACCGTAGTTTTTCCGGTTCCTCTGGTCCCCGTAAACAAATAGGCATGGCCTATCCTGCCGGATCTTATTTGATTTTTTAATGTTGTAACTATATGATCTTGGCCTTTTACATCATTAAAATTATCGGGACGAAATTTCCGATAAAGAGCCGTGTACGACATATGTTGCTTCCTTTCTTATTGGGAACAAAGGTTTTGTCCATTTTTGGTACCGTTTCATTATATCATTGTAGTTTTTTAAAATCAATTACTTAACCCTGTCACATCAGGTGTTAGGATACATATTTCAATATTACAATTTATTATAGCAGGTCTAGTTATTAATTTTCTCAAAATGCTGATAGTCCTTGCTGTTTTTCCATTCCCCGCCCCAGGTAAATCCTCTGTTTATAAATGCCTTATAACAGGGGTCATCTTTTTTAATATAATAGATATTATCCTTATCTCTGTCTGCATACTCCGCGCCGTTTTCAGGTAGAATCTCAAGTTTATTGTCTTTGGTCCGGACATAAGGATTATACAAAGGATTAATGTCTATAGCCAGGCCGTCACTATGGTTGGAGCGCCTTGTAGTTCCTTCAACAAACCTGAAATTAAACGCCGACGTATTATTATCTGCCATAGATTTTAGATCGTTGGCATCATATTCATCAACTAAAAGCATTTTCTCTATGGGATATGAGATACTGTATAACTCCTTAAAAATATCGACTATATCCTGAGCTATAGCTTTGTTTACTATCAGTTCTCCTATACGGGTCTGGCCTTCAAAATCCGTATGAAGGACCCGTACATATCTTAAATCACTGTATGGTACATCGCAGTTTTCTTTATACGATTTTCCGTATATGCGGTCAATTATACTCCGGTCCAGTTCCTGAAAATAAAATAAAGAATCAATTATTTCACTGCCAAATTCGGTAACATTAATTACTGTTCCTGCAGAAAGTTTCTTAATATTATTTATCGTATCTTCAGTATTTAACGTATCTTCTATATCTTTTAAAACATTGGTTTTCCCAGCAGCAATTACCTCATCATTATTACCATTGTCTATATTCTTCATGTTATCCTCGGTCATTTCCATGACCCCATTATATTTATCATTTTCATCTATATACATATCACTATTTATTGTGATTAAATTATCATTGGTATCATTTTTTTTGCATGATCCCATAAAAAAACACAGGGGGAGTATCCATAATAATATTAAGATTCTCCTGCCCACGCTAATCCTCCTCTATTACCTGTATTTCAAGGTAGTCAAAATCAATAATTTCTATAAAATTATCCTGGTTAAACCTTGTTTTGTCATGCCTTTTAAAATCGTTTATATTTGAATCAAGCCATATAGGCTTTGATAAATCAAAGTTATGGCAGATATCATCAATAGCAGAAAATATTTTTTGAGTCCTTCTAAGATCAGGGCTGTCATTTGATACCACCATATCTTTAATAATTTTATTATCTTTTATTATTTTTGCCCATAAACGAAACATAATATTTCCTCTCTAATAAAGAATTTGAAAAACGTTGCGAATCAATGTTTTCATGTATATAATTATATTTGAAGCTACCCTGCTTTCATTCTATTATAGCTAAACAAATACAAAAATAAAAGTAGTAATAAAAATAAGAGGGTTTATCAGATGGACGGGAATAAGCGAAGAGAAAAACTTTTGCAGATAATTAAAGACAGCAGTACACCCGTATCCGGCAGTGAACTGTCAAAAATGTTAGGCGTAAGCAGACAGGTTATTGTCCAGGATATAGCTCTTTTGCGCGCATCTGATTACAATATCATATCGACTACAAAGGGATATATATTATATCAGGATAACAAGCCGAAGTATACCAGGGTAATAAATGTCAAACATTCTACCGACGAAATCGAAGACGAATTATGTACCATAGTAGATAACGGTGGCCGTGTCCTGGATGTTCAGGTAATTCATGAAATATACGGTCAGATAGCCACCGAACTTATAATAAGAAACAGAAGCGATGTATATGATTTTGTAAAAAAGGTCAAAGAGAAAAAAATAGTTCCCTTAAAGGAACTAACAGCAGGATATCATCATCACACTATTGAAGCCGATGATGAAGAAACTCTTGACAGAGTAGTTGATGCCTTAAGGCAAAAAAAATACATCCTCGATTAAAATATCAACATAAAGAAAGAACATGTATGCTTATATGACATGTCCTTTCTTTTTCTTTTTATGAAATTCATTTCATCATCCTTTATCGAAGAAGCAACATAGGATTTACGGTTTGATCGTCTTTCTTCACCATAAAGTAAAGGTTACTTCCTTCAACTACATAGAATTTTGTAGGTTCATCAACCGCTCCGATTACTTCACCTTCAGCAACTCTGTCCCCGATTTTGTGATTGACATCCTTTAGCTGACCGTAAAGCAGTGAATATCCGTCTCCTATATCCATGGTAACTGTTAAACCGGTTACAGGATCATCATATATATCTGTAATTATTCCATCTGCTGCTGCCTTAACTTCCGTACCAACCTCAGCACCTATAACGATTGCAGGGTTAACCTTGTACTGCATAAGGGTAGCATAATAAGTCAGATGATCCATGCTGTAATTCATGATTACATTGCCATCCACCGGCCAAAGGAGTCCCTTTTCAACATCAAAGCTTAAAGGTGTCACGTTCTGAACAGTAGTACCGGCAGTTTCTACAGCCTTAGGCTGCTCTTTTATATCCTTTTTAACATCCGCTGCCTGCACAGGCTCATCGATTTCTGCCAAATCAATTCCTTGTTCTTCTTCTTCAGTAAACACGTCAAATTCCAAAAGACTGTCATTGTCAGCTACCTCTTGACCGTCTTCAGTAGATTCGGATACCTGGCTTGTCTGATCGTTATTAGCCAATTGATCCGATGTGTCGTTATTATCTGCCAGAAGATTCTCATCATCCTCGGCTGCTATGTTAGTATCCGGTTCATTAAGATCCACAAAATCATTATTGTCATCCTCAACTTTAGAGGATAAGTTGGAACCAATGAGCGCTACTGCAGCTATAGCGATGATACCGACAAATAATAACACATAATAGCCTTTCTCTTTGAAAAACTCAGCAATTTTTTTCACTGTTCTCACCTCTAGTAATATTCTTCTCAGATATTGTTGTATTTATTCCTCAGTCGCTTCCGGATTATAAAATTCTCTCTAAAATTAAAAGATCTCAACTTACCTAATTAATATTTCCATTTGCATTTTTTTTAATCGTTTGTCACATACTTTTTCTTGACTTTTTTGATTAAAGTAATAAAATTATTTATGTGATGCGGATATAGTTTAGTGGTAAAACACGAGCTTCCCAAGCTTGTGATGCGGGTTCGATTCCCGTTATCCGCTTAAAAAAAGGTACTATGCATTAAGCATAGTACCTTTTTTTAATGGCTCTTTG
>NZ_CVTD020000028.1 GCF_002904165.1 Herbinix hemicellulosilytica | reverse complement strand
TAACATAAGATCACAAGCTTTTTTATCTTCATCTTTTAACTTATAATACCTGGTAAGAATTAATTTTCGACTTCTTTTGTAGTATTTTCTTAGAGTAGGAGTCATGGATTTTTGAATTCTTTTTCGTACATTTTCAATTGCCCAGGTTACATGCCTAATGAAATGATATTTGTCAATTATAACTACTGCATTGGGAAAATAACTATAAGCTAAATCAACATATGGCTGCCACATATCACAAACAAAGAACTTAACCCGGTATCTGTCATTACGATTCAATTCTTTAAAGTAAGCAGAAAGATGAGACCTTGTTCTGTCAGGTAGAATATCCATAATGTAATTCTTCTTAGGATTAACAATAATACATTGATATTTACCTGTATCAGCATTTCCTTTAAATTCATCAATAGCAATCGCATCTTTCAATGGAGAACTGGAATAATGAATGGTATCCAGAATTCTAGTGACCGTTGAATGAGATACATTAGCTTTATCAGCGACGGCTTTTATAGAAACTGAATTACGCAATTCATTCGCTATGTATTGAGTTAGACGTGTGGTTCGTTGCTGATAACGGGCTAAAAAATGATATTTTTCAAAAAAACGTTTTCCGCACTTGCAGCGATATCGCCTTTTTCTAAGAATGAGATAGCAGTCTTTAAACTGTAAAGGTAAATCTTTAATTTTTTGCTCACGGTAATCATGTATCTGTTTTGTAGGCTGATGGCAGCAAGGGCAGGTCTGTGTAGTGGCTTTGGTTTCAATGAAAATCTTTAAATAATTATCTGCTTGAGTAATTTTTTTCAAAAATGCCTTCCAAATTTAATAAATTTGTGATAAGATTATTAGGCATTTGTATTTACCTCCTGGTGGTTAGATGATTGACTGGCACTGGGAGGTCTTTTTTTATTATAAACTGAAAAGATGGGTTTGTGAAATAGGCATTTACTATATGCCTTATTTAATTACTCTTTTTTCTTCAATATTTTTTAATAATTTAATTACATCGGATTTAGGAATATATTTACTATACTTATAATTACCAGACACTTTTATGTAGAAAGCTACACATTTGTACTGTGTTTCCTCAGGTAACATAAATAAATCACCAGATTCAACCAAATTATTAATAGCATGAAATATCCTGTCTTCTGTCAAATATTTTTTATAATTTTCAGTAATTTCGTATTCTACATCATTACCAGTCCATGCAACTACTGAATCTTCCAAGTATCTTGCAATATTTTTTTCTTCGTTTAATGCATTTGATAGGTATTCACTCGCAAAATCTGAATCAAAATTCTCCAAAAGATAGCAAACCATTTTCCAATCTCTAAAATCAAAAAGATTATATTCATTTAATATAGCTTTTAGTCTTAGAATAAATATTTCTTCAAGTTTAATAAGTTCATCTAAAGTAATTACTTTTTTATAAGCTCTTTCAATTCCATTAGCCGCCAATCTTCCATAACCTAATTCAATCGTATTAATAATTGTTGCTATAGTTTGCAAAATTGCTATATTAGCATTATTTATTTTATTAATAAGAAAGCTAAGTCTCTCTGATGGATCAATTATATCTAATAAATCAATTATCATATGTTTTGCATAAAAGCTAGAACTTACCGAGAAAATCATTTTATTAGTAATAACATCTAATTCAGTAGAAGTCTCAAGTAACACATCTATTATAATTTTTGCTCTTTCCGATGGTATTTCAGATCTCATAGCATTTATTTCTTCAAGAAATTCATAACTAATCCCTTTTTTATCCTGATCCAGAAGATAATTTTTTAATTCATCTTGATTTAATGAGTAAACTGCTTTATTAATTTCTGCTTTTCTTAATCCAACATTATTCAAGTCAAGATCAAAATATCTATTGAACTTCTCTGGATGCGCAATCAGATTGTTTTTTCTAAACATATTTAAGTCATTTACCTCATAAGCTCGTCCAATCTTTTGTCCGAAATATGGAAACAGATGAGATAAACATGTAATGACTGTTTCTATATCGTCTTTTTTATCTTTATCTGTTTTTATTTTTTCTTTATTTTTTTGATGTAACAGCGTTTTTATTTCAGAATAATAAAAATCGTACATTTCTTTTTGTGATTTTCTATTCCAAAGTAGTAGCTCCACATTAAATTCACCTGTTAGGAATGATTTATTATTTTTGATCCATTCATAAATTTGTGGTAAAAAAATTTCTATTGCAGATATTATAACAATATCAGTAAAATCGATTTCTGAATATATAGATATTAATTTAAACTTTATTGAATTACAAAGCCGATTAATATCTCTTAAATTATTTATAAATGGATCAATACACATCATATATAATCTTTGCCATCTAGATTGTTGAAAACTTATATCTTTAAATTCATTAAGAATTGATGTCAAACGATTAAAAAATACTTGCCTTAGCTTTTCCTTTGGAATGTCTGGAATTTGAATAGGCATTTGAATTATCTTTTTTAGATAATCCTCTCCTTCACCTTCTTGAACTTTTTCTAGTGCTTTAATAACAATATCCTTATCAAATACCAATAGATAAATCATATTTGGAAACTTTGCAACAGATGCAATCAATTGAAAAACTTGTCGTATTTGCTCATTACTTAACCTATCTATATCATCAATAACAATAAGTATTCTTTTATTTTGCTTTATAAGAAGATTGATCACAAACTCTTTTTGTTTTAGTATGTCACTTTCATCAAAGCCTTTTTTCATCCTTTTACCAAGTATTTTTGTGCAGTTTTTTCCTATTAAAGCCAATGGTTTGCCAACATACGGGATCATTTCTGCCAGATCAAACGCTTCTGCATATTTTTCAACTGCATCTCCTACTTTAGCCAAATTAGTATCGCCTTTACTGCGTAATTCACTAGATAATCTAATAAAGAATTGGGATAAAAGTTGATTGGCATCATAAAAATTCCATGGCTCAAAACGTATTATTATAATTTTATTATTGTCATTTATATCTTTTTGATTTTCCTCTAATTCTTTTAGCATCATATTAACAAGAGAGGTTTTTCCACTTCCCCATTTACCACTAAGAGCAATAGTGAAAGTATCCTTATTATTCAGATTATAAATAGCTTTTGCAAGTAATTTTGCAAAATTGCTTCTTCCTAGCTGATCCTCTTTATTTGAGTTAATCGGTCTATCTGAATAAAACATATCATCCTCCATATATAACTGGGTTTTTATATACATTTTAACATAATAAACCGCAAATTCAAACAATTCCTTACAATAGTTTACTATTTTTATATGTATTAAGAATTTTTGTGTATTTGATCTGTTTCATTTTTTATATTTCATCGGCAGTATTTGTAATACATAAATTCTTTCCTCCATATATGCTCAAAAGGTAGCAGTATCACTTTATCAAGTGCCACTACTACCTTTTGTATCATTTTACATATTTTCAAAATTTTCTCACGCTTCCTGCCTTATCTTCTTCCTCGCATAAAAGAAACTTACTACCTGTCCTATTCCTGCCAGTGCCCAGGTTACAGGATAGCAGGCAAAAAGCATGTAGACGTTTCGAAACCATTTAAAGAAAGTAACCAGCCATACTATACGAAACAGGCAGGCTCCGATTAACGTACAAAGCATCGGTAATACCGAATATCCCATACCACGGGTTAACCCCGGAAAAACATTCATGATACCACATGTAAAGTAAGCTACCATAAGGACATTGATTCTGATTGCACCAAGCCGAATGACTTCAGGGTCAGAGTTAAAAATAGATAACAGCGGTCTACTGAATATCATTGTAAGCCCGCCTACTATTATCCATGTAGCAAAAGTCAAAATGGTACAAATTTTTGCTATCTCATCTATCCTGTCATATTTTTTTGCTCCCATACTCTGACCGGTATACGTTATAGCCGCATTATAATATGCATTCATGGGAGTTGCGACAAATCCCTCGATATTTCCGGCCGCGGAACTTGCTGCTACCATAGCAGTACCAAATGAATTAATTGCAGACTGAATGAGTACATTGGAAATCGAAAAAAGCAGTGACTGCAAACCGGCCGGCAAACCAATTTTTATAACTTTCGCAAGTTTTTCACGATCTATATGCAACTTTCTTAAATTCAATCGGATTGTTCTTTCCTCATTGCGTATTAAGCACCAAAGAATCAAAATCATCGACAGATACTGAGATATAATGGTAGCCCAGGCCACACCGTTCACGCTCATATTCAGTACTATAACAAAATACATGTTCAATAAGGCATTTGTAATACCGGATATCACTAAATAATACATTGGCCTACGGCTATCTCCAATTGCACGAAGTATCGCGGCACCGAAATTATATATCATACTTGCCGGGACACCAAGAAAATATATTCTCATATATACAGCGGATAAATCAATAATATCAGCAGGTGTACCGATCATAATTAACATTGGATTACAAAGTAAAAGTCCCAATATCATCACTGTAATACCTGCAATAACACTTACAGTTATTGAAGTATGGACCGATTTTTCTATTGCTTTCGCATCCTGAGCTCCATAATCCTGAGCTACTATAACACTTGTTCCCACTGATAATCCCATAAATAAGTTAACTATCAAGTTAATAATTGCACCTGTGGCGCCAACTGCTGCCATTGCTTCTTTACTTGCAAATCTTCCGACTACAACCAAGTCCGCTGCATTAAATAAAAGCTGGAGTATATTCATTGCCATGATAGGCAATGCAAAAAGGATTATTTTACGAAACATGGGTCCAAAACTAATTTCTTTATCCTTTTTATAAGATACCATTTTCATATACCTTCATTCTCTAAGTCATTCTCCCCATCAAAAAAGCAAACACACTAACCATATCACATTCCATAATAAAATTCTATCCTTTTTTACTTTATTTCGACAATTTTATTAATAATTAATAATTAATGTCTAAACGATTTATTCTTATCCCCTTATATAATTCGGCAACCTTTTATATAAAAGTTAATTCTGTAAAAATTTTTTAAATCAGCGAAACTACTAATATATATAAATTATTTTAGCTTTCAAGATAAAGTCATCTATAACATTATATAAAAATAATTTAAGATAATATATTTAGTCTAGTCAATTTTCATAATTTATGGTAAAATTAATGATATTATTCGACAAACTATTACAAATTATCTTATAATAAACCACGAGTCTATATAGATTATGATAGTGAGTAACTTGTAACGTAAGTCATTTTACCTGCAGGTACAGCACTAACATAATTTATATGGGTGGACTGGTTTTGAAACTGGAGGTAAAATGATGGGCGTTAAAAATAATTCTACTAAAGAAAACGTAAAAAACGGAATATTATCAATGCTACACAAAGGGAAGCAACTTCTAAATAAAATTCCCATGCCAAAACAGTTTTCTTCTCTGCGTATTAAATTAATCCTTTCATTTTTAATCCCCATAGCCTTTATTATCATATTAGGTATTTCTTCGTATCGATTGGCTGCCTCAGGTCTTTCTAATAAATATCAGGATACTGCTATACAAGTAGTTGAAAAAACAGCCGAATACATAAGCTTTGGTTTAAAAACAGTAGAAAACACATCGCAGGAATATCTCAGTGATAATAATATAAACAGATACTTCACATTTGCACATATAGATTCTAAGGCTGAAATGTTTCAGCTTTTAAATAACATACAAAATGATTTTGTTGTGAAAAGTACAGTAGATGACTTTATACTCAGCATCTATGTAATACCCGAAAGCATTACGGCAATTTCTTCAAAAAACAGTATTACATTGAACAGCGAAATTTATAAAGGGATTCTTGATACAGATATAGGTGAACAGTTAGTTAATAACAGGTCCAATTTAATTTGGTCTGGAAGCGATGCTTATTTAGATGAAAAGTTTGAGACAAACAGCGCAAATTACTCTTTGCGTTTAATCCGTAAATATCCTAACTTTCCATCTTTTCTTATCATCGACGTACAGGCTGATGTGATCAAGAATATCCTTAAGAACACAAATCTCGATGACACCGGAATATTAGCCTTTGTAACCGCAGACGGAAAAGAGATTACAAAAAATGATAACGAAGAAATACTTTTCAGTGACCAGTCATTTTACAAAAATGCATTGGAAAACAGTGAAATTAAAGGATCCGAATATGTAAAATTCAACGGTAAATCTTATTTGTTTATGTACTCAAAAATCGGTAATACCGGTGCTATGATTTGCTCCCTGATACCAAAATCCACTATTACCGGACAAGCAACAGGTATCAGAAACATCACCGTTCTACTGGTATTAGTAGCTTGTGTTATTGCGGTAGTTATAGCGGCAATGATATCAACCGGTATAGACAAGACTATTAAAAATGTTATATCCGGCCTTAAAAAAGCAGCTAGCGGAGACTTGACAGTTGATTTTCATACCAACAGGAATGATGAATTTAAAACACTAATTGAAGAAATAAAATCAACCTTTTCAAATATGAAAGATTTGATAAAACAGGTTAACCTGTTAAGCGGTATAGTGTCAGAGTCTTCTGTCGAATTAAATCAAACGTCTGCTGTATTCTTAAAAAACACAGAGGGTATCTCCCGTGCCATGAACGAAATAGAACAAGGAATTATGCAGCAAGCCAATGATGCTGAAGAATGCCTTGTACAGATGGACAATTTGTCAAAGAAGATTGTTCTGGTAAGCGATAATACAAAAGAAATAAGCAGGATTGCTGACCATGTTAAGGTATCGATCGCAGAAGGTACCAATTGTACACAAGAACTTAATCAGCAGACTAAAGCGACTATTGATATAACTACTGATATAATTAATGCAATTGAAACTCTGGCAGAAAAGTCGACCGCCGTAACGCAGATAACCAAAGTAATTAATGAAATAGTAGACCAGACCAACCTGCTGTCACTAAATGCTTCAATAGAGGCTGCCAGAGCCGGAGATGCCGGCAGAGGTTTTGCTGTAGTTGCCAACGAAATTAGAAATCTGGCTGAAAAATCAAAATATTCTGTTAATGAAATTCAAAAAATAATAGCCAGCATCTGGGATGACACCCAAACAGCAGTTGAAACAGCTAAAAAGGTAGAAAAAGTTATAAGCCAGCAGGAAAATGCGGTAAAAAATACAACAGTTTCTTATGATAGAATCAATGAAAGTGTTGAAAAATTGATTGTTAATTTAAATTACATCTCTGAAAATATAAACAATATCGAAGAATCAAGAATTAGTACTTTGGGATCAATTGAAAATATAAGTGCTGTACTGGAAGAAATTGCAGCATCATCTAACTCTGTAAGCCAGGCTGCCACAGAGCAGTTAAATTCCGTAGAGGCTTTGAATAATTCGGCTAAATCATTAAAAGATAATGCGGACGAGTTAACAAAGGCTGTAAAGAAATTCACGATATAAGCCAAATACATACTCTTAATAAGATTCTGTATAACATTTAGCTGAAATAATAACATTTAAAAAGCATCATTTATAAGTCTTGAGTGTATCTTATACTCCATTCTTATAATGATGCTTTTTTTATAATTAAATTACTAATTTGTTTTACACATAATAGTATCTTTTTATACCAATTCTTCTACTACCTAAAAATATTCTTTATAAATACATATCCCGTCAAAACTAAAAACCAGACTGGCTTTTAGCAGGACCGAATGCTCATTTCTTATCTTAGTTCTTTCCACTCAATCACAATCTGACTGTTTTCCCTAACTTTAAAATAATCAAAATACCTGTTTTCCATAGGTATCCACTTGTTTAAGAAAATTTCTAGCCCGTCTTCTCCGTTTCGTTTTCTTATATTATCTGTCTGAGCTTTAGTATCAATATCCATAAAGACTCGCAAATCATAAGGGTTTTCAAAATAAGGATGCTGGCTGTAGGAACCTTCTATAATATTAAGCCTCCTCGGACTTATATCGTATTCTTTATCAATCATTAGCAGACTACAGTTGAAAGTCCTATATTTAACCGGCTTTTTTTCTAAAAGAGGCATAAGTACCTCGGCCTTAAATCTTTCATAATCCACGTTTCCGCCGGGTTCTTCTAAGCGTTCTTTTGTTCTTTGGTGAGCTTGAAGAAAAAAGTCGTCCATATGAAAAAGATTGCAATCAAATATTTGCTGCAGATAATATCCCAGCGTAGTTTTACCGCTTGCACATTTGCCGTCTATAGCCACCAAAACCGGGTCTTTATCCGTTTCCTTTAAAATTACTTCTATAGCATTTACTACCGGTTTAAACCGCATTATGCATGATTCACATATTTTTAATTCAGACTTCATCTTATCCATGTATATTAACCCTCTTTATGTTATTTTAAAATAAAACATAAGCAACTTTTCAGTTTTAATTTACCTTTCATAAGTATAAACTTGTATCTTTCTAAATTTCAAAAGTCCGACTGCAAGCGCATTTCTTAAGAGTACTATCCACTATAAAATCCTGTTACCCAAAACAAACACATCCGCCACATTGTTGTTTTCATCTAGAATAACCAAATCCGCATCTTTTCCGTTCTCTATCGAGCCTTTTTTGTCAAATACATTTATAAGTCTTGCCGGATTTTCAGTCAGAAGGGGAATGATTTCTCCCAAGGGCCTTCCGGTAAACTCAAGAAGGTTTTTCAATGCCACATTTTGAGTCAAAGTACTTCCTGCTCTGGTCCCGTCTGCCAGCCTGGCATCCCCGTCTTTTACGAAAACATTATTTACTCCTAATCGGTATTCACCGTCCGGCAAGCCTGCCGCCATAATGGAATCCGTAACCGCAATAACCCGGTCAAGCCCTTTAACTTTAATCAGTAACCGGACAACACCGGGGTGCAAATGCCTTCCGTCACAGATTGCTTCGCAATAAATATCGGATTCCAATACTGCTCCCATAATGGCAGGTTGACGCTGATGAAGCAGTCTCATGGCATTAAAAGTATGGGTAGAGGCTTTTGCGCCGTTATTGATGGCTTGCCAGGCGGTTTCATAATCGGCTCCCGAATGGCCGATTGCTACGGTCATTCCCATTTCAATCATCTTCGGGATATCTTCGATAACACCTTCCACCTCGGGCGAAACCGTAATGTATCTGATATCTCCTTCTGCCCTATCCTGGTACTTTTTAAGCAAGCTTATATCGGAAGGCCTAAGAAAATGTTCAGGCATGGCTCCCTTATACATACTGCATAAAAAAGGCCCCTCCAGATGTATACCTAAAAGGTTGGCTCCCTTATGCTCTAAGGTTTTGTACTTATTATACTCATCTATGCACCATAGGGTTTGCTCCTCCGTATCAGTAAGAACGGAAGCCAACCATGACGTTGTTCCGTACTTAGCTACAGTCCGGCAAACTTTTTCCAAATCCTCGGCACTTGCCGCGTTTACATCCACCCCCGCCGCTCCGTGACAGTGAATATCTATAAAGCCGGGGATTATCTTTTTTCCCTCAACATCTATAATATCAGCGCCTTCGGGAAGTTTTTCATTATCTTCAAGTAAATAAATCTTTCCGTTTCGAATGCCGACTGTCATTTGCTTAAATGTACGGTCTTTATAGACCTGTCCGTTTATAAGATAAGTTTCGGGCATAAGAATCCTCCTTTTTAGGCCAACAAAGAAAAAACCTATTTTTGTACACTGTCAACCTGATAGCTCGATGCAAGACTGCCGTAAAAATAATACCTTTTCTCTATAATAGGCATTTATTCAACTAATACCTTCAATACCTCTTCTTTCTTTTCCCTTACTTTAACCAAAGTTTACGAATTTCTCAGAAACGCTTTTTTATTAACTCAAATAATCGTGATAAATACTTCACCTTTACCTAATAGAATAATATTTTATTTTTCTTTTAATAGCAATGTAAAGTTGATCGTAGCATTAACTTTTGAAGCCTATCGATGTTTTCATTTAACTGTTTCAGGAAACTTTAAAGGTGTTCCCGTATGCAGAGCATCAATGCCTGCTGATATTATCCGGGAACACCTTTTTATAAGCCGAAAGCTTACGCCTTTATACCAAAAAGTAATCCACACAGACTCTAATTTTCCGATGATATATCCACAAATTCTTTCATTCTATTATGTAATTTGTAATTATTCTGTTTAACTAAACATTCATAAATTGGCAAATGATATCCATGCTGCTCACAGGTTCCTACAGGTATTATAAGACTGTCTTTTTTTTAAGGTACCTTCGCACCTCATCCCAGGTCATATCGGCTAATTTCATGTCTTATTTCCTCCTGCAATTCTTTTTATGTATAATTGCTCTTATCCTGCTTCTCTTTCGTATGTATAAGAAAATACTTTTTAAAATTCATAACCAAATTTACTGGTGATTTTTACCTTTGATGATTATATCATTATAATATAAATGTGTAAACAAATTTATAATCGCTAATCACAACATAGATCCAATTCTCATATCCCTCAAGCTTTTTCTAATTGATCCGGTTATATACAAATTAAGCATCAGCCCAAAGGCCGATGCTTAATTCCATTCATTTTATTTGGCTGCTTTAAATTGATTTATTTTCTGCCAATTATAATTCAATTATTGACCCTGATTACCCAGGGCAGTTCTCCAAACTGCTCTATATATGGTTTTGCATTTTCATAACAGGATGACTGCAAAATAATTCGTAGAATATTTAATGCGCAGTACTGCAGTTCTTCTAATGTTATTTTATAAGTCCCTTCTCCTTCTTCTTTATAAACAGCCCTAATAATTTCATCAACATCCTTTTGTCCTCCGGGCATAATTAGGTCATTACCCGCTTTAATACATAACGGTGAAGAAGAAGCAGGATATTTTCTTTCTTTTTTTCCTGTTAAGAAATCAGTATTATGAGTGGCAAACCAATCTGTCATTACCAGTCCTTTAAATCCCCACTCATCTCTCAAAAGCGAAGTTAACAGTTCATAGCTGTTAGCAGTATGCACACCGTTAAGCAAATTATATGACGACATAACAGCCATAGGTTGAGATGTTTTTACAGCTATTTCAAATCCTTTTAAATATATTTCTCTTAAAGCCCTTTCGCTGACATGAGAATTTGAATAAAATCTGTTATTTTCCTGATTGTTAGCAGCAAAATGTTTTATAGTAGTACCTATACCGGGATGTTTCTGAACACCTTTTGTAATCGCAGAGGCACACATTCCGGTAAATAAAGGATCCTCGGAATAATACTCAAAATTCCTGCCACACAGCGGATTTCTGTGTATATTCATTCCCGGTGCCAGCCATAGAGTAACTCCAAACTGAAGCATTTCTTTTCCTACTAAATCACCGGCTTTCTCTATCAAGTCCATGTCCCACGATGAAGCCAGCAATGAAGCAACCGGTAATGCGGTACAATATTGATAATAATGGACAGCATCATCAGATATTTCTTCATTTGATTCTGACTCTAATCTGAATTCTCCAAACACTTCACCCCCGGACAACAGATTTCCGTCAGCATCGGTGATAAAATGAGGATTTAACCTCAGGCCTGCAGGTCCATCTGCCATAATCATGTTAGGTATTTTTCTGTCTGAACTAAGCAATGATGTCGTATCTCCTGCAGCTCCCGGGACTATATTAGAAGCATTTCCTATTATAGACTGCTCTTCTTTTTCTCCTCGTTTGGAACCCACACACAAGTTAGCCATCTCTTCTACGGTAAGCTGGGCTACCAGGTCTTCAAGAGATATATTACCCGCCATAACGTCATCCATTGTAAATTTTCTGTCGTTTGATTTATTACAATATATAGGCTTTTCTCTCTTATATACAATTTTCTCCGTATTTATATTTGTGACATCTACAATAATTCTTTTTGCACTTTTCTTTTCATGCTCCTGCGTTGGATAGGAATAAGGCTGTTTTCCTTTAGAGCTGATTTCAAAAGGCAGGTCGCTTCTGAAAAGATTTTCATGTTTTGATATTATAAGATCCCTGTTTATAACTATAACGCCTTCCACCCTGGTATTTCTGGAACTGTTTCCTACCCTAATTAAATATTCCCCTGCTTCCATAATCCAGGCAGCTTTTTTTTCGCTATAAGAAGCCATTGAAGTTAATTTATATTCAATTACAAGGACCTGGCTTTCTCCCGGTGCCAACAGTTTCGTTTTTGCGAAAGCAGCCAATTCCTGATAGGGCTTTTCTATATCTCCTTTCGGAGCTGAATAGTAAACCTGAACAACTTCTTTGCCGGAATAGCGGTTTCCGGTATTAGTTACCTTTACAGTTAATGAGATCACATCAGAGTCAGCTGTTATATCAATAGTCTTAATTTCAAATTCGGTATAAGATTTACCGTATCCAAAACAATAACTTGGTGTTACATTAAATGTATCAAAATAACGATATCCTACATAAATACCTTCGGTATAATACTCATCATCGTCATTATCATCATTAAGGCTAAAACTTTTTGACGAAGGATAATCCCAATAATCTAATGCCCATGTATCTGCCAACTTTCCTGAAGGCGCAGTAATACCAAGAAGTGCGTCAGCTACTGCAAGACCGGTGATATTTCCTGCCTGTCCTACATACATTATTGCATTTATTCCACGAATTGACTTTAAAGCTTTAGTATCTATTACCCCTCCGGTATTTAATAAAACAATACATTTTTTATATTTTTCAGAAATAAATTTAATATTTTCAATTTCATTGGCATAAAGCAGATAATCGCCTTCCTGACAGCAGCGATCCTTCCCTTCTCCGGAAATCCTTCCAATTACGTATATAGCGGTGTCGGTATCAGATTTATCAACATCTTCTTTTGTAATTAATGGTACCTGAGGTTCTCTAAAGGGATAATCAAACATAGAAAGCATTGTTGCCGAGATACCCGTACTTTCCGATAGCTTATCCAATTCTTTCAAATAGGCCTCTTTAGCTGAAGCTACTATTTTATCAAAATTATCCAGCCAGGATTTTGTTGTTATATTAAAGCCGGCTTTTTCCAGTCCATGTTCTATATTTATTACCGTTCTTGAATTGACATCCCCCGAACCTGTACCGCCCTTTACAGTCCTTCTGGCCCCATTCCCGTAAAGAGCAATATTTCCCCCACTGACTGTAAGCGGCAGTACACCGTCATTTTCCAGCAACACCATACATTCCGCTGCCATTTTACGGACAATTTCCATATGTTCTTTTTCCATAAGGCTCATTTCATGATTTTTTAATGCTTTATATTTTTTCATAATACCCCCATCCTTTTTGCTTTTTATTATTTGCAAATATTTTATCCTTGTTACAAACCATATTACCCAAACCACCATACAGTATTTGCTTATATTCATTAAAGTCTTTTTCTATATAAGCTGTTTTTCCCTTGAAGTTAGAAGTAGTATCGTCCGACATCCTGCTATGATATCTTCACAGACTTTAATGACATTAACCATTCCATTATATCTTTGAGCCGTACTAAAACCATGGGACAAATATATTTTATCAAATTTTTCTTCCTCCGTGAAACTATTCTATTAATGAAAACATATATTTTTCTAAAAATAAAGCTTTTCATCAAACAGTAATAAAAAATAATTGCAATCAAAAAATCCTTATCTTAACCGCATTATCCATAACCGTTATAAAAATAGCCGGATCACCGGTTCTTAATTACAACCATGCCGAAAGCAATAAAAAACACATAGTGCGTTTTATACACTATGTGCATCCTTTATCCGTATATTTCGGTTAAAAACATATTCCAACTTTTAAATATTATAATTATCCTTAATGGATTCCATCAACCCATACTCAAGCAATATCTCTTCCAGCCTTTCCTGAGTCATGGGCTTGGGTATTGTAAGATAAGTATTTTCATCGATAGCTTTTGCAAGATTTCTGTATTCGTCGGCCTGGCGGGAATTTGGTGCATATTCTATAACGGTTTTTCTGTTAATTTCTGCGTGCTGAACAATGTTGTCACGGGGTACAAAATATATAAGTTGTGTGCCCAGTTCTTCACAAAAGGCCCGGAGTAAATCGACTTCTCGGTCAACATTTCTGCTGTTGCAGATAATGCCCCCCAGTCGAACACCGCCCTTCATCGCAAATTTAGCAATTCCCTTTGCTATGTTATTTGCGGCATACAAGGCCATCATTTCACCGCTGGCTACGATATAAATTTCCTGGGCTTTACCTTCGCGAATGGGCATGGCAAATCCGCCGCAGACTACGTCTCCCAATACATCATAAAATACATAATCCAAGTCTTCCGTATAAGCTCCCAATTGTTCCAATAAACCTATGGAAGTTATAATGCCCCGGCCTGCGCAGCCGACACCGGGTTCCGGACCGCCGGATTCTACACATTTTATTCCTCCGAAGCCTTCACGCATAATATTGCTTAATTCTACCTCATCTCCCGTTTCACGAAGGGTATCAAGAACGGTACGCTGTGCCAATCTTCCGAGTAAAAGCCTTGTAGAGTCTGCTTTCGGGTCACAGCCTACCACCATGATTTTCTTGCCCATTTCGGCAAGTCCGGCAGTTAAATTCTGTGTCGTTGTTGATTTTCCTATGCCGCCTTTCCCGTAGATGGCTATTTGCCTTATTTTCTTGCTCATATACTTATCCTCCATAACTATATTGTATATTCCGGCTGAGGTAAAGCACTGGCCAGATGAAATTTCTCCAGAATTTCCTTGCGTATGGCAAGAAACTGCGTACTTCCTCGATCCCGAGGATGGGGAAGGTTTACTTCCATGATTTCACTGATTTTCCCCGGTCTGGGAGTCATAATAACAATACGGTCTGATAAATAAATTGCTTCGTCCACGTCATGGGTAACCAAAATCATGGTCGTTTTGTTTTTCTTATGTAGCTCCAGAAGCTTTTCCTGTATATCCGCCCGGGTAAAAGAATCCAAAGCCCCCATCGGTTCATCCAAAAGAAGCACCTTAGGATTGTTTATTAAGGCCCTGGCAATTGCCACCCGCTGGGCCATTCCACCGCTTATCTGATGGGGATATGCTTTTTCAAATCCCGTAAGCCCAACAAGGTTTATATAATGGGAAATTAAGTCTTTGTTTTTCTTATATACCCTGCGGGCTTTTAAGCCTGTAGCAATGTTTTTCTCGACCGTAAGCCAGTTAAAAAGCCCGCCCTGCTGAAAAACGTATCCCCGCTGAGGGTCAGGCCCTACTATCTCTTCTCCGTCCAGGGTAAGCTTTCCCGTTTCCGGCTTATCAAGCCCCGCTATAAGCCTAAGAAGTGTCGTCTTTCCGCATCCGGAAGAACCTATTATAGATAAAAATTCTCCACGCCGTACCGATAAATTTATATCCTGCAGGGCTTCTACCTGATTGTCGTCTTCATCAATGTAAGTACGGTTTACATTTTCTATTTTTAAAATTATACCTTCAGATACAGGATGATTTGTACTCATTCCTTCACCCAACCTTTCTGCCAACGCAAAACACGGTCTCTTATCTTAGCTATTATTTTCATTATCAGGCTAAACAGTATAGCCATAACCAGGATGGAAGCAAATACCTTATAGTAAGCCGACCACACTTTACTTAAATTTATATAATACCCCAGGCCTCCGGGCTGCCCCATCATTTCAGCCATAACAAGGGTTGTAAAGGCAAAGCCGTTGGCATTGGATATACCGGTGAAAATCTGTGGCATGGCATGAGGGACTGCAACGTGAAATACTAAAAATGATGTTTTGGCTCCTAAAGTTTTTGCCACTTCAAGCTGTGCTTTAGGCGTGGACTGGATCCCCTGGGCAGTTAAGCCTGCTATGGAAAACCAGGCGCAGATTATTATTAGAAAGACCGCCGCCATAAATGGGGTAGGAAATAAGGTTAGTGCAAACGGCATCCAGGCGACTGCCGGAATAACCCCGGTCATTTTTAATACCGGATATACCCAATAATATACTTTCGGAAACCAGCCTATTAAGATTCCGGTACCAATACCAAACACAACTCCCAGGCTAAACCCGACAACAAAAAGCCTTAAGGAATAAAGGGTATTTTCCCATATAAAGTCTCCTTCCATAATAAAAGCCTCAAGGATTTTTGCAGGCCCCGGGAAAAACGGCTGGGGAAGCAAAAGCAGTTTGGTGCCTAAAAAATCCCATAATCCCAAACCTATACCTACCGCAAAGCGAAATGGCGCCCTGTATGCGAAGTTTGACCTTCTTATGGGATCAAAATAGGAATATATGCCGGATATCCCGTATATAAGTATCAGCAAACCCAGAACAAACCTGTAAAATGTGTTAAAGGTAAGGTTAATTCCTGCAACATTGTAAACTTTTATTTCCACATCCGCTATTTGCTTTATAAAAGCATTGGAAGCAATGGCTGTGGCAAATCCCGCAAGAGTTAAGATAAAATAAACCGGCCATTCTTTTTTAGATATCAATTTTTGGCCTTTCTTACTTAACTTTGACTTTATTATGGGGAGGGCTGATGTGTAATTTTGTGATACATTTCCCATAATCAATTCCTCCTATTTTAAAACCTCCCGGAAAAATTTGCCCGGTAACTGTTCATTACCGGGCGGAGGCAATCCCGGAACTTAATCTATATCCAAACTTACGTCAACATCTGCATAAGCTTTTTCGGTAAAGCTTTCCGGGTCGGTACTTAGATAACCTATCTGATGCAGCTGCTCAGCAAAATATTGAACATTTTCCCTTACCTGACCCGGATTCTTTTCCCTATCTTCAAAGGTAGGATATCTGTAGTTCTTTATTAGTTCTATGGCCAGTTCCCTGTCTTCTATCTGCGAGTACTTGCCGTTAATGATTATATCTACCGTTTCTTCAGGATTCTTGGCAATCCAGTCCTGAGCTTTCCTGTAAGCGCGAAGAAGGGCTGCCACATGCTCAGGTTTTTCGTTCAGAAGCTTTTCGGAAGCATATAGGAAGCAGCAGTATTTTCCCGCAAAAGGTTCATCCACCGATATATCAAGGATTACACGGTAATCCCCGGTTTTTTCTTGAACGGAAGCGTATGGATCCCAAAGGGCTGCCACATCCACTTCGCCCTTTCTTAAGGCTTCCACGGCAAGGTTTCCGTCATCAAAAGGAAGGAAGGTTACTTCTTTGTCCTCCTCTCTTGCGGATATACCGTTTTTCTCAAGCCATACGGCAGCCACCTGATGAGGTGTTCCTCCGATTTCATCAACGCTTATTTTCTTGCCTCTTAAATCTTCTACCCCCTGAATAGGAGAATCCTTAGGAACCAAAAGCTTTATACATCCATAGTGAAGGCCGTCTACAACTTTTACTTTTACATCATTTTCTATTGAAGGGAAGAACTGAAAATCTCCGTTAACAATAGGTATGGTTCCGTTGTTAAGACCGATTTTTCGGGTCTCGGTATCTGCCGATATAAGGTTTACGTCAAAACCTTCTTCTTTAAAAAAGCCTTTTTCGTAAGCAATATAAATAGGTGCGGCGCACAAAGAGCCTTGTTTGCCGGGAATATCAATTTTTCCGTATTTAAACTCCGTATTATTTTGGCTTGCGGCTTCTTTATTTTTGCTATTGCCGCATCCTGCCAATATTCCGGTAATAACGACAAGAAGCAGAATAGCGCTTATAAGTTTTTTAACGTTTTTTATAATCAAATTATTATTCATATCCTCATCACTCTCCTTAAAAATATTTCTATTTATGTAATGCCTGTTTAAAGGCCTGCTCCAGATCGGATATAAGGTCGTTAATATCTTCCAGGCCTGCCGATATGCGAATAAGGTTTTCAGGGATGTGAGCCTTTTCTTTTTCTTTGGGCTCAAGCATGCTGTGGGTGGTTTGAGGGGAATTTACTATAAGGCTTCTGGCATCCCCTATATTGACATGATAATGGAACAGTTCCAGGCTATTAAGGAAAGTTTCCCTCTGGGCATCCGTTCCTTTAAAACCGAAAGCCAGAATTCCTCCGGCCCCTTTCTTAAAATCCCTTTCGGCAAGGTTATAGTAGGGACTATCTTTTAAAGAAGGGTATCTTACCCACTCAACAGCCTCGTGGTTACTTAAATATTCCGCCAAAGCCTTGGCATTTTGAACCTGCTTTGATACCCTCTCCGAAAGTGTTTCAAGGCCGATAAGGACTAAATACGCATCAAAAGGTGACAGTACGGCACCGAAAAAGTCAAGGTAAGTAAACCGAATCCTTCCCGTAAAAGGCGTTTCGGGAAAAACTTCAATAAAACTACGGTAGTTGCCGTCCGGATCTCTGAGTGTATAATGTTTTTCATAAAACTGCGGAAACTTATCCTCTCTCCAATTAAATTTTCCGCTTTCTAAAATTAAACCTGCTAAGACATTTCCGTGTCCGCAAAAACCTTTTGTTGCGGAGTAAACCACAATATCTGCCCCATGCTCAATAGGATTAAACAGATAAGGTGTTGCGACAGTATTATCCACAACTAGCGGTATCCCATGGTCATGGGCCACTCTTGCGATAGCGTCAATATCCAGTAAAACGGCACTGGGATTACTTATGCTTTCTACAAAAATAGCTTTGGTATCAGGCTTTATTTCATCAGCAAGTTTTTCGGGATTTTCTATATTTTCTGCATAGTCGATGCTGATACCGAATTTATGGTACAGCTTTTTAAAGCTGTCTATAGTGCCGCCGTACAGATATGGCGAAACCAAAATCCTTCCTCCGCCTTCCGCTATGTTTAACAGGGCATAGCTGATAGCCGCCATACCCGAGGCCAGAGCTATAGCACCGGCAGCTTTATCAAGGACAGCCGCCCTTTGCTCCAGCACATTTACCGTAGGATTACCTATCCTGGTATAAAGGAATCCCGTTTCCTGAAGGCCAAAGAGGGCCTTTGCATGCTTCACATCCCGAAAATCGTAAGCCGCTGTCTGATAAATGGGTACGGATACCGCATAATTGTGATCTTTGGGTTCATATCCTGCCCGCAGTCTTTGTGTATCAAAGTGGTACGTTTTCTTTTCAGAATTATTTGCCATGGAACTGCTCCTTTCATATAAAACTTAGCTTTTAAGCTATGGTAAATGTAGTTTTCATACTTAAGGTATCTTCTAAATAATTTATTCGGATAATAATTCGCATCTATAAGTTTAAGTAATGGAAACATGAATTTTTTAAATTTATTTATAAATTCACCTAATTCCTGCCGATATAGAAAGATATAATTTTTATACGGTTAGAGAAGTCAGCCATGGGAGAAGGTATTTTCCGCCCTTACGGGTCTTATGTATAGTTGCTCCGAAATGTCTTTTGCTC
Organism: Herbinix hemicellulosilytica; assembly: GCF_002904165.1. Classification (GTDB taxonomy): domain Bacteria; phylum Bacillota; class Clostridia; order Lachnospirales; family Lachnospiraceae; genus Mobilitalea; species Mobilitalea hemicellulosilytica. Next base: position 65,415 of record NZ_CVTD020000028.1, on the reverse strand, counting down.
CGGGTATCCCTGCAGCATCGGCCCGGCACCTCTGGCAGTGTCTGAACACACCGATATACTCCTCTGCTTCTTTTCTTACTTTACTTATAAGGTCGCAGCCGGGTACACTGCACCAGCTTAGTTTGTGCTGAGGTATAAGCGGAATAATGTTAAAAATTTTTGCACCATAAGCCGCAACCGTTTTTGCTACGGTTACCACATGATCGGCATTGATCTCCGGAATTAATACCGTATTTACCTTTACGCTTATTCCTGCTTCGGATACTTTTTTTATTCCGGCAAGCTGATTTGCTATTAAAATTTCTGCTGCCTGCCTGCCCTCATATCGTCTGCCTTTATAAACGATGCTTTCACATATTTTAGCCTGTATTTCAGGATCAACAGCGTTGACCGTGACGGTTAAAGTATCAATGCCTGTTTTAATAATCTCGTCGGCATAATCGGGCAGTAAAAGCCCGTTGGTGCTCATGCATTTTATCATGTCAGGAAACTCATCTTTAATCATCCGAAAGGTCTGAAGGGCGTAAGGGGTTGCCAGGGTATCCCCTGGTCCTGCAATCCCGGCTACCGTAATATCAGGACAAATTTCCAGAGCCTTACGAAGAACATTTAATGCTTCTTTCGGGGAAATTACCTCCCTTGCCACAGCCGGCCGGTTCTCTGTATTGTTTAAATCCTGACGGCAGAAATTGCATCTGATATTACAGCCCGGAGAAACAGGCAGATGTATACGGCCTTTATTGTTTTTTGCTCCCAAGGCAAAGCAAGGATGAAGATTTTTTAATCTTTCTAAAGTTACTGCCATCTGATACTCCTTTTTGATCCTTATTCCTTGTTTTATAATTTTTACTAATTTATCTTTTTCCTGATTTTAACTAATAATTTAATGTTCCAAGTCATTAATCCATAATCTTAGGCTTTTTGCTTAACGTTTGCTTTGCTTTATTCTTTTTAATTTTTTTATCTGATTTAATTTGAATTATGATAATATCTTTAGGTACCGCAGTGATAATACAAAGCAGTATATTCATAGATTTTTACCCTATGTTTTTTGACCTTATACTTATCTTGTTTTCACTTGATTTATAAGTGTAATTTCATCAGGTTTAAAATCAGCCTTCTAATTCTTTTCTTGATTCCGTATTCCGCCTTAATATCTGTTACCTATACATAATCTTCCGGCAAGTTTCCGGCCTGAATCCACTCTATTATGTCATCCACTTCTCCTGTAGCTTCAAAAACCCGTATGCCCTTGCTTATCATATATCCCGCCGCTGTTTCGCCTATTTTTAGCACAAATACGGCATCGCAGTCTTTCAGTACTTCATAAAGATGCTCAAACCCTCCCTCACAATGGCCTGCGCATCTGGCATAGCTTTTGCGGGTCTCCACAAAGCGGGCATCGGTGTCGATATCATATATCTGCCAGTACCTGGCCGATCCGAAATGCTGATCAATAACACCGCATATGCTGGCAAATCCTACCCGGTAGCTCATGTAACCACCTCTTTATGTGTAAACTTAAAAACTAACTACTTTACAACCGACTGTTTGAAGATTAAGGGTTATTATCTATCTGTTATGTGAAATTACACATAAAGCTATTTTATGCTTAAAAGGAACATACCTCAGTCATCTTTATTTACATCACTTATTTAGAATGAGAATATCTTTTATGCATAAGTAGAAAGAACCATCATATAAATATCCTCTATTACTCTTAGCCCGCCCGAAAATCCGGCATAGTTGGTGGTCATGACCAGGCGGTACGGTGTAGGTACGGCTGCCGAAAGAAAATCATATCCTTTTTCTTTTGCCAGCTCCCTATCCCAGCCGGAACCTATGATAAGGCCTCTGCCTTTATGCCGGATACTCCTTAGGATTTCCTGTGCCTTTCCTCCGTCCGTTTCAAAATAAATCGGAATTTCCCTCTTTTCGCTGGTACTCTTTAAATCATTGCGGATTAGATCCTGATATTTTTCCGGTGTGCCGTCGGTGACAAACTGCTCTTTCGGTATTATTCCTACCTCATGAAGCAAAAATTTGGAAAGTCCAACCACATATCCTGCGTCATGAAGTATATGTACATGATTCGGAAGCCCGTATCTGAATTCCAGAAGGAATGTGGCTAAATTATCAATTTCCTGATAATATGCTTCCGACTGGTGCTTTATAAAAGTCCTGGCTTTATTTTCGTCTACTTGAGCCCCTTGATTAATCGCAAACTCCAGTACCTGGTTTAAGAATTTTTCCGTTTCGTTGGCTCCGACAGGAACATGAGGAAACCATGTGTAATCCTGCCCGTATTTTAATTTCAGGTGGTCTGCTATGGGCTTTCCGTACCAGGGAGACACAAGGATATTAAAGTTGGCTTTCGGAATCCTTTGCCATTCCTTTACCCCTCCCGATTCAGGACCGAACAGGACATTTGCCTTAAGTCCGATACCTGCAAGGAGCCTCTTGTATTCAGCCAGATTGCCCTTCCAGAACGGGTCCTGATAGGGTATGGATGCAAACAGATTAACCGTATTTTTTTCTGATCTTGGCACATTATCCTCTATAAAGAGATCAACATACTGGTCTATAATGGCCTTTACCACGAGACTGTGGGATTCATAGTTGGTTGCTTTAAAGCCTGCGGTTTCAACCGACACTATAGGTTTTCCCTGTCCGGCAAACTCTGCTACCAGACTGTCTACATCGTCGCCTACTATACCTGCCGTACATCCGGTCAAAACCACCTGCAAATCCGTATTAAGTACCTTGTATGTATTTTCAATTATCTGCCTGAGTCTGTTTATCCCGCCGAATACTACTTCCTTTTCCGAAAAATTTGTACAGGGAGATGTAGTCCCCCCGGCATAACCGGTCGACCGTTCAAAAAATCCAGCTATCATTTCCCCGCATCCGGGACCGGAGTGAAGTATCGGTACGGCTCTTGGGATTGCCACTACCGTTTGCATAGCCCCTATGGCGCAGGTCAGTCTGGTTTGTTCGATTATTCCGCCAGATAAGCTCATATCCCGGTTCCTCCTTTCAGGAAATAGTAAGTCGGCTGTTTTAACCACCATTCTGTATAGGGATTTATGGCATGTTTTTCGAGGTTTTTTACAAACTCATCATTTTCTATTACTTCCAGTAACCGCTCTCCGTAATTAACTAAACCTTCATAACCCATTGAAAAATGTTCATCTCCCACCAAAAGTGACGGTATTCCAAGCTTAGCACCCCAAAGGGTCATTCCTCCGTGCCTTGCCAAAAGCACATCGGGCCTGATACGGTTTAGGGCATTTACAAGTTCAAATTCCTGCCTGTTACATACATTAAAGTTAGGCACGTTTCCGTAATCGTTTACTCCCATGGCTAGCTGGTCATTTTCTTCTCTTTTGTTGTCATAAATGGGATCATGGTGGAAAATGGCAGCACCGGTTGTTTCCAACCCCAGTTCCTTAAGTACCATCAAAAGTCCGTGCCCGTGGGCGGCTCCGGCTGTCACATATGCCCTTTTTCCTCTCAGCTTTTCTCTTAGGGCTTCTATTTTTGGCAAATACTCTTTTTTCTTTTCCTCAATAATTTTTTCCGCTATATCTTCTTTTCCCAGCACCTTTCCTAAGGCCTTAAACCACCGGTCGGTTTGGGCAATCCCGTAAGGAGGTGCCGCAGGTACCTCGGGAACCCCAAATTCCTGCTCCAGTACCGCTCCTAGATAACTTCCCAGGGTCTGACAGGCCTGGACGGTTGCCGCCGCCTCGCTGGAATATTTAAGGCCATCTACCGTTGAATAGGGTGTAATATAATTAGGCTTTGCCCCGAATGGCTCAAACCAATCGGCAAACACGTCGCTTCCCCAGAAATTTATAACGTTGATCATATCCTGACGGCGTCTGCGGGGCTTTTTGATAAGCTTTCTTGCAATACTGTGATAGGCCGCATCAAAACCTGTAGTCCAGACTTTTGACCGAAAGCCCTCACAGAAAATAGCCACTACCGGAATCCCCAGTTCCTCTTCCGCCTCGTTGCAGACGCTTTCCACATCATCTCCGATAATTCCGGCGGCACAAGTAGTAAGTACAAATATGGCATTGGCCTTGGTACGGTTATAAACATCTCGGATGGCTGCAGCCAGTTTTATATTTCCTCCGTAAACCGTGTCCTTTTCCTGCAAATTTGTGGAAAATATGCGGCGGGGCGTGGGTTTTTCTATACCTCTTAAGGGGGAATTTACCCTGTATGTGAAAGCAAATTCATGTAAACAGGATGAGCATCCTACGGGTCCGTGGCTGATTACCGCCGCATCCTGAATAAGTATGGTCATACAGGCGGCTTTTGAGGTCGCACAGCCCATACACTGGCTGAATGAACGGTCCTTATCCTTTAGGCCGCTTTTTCCGGCTTCAACCAATTCTTTTGCATCTCCGTGATATCCTGTTATCGAATTTATTCGGATTTCCCTTATCTGAACTTCCGGAAGAGTTAAATTTATATTTGCCATCTTTAATCCTCCATTTGACTAGTTTAGACGTTACACCCTTATCCGGGCTTCTTCTATGGCTGAAAACAGATCGCAAATAAGATCTTCGTAATTTTCTATACCCACAGACAAACGTATCAGTCTTTCAGATATCCCCATTTCTTCACGAATTTCCTTTGGAATCGAAGCATGTGTCATTGTGGCGGGGTGGCAAATTAGGCTTTCTACTCCTCCCAGGCTTACCGCCATGGCAATCAGTTTAAGGCTTTCAAAAAATTTATAGATGTCATAATTGTCCTTCAGTTCAAATGAAATCATGGCACCGCCGTTTTTTGCCTGTTTTTTATGAATTTCATACCCTTTTGATGAAGAATTCCCCGGATAATATACCTTTTTTATCGCCTCGTTTTTTTGCAGGGCATCCACTATTCTTTCCGCATTGGCAACATGGGTATCCATTCGGACAGCCAAAGTTTTAATGCTTCGTATAAGCAGAAATGAATCAAAAGGCTGTGCTATAGCGCCAATGGCATTTTGGATAAAATGAAGCCTTTGTGCCAGTTCTTCATCTTTTACTACCACCAGGCCTGCAATTAAATCGCTGTGGCCTCCCAGGTATTTGGTTGCCGAATGTACCACAATGTCAGCTCCCAAACTTAACGGCCGCTGCAAATAGGGAGTCATAAAGGTATTGTCAACCACAGTCAGAGCCCCATTGGCTTTTGCTATTTTAGCTACCTCTGCAATATCTGTTATTGAAAGCAGGGGATTAGCCGGAGTTTCCAACAGTACTGCCTTTACATCCCCGGTGAAAGCCTCTTTAACCGCAGCAAGATCGGTTGAATCTACGATTTTGTAATTCAGCCCGTATTGCTTAAATATTTTGTCAAGGATGCGAAACGTTCCGCCGTATACGTTTTTTGAAATTATTACACTGTCTCCAGTCTTAAAGAGGTGAAGTACAGCATCGATTGCAGCCATACCGGAGGAAAAGGCAAAACCATGTGTTCCTTCTTCCAACTGGGCAATAAGGTCTTCCAAAGCTTTTCGGGTAGGGTTTCCCGTTCTTGAATAATCCCAATCGGAACGAAGCTTACCTATCCCGTCCAGTTCAAAAGTAGAAGTCTGATAAATAGGTATGTTCACCGCCCCGGTAGCAGCATCTCCGGGAACACCTCCATGGATAAGGGCCGTTTCAAAATTCTTATAGTATGCCAAAATAATCATCCCTTTCGTTTATAAGAAATACTCAATCGTTTTTTCCGGGGTTTTTCTTGTATTGGTGTTAAAAAGTATTACTGCTTCCCTGTTTTCAACAGGCCCCAGCGCATAAGGCGTATTTTCTTCCCTGTTAAAAACATCAAACGCCACACGCCTGTTGGCTGAAAAAGGCTTGTCGTGTATTATGCTTATTTCTTCTTTGTATGAAAGGGTTTCCTGATAATAAGGATCAAAAACTTCTATAGCGTTATCTGAAATTCCTGTCAGTGTAATATAGTGACCGCAATCCAAAAACACCCTGACAACTACAGCCCCACCCTGTCTTAAGGCTTCGATAATTTTGCTTCCTTCTCTTATGTAAACATCTTTACCGCTTAAGGTTTCGGTATAGATAGGAAATTTTGTTACTCTGGCATACTCGTTAAGCCAACCGGCCAGAAAAATCATAGCCATTTTAGATGTGCCGTTCTTATACGCTTCCCCTTTTTCGTTATAGCTGTCCAGTGTATACATCATGCAGTGCCTTAATATATCGGGCGGAAAGTCCTCCCGGTCTATTAAAAAACTTATCGCGTTAAGCAGGCTGGTCGGTCCGCAATCATATTCGGTCCGCTGGTATTGTAACGGTATTTTCATTCCTTCACCTCCCCACCTTTTATCAACTCCATAACAAGTTTTACACATTTCTCCAACTCGTTTATATTGCTGTATTCCCGAAGGCTATGAACCTCATTCATGCCACAGGCAATTACAAGTCCCGTTATTCCATGCAGGGAAAAATTATTTTGGTCACTTCCTCCGAATGTGGAATGAATATTGCACGGTAAATTCAAATTTTCACAGGCACGGATAAAGCGGCGTACTACTCTGTGATGAAGTGGGGTTTCATAAGCTCTTATCTCTATCTTATTATTGGCTTCAACCTCAGCCCCTTTTTTCTTTGCCTCTTCAATGAAAACTTCAACAACCTTATCCCAGTGGGAAATCACGGCTTTATGGTCAAGGCTTCTTATTTCTCCCTTAACGGTACACAAGTCGGGAACGATATTGCCTGCCTTGCCCCCGCTTATTTGGCCTATGTTAAAAGTCAAACCTGAGGGTAGCTTTCCCTGAGGAAGTCTGGCTATGGCGTTTGACGCAACTTCAATGGCATGGATTCCGTCCTGCGGAGCAAACCCGGCATGGGCGGCCTTGCCGTAAACGTTAATTTCAAAGGAAAATATAGTGGGAGCTGCATTGGCAGCATCTCCTATAGGCCCGCTTAAATCCAGAACATAAGCCTCTTTTGCCTTAATAAGACTGTAATCAAAGGCCGCCGATCCGGCACCGTACCGTTCCTCCGCAACGGTAAAAAGCAGTTCTATCGGTCTGTGGGCTATATTTTGCTCTTTAAGCCTGTTAACCGCTTCTATAATTACTGTGATTCCGGCAACATCGTCCGCGCCCAATATGGTACTTCCTTCCGATGTAATATTTCCACTTTCATGCAGGATGGCTTTTTTTCCCTTTGCAGGTTCGACCGTGTCCATATGAGCTGAAAAAAGGATAGGAGCTTCATTTAATTTTCCCGGTATAAATCCGTATAAATTCCCGCTATTTCCTCCGATTTCTTTGCCTGCTCCGTCTTCTATTAACTCTATATCCAAAGCCGCAAACTTTTCTTTCAAAACATCACAAAACCGGCGTTCCCCAAATGACGGGCTATAGATATCGGCCAGTTCTTTAAATGTATTCCACAAACGCTCTTTCATATTTACACCTCTCAGTCTTTATTTCATATTCGTTGTAATCGAAACATACTTTCACATTTTGCTATCCTACCGTCCAATTATCCAAACATATCTTTTAATTATGCTTTGCTGAAATTCAATAACCGGACCGCCTCCGGTATCGTTTGTCTTCTGCGTATTTCCCTTTATAACTTAAAAAATTTATATATATGTAAAAAGCAGCCAGGATATCTCTATCCTGACTGCTCTTGGCATACAAGAATAGATTTATCCTATCAGCCGATATCCGGATATTCTTTTAGGGCGCAACAAAGCATGCACATGCCCTGCATGCACATCATTCGCATATCCATATCAAAAGAATTATTATTGCTAAATAGGATAAAATCTTTATTCATGCTTTCTGTTCCTTTCCGGTTTAATAATTCATACTAAACATATAAACATTATATGTTTTATTCATGCAAAAGTCAACCAGTATTTGCTATGTTATGTAAATTTATTGCATTTGTATAAAATTTAGCTTCGTTTACTTTTATTTTTATATATAATATTCAAACCATACATATATGTATACTTGGTATTATGATTGTATATATCTGATTAACTGCAGTGTTTTTGTTTAAGATTATTATATAATTTGGCTGTTTTTAGCAGACATAAAATATCCCGGCTGACAGACAAAAAAAGTGTACGAATATATCAAAATACACAGTTCGTACGAACTTAAGAAAACTCCCCTTTTTAACATTACACTTTTTAACCGTGTATTTTGCTTATATTCGTACAACTTATATTCAATCAAAGATTAGTCTCTGATTTTCTCCGTATGTATATTCTGCTGCGTTTTATAACTACTACCATCTGCCTGTAAAAGCGCAACTTATTTAATAGCCTGAAGCATAGTTTTTACATATTCTGATACCGGTTTTATACAATCTTTGCCGTATCGTTCAATAATCTTGACTATGGCGCTTCCTACTATGATCCCGTCTGATATTTCCGCCATAGCCCTTGCCTGTTCCGGTGTCGATATTCCGAAACCTACGGCACAGGGAATATCTTTAACGGCTTTTGCACTTTTAATCATATCTGCCGCATCCATACCGATTTTATCCCTGATGCCGGTTACTCCCAAAGACGAAACGCAGTATATAAAGCCCTCCGCCTGACCGGCTATATTTTTTATTCTTTCCCCTGACGTAGGCGCAATCATTGAAATAAAGGCAATTTCATATTTGTTGCAGTAGGGTTTTGCTTCCTCCCGTTCTTCAAAAGGCAAATCAGGTATGATAAGCGCATCTATTCCGGCTTCTTTGCTGTTTTTTATGAAGTGTTCCGTGCCGTAAGAAAATACCGGATTAATATAAGTCATAAATGCCAAAGGTACATCACAGGCCTTTCTTATTTCTTTTACCATATCAAAAATTTGGTCTGTAGTAGTCCCTGCCAAAAGAGCACGATTATCCGCAGCCTGTATTACAGGTCCTTCCGCAACCGGATCGGAAAAGGGAATCCCCAGTTCAATCATATCAACTCCCAAATTGGCCAGTTCATATACGAGTTGCTTGGTAATTTCCAAATTTGGATCCCCTGCCGTAATAAAAGGAATAAATGCCTTTCCGTTTGAAAATACCCTGTTAATCCTATTCATATATATTCTCCCCCTTATAGCGGGCTATCGCAGCCACATCCTTATCTCCTCTGCCCGACAAGTTTACAACTATAATTTCGTCCTTTTTCATTTTTGGAGCCAATTTCATAGCATATGCCACCGCATGGGCACTTTCAATGGCAGGAATTATTCCTTCGGTTATTGAAAGATATTCAAATGCTTCTACCGCCTCCCGGTCGGTTATTGCAACATACTGCGCTCTTTCTATATCTTTAAGATAAGCATGTTCCGGACCTATACCAGGATAATCCAGCCCTGCCGATATGGAGTAAACCGGCGCTATCTGGCCATATTCATCCTGACAAAAATAAGATTTCATGCCGTGAAATATCCCGATTTTACCCTTAGCCATGGTTGCCGCATGCCGGTCGGTATCAAGTCCTTCCCCTGCTGCCTCACAGCCTATTAATTTGACTTCGGGATTATCTATAAAGTCATAGAAAATACCCATAGCATTGCTGCCTCCGCCTACGCAGGCTATTATCACATCCGGCAGTTTTCCCTCCGCCTTAAGTATCTGTTCTTTAACTTCTTTTCCTATAATACTTTGAAAATCCCTTACAATTTCGGGGAAAGGATGCGGCCCCATAACCGAACCGATAACATAGTGGGTATCTTCTACCCTGGATGTCCATTCCCGTAAAGCTTCGTTTACGGCATCCTTTAATGTCTGTGTTCCCGTTGTAACCGCATGGACTTTGGCTCCTAACAGCCTCATTCTGAATACGTTTAAGGCCTGACGCTCTGTATCCTCTTTTCCCATAAATATTTCACATTCAAGTCCTAAAAGTGCCGCTGCAGTTGCCGTAGCCACTCCGTGCTGGCCGGCACCGGTCTCTGCTATCACCCTGGTTTTTCCCATTTTTTTTGCCAATAGCACCTGCCCCAGGACGTTATTGATTTTATGAGAACCTGTATGGTTTAAATCTTCCCTTTTTAAGTATATTTTAGCTCCTTTTAAATCTTCGGTCATATTTTTGGCATAATACAGACGGGACGGCCTGCCCGCATAATTTATCAATAATTCCTGTAATTCCCTGTTAAACTCTTCATCATTCTTATAATGATTATAAGCGGCTTCAAGCTCAATAACTGCATTCATCAGGGTCTCCGGTATATACCTGCCGCCGTAAATACCAAATCTCCCATTTGACATAATATCACTCCCCGTTTTAATATTTATGGCTACAATATTAAAATTCTTAATATTACCGAATAGTTATAACTGAAAATCATATATAAAATAAATATAAATACTTACAATTTGTTGCTGCTTAAACTGCATATTATAAAAAGTAAATTTGTCATCTTTATTTATAATTTATAAACCTTTGATACAATAATCCGGAAAATCAAAAAATGTTAATAAAAAAAGCCTTTGTCTCTGCAAAACGCAGGGACAAAAGCTTAAGCTTCTGCGGTACCACCCTAATTGCCGAATAAAAACGGCCACCTCGTCTTATGCATACAATCATATGCATCCTTCTGATAACGGGCAGGATCCCCGTAAGCGCCTACTCTCCCATGATTTCGGGCTTCCCTCACAAGTCCATTCAAAATTGCTCCTGTTACCGCTTTCCCACCGCCGGCGGCTCTCTGAAAACATTCAGCAATTTTTACTACTCTTGCTCATCGGTTTTACATATATAAATTTACAAATATTATCTGTATAATTAAGGGAATTATATCAATATAATTAAGCTCTTGTCAATATTAATATAATAATATTTGTAAATCATTTAAGTTTTTTGATTCAATAATACACGGCTATGCCAAATATGCTGAACTTCTTTTATTGCAATTTAAAAACTGAAAAACTCTTGAGCAAAAACTTTAAGTTTTTATTCTGCATCTTATTTTCTTCATTAAAATAGAACTTAGCAGATATATTAATTTGTAAATATAATCCCAACAAAAAAGAAAAACGGTTTCAAAGACAGAGGCTCCGACCGTCATCTCTTTTTAAACTTGACATCATATGGTTTTAGCCATATTATCAACTTAACAAAAATCCGGTAAATTTAAAAAGGGAGGCTGTATAGATGAAAAAAGTATTGATTGTAATAGACATGCAAAATGATTTTATAGACGGAGCGCTGGGGACTAAAGAGGCCGTAGCCATTGTGCCTAATGTAAAAAGAAAGATTGAGGAATATAAGAAAGCGGGCCATACGGTAATATTTACAAGAGATACCCATGATAAAGATTATCTTCAGTCCCAGGAAGGGAAAAATCTTCCGGTAAAACATTGCATAAAGGGAACAGACGGATGGGCAATTTCACCCCAACTGGATACAAGCGATTCTTTAATTTTTGATAAGGGTACTTTCGGCTCCCTATCCTTAATGTCCTATTTGTCTGAAAATTATAAAGATGCCGAGTTTGAGATAATCGGCCTGTGTACCGATATATGCGTTATATCCAATGCCTTAATGCTTAAAGCCTTCCTTCCGGAAGCCGTTATAACCGTTGATGCTTCCTGCTGCGCAGGTGTTACTCCTCAAAGCCATAAAAACGCCCTGGAAGCCATGAAAATGTGTCAGATACAGATAATAAATGAATAAACAAGGATGTGCCGCAAGTTTTAAAAGCGGCACTTTTTTATACCTCTTACTAACCGGTTATGTTATGGTAATTACTAAGACTTTCTGATAAAGTCCGTTTTACATTTCGGACAGGTAATCTGAACCCTGCCCTTTCCTTTTGGTATCCGTATTTTCTGCCCGCATCCGGGACATTTATATATACGGTATATCCGTCTTTGTTTAAATATATACTTTTGCTTGCGGATAAAATTGATCAATTTATTTTTATAATTTAGAAAGGCCTGGTTTTCCCTGTACCGGCTGTTTATGTTCTTAGAAAATATTCTGTAATATACAATTATAAGAACAGATAAAGAAACAGCATACAAAGCGGTTCTTAAGAAAAATCTGGACATTAATAATATAATCAGCGCCATCCCCAGTAAAAACCTGCCCAAATCATCTATTCCGTAACGGCCCATCATAAACCTTCTTAATTTATCTTTCATGCCGATCATAATCCTCCTGTTAATTAAATCTTATCCCTGAATATTAATATCGTTAAATAAACTTTTATTTCAATTTTTAAATAACTATAAACAACCCCTCTGTTGTATACATAAACAGTCTTTTTTCAAATATAATGTATCAATATCAATATTAAGGAGTAACAATAATGAAGAAGCTGATAGTAAAACTTCTGACCGTAAGTACCTTCGTATTGCTGCTTCCTTTTATCCTTACCCTAATTATATCAGACAAAGACAACTTCCCTTCTATAGAAACCATGGATTATAAAATATATTATGAGCAAAACGGCAATAAGCAGATATTGGATTTTGACCGGTATCTGATAGGTGTTGTTGCCGCAAATATGCCTGCCGCTTACCATATAGAGGCACTAAAGGCTCAAGCTGTCATATCCAGAACCTATGCCCTTTATAATATATCCCTGCTGTCTCAGGAAAATCCGTATAAAAAAGAATTTAGCACCTCTGAACTTGGCTTATCCTATATCGATCCGGACGAAATGGAACGTTATTGGGGCAATGACAATTATATAAATTATTTTTCCAAGCTGGAAAACGCGATTTACGCTACTAAGGATGAAATTATGGTCTATGAAGACGATTTGGTTCTGCCTGTCTTTTTCGGTACGGGGACAGGTTATACCAGGAGTGCCAAAGAAGCCTGGGGTGTAGATATTCCTTACCTTGTCAGCGTATCAAGTAAGCACGACGTAACTTCCGTCAATTATTTAAGAATTACGGAATATGAACCCGCCGTTCTCGTCGGTATTTTAACACAAAAATATCCTAAGGCGGATATAGATGAAAAAACATTTTTTCAGGATGTTACCGTAGCGGAAAGAGACAGTACAGGCTATGTTACAAAAATGAACCTTGGCTCTTTGACTGTATCCGGAGAAGAGTTTGCCAAGGTTTTAGGCCTTAATTCCAATAATTTCTATATAGAAAATTATGACGGAATGGCAAGAATTATATGTACCGGTGTAGGTCACGGGGTCGGATTAAGCCAATACGGGGCCAATGCAATGGCTCAGGAAGGATATACATACGATGACATTTTGACCCATTATTATACCGGTGTTAAAATTATAAATATTAAATAACTTAATTAGTAATTATCCTGAATTATTCATCGTAACATATACAACAGTGCCTGGCACTGCATAATTACTATGTTTTTATCTTCTTATTGCTTTCACTTAAAAAGTGAAACTGAACTATAGAAAAAGGGTCTCAGCTTTGCTAAAATGAAGTTTACCAAACATACAAATCAGCAAAGGAGAAACCCTTATGTCTAGTTTAAATGCACTTCACTTAGAAAGCAATAGTAAATTTAAAATAAATTTTCACGGCGGCGATTTATCTTCCGATGCAGGTTTGCTGTTACTTAATGAATTCATTCACAAAATTGGTCTTAAGCCGCTTGTTAAGCAACATTTTCAGACCAAGGACAAAACAATTCGTATCCATACGGATGCTGATAACCTGTTGCAAAAAATTTACCAGCAGATATCCGGTTACTTTTCTGATGATGACTCGGATGAGCTGACTGATGACCCGGTTTTTACAAATATACTTGGCAAACAAGCATTGGCCTCCCAGCCTACCATGTCCCGGTTCTTTAACCGCATGGATGATGTTACTTTGATGCAGCTTGACTGGATACTTTACCTTCTTAGACAAAGGATTTATTCCATCAAAAGGCCTGAGATGGTTTTGTTGGATATTGATTCCACTCTTTTTGATACCTTCGGTAAACAGGAAGGCAGTGGATATAATTATCATTATTCCAATTATGGTTACCATGCACTAATGTGTTATGACGGGCTTACCGGCGACCTGCTAAAAGCTGCCTTAAGGCCGGGAAATGTATATTCCTCTACGGATTGCTGCGAATTTCTTCAGCCTTTACTTACCGAATATCAGGAGGATTATCCTGATGTAAAGCTTTTTCTTCGTGCTGACAGCGGATTTGCAAAACCTGAGCTGTTTGAACAGTTGGAAAGCAACGGTACATCCTATGCAATCAGGCTGAAGGAAAATGCCATCTTAAAGGAGATGGCTGCATATCTGGATAAGGAGCTTGACGAACTTACTGCTAATAATAAAGTTGACTATGCAGTAGTATATGGTGAAATCCATTATGCAGCATCCAGCTGGTCCTATCCGAGAAGAGTTGTTGTAAAGGCAGAAAAACCGGCAGGCCAGCTTGTATATATGCATACCTTTATTGTAACCAATATGTATATGAAAGCTGAGGATATCATTCATTTTTACTGTAACCGTGGCAAGATGGAGAACTTCATAAAAGAATCCAAAAGAGGATTTGATATGGACACCATGCCAAGCTACAGTATGGTGATAAATGAAAACCGGCTGCAGATATCCGTATTGGCATATAATATATTTAACTGGTTTAGGCGTTTGGTACTTCCGGCAAGAATGAGAAAGCTGCAAGTTGATACCATTCGCCTGAAGTTGTTGAAGGTTGCCGCCAAAATAGTGCATTCAGCGAGGTATATAACATTCAAGCTATGCAGTAGCTGTCCTTATAAAAATGAGTTTTATGAGACATTGAAAAACATACGGCTTCTGCCAAAGCTTGAATGATATATAAAATGTACCTTGACAGTTCAAGAAATTTAAAATGTGGATAAACCAAGGGGATATTATACCCTTTTGTGAATAACTTTCATAAAAATTTATCCTCGGAAATGAACTGTCGTAATAATTCCATGGGTAAATCTATGATTTTTTACCCTCATGAATAATTCAGGATTATATATATTTATATTGTTTTTTCTTATTAGGAAGGCAAATTCCTCCATAAATTGTTTTAGTCTGCTGTTATTTTCTTGCCGATATTCTGATAATCCTTTATAAAATATTTGTACGGTATCAAATTCCTCTTTTGATACCGTTTTTTCCCCGTAACGGTATGCCATATAAATATCAGCAACATCACCAAATACAATGTTACCATACCTGTACCTGTCTTTAATCCTGTCGCTCAGCAATAATACGGTTTCCTGTCTGCTCAACCCGAAACCTTCGTATTTAAGCATCACCAAAATCCGTATAAAAAGCATATACATCTTCCTGTTGTAATCGGCCCTGTCAAATTCTTTTTTGTACTTAACCTTTAATATCAGATAGTAGACGGCTATGGCCCCAAGCAAAATAAAGATTACCGCACAGGATGTCAAAATCCACATCAGAATATCCCCGGCTTTTTCTTCATCCTCCGTAATTTTTGGTATCACCGGAGTTTGCACAGAAGGCGGTTCTTGCGGAATCCGTATATTATTCACATAATTGTTGACGTTTGCTTTTCCGGTCTTTTCAGGCCAAACCGTGTATCTTATCTCATGAAATCCCGGTGTCGGTTCAAAGGGAATCCAGCCTATTCCTTCGAAATATGCTTCCACCCAGGCATGGGCGTTGCTGTTTCTTACCAAATAGCCCTCACCTGCCCGGTCGGAATAATCCACCAGAAAACCCTCCACATAGCGGGTAGGAATTCCGGCACACCTTGCCAGTACAGCCATGGAAGTAGCAAATGAAGTACAATACCCTTTTTTGTTTTCAAAGAGAAAATAGTCCACAAAGTCCCATCCTTCGGGAACACTCCCCGGTTTATAACTGTATGTATACTTAAGCAAAAAAGCTTCGATTGCTTTAAGTTTATCATAAGTATTTACTTCATTTTTTGTCAATTCAATAGCCAGGTCTTTTACCCGTTTTGGCAAATTATCGGGCAGCTGCGTATATACTCTGCGTATAATTTCAGCCCGTTTTTTTAGCAGCTTAATAAAATCTTCTCTGTTTAAGAAAAAGTCATCTTTATCCCTGACATAAAATTTACTCTCCATAGCCTTAATCTGATCATAATTAATTTCTTTATCATTTTCATATGTAAAAAAGTCGGCAGATCTTAACATTTCCCGAAACTTCTGCCCCTCAAGATTCAATTCATAATAAGATACCATATAAGCCGCCTTATCTCCCATGGCTTTGGGAAAGGTAATGCCGGCCTTATTGGTCTCAAGCCCCTTGACAGGGTTAACAAAACTAAACCGGTAGCTTTTTAACGGATAGAAAAAAGTTTTTGTTTTTATGTTTTTATAAAAAACCGTTATAGTCATTAATTCCAAAAATCTGTCTTCTTCCAACACTACAGGATCTAATCTTGATAAGCCAAAAATTAATTCGGCATAATCTATCAGATATTCACTTTCCTCAGGCAGAAATCCGTCGTCGCTTTTTTCCCAACTGTATCCTGTGTATGTATCGCTTACCGATCCTGTTAAATACAAAGGAGAAAGCCCTTTTCTGCCCTGTACTGTCAGCGCAATTTTATTATTTTCGTATAAATCTTCATTATCCAGGCTGCCGTCATCCGAATATCCGGTTAAAGATATGGAAAATGTACCGTCTCCTTTTCCGGTAAAAAACTCCCACTGCGTTATCATCTTGTCTATCGTGTTTTTTATGGCATAGTAAATATTCTTAATGCCCGACCATTGTATGGGTTCCGGTTTGGACGGAAGACTTATAGATATTACCGTAAGAAGAATACATACAGGTATAAGATAAAGAATACTTTCTTTTTTATCTGCTTTTCCTGCCTTTCTGCCATAGATAAGTCCGCTTATTTCCATAAGACAGCATAAAATATAAAATATGCCTATTCCCACAACAGCCTTATTTAGATTCATTTGAACAATACCAAGTGCTATAAAAGCGGATAAGATAATCCCTGCCAAAAGCAACCGGGTTACGGTTTTTTTCATAAATATATAAAAGAGTATGCTTAAAAGGCAGGCAGCCGCCGCAAGAACCGTATACGCAGGTATAAATTCATACAGATCTTCTGTACGGTCATACCGCAAGCACCAGTCTATTATACCTTTTACCCATAAAAACGGATTTGTCCTGCATACCAAAAAAATCAATCCGAGGGACGGTACCAAGCTAATTAGAGCAATATATCTTGCGGCATTATTTTTGCTGGTGTCAAAGAAATATATAAGGGCCGAAAAAACAAGGCAATATAAAATAGCGGCAATCAAATGCACCCTGAGCACAAAATAATCGTTGACCCACAAAATAAATGCTAAAGCTAACACTGTCTGCAAAAAGGAAAGATATATCCGATAACCCTTTTCTTTAAGATTCATTGTTAATTCTCTCCTGAATGTTAATTTACATTGCCTTGTTAGAAAGGATATTTTCGATTTCGTCCCCCGGCAGGATTTGATATACATCAGCCCCCGCCTTTATCATGTCAGCTTTTAGAGTTTTTGCTTCCTCGGATACGTCATTGCTGACATATAATACGCAAAGGCGGTTCCCTTGATTAATGACCTGAAGAGAAATAAGATACAGATCCTTATTTAACTTTCCTGTCGCTATCAAATAGAAATTGCCGCTGTCTCCTCTTTGAAGCCGTTTTGCAACAAGTTCTGCGACAGAGTTTTTAGCATCAAATCGAATGTTTACACAATGCCTGTAAAAGGCATTAAAATCTCCTCTTGAATATATGGGTATTTGCATTATTTTGTCCATGTCATAGATTATAGTAGAGGGCATATTTTTTAACGCATAGTGATTAGCAACGGCCAAAATACTTTCTATAATTTTATCCTCGGTAATTACTATACTTAGTTCATCCGAGTTTATTTTTTCAAGGTCCATGAACAATACCGCTTCCGCCTTGGGCTTTCTGTAATATTTTCTGCTAAGAAGCTCTCCTGCTTTAGCCGATGCTTTCCAATGAACTCTCTTTTTACTGTCTCCGGGATTATACCGGCGGACTTCCGTATCCAGTTCTTCTTCTACCGTATTGCTAATAAAAACCGGATTTTTAGAGTCTATAAATGCCGGGGCTATTCCCAGCTGTTCCAATTTAAGGACTCTGGGCAGAACCAATACCTTTAATTTAGATTTTATAGGATAAGTTATTTTAAAAAGATATAAAAAGTCCGAAACCTCTATAGAATCTACTCCGATAAAATACTCTCCCCGGTAATTGCACCGTATTTGGGTTTTCAGGTGTTCACTTTCCCCCGGCAGTAAAGAGTATTCAACTGTTTCGTCGGTTTTCTTAATAGTGGATTTGTCATAGAGAAAATTGACCTTTACGTTTCGAAATGTTATAAAGTCTTCGTTACCTATGGTAAATGAGTAATTATTCCAGTCACCTTTGACGACTATATGAGTGTCCAGGGATTGATATATTTTAAATCTGACATATACATACAGAGTATAAAGAAATGATATAATCGGTACAAAAACAGCAACATAAAAAAGGGCATAAGAAATGTTGCCTCCGAAATATGAGGCAAAAACTCCGCTCCCGATAATAAAAAGTATACAAATTAAACGATTTACCAGCATTTTATATCCCTTTATATATGTATAAATTAACTTAATACGGGTATCGGAATCCTTAATAAAATATCTTTTAATACTTTTTCGGTATTGGTTTTGGCAAGTCTTGCTTCCGGCGAAAGAATAATTCTATGGGCAATAACCGGTACAATTAAATCAAGGATATCGTCGGGTATGCAGTAAGTCCTTCCTTTAATATAAGCTCTTGCCTGGGCGGCCCTGATCAGGGCAAGGCTTGCTCTGGGACTTGCCCCAAGGGAAATATTGCCGTCTTTTCTTGTCTCCTGCACAAATCTTGTAACAAAGCTGATTAAATCCCGGTTGACCTTAATATCGGCAACTTCCTCCTGCATTTTTATAACAGTATCTTTATCCGCAACCGGCTCTAATCTTTTTGTCAATTTCTTATTTATAAACCTGTCTGCCATCATCTGTTCGTCTGCCATGGAGGGATATCCTATGGATATCTTAATCATAAATCTATCCAGCTGTGCCTCGGGCAGATTATATGTTCCCAAAAAATCAACCGGATTTTGGGTGGCAATTACCATAAACGGCCGGGGAAGAGGATATGTTACACCGTCAACCGTAACCTGCCTTTCTTCCATGGCTTCCAAAAGGCTGGCCTGAGTTTTCGGTGAAGTACGGTTTATCTCGTCGGCCAAGATAATATTATTCAATATTGCCCCCTTGGAATATTCAAACTGTCCTGTTTTCATATTATATATGGATAGCCCGGTTACATCACTGGGCAGGGTATCCGGTGTAAACTGAATTCTCGTAAATCCGCAGTCGATGGTTTGAGCCAATGCTTTGGCCAGGGTGGTCTTGCCGACACCCGGAACGTCTTCCAGCAAAAGATGCCCACCGGCCAATAAAGTAGTAACCGTATACTCGATTACTTCTCTTTTACCCACAATTATCTGTTCAATATTATTAAATATCCCAGTAATGATATTCCGACTATCCATTACGGATACCTCCCCAAATGACAATTAAATTAGAATAATATCGGTAATATTACAATAAAACATAATACCTTTATAAATCATATGGAATTTTCACATTATACTTAATCAATCCGTTTTATCAGTTCGGTAAGCAATTTTACAGAATTGTCTATAGCGATAGCCTCAAACTCATTAAATGCCATTTCTGCGCTGTGATCGGCTTTATCTGAAATGGCCCTTATAATAAGAAACGGAATATTATTCAGGTAAGCAGCCTGTGCAATTGCAGCCCCTTCCATCTCAGTGCAATAACCGTCAAATGTTTTTAATAGCCACTCTTTTTTATCTGCATCCGATATAAACTGGTCCCCGCTTACAATCCTGCCTTTGTGGACACCTACATTCGGTAGATTTTCCTTGCATACTTTTTCTGCCAGGTCAATAAGGTATTTATCCGCTTCAAAAACGGACTTTTTCATCTGAGGTATTTCTCCGACCTTATACCCAAAACCGGTAGCATCCATATCATGTTGAAGGGCATCCGTCGATAAAACAATATCGGCTATATCTATTTCGTTTCTTAAAGATCCTGCCACTCCTGTATTAATGACCAGATCAATACCGAATCTGTCAACAAGTATCTGCGTACATATGGCCGCATTAACTTTTCCTATACCGCTTCGTACCACAACAACCGATGCATTATTCAGATTCCCTTCATAAAAATCCATGGCTGCTATGTTGCTGATTTTAACTTTTTCCATTTTATCCTTTAACCTTTTTATCTCTTCTTCCATTGCTCCTATAATTCCGATTTTTTTCATATGGTTTGTTCCTCCTAATAATCGTAATTAAAATACTTATTTCCCGGACCTTATACTGATAAATATAGGTTTTTAAAAATTTTCTTTATAGATATTATAACATTTTTTGTAAAATGCTTAAATATTCTCAGGATAAAAATCCCCATTATATTAAGCCGGACCACATAATCGCCGCAGCATTATACAAAGGTTCAGGGCACCACTGTTCGTTTACAAAGGGCACAAACCAAGCTGCAACCAGCTTTTCAGTAGGGTCTATCAGTAAACAGCAGGCTCCGGCCCCCTCATGGAAGTAAGATCCTTTTGTATAAAGGCTGGCTTCGTTGCATCTCATATCCGGCCCCAGTCCGTATTCCCTGTAGACTCCACCGGCATTCCAGCAGTAATCCTTAATATTAGGCCCCGTGTAAAGAGTTGTCATTTTTTCTATGGCCTTTCTTCCGACAACACGTATTCCGTCGATATAGCCCCCTTTAAGCAGCATAGTTCCAAACCTGCAAAGATCCCTGGCTGTTGAGAACATGCCTCCGCCGGTTCTTGGCACCTGTTTCCATACTTCATCTGGTTCTTCCAGCTTTCCTTCAAAAAAAGCTTTTATAAGCTCCTCTATCCTTTTGTTAGGTATATTAAGCCTATTTGCAATCTCTGCTTTTTCAACATTAAAATAAGTATCCTTCATACCGCAAGGTTTTACAATATTTTCTATAATGTAGTCTTCGGCCCGGATACCGCTCACTCTTGAAATAACTTCACCCAGTATTGCATATCCGAAACTGCTGTATGCCCATTCTTCACCCGGTTTATTACGTAAACCACTTTGTAAAGACGCAGCAATCCAGTTTTTGCTTCTGTCTTTATCCACAAAATCCCAGGGGGATACAAAATACTTATTTTTAAAACATCCAGAATCAGGCTGCAAACCTGAAGTGTGGCTGAGCAATTGGGCAATTGTTATTTCATAAAACGGAGGAGTATCAAATTCCTCGATAATCTCCCCCACCCTCTGGTTAACACGAAGCTTACCGTCCTCGGCCAGTTTCCATATGGCAACGGCGGTAAAAAGTTTTGTAATTGATGCAATTCTTTGAATTGTATCCGGCTTAAGTTCCCTTGTATCATCCTCTCTGTAAGAAAGCCTTCCTATTGCCGTATCCGCAAATATTTTACCGTCCCTTGCCATACAATAATTGGCCGATATAATCTTCTTTTTGTCTATTAAATCCTGAAAATGTTTATTAAGGACTTCTATTCTAGAAGGATCATAACCTACATCTTCCGGAGCATACATTGTTTTATAGCTAATCATTTAATACCATCCTTATTAAAAATATAGACAATTTATGCCATGTCAATATGTATATTATACCACAGTCTTCCATTTAATTCAAACATCTGTTTGGCAATATATAAAAAGTGTTTGCAAAATTACCGGGGGTGAGCTAAAATGTATTCACCATATACATATTCTCGATGAGCAAAAGAAAGGATGTTTTCCATGATATATAAGACTTCCGGTGTATGCTGTACAGAAATCGATATAGAAATTGAGGATGAAAGCGGTATTATAAAGTCCGTGCGTTTTACCAACGGCTGTCCCGGGAATACCGGCGGTCTTTCCCGCCTTTTGGTGGGAATGAAAGTAGATGATGTCATAGAAAAACTCGAAGGAACAACTTGCGGAAGAAAATCTACCTCATGTCCTGATCAGTTGGCTCAAGCCCTTAAGAAATGGAGGTCTTCCAAATGAAGCGTATTGTCTTAACCGGCGGCGGTACGGCTGGACATGTAACCCCCTGTATCGCTTTGCTGCCGGCTCTTACCAAGGCGGGCTATGACATTCGCTATATAGGATCTTATAACGGTATTGAACGAAAACTTATTGAAGAATACAATATCCCTTACTACGGTATATCTTCAGGCAAATTAAGAAGATATCTGGATTTAAAGAACTTTACCGATCCGTTCAGGGTTATTAAAGGATATTTTGAGGCAAAAAAAATATTGAAAGAATTAAAACCCGATATAGTATTTTCTAAAGGGGGTTTTGTAACCGTACCGGTTGTGCTGGCCGCAAAGGCATGCCATATTCCGGTTATTATTCATGAATCGGACATAACTCCAGGCCTTGCAAATAAAATTGCCATTCCTGCGGCCAAAAAAGTATGTGTAAATTTTCCCGAGACTTTAAATTATATACCTAAAGGAAAAGCCGTACTTACAGGGACCCCCATACGGAAGGAGCTTTTTGCAGGCAATAAAATAAAAGGCCTTGATTTTTGCGGTTTTACGGCTAATAAACCTGTTATTATGATTATAGGCGGCAGTACCGGTTCCAAAACTATTAACGACATAATCAGGGGAATGCTTCCCACCCTTTTGAGAGATTTCCAGATTATACACCTTTGCGGTAAAGGCAACCTGGACCCAAAACTTGAAAATTTAAACGGATATGCGCAATTTGAATACATTAAAAAAGAGCTGAGCGATTTATATGCTGCATCAACCCTTGTTATATCAAGAGCCGGAGCAAATGTCATATGCGAATTGCTTGCCCTTAAAATACCAAATATTTTAATACCTTTAGGCCAGAATGCCAGCAGGGGTGACCAAATTCTGAACGCGGAGTCATTTGAACAGCAAGGCTATTCCTATGTGCTAAAAGAAGAAGACCTAAGTGTCAGCAGCCTCATGGAAGCCATAGAAACCGTAATGTCAAACAGGCAAAAATATATAGAGGCTATGAATCAAAGCAAATTAAATAACTCTATCGAAATAATAATGGACCTGATAAAGAAAACGCAATTATAACGGCTTTAGTTTATTCCAAAGATAAAAAACATAGTGTATAAAACAAATAATGTAATTCATACCTGTTTTATACACTATTTTTCTCTCATATTAATTAATATTAGAATATGCCCGTATGAAATAATAAAAACAGCCGCTTCTTTATATGCTTAAATAATATGCTTTGCTATTTTTTCGGCAAGTTCTTTGGCTTCACCGTCTTCATATTTACCGGCTGTCCATGGAACCTTTACATTGTCGCCGTGATATCTTGGTATCAGGTGAAAATGGATGTGAAACACACTTTGTCCTGCGGCCTGACCGTTATTTTGAAGAAGATTAAGACCGTCACAGTTTAACTCTTTTTTCAAAGCAGCAGCTACTTTTTTGGCTACTACCAGTACTTTCTTTGCCGTATCCTCATCCAGTTCAAAAATATCGGCAAAGTGCTTTTTCGGTAATATAATGGCATGGCCTTTTGCTGCGGGAGCTATATCCAAAATTACTTTGAAATCGTCATCTTCATAAATTACGTTTGATGGGATTTCCCCCGCCGTAATTCTGCAAAAAATACAATTCTCCATATTATCCCTCCAGCCTTTAAATATTATCTTAATTATTGCATTTTTATTTACGCTTTGATAATATACTTTTGTAATGTAACTGTAAATATTTTCAAATAAAACGGTTTATTTTTATTCCCGGAAAGGAGATAAGTATGAACCATGACTTTACTCTCTCAACCGAAGAAGCCATCCAAAAAATAAGGGACGAATATAAAAATCTTACTTCAATGTTTATCCATGAGCTTAGAAATCCCTTGTCTCTTATAAAAGGAACGCTTCAATACATAGAACTAAAATATCCGGAAGCCAAAGATTATAAATACTGGGGTCAGCTATTTGAACTTATCGGCGAGATGGAAAAAATGATGTCAGATGCATCTTTGCTTAATTCCTGCGCCGTTCTTAATATGAATCATACAAATCTCTTCAATCTAATTCAAGGTGTAGTAAATAATTACAAGCCACAGGCTGAAAACCAGCAAAAACAGCTTTCGGTTAGAATGTCTGAGGATATTGAAAGTATAATCAGTTCATATTACTGCGATCCTGACAAAATGAAACAGGTTATTTCAAATCTGATTAAAAATGCTTTGGAAGCAACTTCACCCGGTGATTTTATAGAAGTAGTTATAAGTATAGACTCCGGTCAATCCAGGCCCATGCTGTCCATACAAGTTAATAATAACGGTCCTAAAATTCCGGAAGATCAAATAGAAAATATTTTAAAACCTTTTGTTACTTACAAAAAAGGAGGCAGCGGAATAGGCCTGGCCTTAGCCAAGAGGATTGTAGAAAATCACATGGGCAGTATCAGCATATCATCCAGCGAAACCTTAACCAGTTTTAATATCCTGCTGCCTATATACGTTTTATAATACATTAAACTGAAATATCTGGTCGAAGGTACGAAGGGTCTTAAAGTTGCCTTTGGCCGTTAATTCGCCGGACATAAATGCACCCTGAAATGTAACCCGGCCAAGTACCAGCTTATTCATTACTTCTCTGGTGGTTTTTGCGATAACATCTGCATCAGGTTTATCTCCGTAATAACATTTTAGCTGTTTTCCGTCAACTTCAATTATCAGATTTCTGTTTACGTCGGATAATATTATATTATAAGAAGCCTTAAAATCATCTATCGGACGAAAGTTCTCATTCAGGTTACGGATAAATTCCTGCCCGGTATCACCATCGGAGTTGCTTAACATATTTTTATATAGCTGCGTAAGCTCTTCAATGTCCTGTTTTTGCTTCCTTACGTATTCGTCATCGGAAACATACATAGACAACTGCTCGCTTTCCTGCGGTGTAAGCACGATAGAATTACTTTTCATAAGGCTCTGTCTTAACACCATATTGCTGGCCGGAAGCATAACCCGTTTTTGATTAATAACCCTGTAAAATGATTCTGCTTTCTTTTCTATTAGTTTTGCGTATTCGGAATTCATCTCAAATTCAACATTGTCTTCCACATAAGCCGATAAACCGCTATAAGGTATGCCGCCAAGCATCTCCCATGCCTGTATCAGAAACAAAGTGGCTTCTCTTTCACCGTAAGTTCCTGTGGTTACAACAGGCAGCATATAAAGTTTTTCCAGCTTTTCCTTATCACCGTACAGCCAACAGGCATCCAAAAACTGCTGCATATATCCGCCTATGCCTATCCATTCCACCGTCGTAGCCAAAATAACACCGTCTGCTTCTTTCAGGGTTTTGGGAAGCAAGGCCAGAGAATTTTTTTCTTCAAACAGGTTATAACGGGTAACATTGACTCTCAGCTCTTCCAAAACTTCTGTCAGCTTTCCGATTATATATAGAGTCGGATCCTCAATCAGTCCTCTTCCTCCGTAGTAAATATTAACTTTCATAAATCTGCCTTCCTCCTGTTCTCTTTGGTTATTTTTTTAGGCCTTCGGTATAAAAGTAATGATAATATAATTCCGGCAATAAAGCCACCGATATGAGCAGCATTATCGATACCCGTATTAACAATTCCCCCATATAGGCTAAATACGGTAAATAAGATAATCTGCCTGGTGCTGATACCCTGCAGGCGCCCTTTATTTACAAACAAAATATAAACCATGGCACCTACTATACCAAAAATGGCTCCTGAAGCCCCGATGGAAAATACCGGCTCATTTTTAAGCATATTATAGCCTATTGAAAAAATAGCTGCAATTATCCCGGCTCCAAAATATATAATCAAATACTTAATTTTTCCCGCTATCCGTTCCAGTTTATCTCCTACAAAAAACAAGACCAGCATATTATTCATTAAGTGTTCAAAATCAGAGTGCAAAAACATGGACGTAAATACTCTGTAGTATTCCTTTCTGATTTTTATACGATACCATGACAATGCACCCCTATGAATTAAGTCGTCGGTTTCTCCGAAAGCATTGGAAATATGGACAAGCAGAAAAATTATTATATTTGCCGCTACCAATAAAGTATTTATCAATGTTAACCATTGTTCTTTGTTATTCGTGTACTCTTTATATTCTCCGGCATATCCGGCCGGATTAATGTCGGCATCATAAGACTCGTCATGTATAATTTCTTCTATTGATGAAATTATCTCCAAAAAACAAGGGGTAAGTTTTTCATACACTAAAAGCCTCCTGTTACTGATATCCACTATGATATGATCGTCCTCATCAAGACAGTATTTCCTTGCCCTATCGGCAAAGGCCGTAAAAATCAGCCCCAGTAGTTTTACTTCTGTAAACCCCTGTTTATTAAAGAGATTTTTAATGTTATCAACAATAAATTTATACTCTTCTGCTGTAATTTCGGTTGCCGTTAAAACACGTAGAATCAGTACAATATCCGTACATGATATATCTGTACGGTAAAACATATCTATATTATTTAATTTAGTTTCAAGCCACTTATACTCCTTATCCAGCAAAAGCCTTATAATACCGTCTTCTATCCTCATAATATCCTTATCCCATTCTAATCCTGAGCCCAGGCAAACGACCTTCCGACCGCTTTGTGCCAGCCTTTAAGAAGGTTTTCTCTGTGTTCCTGCTCCATATTGGGTTTAAAAGTTTTTGACAGAGCCCAGTTCTTCTTTATTTCATCCCTGTCTTTCCAGAATTCAACTGCCAAACCTGCAAGATATGCCGCTCCCAGGGCTGTCGTTTCAATGCATTCCGGTTTATGCACCGGGGTATTAAGGATATCTGCCTGAAATTGCATTAAAAAGTTATTAGCACAAGCCCCTCCGTCCACTTTCAGGGATTTTATGTTTTCTCCCAAATCTTTTTCCATGGCTTTTATAACATCAAAAGTCTGATATGCTATGGATTCTAAGGTGGCCCGGATTATATGCTCACGGTTACATCCCCTGGTAATACCGACAATTGCCCCTCTTGCATACTGATCCCAATAAGGTGCTCCAAGTCCGGTAAAAGCCGGAATTACATATACCCCGTTGGTATCCTCTACTTCCAGGGCGTATTTTTCGCTCTCTGCAGCATTCCGGATTAACCTTAACTCATCCCTCAGCCACTGTACGGCAGCACCTGCAACAAACACGCTTCCCTCCAGGGCATATACGGGTTTGTCGTCTGTACAGGCTGCAATTGTTGTAAGAAGGCCATGCTTGGATACAACTGCATCTTCCCCTGTATTCATAAGAAGGAAGCAGCCGGTGCCGTAAGTATTTTTTGCTTCCCCTTTTGAAAAACAGCATTGACCAAAAAGGGCTGCCTGCTGGTCTCCTGCTGCTCCCGAAATGGGTATTTCTTCTCCGAAAAGCGATCTGTCAGTTACACTGTATAAGCAACTGGATGGCTTAACCTCGGGAAGCATTTCATAAGGTATATCAAGTGCATTTAAGATTTTGTTGTCCCAGGCCAGTCTTCTTATATCAAAAAGCATGGTTCTGGAAGCATTGGTATAATCCGTTACAAAAGTTCTTCCTTTTGTCAGATTCCAGATAAGCCATGTATCAACCGTTCCGAATAAAAGATTCCCTTTTTCGGCTTCTTTTCTTGCCCCGGGAACATTATCAAGAATCCATTTAATTTTAGTGGCAGAAAAGTAAGCATCCGGAATTAATCCCGTTGTCTTTCTGATATAGACTTCAAAGCCCTTTTTCTTTAAATCCTCTACCATATCCGCAGTTCTTCTGCATTGCCATACAATTGCATTATAAACAGGCTGCCCTGTTTGCTTGTTCCATACTATGGTTGTTTCCCTTTGGTTTGTTATTCCAATAGCGGCTATCTCATCCGCTTCTATTCCCAGTTTGGCCATAGCCTCAGTAGCAACAGAAATCTGAGATGACCAAATTTCCATCGGGTCATGCTCTACCCAGCCGGGCTTCGGATATATCTGGGTAAATTCTTTTGCCGCCATGCTTTTAATTTTTCCTGATTTGTCAAATATAATACAGCGGGAACTGGTTGTTCCCTGGTCAAAAGCCATCACATATTTTTTCATGAAATAAAAACCCCCGCTTTATTTCCAATTTAATATTATTGTAGCATTCTTAATCTTGTAATTACAATATAATTCTGCAAAAACCCAACAATATACCTAATTTTACAAAACACCCACCGTCATTTAAGTAAAAGAACAGTTTGGGTCTATTTACGCTTTATTACGGCTTTAAAAAGTAATTCATGCATAAAAAAGCAGTATATTTTTCTCTTAAAAATAATAACAGAGGCTTTTAGATATAACCTGAGATTATCAGGTTATATCTGCATACCCCTGCTTTAATAAACACTATCCCTAAATATATATCTTATACCGGCTATAGATATTTCGTCACCTTCTTTAAGCTCATACCTTTGATAACAGCAAAGAGTCTTATTATTAAGGCAGGTTCCGTTTAAAGAATTCAAATCCATTATATAGTATTTGCTGTCTTCTTTTGTTATCTTTACATGATATCTGCTTACGATTTCTTTATTAAGGAAATAATCCACGTTATCTTTATGTTTTCCTATTATAAAAGGGAAACTCCTTATATAAATAACCTCGCATGTATCATCTATAGGTTCCAGACGGCATATGTAAGACTGCATATCCTTATTGAGCAAAACCGTAGGATTTATTTCTTTATAATTTTGATCTATGTCTGGTTCACTGAAAGATGGCGTACATTGCGTCTGTTTAACATCGGTCGAAAAACTCTCATCAAACTCATCCGAATTTTGCGGTGGGTTTATATACTCTATCTTTCTTATAACCTTGGTTTTCCGGTTATTTTTGTCCCAAATCCTTTTTAATAAATAAGCGCTAACGGCAGACAATATCAAAATCAGAAACACTAGTTTACTGTAATCTAACCTGGTTCCCAGTGATGTATAAACAATTCTTGATTTAATGCCGGCTAAAAAAACTGATATTGCCCCAATACAGCACGCAGCTGTATATATGTATGTTTTTATGGGATAATAATATATTTCCCGGTCATCTGATATTTTCTCCTGCATGACCGGTATTTGAATAACAGCTTCCTTATTTTCAGTCTTTTTCTCCTGTTTAGTTTCTTCTTCATTCTTATCCGAAATTTTGCTCTTTCCTGACCTGATATTTTCAGATGCTTGGCTACTGTGCGTATCTTCTTTTGCTTGCATTATGAATTTTTTATAAGAAAACCCTTCCTCTCTGCTTATGGCATATAAATTATATATATATAGTACCGCCTCGTTGTCTTTATAATCGACTTTGTTCATAAGGTATTCTATCAAATTGACCAACTGTTTTCTTATATCCGTGTTATAGCCGGGAAGATAACATAAGCTAATGTTCCCTAAAGATAGATCTGTATAAATATATTTGGGCTCCAAAATAAGATCATTTTCATCAAGCAGATATTCATAAGTCTGATCCATAATCTCCGTTATATTAATAAATAAATTTTTTAGCTGCCTGTAACTTATCGGAGATTTTTCATATATAACATCCAGAGCTTGTTTTGAAGTTATATCATAGTAATAAAAAACCTTGTTATCAATAAATCTTAAATCCGGTCTTAAAATACCGGGTATCTCATTAGCCTGCAGCATTTTTATACAATATGAATTTTCACTGCTTTGGTTTTCTTTAGAAAATACAAGATAATTACTTCTAAGGTCTTTTATATAATTTGCTTCCATAATCATTCTCCTTTATGGCAACAGGGTTTTCAGCTTATCTTCCAATTTATTAAGCCCATTAATCTTTGACCCCAGTTCTAAAATTACTTCATATATGCGGACCGTATTTGCGGGGTTATGAATTTTTCTCTCGGCTTTAACCCTTACGGTTTTTTCATTAATCGGCAAAATACCTATACCTTTTATGGGTAACTGAAACACTCCTTCAACATATGCGATCACCTTAAAACTATCCGCAGATACTTTTACATCCGTAACTTCTGTAGCAATAAGACCTCTTGACAATTTTTTGGATAAAAGACTTTCCATACTGTGTATTTTGTAATCGGGAATTGAAAAAGCCTGATAAAAAACTCCCTGTTTTTCTATATCTTCGTAAAATATTTTCCCGTTTTCTATGTCAGATTCATGTTTTAGATATAAGGCAGCCTTATGAAGTAAAGAATCTGTAATACCCTGAATTCTGCAATAATCATAAAGATAAAAGGACATAAATATGACAGAAACTATAGCAAGCAGTACAACCGGCATAACAAGTGCGGCCTCTACGGTAAACTTTCCATTGACTGTTTTAGACAAGCTTTTCCTCTCCTTAAGAAAACCTTATAAAATATTTTGTATTGCAATTTATTTTATATCAAAGTAGATTTATGCCCATATGGGGATATGTAAAAATAAATAAGAAAATAATATAAAAGGAATGAAAGGTATACTGTTTTTCATATTGACAAGCCGCAGTATCAGAAGAAAAACTGAAAAGGCTGCCGCAATCGCAAGGGCCAAGGCAAAAAGTTCCAGGTTGCACCAGAATCCTAAGCCTAACCCCGTTACACTAAGTACAAGTCCGTCGCCCATTCCTATTTTTCCTTTAGTAGCCTTACTTAGTAATACCACCCCTGTTCCAAGCAGCAATCCAAATAATCTGTCAAGTACGGTTAAAGAGGGGCAAAAGGGGATACAAATACATACCAGCAAGGTATACAGTGCCACCACCCAGACTTTAATTTTTCTTGAAATTATATCCTGAGCGGCAGTTGTTATAAGAAACAACCCTATCAGGCCTTTTAAAACATATTCCCACATAATTATCCTCCTTTACATCTTTTACAGGGGGGCAAATGTTCCACTTCAGATAAGGATACCTGCCGTATGGTTCTTTTTATCCGGGAACAATCCTCTTTTATATGATATCTGTCCCCGTAAGCAGTTATAAAATAGATTCCGGTTTCCGGATGTTCTCCTTTAATGCATGATTCGCAGGGATAATATTTTCCTCCATTATTGTTTCTTTGCCATGTGGGTATTTGGTTTATGGCTTTTACCGACAGTTTTATATGGGAGCAATTTATGTCCAGGTGATATACAGAACCGGATTCGGTTACATATACAGTCTTATCCTTGCTCTTATCATCATCTTCTACCACCGAATATAAGGGAGGAAGCTTTAGTCCACTCCAGGCTCTTAACCTTACCCTTTGAATCATATCTATTTCAGGCAAACCGAAAAAACGGATGGGTATTCTTACCTTATAGCTGGCTACTATATCTATGTCATCGCTGCCCTGCATAACCTTGGAGCAGTCAAAATTTATTCCTTCCAATCCTCCGGCTATACAGGATGAATTAAAACTTATTTCATTCAGTCTGCTTTTTACGGCATATTTAATCATGCCAGCATAACCTGCGGCATCAAGAAATATCCGTAACTCTTCCCGCAATTCTTCATCCAGGAAAGATTCATCAAAATTTTTCGCTTCGTCTATATTTAAAAAATCCGAATAAAAATATGCCGTTTTTGCATAACTAAGCCCTACATCGGTAATAACCTGCTGCAGTTTTTCCTGCAGGATAAAAATTTGGATAAAATATAAAAATACAGCAAAGAAAATCAAAAAAACCGGCAATACCAAAGATGTTTCGACCGTCAATGAAGCACTTATAATACTCTTTTTCTTTTTTTCCATACCTCATTTACCTTAAACCCTTTTTATTGATGGCCTGGAATGTCCGTTCTTCCTGATTAAAAGTTTATTACGGCAAATGATTCCCTGGAGAGAGTTATTTGATTTATTTTAAATTTTGAATATATGAAATGTTTTAAAGAAGTGACTTAAGAACATATAGAAGAACGGACATTCCAGGCCACCATTTAACTTAACTTCAGTAGCTGTAACCGGAACTGACCGCATAATTCCGCTCAAAATCGGAGCCCAGATGTTCTTTTACAAACCCAAAAACCGTAAATAACGGTTTAATATCATATAAAGCTTCAGCTTCCAATCCGAATATACAGTTATGAAAAATAAAATTTACCCCGTAGCGCATATTTATGTTTTCCTGTATCAGATCCATCATACGGTATGAAAGTTTAGTCTGATCGGTAATGCAAAGGAAGAAGCTTATATATTCACTATAAGATATCCCTTTTACATTCTTATATACTTGGGCCTTTTTCTTTATTTTTTCTTTGGTCAGTAAAATCAAATCAGAATAATTTAAATCAATTTTCTTTTTAATAAAAGGTACTTTATAGCCTAAAAGTAATGCACAGATATCCACAAGACTTTCGGCAAAAGCCAGTAATATTATCAAAACACTTTGAGTAATTGCAACCAGAACAGGAAGTCCGGTAAATCCGACCAAAGAAGCTGCTATGACTTTGGCCTCACTTACTTTACCCTTATCAGCCAAAATAGAAATGAAATTAAGAACTGTCCTGATAAGGATCAATCTCATAATTATGGCATCTAGATTGTCCTTATCGGCGTTTTTTCCGTAAATAAGATATTCTCTTTCATAATCCAAAGCAGAGGGTTTTTTTTCGTTTTTTTCATCTTCATTTAATGTAAACTTGTAAAAATGCTCCTTAATATACTCAAGCAATAATATCCGCTTTGCTACCAAGTCCAGGCTGTTTTTCTTAAAATCTGTAAGGCTCAAATAATCAAAGCTTCCGAATAACTGGTCCAAACCGGTATTTTTATTGCCTATTTTTATTTTTCTAAAAAATTCTTTAAAAGAAAATTCCTGTTTATCTTCAGAAAAATATATAAGATCCGAAGGCATATTTCCCGAACCCAATTTTTTTGATGAAATAAAGTCTTTGTCCACTACCAAACCGGTTATGCCTTGTTCAAAGAGATCTGATATTGCCTTAAGAAAATCCGGATTATCCTCCCCTTGAATAAACAATGTGCTGTAATCAAGATTAAGTCCGTCGGTCTTATAACCTAAAATCTTAATATAAGCTTCCTTATATTTGGCTTTTGCCAAATCAAAATTCATGGCTGATAAAGCGTTAGATCCTTCGTTAAGGAATGTTTCGCATTCTTTCAGTATCTCACAATTACTTATAAGGATTGCTTTCATGCGGTCAAAGTCATATCCCTGTCGGTTTTCCGGCAGATAGGTTTTTATATCATTAAGCTCTTTTTCTAAACTGTCGTAAACTTCTTTGTCGATTTCATTCTTATAATTTTTTAAATTTTCTTCATAAGATATAATTTTGGGTTTAGCTTCTTTTACACTCTTTATAATTTGTTCCAATTCATAAATTGCCTGTTCTGTCGCATAAAAGCATCCGGCTATAAGGCTTTTTGTCTCTGACCCATTTCCTGCTATGGTATTTATACATTTGTTTTTTTCATCCGTATATTCTGAAATATTTATTTCAATTTCCCGGATTTTATCTTCAAGATCTGATATCCTAGCCTTTATCTCATTGATTTGAGCCGATAAACTTTCTTTTTTTTCTATATCATCTTTATCCAAAGACGACATATTGCTTTCCAGGCCGGAAAGGTTTAATCGGGCTTGTTCAATTTGCTCCTGTATATTATTTTCTTCGGCCCGGGCTTCTTCTATATTCCTTAAAACAAGCTGAAGCTTTTCAAAGTTACTTAAAATTGATTCAAATATTGGGGACGGATTTACATAATTATTCTGTAGGGCAAGAAATATTTGCTTATTGTTTATTCCTGTGTTTTCCATCGTGGGGATATCAAAAAGAATCTTTTTGGCAAAAAATTTTTCAGTTTTTAATATTCCGCCCTTATTTCTTAGCAGGCCTTTTTTTCCGGTCGATATTCCATCCAAATATTTCATCAACGCAAGTATCCCTTCATCTATAGATACCAATTCTTCATCAAGTTTTACTTTTTCTTCATACAGGATACTTATTTTTTGGGGCTGCTCAAACCATGATGTTTGCTTAAGAAAAGTCTCTGCCGCATTTTCCGCAGTTTTATATTTCATATATTCCGTAACTTCATGGATAAATAAACTTCCACGATAATCCGTAAGTTTTGCAACGTTTTTAACTTCTGCCGTTTTTAAGGTTATTCCGTATAATTTAAAGTTTGGTTTTTTCTTAAAGTCCAGTTCGGGATTAATGGTATAAGACATATAATTTTTTATTTTTTCATTAATTGAAGAAGTGTCAATTTCACTTTTGCCATAGGAAGCATCAAGGCCAAGTATATGATATTCATCCATAAGCGGCCCGTAAAATTCCGCCAATACGGAATCTAAAGATGTCAAAAAAGATCTTTCGGCAATTACTCTCGCAGCAGTAAGCCTCGCTCCTTCTATAACAGTCATTATAAGCGATAAAAGCAGTAAGAGCGTAAGGCTTAAAAATACGGTTATTGATGCTTTATGATTGCCTTTTAATAATCCCACCCCGACCACACCTTTTTTGGTAAATTCTGATTTAAATTTTTAAACTTCGGTAATAGCTTCACCTATTCTGTCAAATAATGTTTGAATAACCTCCTGTATATTGTCACGAAAGATTATTACCAAACCTATAAGAACCACAATAATTAATATAATTTCCACTACTCCGATTCCGCTGGCTTCAGCCGACATAAACCTTCTAAATTTGTTTGTCATATCTCTTATTCTCTCTTGCATATATAAACACTCCTTTCTTTTTTTCTGAATTTAAATACTAAAAGACATGAAAGCCGGTACCATAATTATTATCAGAACAATAAAAAGCATTATAACCATTGGTGCCAAAAGCTTTGTAGAAGCTTCTTCTCCCATCTTTTTAGCTGATTCTTTTCGTTCATGATAAGCTTCCATAGCTTCTGCTTTTAATAAGTTTACCATGTCCTTATTTCCTTTTTTTAAGTTCTGAACAAGTAAAGAACTGAATTTCATATACGACAAAAGGCCCGTTCTTTTGCCGAATCTCTCATAAGCCTGCACTTCCGGTATACCCAGTTTAAGTTCATATAAAGTTATAATCATTTCCTCATATACATACCGTTTTTCCGTATTATTTTGTTTTTTCTTATTTGCATATTCTTCACATATATTTGTCCATGCCTGTTTAACCGTCATACCGGCATTAACAAACAGACAGAATTTATTCACTATTTCGGGATAATCTTTTTGCATTTGAGTATTTCTTTGCCTTATCTTATTATCCAGGTCCCTGTCGGTTGCAAACCAGATCAATAGGGAAGCAACCAAACCAAGCACAAACAATGATACTGCAGGGTTAGATACAGGCTTTTCCCATTTGATATCATAATCATCCAGTTTCTCGGGCAGGACCCACTCTTTTTTGCTGTCAGATTGTTTTTCAATTTCCGCAATAGAATCCTTAAGCTTTTGATACAATTTTTCCTTTTTGCTTAAAACGGCAGGCCAAACGGTAAATGAAATAGTATGCTCAGCTTTTCTGTCCCGATATTTTAATATAGCTCTTACCTTTGTTTGCTTTTCTTCGGTCAGCTCCTCATTGTGGACTATCCCGCTTGCCGAAACAAGGCGGTAGTCTTCGGGCATCCACTCAACACTTATCCCTGTATTCGGAATCTCGGTAAAGAAATTAAGATTCGTCTGAATATAATCCGGACTTTGATTTTCCCCCAGTACTTCCCGTTCAAGATAAGGTATGGATTCTCCTAATATTTGATTCCATTCTTCATCGGTAAAATTTCGGGCATTATTTTGTATAATTATTTCGTCCTCATAAATGTCTTTTCTATCTTCCCGGTTTTCCATCCGAAATTTTAACCTGATATTAATGCTGCCGCTGCCGGTATCGGGACGGGTCAAGACACCGTCAAAGTAAGAAGGATTATTAAAGATGTTTTGAAGGGATATTATTAATGAGAGACCCGAAAAAGCAAAGATAAGAGCCAAAACGTAAGATAATTTTTTATAATGATAGAGTTTTATACAAGTATCTTTTTGGTCTGTGACACAAAGTGACCGGACTTTATTTTTTATCTCTGTTTTATTAATTAATTTTCCCATGCCGGTCTTTTCAAATATATATGCTGCCATAGGGTATAAGAAGTATAGAGTATGCTGTTTTTTATTCAAATCCTCTGATAGCAGCTCATTTCTTTTCTTTACAGATATGATATAAAGAAGTGTAAATAAAATTAATATTAATATACTGATGTACAACATAGCCTATCCCTATATTTCAATGTTCATAATTTTATTTATCAATCGGGATGTATACAAATATACCCCCAGCAGTATTGTCATTAGGATAATTCCAAAAATATTATGATATAAAGGTTTCAAAAGATTTGGAGAAGAAACGGACAAAAAACACAAAATACCTGCAGGTACATATTTCATAATATTAGCTTCCAATTTCTTTCCGGCAAGCATTGTCATTATTTCTCTTTTTACTTCCAGCTTATCGCTGATTATATTGGCGGTGGTTTTGATTATTTGTATCAAATCCCCGCCGGTCCTCTTGGCTGTTGAAAACACCTCGGCAAAACTGATGATATCTTCCATACCGCTTCGTTGGCCGAAATTGTATAAAGCTTTTTCAACCGTAATATTCATTTGAATTTGGTTGGCTATATAAGCAAATTCACTGATAATCATAGCCCCGTTGGGATACATACCTCTTAAATCTTTAATCGCTTCTTCAAACGCATGCTCTACACTAAACCCGGCTCCCAATGCCGCAGCAAGACTATTTATTCCATCCTTAAATTCCATATTTAGCTGCCATTTCCTCTTTTGGGCAAGCTCCTCTTTTTTTAATTTAAAATGTATTAAAATCAAAGGACATAGCATTATAATTCCCATTATACTTTTATAAAACAAATATCCCAAAGTAACTGCCATTAATAGACCTTCTAAAAAATAACGCATTTTTTCCCTTACGCTAAAACTATAAGTACCGTAGTCTTCAATCATCGTTATCTTCTCCTATAAGGCAATTCCTGCCCTGATAAGTTTATCCCTCCATTTTAAATCTCCTACCTTTTCCAATGTCCCTGTTATCTTTCCTTTGTCTTCACTCTTTTCGACAAAGGTATAAATAGGATTTAATACATATTCTCCGTTTTTTAAGTCCAAAAGTTCGGTTATTTCCAGTACTCTTCTTGACTTATCCCGAAGCCGCCCAAGATGAACTATAATATCTATGGCTGAAGCTATCTGCCTTCTGACCGCCATAAGGGGAATATCAGCTCCCATAAGGACCAGGGTTTCCAGCCGGCTTAACATATCTGCCGGAGAATTGGCATGCCCGGTGGAAAGCGATCCCTCATGGCCGGTATTTAAAGCTTGTAGCATATCAATGGCAGCTTCATCTCTTACCTCCCCTACTATAATCCTGTCCGGCCTCATTCTTAAGGATGTCTTTATTAAATCTCTTATTGTTATAGCGGTATTTCCTTCGGTATTACCGTTTCTAACCTCCAGACGGACAAGGTTTGGGATATTGCGAATTTGCAGTTCCGCCGCATCTTCGATTGTTATAATTCTTTCATCCTTGGGGATAAAATTTGACAGGACGTTAAGAAATGTTGTTTTGCCGGAACCGGTTCCGCCGCTTATAAATATATTGTATCCGGCTATAACCAGCTTTTCCAAAAATAAAGCCGCTTCTTTTGTAATAGACTGATATTCTATCAGCCGGTCCATAGTGATGGGATTTTCGGGAAATCTTCTTATGGTAATTACCGGACCGTCTATTGCTATAGGCGGAAGAACTATATTAATTCTTGAACCGTCAGAAAGCCTTGCGTCAACAATCGGATTTGAAGTATTGACAGCCCGGTTTGACTGGGACACAATTTGCTGAATTACATCCTCAAGTTTTTCAAGCGATTCAAAACGCTTGTCATATCGGATTATGATCCCGTCTTTCTCTATAAATATGTCTTTTGTGCCGTTTACCATAATTTCAGTAACAGAAGGGTCATCAAGCAAATCCTGAAGAACATCCAGTTTGCGGATAGAGTTAAAAATTTCTCTTCGCAGCCTTCTTTTTTCCTGCATGCCAATATAATTTTCCCTGCTTTTTGCAATCAGTATTTCATCTATTACATTCAATAGCTCTTCGTCAGTTATATCCGAGGTCAAGTCTATACTGTCAAGGACTTCTTGCCGAAGTTTTTCTCTTAACCAACTCATAGCTACTCCTTTCGTTACTTATAAATCTGCTCTGCCGCTTCTTTTCCGTAAGGCCTGACCGCATTAAATATATACTCTGGGTCTTTATTTTGTCCGGCTAAAGTGCCACCCGCCGGAAGAATTATTTTCTGGCAATTTATCTCCTCGGCTATGCCCATAAGATCTATCTGTCTTGTCCATTCCTTTATAACCAATTCTTCGTATGGCAGATTGCAATAAGCAAGGTAAGCTTTATCACTCTGCCTTAAAATCTCCATAGAAGCTTCCGTATATAATCCCAGGTAAAATACGACTGTTTCATATTCCTTATGATCTTTTAATTCTTTTATGAACTTTTCGGTTTCTTCCTTGCTAATAGAAAGAAGGTCAAATCCGTGCGCTAACCCTGACAAATATGACAGCCTTTCCGAATAGTTAAGATATTCTTTTAATTTTTCAATCATATCCGGCCGGTTTTCCTTAAAATAATACAAATACTCCGACAAGGCATAAGCCGCCTGCTCACTTTTTGCAGCAATATTTACCGGAAACATGTCCAAATTAATGAAAAGAGTTTTTCTTTTATGTGAAAGTTCCTTGGCAAGTGACCAGGCAAAAGATATTTTTTCTGCTCCGGCAACAGGGGAAAAAACGGATATAATCATAACATCCTTAAAAGCTCTTTTTTCATTACTGTCTTCAAGTTTCGTGTAGCAGGATACTATATCCGATGCAATATTTCCAGCCGACCGATATTTGTAAATTTGGCATTGCTGACTTTGAGAATCTTTTTGTGTTTCGGTAAGATGAATTATGTATTTAATGTTCTTGTTAAGCATTTCATCAGGAAGACTGTCAGTTCCGATAAGCAAAATTTCAACAGGCTGATATTTTATAAAATCAGCCAAACTTTCCTGCCTTGTAAAAAGTAAAATATCAAAATCTTCCCATTTCAAATTTTTTAAATACTCCATTAATTTGCCGGCATATTGTACGTCTGAATCATATAAGGCCAGAATCTTTTTCATTATAACCCCCTTTTAAAGGACAATAAAACAGCCGTAAGAGTGGTACAAAAACTATTAGAAGGATTTTATAAAAAAGCAGGGGATTAAAAAGAAGCTAAGAATTCAATCAGAAGTTTTTGAACTTGGAACAAGCATATAATACAGCCGCAACACTGTATTGTCAATATATTCCTGTTGAGATTTGTTGAATTTTGTAAAAATAAACAAAAAAAGCCCTTCCGGGCAGGCATTGTAACCAAATTATAGAGAATAATAAAATGCTAGTCCATAAAGAAGGATAAATCCGGGAAGCCCAAGTAGGCCGTTGGATAATATAGTGAATGCATTTACCCCCACGGCAACCTGATACCCTCCCAATCCGAGAATAAAATCCAAAAAATATATACCTGCCGTTCCGACACAGGCCCGAAGTACAAAATTAAGAATTAAATCCGGCTTGCGTCTTAGTATACATATCCCGATAAAAACAATACAAACTGCTATTATAATAGCAAATATTATCTTTTCCATATCTTCACCGCCAGGACAAAATAGGAATATATATACAACCTATAATATATATATATATAAATTTATCCAAAATATTCTAGCTGATAGAATAAATGGTTAAAAATCTGACTATACTAATAAAAAAATACGGTGGAAAGTGATGTGAAATGAAATTTTTATTCAGAAAAAAACCACAAAAAGAAAATAGTCTATTAAAAGAAATATATCAGACAAAAATTGCTTTGGAGGCTGCTTATTCCCAGTTTGAATATGTTGTTGACCCGGATTTGATAGACAGTTGCATCTATGAAATGAATGCCATACAAAACAGATATAAGTATTTATTAAAGCAGGCCAAAGCATCCGATCTCAGTTATATTGAAACAAAATTTTAAGTATTAGCTGCTGTGCAAAAAAATAAGGAGTGTCGCATAATCAAGAGGATATAGAATTATGCGACAATCCCTTTTGTTTGTCAGATTACGCTATGAAACCCCGGCTTTTATTATTAGGATTTATATAAGTTTCGTTTAAGGTTCCTTTCCCGTAAGTCAATCCTGCATAAAGCTGTTGGGTATTTTTCATCAAAGGTCCGCTGTTATCGTTTTTGCTTACCTCTTCAAATCCTGTCAGCAGTTTTTGCATAACTGATTTGGCATACTGCAAGGTAATCGGGTCACGCTTCATAAGAGCGCTAATGATTTGCTTACTAACGTATATGTAAAGACTCATCAGATTATAGGAAATTTTATATCTGAAATCCAAACATGCCATAAGCTCGCTTACGCATTTTTGCGCCCCTTTAAGCTCCTTCTCATAAATATCAGGATTGTTTTCATTGAAAGCCTTTATAGCTTCTTCAATTTTAGCCAGGGTTATTTCGTAAAGGATAACTACCAGCTCACTTCGGGAAGCCTGGGTTATTCTTGCGGTAAATGCCCTTATGGCTTCTTTATCCATATATTATTCCCACCACCGTTCTTCTGCATCCTTATCCAGTTAACTTAAATTATTGCTGCAATAAGGATAAGATTTGCTGCGGTCTTGCATTTGCCTGAGCGAGCATGGCGGTTCCTGCCTGTGCAAGAACGTTCCTTTGGGTGTATTCTGCCATCTCTTCGGCCATATCCACATCTTCTATGCGGGATAAAGATTCTGTCATGTTTTCAGAAGTTACATCAAGATTGGATATAGCGTGTTCCAGACGGTTCTGGTAAGCTCCAAGCTTTGATCTTATGGCAGATATTTCATTTATGGCATAATCCAGTAAGGAAATGGCTTTTTGAGCCCCATCTGCGGTCGCAATATTAATTTTATCTATTCCTAGAGTTTCAGGAGTCACCCTTGGAATACGGATGGACATGGTCTGTCCTTCATTTGCACCGATCTGAAGGTCCATGGGACCCGCATCAAGGACTGTTACCGTAATATCAACCGGAGTATAAGTTACCGTATCGTCTATCTTTCCATATGTAGGCTCATTATCAGGGTCTGTAATCACGGTATCTTCAAAAACCGTTCCTACGGTAGCCGGAGCCACTTCAAATACCATCTTAAAGTTATTACGGTCGGAAACCGTAACTTTATTTCCCTGAACGGATACGGTAGCTGTTTTTTCAAACAGCGAATCAGGTTTTTCAACGGAAAAATCTATCTCAGCTTTTGCATCATATCCCCGAACCTCAGTACCGGCTACGGTTAATCCTAAAAGCTCGCTTAAGCCCGGCGAATCACAATAAATCGAAATTACCTGATCTGAGCCGTATTCCTTTGAAACAAATACTAAAGATTTGCCTGATGAAAGAGATTCGCTGGCATAACCGGCAAGCTCCGGATATTTAGCCGTATCAAGAGGTTTGGACGGATCTGCCGCAAATACTGTTACATTAACAGCATCGCAAACATCTCTCAGCTTTTGGAATACTTCGTCTATTGTTTCCCCTTCTTTTATTTCTACGGTCTCTCCGTTGATATTAATTTTTCCGGCTTCACTGGCACTTATTTTTCTTGTTGTAGTAGTATACGGCACGTCATTCTCGTCTTTGCCTAAGTCAATAGTATTTCCTACCAATACGGCCTGTCTTGCATCCTGAGTAATCTTTATTGCATATTTTCCTACAGATACGGTATCAGACAAAGAAATAAGATTAACGCTGTTATTATTGGAAAATGACTTTCTGTCAATATTGCCGTTTAATAAGGTCATTGTATTAAATTCGGTATTTTCAGCGATACGGTTAATCTCTTGATTTAACTGATCAATTTCTGCCTGAATTGCAATTCTGTCTTCTATTGTATATGTACCGTTAGCTGACTGAACAGCCAGTTCCCTCATTCTCTGAAGCATGGCTTCAACTTCTATTAAAGCCCCTTCAGCCGTCTGTATTACGGAAATACCGTCGGATGCGTTTCTTGAAGCCATATTAAGGCCGGAAATCTGGGTTCTCATTTTTTCCGATATGGCAAGTCCGGCAGCATCGTCAGCAGCACTGTTGATACGATAGCCTGATGATAATCTCTGTAAACTTGCATCTAATAATTTATTGGTTTTTGCAAGCTGATTATTTGCTTTTAAAGCGGAAATATTATGATTAATTCTCATTGTCCGTCCCCTTTCCTTCTTTTCATAGCTGCCACAACCCTTCCTTGGACGAATGGACAGCAGACATTATTTTAATCAGCAACCTCCCTGTGGCTGACAATATCAGTTTCTTCCGCTGATGTAATCATATTTAATATTGCTTTCGCCACCCTGTATAATATCTTTTCGGTTTCGGGATTACCTGTCTCTTGAGTTTCTTCGGTATTTATATAACCCCGGATATTTTCCGGTGACCTTTGCAGGCAGAAGTTAATCTGCTTAATATCGAGATTTTCATTCTCTAAGTATCTTTTTAGCTTATCAGCCTGTTCTTTAAGTAAGTTTAGACCCTCGGCATTATCGCATACGAAATAACCGCTAAGTTTATTGTCTTTTATAGTTGCTTCTGCCTTTATGCTGCCTAGGCTATCAGATGTGTAATTTACGGAAACTTTACCTTTTTCACCTTTTCCTCTAATTATAGTCAGATTGACATGGGTTATTTTACCCCCTACTTCAACCGGTATATGGTAAAACTCCCGTTTTGCCAGGTTTCTTATAAACTGCATTTGAAGGCCCAGGCTTCTTAAACGGTTAAGCTTAAAGGAATCTATTTCCTCACCTTCGGATTCCCTGTCAATTAACTCGTTTACTTCTTTCTCAAGCTCATCATAAGCCTCATTCATTGTTTTCTTGTCAATTAATGTATCGGTTAAATCGTCAGTTTTCTTTAGTTGTTTTTTCATATTTTTGAACAAGGTATCTTTATTACTAAGAACATACTCTGCCATAATCAGGTTGGTTGTGGTGCATGGAAGCTTAAAATCATTTAAGAAACGTATCGCCTGATCGCAATTAGTGTATATTTCCCTTAATTCTTTTAATCTTTCATAATAAAAATCCTGATTGGCTCCCGTGTCGGTTTTCATATCCCTTATTTCATCAAACAGCTTTTCAACAGTCATATTGCCAATAGTATCCCAGACTTCCGCTTCCGTGCTATACGGTGAATTTTCCTTAATCTTTCGATGAAGTCCGTAAAGTTTCTCGGGGCTTAAACTGTCTAAAAGCTGTTTTACAATAGATTGCAAAATTTCACCCTGAGCAAAATTACCTTGGTCAGCCTGGTTTTCAAATACCGCACCCAACTGGTCGGTTATAGTCTCATTTTCATATGTAATATCCTTCAAAAGTCCGAATTCGTCATCAATCTTATAATCTGTATTTACCTTCTGGTTTGTTCTTAGGGCTGACAGAAGATGGTTTAAAGTCATTTCACGGCCGGATTTAATAACAGCTCCCAAGGCTGCCCCGTCGGACTTGTCAAGTTGATATAACAGCCTGTATATACCGATATACGCCTTTTTCTCAGCCTGCGATATCTCACCTTCTTTTTCCAGCTTATAAAGATAATTGCTGTACTTTTCCAAGGATGAATATCCTTGCGATTTCAGCTTTTCAATAAGGCTGTTTAGTTCTTCAATATTTAGGTCCATAGGGTTTATGCCATTCTTGATAATTTGAACCGCGACTGCAGGATTAAGGTTATTAAGAAGATAATTAACCTTAAGGTCATAAGCCTTAACCTGTTCTATGTTTTCATAAGTAATTTCCATCCGGTTATAGGCCAGTATTCTTATGGCTCTCCTGTTATAAACCGTATCTTCTATACCCATTTCATTCATAAGGGAATCCATATTGGCAAAAGCCTTTTGAATACTGTCACCGTAATCGGATCTG
The DNA here is from genome assembly GCF_002904165.1 of Herbinix hemicellulosilytica. Classification (GTDB taxonomy): domain Bacteria; phylum Bacillota; class Clostridia; order Lachnospirales; family Lachnospiraceae; genus Mobilitalea; species Mobilitalea hemicellulosilytica. The sequence continues at coordinate 21,395 of NZ_CVTD020000028.1, read as the reverse complement.
GGTTTAGTAAGCAACGGTTCATACGCTTCTTTTGCTTTTTCCAGTACGTCCAGCATATTTTTCCCGGCATTCAGTAAACCTGTCATGGTTTGCTGATCTCTTTCATGAAGAGTAGCACCTAGAATATATGCGGGCATAACTTTTAATTCACGTACGCTTTGGGTTGTTAATCTAAGATTTTCTATCTGATTTTCGTCGGGCCTTATTCCCTCAATCTCATAAAGCTGTCTAAAATAGTTTTCTTCTTCATAGCGAAGCCTTTCTACCACTTCCTGCAAAGGCCGGGTATCTATGCTGAAACCTTTTCTTTCAAGGCGCAGCGCTGCTTCCGCGGTCATTTTAAGCCTGATTTCTTCAAGCTGCCTTTTTGCGGCTAAAACTTTTGCCAATTCCTCTTTCGTAAGCTCATCTTCGGTATATTCTACGGTATTGTCACTAGTCCGAAGTTCTTCCAGGCCTTTAAGGGTCATTTCCCGATCGGTTTTTACAGCTTTTATAATTTCACTGTCATAGTTTTCATGAATATTTTCAATTACGTGTTTTACTTTTTCCCAATCAGGGTCTGATAAATCCTCCGTACTATATGTACTTTCGCCGTCCAATAGCTTATCATCATCCAATAAAACTACATCCTCAGGATATGCTCCGTTCCGCATTCCTTTTAGAATCTTATTCAAAATTTGGTCTTTGTCATAATTTTTTGAAAGATTATCAATTCCCGATACGATTTTCAAATTGTCTTTTGTTATAGGAAGGTCATTTTCAATAAGCCATCTGGCATTGTCAATAGTACTGTTATCAGCAAAAAGTCCGGTTTTATTAATCGCTTCTTCTATCTGAGGAAGAAGTTCCTGCCAGTCACTGTCGGACAGTTTTTTTACAGTACTTTTATTTTGGCGGCTGTATCTTGCTTTATATAAATTTTCAATGGTAAAAGGTAAATCTTTTTTTAGAAGATATAATACATCCTTTTTTTCTAAATTAGGAATCTCTTCACTTAACTTTAAGGCACCATTAATCCGATCAACACTTTCTTTTGTAACCGGCAGGTTAAAGGATTCCATTTTCCTTATCAGGTTATCCTTTGATTCTTTTGAATTTTGTGAACGGTCCGAATCTTCCCTGGAATTATCGGTTGAATTATATTCTTTTATATATTGTAGGGCCAAGGAAAGGGCTTCTATTGATAAATCTTCGATTCTAAAACCTTCTTCATAAAGCAGCTTATAGTCTTCTTTTGTCATTCTGTTAATAATATCTTCTATATATTTTTTTATATTCTGAAATTGTTTGTCGTTCTTTCTAAGGTTTAAGTCATTATTTTTAACTGAAAGCATAAGTTTTCCGTCTATATCGGAACTGATTGACGATAGCTTGGAATTACGGATATATTTAGATGTTTCTGTCTGAGTTATATTTTCTTTTTTCTTTTCTGTACTTGCTTTTAATGTTCTTGATTTTCTAAGTATTTCTAATAAAAGATCAATATCGTTATTTGCGTTATTTGTTATTTTGCTGCTCATATATATCATACCTTCCCAAGGTCATATATTTATTTTAAAATCCCAATTATCTGATATAATTTTAAGTGTTTACAGTCTATATATCGGTTCTAATAAATTAAAACTTAACCGAAAGCAAATTATTATAAGAACTGCTTCTTATGGAAACGGTCCGTGAATAAACTTAAATGATATCAAAATTAACCAACGGAGGTAAAATGTTTAAAAAAATTAAATTATATTCTGTACTATCCTTTATAGTAATTTTTGCCTTATTTTCCGCAGGCTGCACATCCTCATCAAAACCGGAATACCATCAAAAAAAATTCGATAATTTTATACAGGAACTTTTTGTTAAAGAGGTTCAATCCGATTCCATATCCTTAAATTATTCTCTTGCTAATCCTGAGGCTTTCGGAATAAAAAACACCAAGGCAACCCTGGGTGAATACAATGTAAGAAAAATAAAAGAAGACTTAATGACATTTGAACAATATTTAAAAGATCTGGATAATATAGACTATAATGCTTTGTCTGCCGACAGGCAGCTTACATATGACATTCTTTACAATTATCTGGAAACCGAAATTGAGTTGGGTAACTATTTATACTATTTTGAAAGTCTGGGACCTACCACCGGACTTCAGGCCCAGCTTCCAATTCTTCTTGCTGAATTTAATTTCTATGACAAAGACGATATTGACAGATATCTGGATTTGCTCCCTTGTGTTTATGATTACTTTGAAGATATAGTTGAGTTTGAAAAAGAAAAATCCGAAAAAGGCCTTTTTATGTCCGATGCAGTTGCCGATCGGATTATTGAACAATGTACGGCCTTTATTGCAGAACCTGAAAACAACTTCTTGATTGAATATTTTAATGAGAAAATCGAAAATTTTCCCGGTTTGACGCAGGAAGAAACCGAAAAATATAAGAATGAAAACAGGCAAAGGGTTCTTGAATATGTAATTCCTTCCTACAAAATGCTGATAAATGCCTTAGAAAGCCTGAAAGGAACCGGAATAAATAATGCAGGCTTATATTACTATCCCGAAGGCCAGGCATACTATGAATGTCTGGTAAAATATAAAACCGGTTCCGCAAAAAGCATGGAAGAAATTATAAATATGCTGGAAACTGCCATAGATAAGGGATTTCTTGAAATAAACCGCTTGCTTATTTCAGATCACCGGATTTTAGATAAGCTTGAATCTTTTACATCCTTCCCTTTAACCGACCCCGCAGAAATACTTAATGATTTAAAGAACGACATAGTAACCGACTTTCCTGAACCGGTAGAAGTAAATTGTGAAATAAAATACGTCCACGAATCCCTTTCCGATTATTTAAGTCCGGCCATGTATCTTATGCCGGCCATTGATAATTATACAAATAACAATATTTATATCAACGGAAATGATGAAGAAACATTGGCTACCATCTATACAACCGTTGCCCATGAAGGTTATCCAGGACACCTATACCAGAACGTATATTTCAGAAGTCAAAATCCTGCACCAATAAGAAGCATCCTTGACTTTGTCGGCTACGATGAAGGCTGGGCCACTTACGTTGAATTTCTGTCTTATAAATATGCCGGAATAGATCCCAATCTGGCGGATTTATTGGAGGTTAACAACAGAATTCTGCTTCTTATGTATGCCAGGGCCGATATAGGAATTCATTACGAAGGATGGACCAAAAAAGAAGCCGTTTCATATATTAACAAGTTTTCTAATGATGAAGAAATATCGGCTAAAATATACGATATTCTTCTGGAAGAACCTGCCGCATACCTTCCCTATGCCGTAGGATATCTTGAAATAACAGAGCTTAAAAACAAGGCGGAGGAAGCACTGGGCGATGATTTCAACCTGAAAGAATTTCATCAGTTTTTACTTGATATAGGCCCCGCCCAATTTGGAATAATAGAAAAATATTTGGATGCATGGCTGGAAAATAAAAGAGCTAATTAAAAGCAAGCTGATATAAAATATCAAAATAAGTTATAATCGAAATAAACCTAGCTATATAATTGCCGTAATAAAATGCATTGCAAAAATATTTGATAAACCGTTTCATAATCGTATAGATATATGGCATATTAAAAAACACATAGTGAAAATCACTAATGTTTATAACATTACGTGAATATTCACTATGTGTTTTATTAATTTATTATCTTATTTCAGCTCCGGGAGGCATAGGTCTTTCCGGTACCATAAGAGAAAGGTTTCCTTCGGCATCTTCGGCACAAAGAATCATTCCCTCAGATATAAGTCCTGCCAGTTTTGCAGGTTTAAGATTAGTTACAACCATGACTTTCTTTCCTACCATTTGATCCGGCGTATAATGAGCCTTAATACCGGATACAATCTGTTTTACCTGTGACCCAATTTTTACCTGGGAACATAAAAGCTTTTTGGAATTTTTAACTTCTTCACAGGCAATAATTTCACCAACCTGGAACTGAAGCTTTGCAAAATCGTCATAAGTTATTTCCGGTTTTGCTTCAAGGTCTATAACCTGCTCATCCTTCTTTTCCTCTTTGCTTACTTCTTCCTTTGTTTCATTTTCAGCTTTTTTTGCTTCCTCAACCTGTTTTAATACCTCGTTTATATCAAGCCTTGCAAATAAAATCTCCGGCTTTTCGGTTACCTTGGTTCCAGAAGGATATAAGCCGAATTCTTTAATTTCCTCAACGGTCCTTTCTTTAGCAGAAAGCTGTGCAAATATCTTGTCGGCAGTATCAGGCATAAAAGATTTCAGTAAACTTGCACCTATACATATGCTTTCTACCAAATTATACAAGACTGTTTCTAGACGCTCTTTCTTTGTCTCATCTTTTGCCAAAATCCATGGCATGGTTTCGTCTATATACTTATTGCAGCGCTTAAACAGATTTATTATCTCAGTAAGGGCATCAGCTACCCTAAGCTGATTCATTTTGGCAATTACCTTATCCGGTGTTTCAGTTACCGTTTTTTTCAGGTCCTCGTCTACAGGCTCTTCAACCTTGGCATCTCTTACAATACCGTTAAAATATTTGTTTATCATGGAAACCGTACGGTTTACCAGATTTCCGAGAGTATTTGCCAAATCGGAATTAATTCTTTCAACCAACAGCTCCCATGTAATAATTCCGTCATTTTCAAAAGGCATCTCATGAAGAACAAAATATCTTACCGCATCTACACCAAACAATTTTACCAATTCGTCGGCATATAAGACGTTCCCTTTTGACTTACTCATTTTATCTCCGGAGCTTCCCGTTAAAAGCCAAGGATGGCCAAACACCTGCTTAGGAAGAGGAATATCAAGTGCCATAAGCATAATAGGCCAGTAAATTGTATGGAATCTTAATATATCTTTTCCTATCAAATGCAAGTCTGCCGGCCAGTATTTCTTAAACTGCTCGCTGCTGTTACCGTCCGCATCATATCCTATACCGGTTATATAATTGCTTAAGGCATCAATCCAGACGTAGACCACATGCTTATCGTCAAAGTCAACCGGAATACCCCATTTGAACGATGTTCTTGAAACACAGAGATCCTGAAGGCCCGGGATAAGGAAGTTATTCATCATTTCGTTCTTTCTTGATTCTGGCTGTATAAATTCGGGATTCTCTTTTATATGAGATATTAAACGGTCCGCATATTTGCTCATTTTAAAGAAATATGCTTCTTCTTTTGCATAATGTACTTCCCTTCCACAATCCGGGCATTTGCCGTCCTTAAGCTGAGAAGGAGTAAAAAACGATTCACAGGGAGTACAGTACATCCCCTCGTAATATCCCTTATAAATATCCCCTTTTTCATATAGTTTCTTAAAAATTTTCTGTACCTGAATTTCATGATCAGGATCGGTAGTACGGATAAATTTGTCATAGGAAGTATTCATTAAATCCCAAATTCTTTTTATCTCTCCGGCAATTTTATCTACATATTCCTTAGGTTTGATTCCGGCCTCTTTGGCTTTTTGCTCAATTTTTTGGCCATGCTCATCGGTTCCGGTCTGGAAAAACACATCATATCCTTCCCACCGCTTAAATCTTGCAATACTGTCCGCCAAAACAATTTCGTAAGTATTGCCTATATGGGGCTTGGCGGAAGTATAGGCAATGGCAGTTGTAATATAATACGGTTTTTTGCTCATGGTTTCCTTCCTTTCTCTTTAATCTATTTATAACGATTAGGAGTATTCGGCTATGAAACTTGATTTTAAACGCAGTTACATGGAAGAATTTTCTAACCAATAAAAAACTCCCGTCTTTAAACTTAAAGACGAGAGGACTTCCCGTGGTACCACTTTAATTCGCCTATATCTCGCGATACAGGCCTCAGTCGCTGCAAAATAATACAGCCTAGCATGATAACGGATGCCGCCGTCACAGCCTAAGAATTACTTCCTCGGTGTGCCGCTCCGAGGCCATCTTCGTCGGTTTCCGTAAGTCCCCCCTTCTCAGCTGCCGGGGTTCTCTGTCGACCACATTCACCGATTACTCTTCTCTTCACAGCGTTTTCCCGATATTTATGACAAAGTATACCATGCCTTTTTTGCTTTGTCAAATGTTCTGTTTATAACCGGTAATAGATAATTCTTATATATCATTTCATTTAATTTATACGATAGTATACAATAAATCTTGCTTAATAATCGGTTTCGGACAACCGTTATACATTTGTTATAATAGGTAAGAATAGAGTTATGATTTAAAGCAATTATATATATATGAATAACCAAAATAAACAAAGATAAAAATGCAAATTCAACTGTCTTTTACGGTATTAAGTTTTTCCTTATTATGTATCTTATATTCATCTTGAAGGCAGGATGTGCAAAAAAGATCACAATTATTGCCGCATGCCGAAACTTCAAAAACATACTTGCCGTTAATTCAGGTAATATCAATAACAGCAGCAATGACCAATAAAAATAAGATTAACCGAAAAGGTACATCCATATATGGACATACGTTTCAGCTAATCTTATTTTATATTTATCTACCCTCTCTTCTCCCCCGCTAAGTTTACCGGTAATACCTCCTCCAGTATGACCTCCTTTAGAATATCAAAATTTAGCCAAAATGTCAATAGTAATTTCAAATTTTGGATATTGTACTATCAAATTGCATAAATTATCTGCCGTATCCGTTAGGATTTTTTATTTGCCAGTTATAAGAATCCCTGCACATCTGTTCAATATCTCTTACAGCCTTCCAGCCCAGTTCTTTATTTGCTTTTGAAGGATCTGCATAGGAAACGGCTATATCTCCGGGCCGTCTGTCTGTAATAACATACGGAAGCTTTTTGTTACAAGCCTTTTCATAATTGTGAATTACTTCTAAAACACTGTATCCCCGCCCGGTTCCAAGATTATATGTAACCAGGCCCGGGTTTTCTTTAAGTTTTTCAATAGCCTTTATATGTCCGATGGCCAGATCTACCACATGGATATAATCCCTTACACCGGTTCCGTCGGGAGTATCGTAATCGTTTCCGAATACATAAATTTTATCAAGGGCCCCCAAAGCCACTTTAGCTATATAAGGAACCAGATTATTTGGAATACCGTTTGGATCTTCACCGATCTCTCCACTTTCATGGGCTCCTATAGGATTAAAATATCTTAATATGGCTATGTTCCATTCCTTATCGGAAGCATAAAGATCCCTTAATATATCTTCGATCATTAGCTTTGACCTTCCGTATGGATTGGTCGCCGACAAAGGAAAATCTTCGGTTATGGGTACGGTTTTTGGATCACCGTAAACTGTGGCAGAAGAAGAAAATACAAGCTTTTTAACATTAAATTCAGCCATTACTTCAAGCAAATTAACGGTTCCGCATACATTGTTTTTATAATACTTTAAGGGTATTTTGCAGGATTCCCCAACCGCTTTAAGCCCTGCAAAATGAATAACCGCATCTATTTTTTCTTCATCAAATATATTTATCAAAGCATCTTTATCCAATATGTCATTTTCGTAAAACTTTATTTTTTTACCGGTAAGTTTTTCTACTCGCTTTACAGATTCTTTACTGGAATTATACAGGTTATCTACTGCAACAACTTCATATCCTGAATTAAGCAGTTCCAAATTAGTGTGGCTGGCTATATAGCCTGCCCCGCCGGTAACCAAAATTTTCATGATATTTCTCCTTCTTATTTTTATTAAATTTTTTTATCTTGTTTAATCTTCACGAAATTTATTTATTGTCATTATTTCACTTTATAATAACTTATAATACCGTAATTTTCAATACTCTTCCGACCGCCCTTTTTCAAGGTTTTTCTTGCCTTATCCGGACCATATAATGTATCCTGTATTTACAGGAGGGATTCTTATGGATAAAGAATTATTTAAAAAAATATGTGACGAAGTCATCGGAAATGAAAGGATTTCTATGGGTATCGGTACCTTAGGTGAAAAATCCCTTCACTGCGTACTTAAAAATTATTATGATCTCAATACACAAAATCATGAGATAAAAATAAACGGATATGTCGCAGATATTTTTAACGGACATGAGATAATAGAGATACAAACCCAAGGCTTCAACCGTTTAAGAAAAAAAATACCCGTGTTTTTAAACTGTTATCCATTGACTATTGTATATCCCATACCGTATATAAAATGGATTTATTGGATAGACCCCGAAACCAAAAAGGTCAGCCCTCCGAGAAAATCGCCCAAAAAAGGCTCTCCGTATATGATTTTTTGGGAATTGTATAAAATAAAAAATTATCTGACTTTACCTAATCTCAAATTTAAAATAGTGCTTCTTAATATAGAAGAATACCGGTTTTTAAACGGATGGAGCAAAGACAAAAAGAAAGGCTCAAGCAGATACGACCGGATTCCGACTGATATAGTTGATGAAATCTATATAGCCGGCCCGGATGATTATAAACTTCTTATCCCAGATACACTTGATAAAGAATTTACCTCCGGTGATTTTCACCTGGCAAGCGGCCTTTCAAAAAATACATCATCCATAGCTTTAAATATTTTAAATTATGTCGGCTGCATCGAAAGAATAGGAAAAAAAGGCCACAGTATTTTATATAGGAGAAAAAATTAAATATTAAAGACAAAGGTTTTTAACTTTGCTATAATTTATCTATAAACTTATCTAAAATCTCTTATAATAAAATTGATTTTAAAATATCATAAGGAGAACTGCGGTTATGAGCGATGAATTAAAAAAATATGATGAAAATAATCAAATGGAAGCAGTACCGGATACAATGGTAACAGAACAGGCCGAACCCATTCCTTCCATGGATGATTTTAAAGACCTTATTGACAAGTCTTTCAGAAAAATTTCCGAAGGAGATATTATAAAAGGCATTGTAATCGGAAAATCGGATACCGAAGTTAACGTAGATCTGGGATATTATACCGAGGGTGTAATTCGGCTTGAGGAATTAAGTAACGACCCTACTTTTTCAATAAAAGAGGATATTATGGTTGGAGAAGAAATCTCTGCCATGGTTTTAAGCACTGATGACGGAAACGGCAATATATTGCTGTCAAAAAAACGGGCAGATGAAATACTTGCATGGGATAAAATTTATGAAGATTTTGAAAACAGGAGTATTGTAAGGGTTAAAATAGTACAGGCCGTAAACGGAGGTGTTGTCGCATATCTTTACGGCGTCCGTGCCTTTATCCCTGCATCACAATTAACCCTAAGTTTTATTGAGAATTTGGAATCTTGGGTTGGTAAAGAAATTGAAGCCGTTATAGTTACTGCATTAAAGGAGAACAGAAAGCTTGTTTTATCCGGTAAAGAAGTAGAAATTCAAAAAGCAGAAACTGAAAAAGCAAATAAAATATCAAAACTTGTCCGCGGTACTGTAACAACAGGAACAGTGGAAAAAATTATGCCGTACGGTGCCTTTGTCAGCATAGGTGAAGGTTTGTCTGGACTGCTTCACATATCCCAAATCAGCGAAAAAAGAATTAAGTCCCCCAATGAAGTTATTAAAGCCGGTGATACGGTTACGGTAAAAATAATTGATATAAAAGACGGCAAGATAAGCCTTAGCATGAAAGATGTCGAAGACAAAGATGCAGTTGTTGAAGACGTAGAAGATATGCCCGTATCATATTCTACGGGCGGCGAAGCCACTACCGATTTGGCTTCTTTATTAAAAAATATTAAACTTTAATTCGGTCCTAAACCGTTACTGCAATATATTTATGTTATTTAAAGAATAAACCCGTTTTTGATATAAACAGATATCAATATATTAATAAAAAAGGGTAATCCATGGAATGTATCTCCGTGGTTACCCTTTTTATTTTTTAACAATTATCATATTCCAAACCCAAATAAAAATCTATTTTTTCCGGCCTGCCTCTTTTCTTTTTTCTCTTTCTTTTTACCGTTATTTGGCCCAATATCCAAGATATTGTCGCTTTTGCTTTCGTCCACTATTGTTCCTATTGATTCTATTACCGGAGATTTGTATTTGGTATCATAACTATAGTTATTTGCCGGATGAGGGCTGTAATTTTGAATTTCCTTACTTAAAGAAAGCATTTTCTTGTCCAGATAAGCCAATAACTCAGAGCACTCTTTCAGTTCTTTTTGTATATGTTCCGGTGCTTCACCTTCAAATTTATAGCAAATCTTATGTTCCAGGCTTGCCCATACATCCATGGCTATTGTTCGTATCTGGATTTCCACTTTGGTGTCGACAGTTATATTGGAAAGACAAACCGGTACGGATACTATCATATGATAGCTGGTATATCCGTTAGGCTTGGGATTGGCTATATAATCTTTTATTTTCAATACCTTAATATCACTCATTTTTTTTAATAAATCGGCAATCCTGTATATATCGGAAACAAAGGAGCAAATTATTCTTATTCCCGCAACGTCGTTAATATATTTGATTATATTTTCTATATTTACATCTTTACCGTATCTCATGAGCTTTTTTGCAATGCTTTTAGGGGTTTTAATTCTGTATGTAATATGCTCAATCGGGTTGTACTGATGAGACAATTTAAATTCATTGTTGAGGATTTCCAGTTTAGTGTTTAATTCTTTAAGCGCTGCGTTATAAAGCATTAAGCAATAGTTCCACTCCTCAGCTTCATTGTACAAAACAGGCAGATCCATTGTATCACAACCCTTCAATCTGTTAATATTCACAAAAAAGTATAATTCGTCATGCAAGTTTTGTAGATTAAGTATAACACAAAATTATGAACAAACCTTTAAGAAATTAAATCTTAATTGAAAATTAAGATTTTTATATGTTATTTTTTAAACAAAAATTATTTTTTGAAATTTACTGGTTGACAATAATTTCTTTAATGGATATAATGGTGGAAGAATCCTATAGAAAGTGAGGTATAACACATGATCTTTAATATTAATATCAATAACAACATGAATAACCGTAATTTTAAATCAACTGAATATGTGTTTTATTGTGTGGAAATACCTCACGGTAATGATTAAATCGGTTTATGTTTGAAAAATCGATTTCTTTTGTCTGCAGCAAAAGAAAAACGAGTAAAATAATTTCTGATTACCAGCCGTGGTGTTTCTGCCACGGCTTATTTTATATCTTTTTTGGGGGAGGTAATTGACTTCATCAAGTTCAGAAAACATCTACATCAAGGTTATGCAGGAAGTGGAGGAGAAATGAATAAATTATCTTATTATCTAAAAAAATACTGGTATGCTTACGCTTTCGCCCTTTTATGCACAGTCATTTCGGTAACTTTGGATATGATTTCACCGCAGGTGACAAAACGCATTATAGATGATGTTATCGTTGGCGGCGAAGTAAACCTGTTGTTTTCGTTACTGTTAACCATACTGGGAATTGGACTGGGCAGGGCCGTATTTGCTTATTTCAAGGAATTAATATTTGATACTGTAAGTTCTAGAATAGCATCACAGTTAAGGAAACGCCTGTTTATTCATATACAGGGCTTATCCATCAGTTTTTTTGACGAAAACAATACCGGAGAACTGATGTCCAGGGTAAAAGATGATATTGACAGGATCTGGGCAGCCACCGGATATGTCAGCATGCTTATTTTCGAAGTTACTATCCATACGGGAATTGCCATGTTTTTTATGTACAGGGAAAGCCCCAGCCTTGCTATAATTCCCACGATAGTACTGCCGATTGTGGCAGGCCTAGCCATATTAATGGAAAATAAGCTAGGTAACATTTATGAGCAAATAAGCGAACAAAATGCAAAACTTAATACCGTAGCCCAGGAAAACTTAGCGGGTATCCGTACGGTAAAAGCTTTTGCTAGGGAAAAATATGAAATAAATAAATTTCTTTCTCACAACAAGCAATATTATGAGTTAAATATGAAGCAGTCCAAGGTATTTATAAAGCTGTATCCTTATTTTCAGCTGATTACCAAGCTTCTTCCTATGATTATTATTTTGTTCGGTGGCTACAAAGTAATTAAAGGATCTATTACACTTGGAACCTTAGGTGCTTTTACAGAATATTCAATGAATATTGTTTGGCCCATGGAAATGCTTGGTTGGCTTTCAAACGATTTTGCGGCAGCATTTGCTTCATACAAGAGAATAAAGAAAATATTTGATCAGAAACCGGAAATTACTGAACCGGAAAATCCTGTCGTTCTTGACGAAGTAAAGGGATCTATTGAATTTGACCATGTTTCATTTTCTTTAAACGGCAAACAGATACTTACCGATATTAATTTCCGTCTGGATGCAGGAAAAACTATCGGTATTATGGGAGCTACAGGAACCGGTAAATCTTCAATAATTAATCTGCTCCAGAGATTCTATGATGTCACCGAAGGAGAAATAAGGCTTGACGGTGTCAATATAAAGGATTTATCTCTCAAACAGCTGAGAGGAAACATATCCCTGGTTATGCAGGATGTATTTCTCTTTTCAGATACTATCAATGAAAACGTAAAAATGGGGAAAAAACGGTGGTTAAGGCAGGAAGATGTCATAGAGGCGGCAAAATACTCCCAGGCCAGTGAATTTATTGAACGTATGGAAGACGGCTATGATACGGTTATCGGTGAACGGGGAGTCGGCCTTTCCGGCGGTCAAAAGCAAAGAATCAGCATTGCAAGAGCTATTGCCAAAAAGACCCCGGTCCTTGTTCTTGACGACTCTACATCCGCCCTGGATATGGAAACCGAACTTTTAATTCAGCAGTCACTGGCTCAGGTTAAGGCAACAAAAATCATTATCGCCCACAGAATATCCGCCGTAAGACATGCCGACGAGATAATCATATTGGAAGACGGCAAAATTAAAGAACGGGGTACACATGAAACCCTGCTTAGTCAAAAAGGGTACTATTATCAGACCTATTTAGCCCAATACGGCGAATATCAAAAATTATTATCACAGGAAAATAAATCTGTTTCTTCCGATATGACTGATCACACCGGCTTTGATGACAGGGAGGTGGCCGAATGTCAATAAACGCCATTAAAGATGACGAACACATAAGTACAGCGAGTAAAAAGACTACTTTGCTCAGATTATTCAGATATCTTTTAGCTTACAGGGGGACTATTGCATTAGTTATAATAATTATGCTGATTACAGTAGCCATATCCATAATAAACCCCCTGTTAATAGAAAGAGCCATAGACGTTCATATAGCCAATAGAGATGTAAAAAGGCTGCTGTTGCTTGTAGGTTTTGCAGTGGCAATAAATCTGTTATTTATTTTATTGGTTAAAATAAGAATGTATTTGATGGCAAAAATGTCAAACGATGTTCTTGTACGTATCCGGCAGGAGCTGTATACCCATATTCAAAAATTAAGTTTCAATTTCTTTGACAGCAGACCAACGGGTAAAATTCTTGCCAGAATAATCGGTGATGTCAATTCCTTAAAAGATGTGCTGTCAGACAGTGTCACAACACTGATACCGGATTTTGTAACCATAAGTGCTGTAGTTGTTATAATGCTGATAAAAAATTGGAAACTGGCTCTTGCCTCTTTGATAAGCCTTCCTTTGATGATGGGCGGCTTGTGGTTTATCGAAACCAGATCTCATCAAAGATGGCGTATACACAGGAAAAAGAGCTCCAACCTGAATGCCTTTATCCATGAAGACCTTTCTGGAATGAGGATTATTCAAAGTTTTACGGCAGAAAAAGAAACCGAAGAAGATTTTGATATGTTACTAAAGGAACACAGAGATTCTTTTATGGATGCCGTAAGAATAAACGATGCCTTTTTCTCAGTAGTGGATTTAAGTTGGGGTATCGGAACCATTGCCTTATACTTTGTGGCTATAAAAATAATGGGCATAGGGACCGGTAATGTAGGAACCCTAATATCTTTCGGTATGTTTATAGGAATGTTCTGGCGCCCTATTATGAATTTAAGTAACTTCTATAACAAATTAATTACAAACATATCCGGTGCAGAAAGAATTTTTGATATTTTAGATACAAAGCCAGACATAACCGACAGGGAAAATGTTATAGAAATGCCGCCCATAAAAGGAGAAGTAAAATTTGAACATGTATCATTTTCTTATGACGGAGATACCAAAGTACTAAATGACGTGAGTTTTACCGTAAAACCCGGTGAAACTATCGCCCTTGTAGGCCCTACCGGTGCGGGAAAAACTACGATAGTAAATCTGATAAGCAGATTTTACGATGTTCAGGAAGGCAATGTATATATAGACGGTTATAATGTCAAGGATGTGTCTATAGAAAGCTTAAGAAAACAGATGGGTATCATGACTCAGGACAATTTCCTCTTTTCCGGTACAATCAAGGATAATATCAGATACGGAAAACTGGATGCTACCGATGAGGAAATTATTGAAGCTGCTAAAGCGGTTAACGCCCATGACTTTATAATGAAACTTGAAAAGGGTTACGATACGGAACTAAAAGAAAGAGGCACGGGCCTTTCCATAGGTCAAAGGCAACTTTTGGCCTTTGCAAGAACCATGGTTTCCATGCCTAAAATATTAATACTTGATGAAGCAACTTCAAGTATTGACACCCATACGGAAATATTGGTTCAAAAAGGTATCGAAGCCTTGCTTAAAGGCCGTACTTCCTTTGTAATTGCTCACCGTTTATCTACCATAAGCAAAGCAGACCGAATTTTTGTTATTGATGACGGAAAAATAGTAGAAGAAGGCACATCCGAAGAACTGCTTGCCAAAAAAGGTTTGTACTATAACCTTTATATGGCTCAGTTTAAGAACATATAAGCAAATTGAACTGTGCTGAGTAAATAGAATAATGTACTAATTGGGGCTGTGCAAATTATATATGCAACAGCCCATTTTTTAATAAAAGGATACTGTTTATACATATTTAGTATATCTTATAGATGCCATTTAGTATTGCAGGCAAACGAACAAGGATGATTTTAATTACATTTAATATAATTATTGATACGTACAATATATGCCGTTATTTGAATGTCATAAATTATATCCTTTATGACACCCAGGTAACGGCATTATGTTTTTATTGAATTTTGCCGGTTACGCAGATTTGTGCTGTAAATCAATTCATTTTAGATATCTGCTACAGTCGTTAAATACGTTTTGCACATATTACTAACCGTAAATTTATTATTTAATAGTCCGTTCAATATTATGATAATAGCCTTCTGTCAGGCAAGGTTATAATAAAACTGGTTCCCTTTGTAAACTGAGTACGGACCTTTATCTTTCCGGTATGGGCAAGTATAATTAACTTTGCAAGAGATAGTCCAAGTCCATGACCGCTGATATTCTTATTTCTTACATATTCAGACCGATAAAACCTGTCAAAGATACGCTCCGCGTCCTGGCGGGTCATGCCTATTCCCGTATCTTTTACTGTAATAACACAATCACCGTTTTTATTTTCACACGTAATTGTAATCTCGTCCCCGTCTTCGGTATATTTTATAGCGTTATCAATAAACACTCTTATTGCCTGCTTTAACGCCTGCTCATCTCCGTACACTATAACATCTTCCAAAACAGGGCTGTTTATTATACGGTTTTCTGCAACCAGTCTGGTCTCTTTGACCATATCCTCAACTACAGGTTTCATATTAAATCTTTTTTTGTGAAGCTTTAAAGTCTTTTTATCATGCCTTGATAGGAAAAGCAGTTTTTCAACCAAATCCTGCATGGACCTGGCTTCATTTTGTATAGCCCTGATTGATTCATCCAAAACTTCTTTGTTTGTACTGCCCCATCGGTCCAAAAGATTGGCATAACCTTGGATTATGGCTATGGGAGTTCTAAGTTCATGAGAAGCGTCTGATACGAACTGCTTCTGGCTTTCGTAAGAAGTCTCAATCCTGTCCAGCATATCGTTAATAACGTTTGCCAGATCCTTTAACTCGTTTTGGGTACCTTCAACATTTAATCTTTCACTGTGCAGATTATGAACGGTAAGCCGGTTTGCGGTTGCCGACATAACACGGATAGGTTCAAATAATTTTTCGTCACTTTTTCTTCCTTTACGAATAACAAGGGCAACTATAACTACATATATAATTATAAGCTTCCATAACATAGAAAGAAAATTTCTGTAGCTGCCGGATAAATCATATTGAAAAGTAGCCTTATAAACTATATTGCCAACCGAAAATTGCCTGTCTTCGTTAATAACCAATATGTTCTTATCACTTTTACTGTCAAAATGTATACCATGAAAAAAAGCTTTATCCGATGTAGGCTGATATGCTATATCATTATATATTTCTTCGCCGGTATCAGTCCTCTCAATTTTCATGGACAATCCTTGAATATAATACGGATTTATATATTCCATTTTATTATCTTCATTTACGGATGCAATAATATTATCAGCCATAATTTCAAAGTTTTCTTTTTCTGTATACATATATATAAGAAAGATACCGGCCATAAGAAGAAGGCCATGAGTAATAAGAAGCCTCAAATAACCCATGGATATTCTAAACATTATGGAAAACCTGAATTTACTTAAAAATTCCTCCCTCTTTTTTCTGATAGGCAATATTATTTTGACTAATATCCTTCTTATAATTTCTAAAAAATTATCCCAGTTCATATTAATCCTTTCCGCCAATTAACTAATCCTTAATTATATAACCTACTCCGCGGACAGTTGAAATCAAGTGGATTCCGTATTTTTCATCTATTTTTTGCCTTAGATATCTTATATAAACATCAACAACATTGGTATCTCCGAAATATTCATAATCCCATACCTGATTTAAAAGCTGTTCCCTGCTTAAAACAATGTTTTTATTACGAACCATATATTCCAGTAGTTCGTATTCTTTTTTGGTAAGGGTAAGTTCATCATCTTTATAAAATACACTGCGGCTGGCCATGTTTATTTTTAAATCTCCAATCTGAAGAATGTCATTTTTGGGTTCTTTCTGGTTCCTTTTTCTGTTTAAGGCAACACGAATTCTTGCAAGAAGTTCTTCTATGGCAAAGGGTTTTGTCATATAATCATCGGCACCGGTATCCAGTCCGGCTACTTTGTCAGATACATCGTCTTTGGCGGTAAGCATAATGATAGGTACCTGTGATTCCTGACGAATTCTGCGGCATACTTCTATTCCGTTTAAACCGGGAAGCATAATATCAAGAATAATTAAATCTACATCCTCATTTAAAGCCGTTTCCAGGCCTTTTCTCCCGTCTGTGCATATCAATACGTCATAACCCTCATGTCTTAATTCCAGCTCCAGAAATCTGGCAATCTTCATTTCATCTTCTATTATTAAAATTTTTGCCATTTAATTACCCTCCCATATCCATAGCAATCCTAATTATAGTTACTATTGTATATTTAATAAAAATAATTTTCAACATTCCAAGGTTAGAATTCCATTAAAATTGAACCAAAAGTGTTTTTATACATTATCTTCGGGATAAAAAAACCGTCTGTCAGTTTTACTGAACAGACGGTTTTTACTTGTTTATATTAATTTGGCTTATTTAATTACAGTACGCTTTTTACCGCTTTTACAACATTTTCAACGGTAAAGCCGAATTTCTTGAAGAGTACATCTGCAGGTGCAGAAGCACCGAAGCTGTTCATAGCCACAACAGCTCCGTCTAAGCCGACATATTTGCCCCATCCGAAATATGACAAGGCTTCTACCGCAACTCTAGCCCTTATATTCTTCGGAAGGACTTTTTCTTTATATTCTTCAGGCTGTTGTTCAAATACATCCATAGAAGGCATACTTACTACTCTTACATCAATGCCTTCTTTTCTTAACTCTTCCTGAGCACCAAGGCCGAGTTGTACCTCGGAACCGGTTGCAATAATAATAGCATCGGGTACTTCCTTTTCAGAATCGGAAATTATATAAGCACCTTTTAATGCTTCCTTTGAAGAGCCCGCAAGCTGAGGAAGATTCTGACGAGACAGAACGATAGCTGTAGGTGTCTTGGTTGAAGTAATAGCATAGTACCATGCAGCAATACATTCTGTTGCATCAGCCGGACGGTAAACGGTAAAGTTAGGCATAGCGCGAAGCATTGCCAGCTGTTCAATAGGCTCATGGGTAGGTCCGTCTTCTCCTACACCTATGCTGTCATGGGTTAATACATAAATTAAAGGTTTTTCCATCAATGCTGACAGTCTTGCCATAGGTTTTACATAATCACTAAATACAAAGAATGTGGATACAAAAGGCTTAAGTCCGCCATGAAGAGCCATTCCGTTACCGATACCTGCCATGGCCAGCTCTCTGACGCCAAAGTGTATATTGCGTCCGGAATAATTATCTTTTGAGAAGTCTCCGGCATCTTTCATAAGAGTCTTTGTTGAAGGAGCCAGATCGGCACTTCCTCCGATAAAGTTAGGCAAGTGATCTTTAATTCTGTTTATAATCTGGCCTGAAATATTTCTTGTGGCATCAGGCTTGTTATCAAAAGCCCAGAACTTCTCATCGTCAATCAGATGCTTGGCAGCATTTTCATCATGATACTGATCCCACAATTTTTTCATTTCAGGATACTCTTTGCAGTAACGCTCAAATAATTTATTCCATTCTTCCTCTGCCTGAGCATTTTTCTTTGCAATAGATCTGTAGTGCTCATAAACTTCTTCGGGAACCTCAAAAGGATTCTCACAAGGCCAGCCGAGATTCTTTCTTAATGCTTTTACATTTTCAACACCAAGAGGTTCGCCATGAGCACTTGCCATACCTTCTTTTGGACTTCCGAAACCGATCTTGGTTTTTACGATAATCAGTGAAGGTCTGGAAAGGTCTGCTTTTGCTGCTTCAATGGCTGCACCGATCTCTTCCAGATTATTTCCGTCTTCTACAACTAAGGTCTGGAAACCGAATGCCTCAAATCTCTTCTTAACGTCTTCGGTAAATGCAATATCGGTATTACCTTCAATAGAAATTTTATTTGAATCATAAAGAACTATTAATTTACCCAGTCCTAATGTTCCGGCTAAGGACATTGCTTCATAGGTAATACCTTCCATCATGCAGCCGTCTCCGCCAAGAACGTAGGTATAATGATCTACAACAGGATAACCTTCTTTATTAAATACGGAAGCAAGATGAGCTTCAGCCATAGCCATACCTACAGCCATAGCCATACCGGCTCCTAAAGGTCCGGTAGTTGCTTCAACACCTACAGTATGTCCATATTCAGGATGTCCGGGTGTCAAAGATCCGTCCTGTCTGAATTGAGCCAGATCTTCGGTTGTAAGGCCGTAACCGAACAAGTGCAGTAAAGAATATAACATCATGGAGCCGTGTCCGCCGGACAATATAAATCTATCTCTGTTTACCCATTTGGGATTGGCAGGATTATGCTTCATATGTTTAGCCCAAAGTTCATAGGCCATTGCTGCAGCTCCCAAGGGGAGTCCGGGATGCCCCGAATTAGCTTTTTGCACACCGTCAGCAGATAAAACTCTGATGGCATTTACTGACAAAGTGTCAATATTGCTCATTTTATTTTCCTCCTTTAATATAATATGTGCGCCTCATTATAAAATCTTAATTAATTAAATTGTAGCGCATTTATTACTAAATATACAATAAAACGCAATTTAAGGCAACTGTCAAATAAAATATTGTTAATTTTTTTACATATAAAATATAATAAACTATCTGTTATGTTTTTCTTTAAGAGACGATAAAACAAACACTATTGCAGGTACCAAAATAAGCTGTATTATTATTCCCGGTATACCGAATACTGTGGCGCTTATTACCGACATCGGTGCAGGAACACTCATACCCAAAAATTTTGCCATAACAAGTAAAACCAAAGCATTCACTATTCTTCCTGCAATCATTGAAGTAATAAGGCTTATATATACCTTAACCGGCCTTGCTGTTTTTTGATTCTTGAGCAAATAAATCATAAGGCCAGCAAAGAATCCGTAAGCAGCAAGTTCAAATGCCATTATAATATTTTGCGGAAACACAGGCATACCAAATAAAGAATTAATAAGCGGGGTTATAAAGCCGATAACCAATCCATATAGCGATCCCAGATAAATGCCGGCTATAAAAACAGATAGATGCATAGGAAGAAACATCCTTCCTAAATTTGGTGTTCCAAACATATGAAAGAGCCTTGGTAGTATTATCCCTATTGCAATAAGCAGCCCCCCTACTGTCAGTTTATATACATTGCTTTCTTTATTATTCATAGTGTCTCCTTTCTGTAAATAAATCAATTTATTTTAGGCTTCCTCTTATGTTTAAAGTATCTTTTTAAAGAGAATACTCCTATAATACCACATAACTTATACCTCTAAAACGGCAGAATACCTATTTATAACCCTTTAATAATAAGATCTTTATTAGTTTATATAAAGAAAATTACAAAACATATTCCTATCAGTCTATTTAACAAAAAGTCAGGTTACAGTTCCTTAAAAACTTCTCCCAAACCGGTCTGAATTAGTAAATCTGCCTCATTGTCATAAGGAGTTACAGACTTATTTATTAATACCATTTTTCCGCCCTTATAAAAACGGATTAGCCCGGCTGCAGGATATACGTTTAAAGAAGTACCTCCTATTATAAGC
Organism: Herbinix hemicellulosilytica; assembly: GCF_002904165.1. Taxonomy (GTDB): domain Bacteria; phylum Bacillota; class Clostridia; order Lachnospirales; family Lachnospiraceae; genus Mobilitalea; species Mobilitalea hemicellulosilytica. Next base: position 847 of record NZ_CVTD020000028.1, on the reverse strand, counting down.
ATATCTGCCATTGAAATGGCCTTTACTGCTTTTGACACAGTATCATCATTCAAACTTTCTTCATATAAAACCACATCAGGTTTAATAATACCGCCGCAATCACAATGTGGTACTTTTTTAGTCTGTATTATTTTTTCCAAAGGATAAAATCTGTGACATTTCATGCAAAAATTACGCCATACCGAACCGTGAAGCTCCAGCACATTCATACTTCCGGCCATTTGATGAAGCCCGTCAATATTTTGTGTTATAACTGATTTCAACTTGCCCTGTCTTTCCAGTTGAGCCAGTTTATAATGAGTTATATTCGGTTTTGCATCTGTATATATCATCTTGTCCCTATAAAAGTCATAAAACTTTTCGGTATGTTCCATAAAAAAAGAGTGACTTAAAATAGTTTCGGGAGGATATTCATACTTCTGATTATATAATCCGTCAACACTTCTAAAATCCGGTATTCCGCTTTCGGTTGATACCCCGGCTCCTCCGAAAAATACAATGTTATCACTTTCTGAAATCCATTGTTTCAACAAATCTTTTTTTTTAATAAACATATAACCCCTCCTTTCTGAAACTTATCCACATAAAATATAAAAATCGGTTGTTTTTTCAACAACCTATTCTTATATACACTCTATTAATAATATCTTTCTTGCAAACCTATGTCAAACAGTTATTCTTTTATTTAATAAGCCTTTTATATTGACATAAAAAAAAGAGTTTCCATAGCGAGACTCCCAATTAAATTATTTTATTTATAAACTTTCTTATTTTACAATTTTATAACGATACTGACGAAGTTCAATCTTGCAGACTATACCTAAAATGAAGATTACTTTTATTATAA
>NZ_CVTD020000027.1 GCF_002904165.1 Herbinix hemicellulosilytica | reverse complement strand
TGTTCCTTACTGACTTTATCGCCTATCCGATTTTTTTAGCTCCCTTGGCGCGTCAGCAGAAATAATAATATCACACAGAAATTCCTTTGTCAACAACTTTATTTTTTAATTTTCATAATTTTTTGAACAAAGGCTACAACAATAAATTCCAATTCCTAATAAATTGCAAAATAAAACTTTTTTATATATATTTCGGACATATCAGTTGTCTGACAAAAGATAAAGACAAACCTGATACAGCCGTACTATATATAATTAACATCTAAATCTGTTTTTAGTCAATAAAATAATTTAAATAATTAATTTTTATTATTCAACAGACCTACCTGTTAGCGCCTTGACTATCTCGGGATACTTCCAGGTGAAACTTCTTCTGTCCAATAATCCGAACAGTTCACCGCTACCTGTAAATCCTCCGTTGTCCCACCAAATACACGGTATACCTTTTTCGGATGCTTTTTGAACATAATATTCGGCCCAGTTAACCCTATCCTCAAGATTATTTTTATCCATAGCTCCAAACTCTCCGATAATTACAGGATGGCCGTTATTGATAAAGTGTTCATATATATTATTCATTAAATTGTCTATTTCAGCTGTATCTTCCGGATTATCCGGACTCCATACGGAAGTTCCGTTTTTATTTAAGGCAAAATTATAAGGAGTATACGCATGTATTGATACAATAACTTTTTCATCATCCGGTATTATAAAATCCTCCCATGTTTTAGGATCGGACGATGCGGCATAGGTTGGTATCATCAAATGTCGGTACGGGTTATTGCCTCCTCCCGTCCTGATTGTTTCTACAAAAGATTGGTTAAGTTTATTTACTACATCCCTGGCCTCGGCATTTCCTCCGGTCCACTCATAAGGAGTTCCTTTCATCCTGGGTTCATTCATTCCCTCAAATATAAGATGTTCGTCATAATATTTAAAGCGTTCGGCAATTTGTGCCCAAACAGACGTTAAAATGGTATTTGCTTTTTCAAAATTCTCATATGAAGGAAAATGCCATTCTTCATGATGCATGTTTAAAATGACATATAAACCGTTATCTATTCCATAATCTACTACTTCATTTACCCTGTCAAGCCATTCTTCCTGTATCTTATAATCCGGTTCGGGACCTAAGTGTTTTCCCCATGATACCGGTATTCTTACAATGTTAAAACCTGCTTCTTTTACGGTATCAAATACTTCTTTCTCGGTATAGGGATTACCCCAGGAAGTCTCACTGCTAAGATAAGAACTTCCGGTAGCATCCAAAGTATTACCCAGATTCCAGCCTATGCTAAACTCTTTAATGAGTTCCATAGACGGTATATCCCGTATGGTAAGAGAAGATTTTTCATTCTCATTTTTATCTTTTTTTATATCTTCGTCTTCAGTTTCGTTTATTTTCTCATTTGCTTCTTCATCCTTTGAATCATTGTCATTTATAGTATCACCTTCGGAAGTATATTCATTTTCTACGGTAATATCCTGTTTTTTAGTGCATGATATATATGTCAATCCTATAAAAAGACAAAACATAATTAAAAGAAAATATCTATTTTTTCTCATATTTGCCTCCAAAAGATTTAATATATATAATTAAATGCACTTTTACTTAAATTAATTACATTATGATTTAAATAAACTAATTTTTCAATACCCTTTATTTAATTCTTATACGGCTTGGCAATTTTAAACTTATTTATTAACTTTTATTTAACTTTATTTACAGAAAAAAGAACTCTGAAAGCGATAATATATCGTATCAGAGTTCTTTTTTCACCTTAAACAATATTAAATATGGCCGTATCTTTTTTACAATCAAATTATTATTTTTAAATCATTTTTCCCCGGCTTACTTTTTAAAAAGGCTAAAACCTTTCTTTTTATAAGGTTCTGTCTGAATCGACAATATGCTGTAACCGGTTTCATTTATGGTTTTACGTAAATCCTCTTCATCTAATCTTTCATCACTTATGATTTCAGCCTGTTTCTTTTTATGAGATGATGAAACTTTCTTTACGGAAAATGCTCTGCGTAAAGCGTCGTTAATATGCGCTTCACACATAGAACATACCATTCCGTCTATGCCAATAATTGTTCTATACATAACATCATTCCCCTTTTAGGCTCTTTCGTACTTTTTCTTATTAACGCTTATGGCAGGAGCTGCCCATCGGACACGAACTGCATTTACTTACGCATAAGGATTTTCCTTTTCTCCTGTCATTACGCATCTGAATTATAATACCCGCTACAATTGCAACAAGTAAAAGCCCTACAACTATAGTAGCTAGATTACTTATTATAAAATTCATCCCAATCAGCTCCTTTGCCACTTATCCTTAAACCCTAACTTTGGAAAGTTTGGTTGTCTTAGCTTGTTTTTTAAAGAACAACATATATACCATCAGTGCCAACAATAATAAAGCAGTAATAAATCCGGCTAAATTTAAATTACCGGTAAAAAATACTCCAAATTGATTAATCATGAGTGATACGGCATAGGCAAATAAACATTGATATCCGATTGCAAACCAGGTCCATTTTGCGTTATTCATCTCTCTTCTTATTGCACCGATAGCTGCAAAGCAAGGAGCACAAAGCAGATTAAATACCAGAAATGAGTAGCCGGTTACGGGAGTAAATACCGAGCCAATGGTTTCATAAACCGTAGCCTCTTTGCCACCGTACAAAATGCCCATTGTACCTACTATATTCTCTTTTGCCACAAGACCGGTTAAAGAAGCTACTGTAGCCTGCCAGTTACCCCATCCGAGAGGTCTAAATATCCATGCAATAGCACTTCCTAATATTGCCAAGACAGACATATCCAATTCTTCCTCGGCAAGCATTCTAAAGCTTCCGTCTACAAATCCAAAACGGGTAGTAAACCATACTAAAATCGTAGAAAGTAATATTATTGTTCCTGCCTTTTTTATAAATGACCAACCGCGCTCCCACATGGAACGAAGCACATTTTTAAGGGCAGGCCAGTGATAAGCCGGCAATTCCATAACAAAAGGAGCTGGATCTCCTAAAAACATTCTTGTTTTCTTAAGCATAATACCGGAAATAATAATTGCAGCCATACCTACAAAATATGCAGAAGTAGATACCCACGCGCTTCCGCCGAAAATAGCTCCGGCTATCATGGAAATAAACGGCACTTTCGCACCGCAAGGAATAAAAGTGGTGGTCATAATTGTCATACGCCGGTCACGTTCGTTTTCGATTGTACGCGAAGCCATAACACCCGGAACTCCGCAACCTGAACCGATCAGCATCGGTATAAATGACTTTCCCGAAAGCCCAAATTTACGGAATATCCTGTCAAGAACAAAAGCAATACGTGCCATGTATCCGCAGGCTTCAAGGAATGCAAGGAGGAAAAACAGTACAAACATCTGAGGCACAAAGCCCAAAACAGCACCTACACCGGCCACGATACCATCATTGATTAAACCTGAAAGCCACTTTGCAACACCGACATTTTCCAGTCCATTGCTTACAAGTACCGGTATACCGGGAATCCAAATACCGTAATCTGCCGGATCCGGTTCATCAAACCCTCTTTCTTCAAAATATGCAACAGCATCAAGATAAGAAATTCCAATTGTGGTTTCATAATCCGCATCATTCGGAATCTCATCATAGTATACGGTCATTTCCTGTATAGCAAGAGTTTCTTCGTCTTCAACATAAGCGATACCTGTTTCTTTTTTCGAAACAGCTTTCATTTCGGCAAGTGCTTTATCCGAATTAAAATCCTCTGCTTCTAAATCAAGTTCATAAAAAGCATTTACGGCATTAAATGCATCAATATATTCTTGGGATACTTCTTCATATTTGCTTCTTCCAATTCCAAGAAAATACCAACCGTCTCCGAACAGTCCGTCATTTGCCCAATCGGTTGCAGTCGCACCTATTCCGACCATGGATATCCAGTAAACAAGAAACATGGCTAAAGCAAAAATAGGAAGACCCAAAAAACGGTTGGTCACCACTCTGTCTATCTTATCTGAAGCAGACAAATGGCCTGCATTCTTTTTCTTATAACAGTCTTTAATTAACGAAGCTATGTAAATATAACGTTCGTTGGCTATAATACTTTCCGCATCATCGTCCATTTCATTCTCGACTGATTTAATAACCTCTTCCGCTTTATTAAGTTCATCCTCCGAAAGTTTTAGTATTTCCAAAATTTTTTCGTCCCGCTCGAAAGTTTTGATTGAATACCAGCGAAACTGCTTTTCATATACTTTGCTTTCAATTAATTTTTCAATCTGACTTAAAGCATTTTCAATCGGTTCCGAAAAAATATGTTTGGAAAACGTTTCGGTACTCTTTGCCGCTTCGATAGCTGCTTTTGCTGCCTCTGATATACCGGTTTCCTTAAGAGCGGAAATTTCAACAACCTTACAGCCTAACTTTCGGGAAAGTTCTGCCGTATTAATCTTGTCGCCGTTCTTTTTTACTACATCCATCATATTGATGGCTATAACCACCGGTATTCCAAGTTCCGTTAACTGAGTAGTAAGATATAAGTTTCTTTCCAGATTGGTTCCGTCAACTATATTTAGAATTACATCCGGCTTTTCATTAATCAAATAGTTTCTTGCGATTACTTCTTCCAAGGTATACGGAGAAAGTGAGTAAATTCCCGGAAGGTCTATAATTGTTACATCATTATATTTTTTTAACTTACCTTCTTTTTTTTCGACGGTGACACCGGGCCAATTTCCGACAAACTGATTGGATCCCGTAAGCACATTGAACAGAGTTGTTTTACCGCAATTAGGATTACCCGCAAGAGCAATTTTTAAACTCATAATTTTCCTCTCTTTCTGATATTTTAGTTACCCATGGCTAACTCGTTGACCAAAAAATAAAGGTATTCCCCTATCATAATCATTCAACTTCAACCATTTCTGCATCTGCTTTGCGTATGCTTAATTCATATCCGCGTACCGTAATTTCCACCGGGTCTCCAAGCGGTGCAACCCTACGTACATAAATATCAATTCCTTTTGTAATACCCATGTCCATAATTCTGCGCTTTATTGCACCTTCTCCGTGAAGCTTAACAACCTTAACGGTCTGACCTACTTTTGCGTCCCGCAATGTATACATTTATATATCCTCCCACAATAATTTATCGTTAAACCATAATCTTTCTGGCCATCTCGTCATCAATTGCTATACGTGCTTCTTTTACTTTTACAATTACATTGCCGTTAAGAATATTTATTATACTTACGCTCCCGCCGGCAACAAAACCGAGATTTTCCAGATGTCTTTTAATCTCAGGGCTTCCGTATATTTTTTTAATTACATTTTCCTCTCCGGGTACAGCCAAATTAAGTGGCATCATATATAATCACCTCTTTTATGAGTTACCTATAGCTAACCTATTAAAATAATTATAGTTACCCTAAGGTAACCTGTCAAGTAAATTTTGTCAAACTTGACTATAGATTTTATAACGTGTAAAATATTGAAAAATGAATGTTGGAGGCGAAAAATATGCAAGAATCCGGTGAAATGTATTTGGAAACAATTTTGATTCTCGGAAAGAGTGGTAATGCAGTACGTGCCGTAGATATATCGGATAAGATGAACATATCAAAAGCCTCCGTCAGCAGAGCTCTATCCAGGTTAAAAAATGAAGACTGTATAGTTGTTGATGATAAAGGTCATATTTCTTTTACAGAAAAAGGACGTATAATAGCCGAAAAAATTTATGAGCGTCATCAGCTTATAACCGAATTTCTTGTAAAACTTGGCGTGGATTATCAAACTGCATCAGCAGATGCCTGCAAAATGGAACACGTTATAAGTGACAAAACCTTTAAAGCAATGCAATCCCTTTTATTAAACCAGAATAATAAATGAGTTTTATTTCATTGTTCTGTAAACATATACTTTTCACGAAAAAAAGCGAATCGATTTTTCGATTCGCTTTTTTTAACGGAGAAAGAGGGATTTGAACCCTCGCGCCGGCTTTCGCCGACCTACACCCTTAGCAGGGGCGCCTCTTCAGCCTCTTGAGTATTTCTCCAATTGCTGAATTTATAGTAATTATTTTTTTATTAGGAAAACCTAACGGAAACAAACCTAGTATATCAAAAGCTCTTTCTTTTGTCAACTGATTATATCTGTATTTTCATATAAATTATTTCCATTTGAATCAATAGCAACTATAACCGGAAAATTTTCCACATATAACTCATGAATAGCTTCGGTACCTAAATCTTCATAAGCAATTACTTTTGACTTCTTGATACATTTGGACAGCAATGCTCCCGCACCGCCTGTCGCGACAAAATATACCGCTTTGTTTTTTATAATGGATTCTATTACACTTTGGCTTCTGTATCCTTTGCCTATCATTCCCAAAAGCCCTGTATCCAGCAATAAAGGAGTATATTTGTCCATCCGGCTGCTTGTAGTCGGACCGGCCGAACCTATAATCTGTCCTTCTCTTGCCGGGCTTGGGCCCATATAGTAAATTACATTGTTTTTCAGAGAAAAAGGAATTTCTTCTCCTTTTTGCAAGGCTTCATACATTCTTTTATGGGCGGCATCCCTTGCAGTATATATTACTCCTGTTATGTATACATAATCACCGGCTTTTAAATTTTGAACCTCTTCTTTTGATAAAGGTGCAACAATATGTTTTTCCAAACCCATTCCTCGCCTTATCAAAATTTATAATTTAAAATCTTTTGATTTTTAAATATTACCCGTATTTTTATATTAATGGATTTTAATTTAAACTTATTTAAAATTTTTATTCTTCAATTTAATTTTAGAAATTCAACTTATAAAATCAAGGTAATAAAAACTTTCAGTTATAGAATTCTTGTTATATGCCTGTTTACATGGCAACATATATTTACGGCTACCGGAAGCCCTGCTATATGAGTCGGATAAGTTTCTATTTTTACACCCAAAGCTGTAATCTTTCCTCCGAAACCTCCCGGTCCGATACCCAGTTTATTTATCTCTTCAAGCAGTTCTTCTTCCAGTTTTCTTATATGAGGAAAATTTGAAGGTTCGTCAAGATTTCGGGTTAACGCTTTTTTGGCTAGAAGAGCGCATTTTTCAAAGCTTCCGCCTATTCCCACTCCTACGACTATAGGAGGACAAGCATTGGGACCTGCTAATTTAACCGTCTTAAGTACGGCTTCTTTTATTCCTTCTACTCCGTCCGACGGTTTTAACATATAAATACGGCTCATATTTTCGCTTCCGAACCCTTTCGGCACAACTGTTATCTCTATAAAATCACCCGCTACAATTTCATAGTGTATTACTCCCGGCGTATTGTCCATGGTGTTTTTTCTGATAATAGGATCCGAAACCACGGACTTTCTTAAAAAACCCTCTTTATATCCCTGCCTTATTCCTTCGTTTATGGCTTCTTCCAGAGAGCCTCCTTCAATGTGTACATCCTGACCTATTTTAACAAATACAATTGTCATTCCCGTATCCTGACATATGGGAATTTGTTCATTTTCTGCAATATTCATATTTTCACAGAGTTGTCCCAGTATCAGTTTCCCAAGATCGGATGTTTCGTTTTTATAGGCATCCATAATACGGGTACTTACATCAGAAGCCAACTTATAGTTGGCTTCGATGCACATTTCTTTTATATTTGATACAATTTCGCCGGTATTTATGACCCTCATACTATTTATCATCTCCGGTTTTGTCGGTATCATCCGAATAAGTTTCTTCATCCAACTCTTTTTCCAAATTTTCAATAACCATATCATCGGACGTATTCTTGCCGTCATCCCTTACTTTTGCCAAACTGGCGACATAAACATTATCATTGTCCAGATGAATTAATTTAACACCGGAGGTAATCCTTCCGAGTACAGGTATATCACTGACCATTATACGGATTATTATGCCTTCGGTAGTTATAAGCATAACTTCATTTTCTTCGTTAACCGCTTTTACTCCTACAACATTACCGGTTTTTTCGGTAATCTTATAGCATTTTACACCTTTACCTGCCCTGTGTTGTAAACTAAATTCATCTATCGATGTCCGTTTACCCATACCGTTTGCCGATGCAATAAGCAAATATTCTCCCTGACTGTTAAGCTGCATTCCCACTATCTCATCATCTTCATCAATAGCCATACCTATTACACCGGTCGATGATCTTCCTGTAGGTCTTACATCCTGCTCATTAAACCTGATGCACATACCGTTTTTGGTTACCAAAAAGACATCCTTATTTCCGTCGGTTATTTTTACTTCTATCAGTTCGTCGTCTTCCCGGAGATTTATGGCAATTAAGCCTGACTTTCTTATGTTCTCATATTCTTTGACGGAAGTCTTTTTTACTATACCTTTTTTAGTTGCCATAAACAGGTAGCGGTTGTCTTTATATTCCTTAATCGGAATAACAGCCGTAATTTTTTCTTCCGGCATAAGCTGCAACAGGTTTATTATAGCCGTTCCTCTTGCGGTTCTTCCGGCTTCCGGAATTTCATAAGTTTTCAGGCGATATACTCTTCCCTGATTCGTAAAGAACATAATAAAGTGATGGTTCCTTGCCATGAACAAATCTTCAATAAAGTCTTCATCAATTGTATGCATTCCTTTTATTCCCTTGCCGCCGCGATGCTGACTCTTAAAATTATCTATTGTCATACGTTTTATATAGCCAAGTTTTGTCATGGCAATAAGCATAGTTTCATCCGGAATTAAATCTTCAACCGAAATTTCCGATGCGTCATAGCTTATCTTAGTTCTGCGCTCATCTCCGTATTTGTCACGAATTAAAACAATTTCTTCTTTAATGACACCCAATAATTTTTTCTCATCGCTAAGTATAGCTTTATATTCGGCTATCTTTTGAGTAAGTTCGGCAAATTCCGCTTCAAGTCTTTCCCTTTCCAGACCTGTAAGAGAACGAAGCCTCATATCGATAATAGCCTGTGCCTGGATATCAGTAAATGCAAATCGCTCTATCAATCTTTCCTTGGCTTCATTACCGTTTTTTGAATTTCTTATAATATTTATAACTTCATCTATATGATCAAGGGCTTTAAGTAATCCCTGCAAAATATGAGCCCTTTCTTCGGCCTTATTTAAATCATATTTTGTCCTTCTTGTTATAACTTCCTTCTGGTGATCCAGATAATAATTAAGCATCTGGAGAAGGTTAAGTACTTTTGGCTCGTTGTTAACCAAAGCAAGCATTATTACCCCGAAGGTATCCTGCAGCTGTGTATGTTTGTATAACTGATTTAATAAAACATTGGCATTAACATCCCTGCGGATATCAATTACAATCCGCATACCGTGTCTGTCCGATTCGTCCCTAAGTTCTGTAATACCGTCGACTTTTTTTTCTTTTACAAGCTCGGCAATTTTTTCAATCAGCCTTGCCTTATTTACCATATATGGAATTTCGCTGACAATAATACGGGACTTTCCGTTCGGCAGAGTTTCAATTTCACTCACGGCCCTGACTGTAATTTTTCCTCTTCCTGTTCTGTAAGCTTCTTCTATACCGGTTGTACCGATTATTTCCGCTCCGGTAGGAAAATCCGGACCCTTTACGATATCAAGAATTTCATCTATATCGGTATCCCTGTCTTCTTCTACCCGATTGTCTATTATTCTAACGACAGCATCAATAACCTCCTTAAGGTTATGAGGAGGTATATTGGTTGCCATTCCAACTGCTATTCCTGAGGTTCCGTTTACCAACAGATTCGGAAAACGGGCAGGCAAAACCGACGGTTCTTTTTCAGATTCATCAAAGTTCGGAACAAAATCTACCGTATCCTTATTGATGTCTGCAAGCATTTCCATGGAAATCTTGCTTAATCTAGCCTCCGTATAACGCATGGCCGCAGCGCCGTCACCGTCTACCGATCCGAAGTTTCCATGGCCGTCTATCAACGGATATCTGGTTGAAAAATCCTGAGCCAGCTTAACCAAGGCCTCGTATATGGAACTGTCACCGTGGGGATGATATTTACCCATGGTATCACCGACTATACGGGCACATTTACGGTGAGGCTTATCAGGACCGTTATTTAATTCAACCATTGCATATAGAATTCTTCTTTGAACCGGTTTTAAACCGTCCCTTACGTCGGGAAGTGCACGGGATGCTATAACAGACATGGCATAATCTATATAAGATTTTTCCATGGTCTTTTTAAGGTCCACATCCTGCACTTTATCGAAGATATACTCGTCCATTATTTTTTCCTCCGTTTTCAATCTCTGCCGGGATAATTACGATAATTTCAAATATATCATTTTATGCTATAACCCAAACAAATCCCGTTATTATATATCCAGATTCCGGACATACTTGGCATTTGCCTCGATAAATTCCCTTCTGGGTTCGACTTTATCTCCCATAAGTGTAGTAAAGGTCATATCTATTTCCGAAGATTCGTTTTCATCCATAGTAACTCTAAGAAGTATTCTTTTTTCCGGATCCATAGTTGTATCCCACAGCTGTTCGGAATTCATTTCTCCGAGCCCCTTATATCTTTGAATTCTTACCGAATTGTCTCTGCCCAGCTCATTTAGTAATTTATTTAATTCATCATCGCTGTAAGCATAACGGATAGTATTACCCTTTTCAATTTTATACAGGGGGGGCTGTGCCATATATACATGACCTCTTTTGATAAGCTCAGGCATAAATCTGTAGAAGAATGTAAGCAGCAAAGTAGCAATATGGGCTCCGTCAACGTCCGCATCAGTCATAATTATAATCTTATGATAACGTAATTTTGATATATCAAAGTCATCCGATATTCCTGTACCGAACGCTGTTATCATAGCTTTTATTTCTTCGTTTTCCAGAATCTTGTCAAGCCTTGCCTTTTCAACATTTAAAATTTTTCCCCTTAACGGAAGTATTGCCTGGGTAGCTCTTGATCTTGCAGTCTTTGCGGATCCTCCCGCAGAATCACCCTCAACCAGGAATATTTCACATTTTGTAGGATCTTTTTCCGAACAGTCTGCAAGTTTTCCCGGAAGGCCTGACCCTTCCAAAGCCGTTTTTCTTCTTGTAAGTTCCCTTGCTTTTCTTGCGGCTTCTCTTGCTCTCTGAGCTAATACGGCTTTTTCACATATTATTCTTGCAACAGACGGATTCTGCTCCAGATAATAAGTAAGCTGTTCGCTTACTATACTTTCCACGGCACCTCTTGCTTCACTGTTTCCTAACTTTTGCTTTGTCTGTCCTTCAAACTGAGGTTCTTGAATCTTAATGCTTATTATTGCAATAAGACCTTCCCTTATGTCTTCACCGGACAGATTTGCTTCGTTGTCTTTTAAAAACTTCTGACTTCTGGCATAATCATTTATGGTTTTTGTAAGTGCATTTTTAAAACCTATTAAATGGGTGCCGCCTTCAGGTGTTGTTATGTTATTTACAAAACTGTAGCACCCTTCAACATATGTTCTGTTATGCTGCATTGCAACTTCAACATAAACATTGTCTTTAGTTCCTTCACAGTAAATTATATCCGAATACAAAGGATCTTTGTGGCGATTAAGATATTTTACATACTCCTTTATACCGCCTTCATAGTAAAATTGTTTTTCTACAGGATTTTCTTCCCGAAGATCTCTTAAAATAATTTTTATACCTTTGGTCAAAAAGGCTATTTCTCTGAGTCTTTGCTTTAAAGTTTCATAATCAAAAACTGTTTCCTCAAATATTTCCTTATCGGGAAGAAACGTAACCTTAGTTCCCCTGCAGTCGGTTTCACCCAGTTCTTTAAGTTTTGTTACAGGCTTTCCTCTTTCATAACGCTGCCAGTATTTTTTCCCGTCAATGCATATTTCAACTTCCAGCCACTCAGACAGGGCATTTACAACACTTGCCCCAACGCCGTGTAAACCTCCGGATACCTTATATCCTCCGCCTCCGAACTTTCCGCCGGCATGAAGTATAGTAAATACCACTTCTACCGCCGGAATTCCGGCTTTGTGATTAATACCGACAGGTATGCCGCGGCCGTTATCCGTTACAGAAACGGAATTGTCTTTATATATTTCAACTACTATGGTATCACAAAAGCCTGCTAAAGCTTCATCAACCGCATTATCTACAATCTCATAAACCAGATGATGCAATCCTTTGGAGGAAGTGGATCCTATATACATACCGGGTCTTTTTCTTACAGCCTCTAACCCTTCCAATATTTGTATCTGATCCGCACCATATTCATATTCCATTTTTTTCACTCCGTTCCTCCTAAAAAATTTCAATATCTATAATTTTATGGTTATCAATTACTTATCATAACTAATTTTCACAGATTACAGTTCCTTTATATACATGAAAAATTTTATTGTATGTAAACCTGTGATTTATAAATTCTTCCAATCCGGTACATGTAACTATTGTTTGTATGTCTCCTATGCTGTCAAGCAAGTGATTCTGCCGGTTTCTGTCAAGTTCAGACAAAACATCATCAAGTAAAAGGACCGGTTTTTCTTTTATAACTTCTTTTACCAACTGAATTTCAGCCAATTTTAAAGATAAGGCAGACGTTCTTTGCTGCCCCTGGGATCCGTATTTTCTGATATCAATATTATTAAATAAAAAGGACATGTCGTCCCTGTGAGGTCCAACATTAGTCATTTTTAATATTAAATCCCGTTCCAGTGAATTTCTTAATTTATCTTCAAACTCATCCGTTCTAACATTTGGCTCATATCTAAGAATTAGTTCTTCTTTTCCTCCGGTTAGCTTATTATGTATGGAATATATCAGCTCATTAATTTTTTTTATAAATGTTTTTCTTGATTCAATTATTGCGCTTCCATGTTCTATAAGTTTTAAATCCCAAATATATAAAGTTTCAAGTAAACTTTTGTTAAGACTTATTTGCTTTAGTAAATAATTTCTTTGAGCCAATGCTTTATTATAGTTTGTTAAATGGTACATATAAATTTTATCAAGCTGGCATAATTCCAAATCCAAAAATCTTCTTCTTTCACCGGGTCCATTTTTAATGATATTCAAATCTTCCGGGGAAAAAAACACAAGGTTAAGCATACCGAATAATTCCCCTTGTTTTTTAATGGGAATTCCATCGATTGCTACTCCTTTGGCTTTATTTTTCTTCAAATGCACATCTATTCTGTGGGATACCTGATTTTTCTCAATATTAATTCTTATATGGGCTTCGTCTTTGTTAAAACGTATTATTTCACTGTCTTTGCTGCCTCTGTGAGATTTGGTAGTTCCTCCGAGATAAATTGCCTCAAGAATATTAGTTTTCCCCTGGGCATTTCCCCCATATAAAATATTGATGCCTTTGTCAAAAACAATTTCAAGATGCTCAAAATTTCTGTATTCTTTAAGTTCTAATGATTTAACTATCATTTTTGCACCAACGTTCTATTTAAGCAGGTTTCATTTATCCGGATTTATTGCTTATTTTATAATTTTTATTATTTGCCCGTTATATTCCACAGTATCTCCGTCATGGAGTTTTTTCCCTCTTTGTGTTTCTATACGGTTATTTACTTTAACCATTCCGTTTTGAATCACATTCTTTGCTTCTGCACCGGATTTTACAAGCCCTGCTGCCTTTAATGCCTGTCCCAGCTTTATAAAATCGTCCCTTAATTTAAATTCCTGCATATATACCTCTTTTCAACTACCAAAAAATTAACGTTTTTTAAGGTTACTTTTTATTTAGTTTATACTACAATAAAAAGTCTCTTTATTAGGTTATTATTTCCAATTTTAAAATAATTATGATGCTACATTTATATTGACAGGCAATATTAAGTATATATAAGACTGTTCCTCATCTCTGATAAAACAAGGAGCCTTAGGGTTTATTAAATATATATCAACTGTTTCATCATCTATTACTCTTAAGGCATCCATTAAATATTTGGGATTAAAACCGATTACGATTTCCTTGCCCTCCATCTCGATATCTATATCTTCCTTCATTGACCCTATCGAGGTATTAATATTAAGCTCGAAGTTATTGTCTTTAATTCTTAAAATAATCGGCTTTTTATCTGTTTCCCTTATTAAAAGAGATGCTCTTTCTATACAGCTTAACAATTCCTTTTTATTAATCTTTACTTTAGTTTCATAATCACTTGATAACATCTGGTCAATTCTGTAATATTCCCCTTCAATCAGCCTGGTGACAACTACTGTATCGTCAAACTCAAACAAGGCATGCTTGTCCGTAAAGTAAATATTAACCAGGGAAGAAGTTTCTCCGGACAATATTTTACTTATTTCATTCAGAGTCTTTCCGGGTATTATAACTTTTTTGTCATCGTACTCATCTTTTAAAGTAATCTTTCGTATAGATATCCTATGGCCGTCAAGAGATATAACTCTTAACTCATTTTTCTTAATTTCAAATAATTCTCCGGTCATTATCTTGTTGCTTTCATTATCTGAAATAGAAAAAACTGTCTGCCTTATTACTTCTTTCAAAGTAAACTGAGACAGAATAAGGGGATTTTCTTTTTCAATTTCAGGAAGGGACGGAAATTCTTCGCCGGATCTTCCGACTATTGAGAATTTTGCTTTTTCACATATGATTTCTGTTACATAATTTTCATCAGTAGAAATACTTACTTCGTTTTCCGGAAGCCTTCTTACTATTTCTGAAAATATTTTTGCATTTAAAGCAACCATTCCCTCTTCTATTATGTTTCCTTTTACCTTTGTTTCTATACCAAGCTCCATATCGTTGGCAGTAAGTTTTATGCCAGAATCATTTGCTTCTATAATCAAACATTCAAGAATAGGCATGGTTGTCTTTGCCGGTACAGCTTTAAGTACAATATTAACACTATTTAGCAGGTCAGATTTTTGGCATTTTATTTTCATATGTGAATAAACTCCTTCCCAGTTTTATAAATATATAAATAAAAGATTTTTAGAAGTCTTAGTAATATGCTCGGTTGATTTGTTGATATCCGGTCAAACACCCGATAAATCAAAGGTTTAACAAAATGATAACCGTGTAAATAAATAAAAAAACCAATGTGGAAAGGAATATCTTTTAATAACATTCCAAAAATTTGAAGTTAATAACTCACAAACAATGAACAGCATATCAACTGGTTGTCAACATATTATAAACGACTTATTCGGGATTTATTTTTTTAATAAGTACATCAATAGTGTTATGTAATGAAGGATCTTTTTTCATGTCACTTTCTATTTTATCGTAACCATGAAGAATAGTAGAATGATCCCTGTTGCCCAGTGCTTTACCGATATCGGTAACAGACAAATCGGTTAAGCGCCGGCATAAATACATAACAATTTGACGCGGATATGATACAACTCTGCTTCTGTCTTTTGAATAAATATCAGAAGAACTGATATTATAATGCTCGGCTACAATATCTACTATAAGTTCAGGAGTTATAATTTTTTTCTCGTTTGGAGAAATAATGTCCTGCAAAGCTTCTTTTGCGAGTTCAAGGTTAAGTTCCCGTTTCTTTAAGCGGGAAAAGGCAACAACCTTGGTAAGAGCCCCTTCAAGTTCTCTGATATTTGATTTAATATTTGTAGCAATATATTTAAGTACTTCTTC
Organism: Herbinix hemicellulosilytica; assembly: GCF_002904165.1. Taxonomy (GTDB): domain Bacteria; phylum Bacillota; class Clostridia; order Lachnospirales; family Lachnospiraceae; genus Mobilitalea; species Mobilitalea hemicellulosilytica. Next base: position 88,665 of record NZ_CVTD020000027.1, on the reverse strand, counting down.
ATTAATACTGTAACCGTCCAATTCTTCCTTCTTTTTTAATATAGCCATTCTGGTTTCATAGTCAGGAGACTGGATGTCGGCCATCAGACCATGTTCAAATCTGGAACGGAGCCTGTCCTCCAAAGTAAGCATTTCCTTAGGTGGGCGGTCACTGGATATAATAATTTGCTTTTTTGCTTCATGCAAAGTATTAAAAGTATGGAAGAATTCTTCCTGGGTACTTTCCTTTCCTATAATAAACTGAATATCGTCAATCAGAAGAATGTCAATATTGCGGTATTTTTCCCTGAATTGAGCCGTAGTTTTTTTCTGAATGGCATCAATAAGTTCGTTGGTAAATTTTTCGCTTGTAACATATAAAACCTTTGTATCCGGGTTTTGATTTAAAACAAAATGAGCTATGGAATGCATTAAGTGCGTCTTTCCAAGTCCGACTCCCCCGTATATAAAAAGAGGGTTATATATTTCACCTGGATTTTCAGCAACAGCTAATGCGGCTGCTCTTGCAAACTCATTGTTTCCTCCGACTACAAAGGTATCGAAAGTATATCTGGGATTTAGGAATGTAGGGATATTTTTTTTATTACTAGAACTGGACGATCCCTTGTTTTTGTCTAAGGAATCCAACTGACTGGCAAGAACAAATTTTAATTCAAAAGGTTCGTTCATTATTTCTTCTATTGATACCTTTAGGAGTAATTCGTATTTATTTCTTATATGTTCATAACCGAAATGTCCGATCTTCTCGTCATTTATAACAATAGTAATGACATTATCATGTACGTCATATACCTTTAAGGGTTTAAGCCAGGTATTGTACGAAACATTGGTAATGCCATATTCAGAAACCATATATTCTAATATTTCATCCCATTTTTCTTCTATTATACTTTTCATTGCAGCCTCCATAGATACTCACATATTAATATATTATAACAATTTTTTTAAATTTTCAATGGTTATTATACCACATAAAATTTTTCGTCATTATGTGGAAATGGTGATAAAAATAAAAACAATACCAACAACCTGGTTTTGAGGATAAATTAAGGCATAAACGAACATTAATAAAATTATAGAAACATTTTATCCACAAAAACATCAAATTTATCTACAAAATCAACAGTAATATATATAAATAGGAAGAAACACATACAAATATTAGGGAAAGCAAGCAGTTATCAACAAAATAACCACTTGACGTAAGTAATGATTGAGAATATAATAGACGTGATATTCCAAAATAGATGGTAGTTGAGCTCATCTGATATAGAGCGCCGGTACAGTTAAAGGAGGTGCGTAGAGATGAAAAGAACATTCCAACCCAGTAAAAAACCGAGAGCTAGGGTTCATGGTTTCAGAGCCAGAATGAGAACCAAAGGCGGAAGAAAAGTTCTCTCGGCAAGAAGAGCAAAAGGAAGAAAGAAGCTGACAGCTTAGTTTAAATAAGGTCGCAGTATTGTGACCTTTTCTTCTATGAAAAAAATGTAAAAAATTGCAGAATAACTATTATTTTTTTGGGTAAAAAAATGGGAAAATCAAAATCAATAAAAAGAAGTCTGGATTTTAAAGAAATATACAGTACCGGTGTATCATATGCAAATAAAAATTTGGTTATGTATGTAAGAAAAAACGGAACAGATGAAAACAGACTGGGAATATCGGTAAGTAAAAAAGTCGGAAACAGTGTTATAAGACACAGAATAACTCGTCTGATTAGAGAAAGTTATCGGTTAAATGAAGGAAGATGTATAAAGGGATTGGACATAGTAGTTGTCGCAAGAATAGGTGCCAAGGGAAAAAATTATTTTGAAATTGAAAGTTCATTGTTACACCTTATGAAGTTACACGGTATTTTGGTAATTTAATCTTAAAATATCGGCCGGTTTTAAAAGAAGGGTCATAAATGATTAAGAAAATACTTATATTTATCATACGATTATATCAGAAATATATATCTCCCCTAAAAAAGACCAGTACTTGTATTTATACTCCTACCTGTTCTTCTTATGCGGCGCAGGCACTGGAAAAATATGGGGTAATTAAAGGCTTATATTTAACGGTAAGGCGAATATTAAGATGTCATCCGTTTCATAAGGGCGGTTTTGATCCGGTACCTTAAAAATGTTCGGAAAGCAGGATTGGAGCATCCAATCCATATTATTTTTTATCAGCTCCTAAGGAGGATTTGAAGTTGGAAGTTATAATTTTAGGTAGTCTGTTAAGTCCCATAGCAAAACTGCTTGGTTTGATAATGAACGGGATTTATGAATTTTTTCATTGGTTTGGAGTAGAAAATATAGCCCTGTCTATAATTGTATTTACTTTTATTACGAAAATGTTGATGCTCCCGTTAACGATAAAACAGCAGAAATTTTCAAGATTACAGTCAAAGATTACACCCGAAATTCAAAAGATACAGGAAAAATACAAAGGAAAGAAAGATGAAGCGTCACTCAGAAAGCAACAGGCAGAAACACAGGCAGTTTATGAAAAATACGGAGCAAGCCCTACTGCCGGATGCCTGCCCTTACTAATTACACTACCAATTATGTTGGCATTATATAGGGTTATAAATAATGTTCCCGATTATGTCAATATAGTAAAAGAATATTATACTACGGTAGCAACCGCAGTTCAGACCCATGGAACCGAAATATTGTCGGGTATTGTATCAAATTATGAAAAATTGGATCTTTCTACAATTGAAAATATAATAAAGTCTTTAGCTGTTTTTAATACTTCACAATGGAACAGTTTGCTTCAGGCAGGTCTTTCACAGGAAGCAAATAATGCTATAAGAAGTATTATGGATGTCAATAACTTTTTAGGTTTAAGCATAACCAATACCCCCAGCTGGAGATCATTATCCATTATAATACCTATATTATCTATGGGATTGCAGTTTATCCAAAGCAAGCAACTTAACGTTAAGACTAATTCAAAAAATGATGTGCCAAATCCTATGTCTTCCATGAATATTGTAATGCCGATAATGTCAGGATTTTTTTGTCTGGCGCTTCCAATCGGTGTCGGTATATACTGGATTGCAAGCTCTGTAATTACTATAATACAGCAATTTTTTGTAAATAAGTATCTGAATCGAATTGATATAGATGAGCTGGCAGAAAAGAGTCAGGAGAAGGCAAGCAAGAAATATATGAAATCCAAAACAACAGGAGGACCTTCCATACAGGAATTGGCGAAAACCAAAACAAAAAATATTGATGGTGTTTCAGATAGTTTGAAGGATAAGAATAGTGAAGATAGCCAAACGGATGACATCGATCGGGATGCAGAAAAAGAAGAAAGTTCTTACAATCCGAAAAGCATATCTGAGATAGCTAATATTCTGAAGAACAGGAAAATAGAAAAGGGGGACTAATAATGGATTGGAAAGAATTTACTGCAAAAACCGTAGATGAGGCCCTGACAAATGCAATGTTGGAGATAGGTACCACTATAGATAATTTGGAATATGAAGTAATAGAAAAAGAATCATCCGGTTTTTTCGGAATGTTTAGCAGACCTGCCAAAATAAGAGTAAGAATGAAACTGAGCATTGAAAATACGGCCAGAAAATTTCTTGAAGAAGTATTCGATGCAATGAACATTAATGCAAAACTTGATATAGTTTACGATAAAGAAAATGAATTACTTGAAATAAATATTGAAGGAGAAGAAATGGGAGTACTTATAGGTAAAAGAGGACAAACATTAGATTCCCTTCAATATTTGGTAAGCCTTGTCATTAACAAGAATAGCGATAAGTATATTAAAGTTAAACTTGACACTGAAAACTACAGAGAGAGACGAAAAGAAACTCTTGAAAATCTGGCAAGGAATATAGCATATAAAGTAAGAAAAACAAGAAAATCAATTGCTTTAGAGCCTATGAATCCTTATGAAAGAAGAATTATTCATTCTGCATTACAGAACGATAAGTATGTGGAAACCTATTCTGAGGGAGAAGAACCGTATCGAAAGGTAGTTATCGGTTATAAGAAATCAAATCATGATATAAAGCCCAGATACGGTAAAGAAAATTCAAGAAGATACAGACGGGATTATAAAAAGGAAAATAAAGACAACAAGGAACAAATACCGACAGAAATAGTATAGGATAATGAGAATCAATATTTGAGATTACTGGTGTCTTCAAAGTAGGTTTTACTTTAAGACACCTTTCATTTATAATTTTATAATTGAATCAATATTTTTGTTTCCTGGATTTATGAAAGGAGAAAACTCATGAACACGGATACAATAGCTGCAATAGCAACCGGAGTAGGAAGCGGCGGTATAAGCATTATAAGAATAAGCGGTAATAATGCTTTACCTGTTATAGATAAAATATATAAGTCTAAAAAAAATAATAAATTGATATCAGAACAAAAAAGTCATACAATACATTACGGATTTATAGTTGACGGTGAAGAAGTAGTAGATGAAGTAATGGTTACTGTCATGAAGGCACCTTTGACATATACCAGGGAAGATGTGGTTGAGATAAATTGCCATGGGGGTATAGTAGTAACGAAGAAAATTCTTGATATAGTATTAAAACAGGGTGTAAGACTGGCAGAACCGGGAGAATTTACAAAGAGAGCCTTTTTAAACGGCAGAATAGATTTATCGCAGGCAGAAGCCGTATGTGATATAATAAATGCAAAAAATGAAATGGCCCTTAAAAATTCTCTCAATCAGTTAAGAGGAAGAGAATTTGATATTATAAAAGAGTTAAGAGAAGGAATTTTAAGGGATGTAGCATATATAGAAGCAGCTTTGGATGATCCTGAAAATTACAGCCTGGACGGATTTTCGGAACATTTGTTAAATAATATAGACAGTTATTGTAAAAAGATTGAGAAGTTAATTTCGGATTCAAAGAATGGAAAATTAATAAAAGAAGGAATAAAAACAGTTATTCTCGGAAAACCCAATGCGGGAAAATCCAGCCTTTTAAATATTCTGGTAAAAGAAGAACGGGCTATAGTAACGGATATAGCAGGTACCACCAGGGATACCCTTGAAGAAACAGTTCAGTTAAATGAAATAACTTTAAATATTATTGATACTGCCGGGATCAGAAAAACAGAGGATGTAGTTGAAAAAATCGGTGTGGAAAAAGCAATCAGGATAGCCAAAGAAGCTGATTTGATTATATATGTAATAGATTCTACCACACCTTTGGACGAAAATGACGAAGCAATACTTTCCCTAATAAGGGATAAAAAGGCTATATTATTGTTTAACAAAAGTGATTTGCCGCCAAAGATTAACATAAATGAATTAAAAGAAAAGACAGATCATCCTGTTATAATTACATCTTTTATTAATTACAAAGGCCTTGATGAACTTGAAAAACTTATAAAGGAAATGTTCTTTAAAGGAGAACTTAAATTAAATGAAGATATATTAATTACCAATGACAGGCATATCGAAGCGTTCAGAAAAGCCCTTGAAGCCTTAAGTATGGTAAAAGATAGCATTGAAAATCAAATGCCTGAAGATTTTTATTCTATTGATTTGATGACAGCATATGAAGTGCTCGGAAAAATTATAGGAGAAAATGTAGAGGAAGATTTAATAAATCTTATATTCAGTGAATTTTGCATGGGTAAATAACTTAGTTGTACTTAGAAAGGATAATGATTTATATGTCATTTGTATATGAAGAATATGACGTAGCCGTTATAGGTGCAGGTCACGCCGGATGTGAAGCAGCTTTGGCATGTGCCAGACTATCATTAAAGACAATAATGTTTACAATTAGTGTAGACAGTATTGCCATGATGCCTTGCAATCCTAATATAGGCGGAACATCTAAAGGGCACCTGGTAAGAGAAATAGATGCCTTGGGCGGAGAAATGGGAAAAAATATAGACAGAACCTTTATTCAGTCAAGAATGTTAAACTTATCTAAAGGTCCTGCCGTACATTCTTTAAGAGCTCAAGCCGATAAAATGGAATATTCGAAATCTATGAGAATGGTACTTGAAAATACTCCAAACCTGACAATTAAGCAAGCCGAGATAATAGATATAATTACGGAAAATAATAAAGTAACCGGAGTAAAGACAAGTTCGGGAGCAATTTATCCTTGTAAAGCGGCTATAATATGTACCGGTACCTATCTGAATGCCAGGTGCATATATGGAGAAACGGTACATTATACGGGACCCAACGGATTGCAGGCGGCTACTCATTTAACTGAAGCCTTAAAAAAACTGGGAATAGAAATGATGAGATTTAAGACAGGAACTCCTGCAAGAATTGATAAAAGAACCATAGATTTTTCAAAGATGACGGAACAAAAGGGTGACGAGAAAATTGTTCCTTTTTCCTTTACAAATAAACCGGAAGATTTAAAAAGAGAGCAGGTTTCCTGTTGGCTTACCTATACAACACCCGAAACCCATGAAATTATTCGAGCCAATATTGACAGATCACCTTTATTTAACGGTAATATACAGGGGACCGGGGCAAGATATTGCCCTTCCATAGAAGATAAGGTGGTAAGATTTCCGGACAAAGACAGACATCAGGTATTCATCGAACCGGAAGGAAACTATACCAACGAAATGTATGTTTCAGGTATGTCAAGTTCCCTTCCGGAAGATGTTCAGGTAAAGATGTACAGATCGGTTCCCGGCCTTGAGAATGCTCAAATTGTAAGAAATGCATATGCCATAGAATATGACTGCATTAATCCTTCTCAGCTTAAACCTACTCTTGAATTTAAGAAAATAGAAGGCTTGTTTAGTGCCGGACAATTTAACGGGAGTTCAGGATATGAGGAAGCGGCTGCCCAGGGAATCATGGCAGGCATAAATGCTGCTATGAAATTACTGGGAAGAGAACCTGTAGTACTTGACCGCTCACAGGCTTATATCGGTGTATTGATTGATGATCTTATTACAAAGGAGAATACTGAACCTTACCGCATGATGACTTCCAGGGCGGAATACAGGTTAATATTAAGACAGGATAATGCAGATTTAAGATTAACAAAAATAGGATATAAAATAGGGCTTATAGATGAGGAAAGATATCAGGCCCTTTTAAGAAAAGAAGAACTTATAGAAAAAGAAATAAACAGGCTGAAAAATACAATAATAGGAGCAAACAGCCAGGTTCAGGAATTATTAAAAAGCCTTAACAGTGCACCGTTAACTACGGCTGTAACCTTGGCAGATCTTATAAAAAGGCCTGAGTTAAATTATGAAATGCTTAAAAGCATAGATCACGAAAGGAAAGAATTACCTGATGATGTAATTGAGCAGGTTAATATTAATATTAAGTATGAAGGATATATAAAAAGACAGCAAATGCAAATAAACCAGTTCAAAAAGATGGAAAACAAAAAAATACCGGAAGATATAGATTATTATGCAATAACGGGCTTAAGAATAGAAGCAAGACAAAAACTGGACAAGTTCAGGCCGGTTTCAATCGGACAAGCATCAAGAATTGCCGGAGTATCACCGGCAGACATATCAGTACTGCTTATTTACCTGATGCAATATAATTCCAAAAATAAATCTGAATAATTCTGTATGAGGTATTTGTATGGATTATAATATTGGACAAGGAATTATTAATTTTAAAGAAGGATTAAAAAATTTAAATATTGAACTAGATGATTATCAGATTAAACAGTTTATGGATTACTACCAAATTTTAATTGACTGGAATAAAAAAATGAACCTTACATCAATTACCGAACTTCCGGAAGTAATCCATAAACACTTTCTTGACAGTCTTTCAATTGTTAATGTATATCGTCCGGAAGATGAAAAAATAATAGATGTCGGAACAGGAGCCGGCTTTCCCGGTATTCCTATTAAAATTGCTTTTCCGAATACAAGAGTAGTACTTATGGATTCTTTAAAAAAACGTATAAGTTTTTTGGATGAAGTAATAAAAAATTTAAATTTATACAATATTGATGCAGTTCATGGGCGAGCAGAAGATTTGGGAAGAGACCAAACTTTCAGAGAAACTTTTGATTTGTGTACATCAAGGGCTGTGGCTAAACTTTCGGTTTTGACAGAATACTGTCTGCCGTTTGTAAAAAAAGGCGGATATTTTATTCCTTATAAATCAGGAAATATAAATGATGAACTGCAGGAAGCCCAAAATGCTATAAAAACACTTGGAGGTTCGGTTAGAAATCATAAAGAATTCACATTACCGCTAACCGATATTCGAAGATCATTGATAATGATCGAGAAAATTAAAGAAACACCAAAAAAATATCCCAGAACTGCAGGAAAACCTGCAAAAGAACCTTTATAATGAGGGGGGTTTTAATTGGTTTTTGCTAAATTGGTTTCAAACGAAGAAAGAATAAGCGAGGTTAATGACATTCTCAATGAAGTATTTATTGAAGAACTGAAATTTAATCAGGAAGATATGTTTATTAAACCCGGAAATAAAGTATATCATGCCTTAGTTTATGAAGGTTTAAATGAAGGCAAGGCAGTTGCTGTAGGAAGACTGGAATTAAATAAAGATGAGGCCTACATAAAATATGTGGCTGTAAGGAAAGAGTACAGAAGAAAAAAATACGGAGACATGATTGTACGTATGTTGGTAGATAAAGCTCAATCAATGTCAATCGATAAAATATTTGTAGAAGTACCAAAAATATTGACGGATATGTTTAAAAAAATAGGATTTAAGTCTTATTATGAAGAAAAAAATAGCATTTTGTACCAAAATTATATTATAATGAGATACTGCAATAAGACTTTAAATTGTTGTAAAAATATAAAAAATTAACCGTAAAATTATGAAAATTGTACTTTAAAATTAGAGAAAATTGGTATATTATATATTTAATTAACAATAAAAAAAGAAAAATTTAAATATTATATCAAAATCAAACAATCAACTATAAAATTATTTGATATATTTAAATCTTCATGATAGGATAAGTATATAAGGAAACAAACTTATAATTAAAGGTGACCTATAATGACAATCAAAAAAGAAAATAAAGAAAATGATTATGAAAATACAAAAAAAATAATTTCAGATTTAATAAATGAATATAAGTATCGACAAAATCAGATAATCGAGAAAATGAAATCTTACCAAAACGAATTAGCAGAAACAGAAAATATTATAAAATCTATAAAAGAAGAAAAATCAGACATTTCAAAAATGTTGTCACCAAACAGTAAAGATTATAATATCGAAAAATATGAAGAAAAATTAAGAAATATCAGGGAAAAAATAGAAAATCTAAATAAAGAAATAAAAGAGACTGAAAACCGAATAATTCAATTAGAAACAGTTTTAAATATATTAAATCAGCAAAAATCACAAATAGATATAGGATTAAATATTTTGGAACTGCAAGAACAAGATAGACAGCGGATTGCCAGAGATTTACATGATTCAACGGTACAAAACCTGACAAGTTTAATTCACAAATGCGAATTATCGACAAAATTTGTTGATATTGATCCTGTACGCACGAGATTGGAGTTATTAACAATATCAAATACTCTAAAATCGGTGATAAATGAAATCAGAGAAATAATATTTAATCTAAAACCTATGTCATTGGATGACTTAGGATTGATTATGACAATTGAGAGATTTATAAATCAACTGATGAATCATCATGATATTGAAATAAAGCTTAAATATAACGAAGAGAGAAATGATATTTTACCGGTAATAAATTTATCCATATTCAGATTAATACAAGAAGCTTGTAATAATGCTATTAAGCATGCAAATGCGAAATGTATTGAAATTGATATTAAATATGATGAAAATCATATAAATATAACAATTAAAGATGACGGAAAAGGATTTGATACAAACGAAATCAAGGAAAGAATTACGCAAGATTATACAGGATGCGGATTATCTATAATGAAAGAAAGAGTTTATTTATTATCCGGAACACTGGATATACAATCTAAAATAAATAAAGGCACAATTATTAATATATCTGTACCATATAGCTGTAAAGGGGAAGATCGATGAACAGACCAATTAATGTTATGATTGCAGACGATCACTTAATGGTGAGAGAGGGAATTAAACAAATTCTGGAGCTGGACGGAGATATAAAAGTTATAGCAGAAGCAGGAAACGGTAAAGAATGTATAGAGCTTCTTGACGAAAAGAACACAGACATATTATTATTGGATATCAATATGCCGGAAATGAATGGATTAAAAGTTCTCCAATATTTGAAAGAGAAAAAAACAGATGTAAAGGTATTAATATTAACGATTCACAATGAAGTAGAATATTTGATAAGAGCTGCAGATATCGGTGTAGAAGGTTATATTTTAAAAGATTCAGATTCATCACTATTGAAAAAAGCAATAATAACATTAATGCAGGGTGAAACATTTATACAACCTGAATTGAGACCGATGATAAAAAAACGTATGACTGAAAGAGCTACAAGCCTTAATTCGTACGATGATAATTTAACAAAACGAGAAATAGAAGTATTAAAATTATTGGCAGAGGGCCTTTTCAATAAAGAAATAGCATACACTTTAAGTATAAGCGAAAAAACTGTAAAAAATCATATATCAAATATATTTAAGAAAATAAATGTTTCAGACAGAACACAAGCAGCTGTATATGCAATAAAACATAATATTGTAGATATATTTTAATATATGTTTCACGTGAAACATTAAAAAAATTTACACATGAAAAAATTTTAGATGGTATCGTAAACGGTACCGTCTTTTTATTTAATAAAAAAATATTAAAATCAGTAATCATAAATTTTATAATTTTGCTTTAATATTTTATACTATAAAATTTTAATTGTATTTTTACTTGAATTTGAGTTTCTATATTTATCTAATAACAATAATTTTAATCAAAAATTTAAAAATACATCTTTTGATATGTAAATAAGCAATAGATAATTATTTTATGAATGATAATACAGTAAAGATTTTTATATTAAATATACTACGTATATGATGTTTAAGCATAATAACCTAAAGACAAATAAAAATTTCCGGTGTATTATATATTAAATAAAATTCATGATAATTTTTTGGAGTAGATATCTAATATTAATAATGATATAATAAAATAAAACACTTATGTGTGGAATAAAAAAAGGGCGGTGTTAAGATGGCAAGAGTAATTGCTATAGCTAATCAAAAAGGAGGAGTAGGCAAAACAACTACAGCTATTAACTTATCTGCTTGTCTTGCCGAAAAAAATAAAAAAGTACTTGCTGTTGATATTGATCCCCAGGGCAATACGACCAGTGGGTTGGGTATAAACAAACATTCGTTAAAAAATACCATATATCAAATGATGATTGGCGAATGCACTTTACAGGATTGTCTTATAAAAACTTCATTTGACAATCTGTATCTCTTGCCTTCAAACGTTAATTTGGCCGGTGCTGAAATAGAATTAATAGGAATTAATGAAAGAGAATACATATTAAAACATCACATAGAAAAGATAAAAGATGATTACGATTTTATAATTATTGATTGTCCTCCGTCATTGAACACTTTAACCGTAAATGCAATGACGACTGCCGATACTGTACTTGTTCCAATACAATGTGAATTTTACGCTTTGGAAGGATTAACACAATTGATGCATACTATTGAACTCGTAAAGAAAAGACTTAATCCCGGCCTCAGAATGGAAGGGGTTGTGTTTACTATGTTTGATGCAAGGACAAACTTATCGCTGCAAGTAGTAGAAAATGTTAAAGAAAATTTAAACCAGAATATATATAAAACAATTATACCTAGAAATGTACGCCTTGCGGAAGCACCAAGTCACGGCCTTCCGATAAATATATATGATCCAAAATCATCCGGAGCAGAGGGATATAGGCAGTTGGCTGAAGAGGTTATAGATAATGATGAAGCTGAAAAATATGAAAAAGAAAAATTGCTAAGAAAAAAATAAATTTCAGCAAAAAGAAGAAGATATAGCTAAGATTAAGGGAGGATATTATGTCAGCTGTAAAAAGAGGGTTGGGAAAAGGTTTGGATGTTATGATACCACTGCGGATTTCAGAAAAAGAAACTGAGGGAGAAGAAAATGTTTCACGTGAAACATTAGTGCCTATAAATGAAATTGAACCGAATAAATCCCAGCCGAGAAAAAAGTTTGATCAGGAGGCACTTCAGGAATTGGCGGATTCTATTCGTCAGTTTGGGGTAATTCAACCTCTTATAGTGCAAAAGAGAGATAAATATTATGAAATTATAGCTGGAGAAAGAAGATGGAGAGCAGCCAGACTGGCAGGCTTAAAGGAAGTTCCGGTAATTATTAAAGATTATAGCCCTCAGGAAATAGTGGAAATTGCTTTGATAGAAAACATTCAAAGGGAAGATTTAAATCCTATCGAGGAAGCACAGGCATATCAAAGACTTATTACCGAATTTAATTTAAAACACGAAGAATTGGCAGAAAGAGTATCAAAAAGCAGGGCAGCCATTACAAATTCTTTGCGTTTATTAAAATTGGATAGCAGAATTCAGCAAATGTTAATAAATGAGCAAATTACCGGTGGACATGCCAGAGCTCTTTTGTCACTGGAAGATTCAGATTTACAATATGAAACGGCAAGGAAAATTATTGATGAAAATTTAAGTGTAAGAGATACGGAAAAGCTGGTAAAAAAGCTTATTTCAAAAAAAGCGGAAAAAGAAATCGCAGTAGCGGAAGATGCTAATTTAGTATATCAGGCTTTGGAAGAAAAACTAAAAAATATATTAGGTACAAAGGTTCTAATTAAGCGGAAGAAAAAGAATGCGGGTAAAATTGAAATAGAATATTATTCTGATGAAGAATTGGAGAGAATACTGGAAATGTTCGATTCTCTTAATTACATAAACTAGATTATAAATACATCGGAGGAAAAAATGAACTGGATGGATTTGATAGAACAAAATATAATATATATAACAATTGGTCTTGCCGGTTTTAGTGTTCTATTATTTGCAATCATATTGATTTTGTTGATTAAACAAGGCAAATTAAACAAAAAATATAAAAAATTCATGACAGGAAACAGCGGAGAAAATCTGGAAACGATAATAATAAACAGATTTAATGATATTGACAAATTAAAAGAGGATAGAGATTTAATCTGTAAAGAAATAGAAAAAATAAATGAGAATTTAATGACCTCAATGCAAAAAATCGGAATCGTAAAATATGATGCATTTAAAGAAATGGGAGGCAAGTTAAGTTTTGTTCTTGCACTGTTAGATAAAAATAATGACGGAATATTACTAAATTCCATACATAGTAGCAGAGAGGGATGTTATATATACCTGAAAGAGATTATAAAAGGTGAATCTTTTCTTGAATTGTCAAAAGAAGAAAGAACAGCATTGGAACAGGCTATTAAATATAATTCTTTTATGGAATAATGTTGTGTTTTAGGGTTTATAGTCGATAATAATACGGTTTGAAAGGATCGGTATGAGAATTATTTCCGTAGATTCTGTAAAAGGTAATGAATGTTTAGCAAAAGATATAGTGAGTGAAAATAATTCTGTATTAATGACAGCCGGAACAATTGTAAAGAAAGATTATGTAAGCCGCTTGAAAGCATTAAATATAGAGTATATTTATGTGGAAGATGAAATCGGACAAGGTATTGATTTGGAAGAAAGTCTGGAGTATCAAATAAAAGAACAATGCCAGGAAACCGTAAGAGAAATACTTACAAAATATACTTATCAAACCGACAACGAATTGGAAGAGATTATAACTATAGCGGATGAAATAATAAATGATATATTGCAGCAACCGGATGTTATTTATAACCTGTCAAGCATAAGAAATAAAGATGAAGGAACTTATTCTCATTCATTGAATGTATGTGCCCTTTCGGTAATCTTGGCTTTTAAACTTAAACTCCCTAAGAAAAAAGTCAGAGAGATTGCGATAGGGTGTCTTTTGCATGACATTGGTTTTACATTTATTACAACAGACTTTAGTAATCGTAAAATGGACGAATTTTCTGAAAAGGAACAAAAAGAGATCAAGAAACATGTGATTTACGGTTATTCCGCAGTAGAAAAGATGAAATGGCTGTCATCTACTTCAAAAGATATTATATTAAGCCATCATGAAAGAATGGACGGTTCGGGATATCCTTTTCATTTAAAAGGAGATAAAATTCGTATAGGTAGCCGAATTGCTGCGGTGTGTGACGAATTTGACAGCAGGGTATACGGTAATTTGGTTCCGAAAATGAAAGTTCATGATGCCATAGATTTTATTGTAAGCCAGGCAGAAAGCAAGTTTGATCTTGATGTGGTAAAGGCTTTTGTCGCTTCTGTAGCAGCTTATCCAATCGGTGCTTTGGTTATTACAAATCAAAATGAAATCGGAATTGTGCTAAGACAAAATCCGAAATGTCCTACAAGACCGGTTATAAGAATTATCCAGGATGCCAACGGCAGAAAACCTACCGAATGGATAGAAAAAGACCTTACAAAAGAGTTGACTTTGTTTATTACCGATACCATAATGGATTAGTATAATCTTTCTTGCAGTTTGGAATAAAGTATGATATAAATAATATCACATGTATTTTGGAATATAAGCGTATTTATTAGTAAGTTATATAGATTTATTTTGACGGAAAAAGAGGTGATTTTATGCACAGTTATTTAAGAGCTATAGGGTTTAGCAATGTTAATAACAGAAATGAGCTAAATAAGCTTATTAATCTTGTAATAGATAAAGCTTCAAATAGAAAAACCATTCAAATAGATTATCAGAACAGCCTGACCGAGATGTCCATGTGGTTTGGACCAGACTTTGGAATAACAGTAAGAGGGGAATATGATCATAATGATATTTTCCATCTGGAAAACTATTTTCCCTTTTTATATAGTCATGGTATCAGTGTAAAGGAAGAAATTGCCATCAATAAAAGGGTAGATTCCGAATCTTATACCGGAATGTGTGATGATTACCGTTTGGGTGTTTCACTTATATTTTATATTCAGAACGTGGCCGATTATTTGGAAAGAAAAAACAGCAAAAAACTTTTGAATTTAAATGTTCCGGTTACTTTGTCAGCTTTGTCTCTTGAGGGAAGAACCATACTTCCCATAAACAAGGATGAAATTCAGGTAAGAAACATAACAGCCGAAAGAATAAACAGAAATAAACTAATAGCAGAAGCAAAAAAAGGAAACCAGGAAGCAATAGACAGTCTTACTTTTGATGATATAGATACTTATGCAAAGGTAACCAGAAGAGCAAAGAAGGAAGATATTTATTCAATTGTAGAGACCAGTTTTATTCCGTACGGTTCAGAATCCGATAATTACAGTATATTGGCTACAATTTTGGATAGCCGCTTAGTTGTTAATACGTTTACTAACGAAGAAGTTTATGACCTTGATTTAGTATGCAACGATATAATATTCCGCCTTTGCATAAACAAAAAAGATCTTCTCGGCGAACCATTACCCGGAAGAAGATTTAAGGGTAATATATGGCTTCAGGGAAAAATTGAATTTTAATAAAATTGAATTAAAGTTCTTGACTTAGCGACAAGCAAATAGTAGAATATGTTTGTTGCGACTATGTGCTTATAGCTCAGCAGGATAGAGCGTCCGCCTCCTAAGCGGAAGGTCGTGGGTTCGAATCCCGCTAAGCACGATATAAAAATATATAAATAAGGGTGTATAGATAAACTGTATGTATAGTTATATCTATGCACCCTTATTGCGTTATAAATAAGTATTATTGACAACTAATTACATAAAAGATATATATGTCTTTGGTTTACATAAACTTAACATAATCTTAACAGAAACATGGTATCGGAGTTATGGATACCATGTTATTTTTATAATGTAAAAAAAGAAAATCAAAAAAGGATGGATGTATAATGAAAAAATTTTTAAAAAATTTTTTATTTTCTACTATGATAATAACTACTTTTTGTGTTACGGTATCCTGTTCCGGCAGACAAAATAAAAATGTCAATAATAGTATGACTGATAATAATGAACATGAAAAGACAATTAAAGAAGATAATTTAAGCGGTCATCTTACCATGGCAGGTTCTACTTCTATGGAGAAGTTGGCAAATATTATGGCAGAAGCCTTTATGGAAAAATATCCAAATGTTACCGTATCAACTGAATTTATAGGTTCCAGTGCTGGAATTGAGCAAGTAATAGCCGGAACAGTAGATATTGGAAATGCATCAAGAAATCTTAAAGAAAGCGAAAAAGAAGCCGGAGCGGTAGAGAATATTGTTGCAATAGACGGTATAGCCATAATTGTTGATAAAGAAAATACTGTAAATGATTTAACTAAAGATCAGATAATTGGTATTTTTACAGGAAAAATAAAAAATTGGAGTGAACTTGGAGGAAAAGACCAACCGATAGTAGTAATTGGCCGCGAATCCGGTTCGGGAACAAGAGGAGCATTTGAAGAAATTTTAGGTATTGAGGATCAATGTAAATATGCAAATGAAATAAACAGCACGGGAGGAGTTATGGCAAAGGTGGTAACAACACCGGGAGCTATAGGATATGTATCTATTGATATATTGGACGATACGGTTAATGCAGTAAAAATTGAAGGAATAGATGCAACGGCAGACAATATAGCGAAAGGAAAATACATTTTAAGCCGGCCTTTTGTTATGGCAACGGCAGGAGAAATTTCAAAACAAAATGAAATTGTCAGAACATTTTTTGAATTTCTGACATCAGAAGAAGGAAAAAGACTGATAGAGAGCATCGGGTTAATTCCGGCAGAATAAAAATTGTAAGGCAAAAAAGGAGCCAATATGAATAATAGTTTCTCTGTTATAGACAATAATCAATCTAAAGAAAAAATTGAAAGAACTGCAAACATAATTTTTGCTATTTGTGCTTTTTTTGCGGTTTTTGCTGTATTTTCAATTTCTGTATATATGATAATAAGCGGAATTCCGGCTCTCTATGAAGTAGGAATAAAAGAGATACTTTTCGGAACACTTTGGCAACCCAATGCAGAAGTACCTTCTTATGGTATTTTATATGTAATACTGACTTCTGTTGTTGGAACCCTTATGGCCGTCTTAATAAGTGTTCCAATTGGAGTCGGAACCGCTATATTTTTGGCATATGCCGCACCAAAGCCGTTGGTTTCAATAGTTAAACCGGCGATAGAATTGCTGGCTGCAATACCATCTGTAATATATGGATTAATAGGAATTATAATTTTAAATCCTCTTATGTATAAAATAGAACTTATATTATTTGCGGATACGCCTGACCATCAGTATACAGGTGGTTCTAATTTGCTCTCCGCAGTAATAGTCCTGGCTGTTATGATACTACCTACGGTAATCAATATCAGTGAATCAGCTTTAAAATCGGTACCGGAGAAGTTTGCAGATGCTTCTTTAGCCCTGGGAGCAACTCGTATCCAGACGATTTTTAAAGTTATCTTGCCTTCAGCAAAATCGGGTATTGTAACCGCTATTGTTCTAGGTGTGGGTCGTGCTGTTGGTGAAGCTATGGCTATCACAATGGTTGCCGGAAACAATGCCAATTTGCCTTTACCTTTTAACTCGGTTCGCTTTCTTACAACTGCAGTTGTAGCGGAAATGTCTTATGCCACAGATACTCATAAACGGGTTTTATATACCATAGGCCTTATACTTTTTGCTTTTATAATGATTATAAATTTAATTTTAAATAAAGTAATGAAGAAAGGATTAAAAAGTGGAACAAAGAACTCTTTATAAAAAAAAGACCAGGCAACTGGATATAATAGCTTACGGTATCATATATTTTTGTGCTTTTCTTTCAATTATTATTTTAGTTGGAATAGTAGGCTATATAAGTTACAGGGGAATTCCTTATATAAATTTGCAGTTTTTAACTACTGAATCCAGTGCATTGAAAGGTACAACAGGAATAGCGGGAAATATTGTTAATACATTATATATTATTATTCTTACTCTGCTGATAGCCATACCCTTGGGTGTGGGTTCGGCTATATATCTGAATGAATATGCCAGGCCGGGTAGATTAGTCAGGTTAATTAAATTTACAACAGAAACATTATCCGGAATTCCTTCGGTTGTTTTCGGATTATTCGGTTATGTATTTTTTGGGACGACATTAAAATTGGGATATTCCTTACTTACAGGATCTCTAACTCTTACTTTGATTATACTACCGCTTATTACGAGAAATACCCAGGAAGCCCTAAAGGCGGTACCGGACAGTTATCGGATAGGAGCATTAGGCATAGGGGCAACAAAGTGGTATATGATCAGAACTATTTTACTTCCGTCAGCAATGCCGGGAATTATAGCCGGAATTATTCTGTCTGTCGGAAGAATTGTTGGAGAATCGGCAGCTTTAATGTTTACCGCAGGAAGCGGCCACTTGCTACCAAAATTAGGCCAATATTTCGAAGGTCTACTTAAAAAGATTCTGCAGCCTGGTGGAACTCTTACCATAGAATTATTCCTAAGTATGGAAAAGGCAAAATATGATACAGCCTTCGGTATAGCATTTGTTCTTCTGGTTATGGTTTTAGGTATTAATGTGTCAACAAAATATTTATTAAACAAGATGAATGTGGATAAAAAGCGCAAATAAAGGCCGGTATGTGGATAATAAATTTGAAATTAAAATATATCATAAAACGGAGGAAGTTATATTGAAAGACAAAATAAATGTTAAAAATCTTAATTTATATTACGGCTCAAATCATGCTTTAAAAAATATTGATTTGAATATAAAAGAAAAGTCAATAACGGCTCTTATAGGACCTTCTGGATGCGGAAAATCCACATTTCTTAGAACTTTAAATAGGATGAACGATCTTATACCGGAAGTAAAATTAACGGGAACAATAAAACTGGATGGAGAGGATATATATGATAAAAGAGTGAATACTACTTTGCTCAGAAAAAAAGTAGGAATGGTATTTCAACAGCCAAATCCCTTTCCGATGTCAATATATGATAATGTGGCATATGGGCCCAGACTTTATGGAATAAAAAATAAAGCCAAATTAGATGAAATTGTAGAAAAAAGTTTAAGAGATGCAGCTTTATTTGAAGAGGTGAAAGGCAAGCTAAAAAAGCCTGCGTTAGGGCTTTCCGGAGGGCAACAGCAGCGACTGTGTATTGCCAGAGCATTGGCTGTAGAACCGGAAGTGCTATTAATGGATGAACCTACTTCCGCATTGGACCCGATTTCAACTTTAAAGATAGAAGATCTGATGCTGGAACTAAAAAAAAGATATACCCTAGTTATAGTGACCCACAATATGCAACAGGCTGCCCGGATTTCCGATTACACCGCATTTTTTTTAATGGGAGAATTAGTAGAATATGCTTCAACTGATAACTTGTTTACAAGACCTTCAGATAAACGGACAGAGGACTATATTACGGGCAGATTTGGATAAATATAAGGTTAATTTACAAATAGTTTTCTGTTTATAGATAAGCAGTTTAAAGGGCATATTAATGTTTGTTGTAATTTTCAGCATATAGTTGTTATGAGAGTTTGACATAGACAGATAACGAAATTAAAATTATAATGAAGGTGGATATAATGAATGCAAGAATTAATTTTGATACAGAACTGAAATTGCTAAAAGATGATTTATATGAAATGGCCGGCTTAATAGAAGCTGCAATTGATAATATAATGACAGCTTTTAAAAATCAGGATGTGAATTTGGCCCGAGATATAATAATGGGGGACAGAATCATTAACGATATAGAAAAAGCCATTGAAGCACGGTGCTTATACTTAATTGTCAGACAGCAGCCTGTTGCAGGTGATCTTAGGATGGTAACGACAGCCTTAAAAGTGGTCACAGATATGGAACGTATCGGAGATCATGCTGCAGATATAGCTGAGCTTATTATTCGTGAAAAAAGAGAGCATATATATGATCTGGTTAAGCATATTCCCGAAATAGGAATGGCAGCTAAGTCAATGGTTCATGATGCTGTGGAAGCATTTACATGTCTTGATTTAAATAAAGCAAGAGATATTATAAAACGGGACGATTATGTAGATGAATTATTTGATAAGGTTAAGCTTGAGGTTGCCGGTATCTTAAAAACATCGTCTGATCAGGTGGATCAATGTGTAGATATTTTAATGATAGCAAAATATTTTGAAAGAATAGGAGATCATGCCGTAAATATATGCGAATGGACCGAATTTCATGTAACCGGCTCCTTGAACAATATCCGTTTGTTATAGCCTTAATAGGAGGTAAAGATGGGATATATCTATATAATTGAAGATGATGAAAGCATCCGGGAACTGATTAAGATAGCCCTTGAGGGATTCGGATATAAGATAAGGACATTTGAGGCTGCGGAACCTGCTTTACAAAGTATGAAGAACGAAAAACCGGATTTGGCCATATTTGATATTATGCTTCCGGGAATGGACGGTCTTTCGGCGATAAAGTATATCCGAAAGGATGCACTGCTAAAAGATATTCCGATAATATGCCTTACAGCCAAGGACAAGGAACTTGATAAAGTTGCGGGACTTGATGTCGGGGCCGATGATTATATGACAAAACCTTTTGGGATCTTAGAACTTGCTGCTAGGATAAGATCACTTCTTAGAAGGGTAGATAAAGAAGAAATCAAAGAGCCTTTGACTGTTGGAGCACTTACTATAAATCCGATGACCAGAGAAGTGTTCGTAGAAAATAAACCGGTTGAGCTTACTTATAAAGAGTATGCGCTGTTGCTGTATCTTTTTGAAAACAGCTTTCGAGTAGTTTCAAGAGATGAAATGCTTAATCATATTTGGGGATACGAATATGTGGGAGAATCAAGAACTTTAGATATTCATATTCGTTCCCTGCGGCAAAAACTTGGGCCTATGGGATCTGTAATAAAAACTATCCGGGGTGTCGGTTACCGTTTTATAAAATAAAAATAAATATAGTAGTAATAAATCAAAAAAATAAAAGCAAAAATAAAAGGATACCGTTAGTGAAGAGTTATGAAAAGAGCAATATTTAAAAATTATATAATTATACTTTTACTGGCGTTAATACTTAGCGGCAGCATTTTTTGTGCCGCAATCGGCAATATTTTGCTTGATAAAACCAGAGAAAACCTACTTAATATTATTAAAATCATAGACCAATCACTGGATTATAAAAAAGATTTGAAAAAACAGCTTAATAAATTAAGCGATATATTAGAGGATGCCGAATCCAGGCTTACGATTATAGATACCGAAGGAAATGTTCTCGTTGATAGTGAAATATCAGATCTTTTATCTATGGAAAATCATTTGGACAGGGAAGAAATTCAAAAAGCAATAAAAGATGGTATTGGATATGCTAAGAGGAAATCTCAAAGCCTGAATATATCAATGCTTTATGTTTCCTATATGTCAGAACAGGGAAATTATATTCTTAGGTTATCAAAACCCTTTTCAGGGGTATTCAGTTATATGTCTATACTGCTTCCGGCTTTTATTTTAAGCCTGGGAGTTACACTTTTGATTTCCATGATCCTGGCAAATAGCCTTGCAAGATCCATTACAAGACCTCTATATGAGATTTCCGAAGAAATGTTAAAGCTAAAAGAGAACATTCCGGAGTTTTCTTTCCGGACGTATGAATACTATGAACTGAATTTAATCGCCGATACTACTAAACGAATGGCGGATGTGGTAAAAGAATCCTTAAAGAAAATAGAATTTGAGAAAATGGTACGACAGGAATTTTTCACAAACGTTTCTCATGAACTTAAAACCCCAATTACTTCTATCAGGGGATACGTTGAACTTTTGGAAAATGACATGGCTGCCAATGAAGAAATGAAGAAAGAATTTTTATACCGGATAAAAAAAGAAGCTCAGAATATGGCAAACCTGATTAACGATATTTTAATGATTTCCCGTCTGGAAACAAAAGAAGCGGAGGTTACTATAAAAGACATAAGAATAACTCCACTGGTAAATGAGGTTATAGCTTCTTTAAAACCTATGGCGGCACAAAACAATATTACAATAGAAGTTAATTGTCAACCTCTTACTATTAAGGCAAATGACGGACAAATGAAGGAACTTTTAAACAACCTTATATCAAATGCAATTAAATATAATAAACCTAACGGGAAAGTAAATATCATAATTAAAAAAGAAGGCAACGAAGTCATATTTATTGTAGAGGATACAG
The DNA here is from genome assembly GCF_002904165.1 of Herbinix hemicellulosilytica. GTDB lineage: Bacteria > Bacillota > Clostridia > Lachnospirales > Lachnospiraceae > Mobilitalea > Mobilitalea hemicellulosilytica. The sequence continues at coordinate 66,462 of NZ_CVTD020000027.1, read as the reverse complement.
GAGTAGGAATTCCTGAAGAATCAAAAGCCCGGGTTTTTGAACGGTTTTACCGGGTTGATAAGGGAAGAAGCAAAAAAATGGGCGGAACAGGGCTCGGCCTTTCTATTGTTAAGCATATAGTCAATTATTACGGAGGAACTATTCAATTGGAAAGTGAGCTTGGCAAAGGTTCTAAATTTACCGTAAGAATTCCCTTAAGTTAATATAAGAAACATTTATGCCGATATATATGATGACAATGTAAAGCGGGCGGTAGATACGAATGAAAAGCAAAATAAGCATTATACTTTTTGGTGCCGGTTTTATTATAGCTATTCTTGGAGAAGCATATCTTTTAAATGCACCTAAACAGGATTTTTTCAGTATTATCGGAATAGGAATTGTGGTTATACTTACGGGATATTTATGGTTTGATTCCGTCTGGGAGCATATATCCGGCAGGTATAAGAAAACGTTGCTTCTATGGGATGAAGCCAGAAAGCTTGATGCAAAAAAACGGGATGTGGCTCTGACAGAGATGTTAAACATACAAAAAGCAACATATGCGGCACTAAAAAAAAGTATAAACAGAACAGAAGAAGAATTAAAACAGATCTGTACTTTATTAAAAAATGAAAAAGAAGGACAGATAAATAATCGGAATATACCTGCAAATATCAGTTATCAGGATTCTAAAGAAATAATAGAGGCTGTAAGGGGAATATGCAAGGGTATCAATTACGAAGAAGAGTTAAAGGAAGTTATTACTTTGCTGCAATCTTATCAGGACAATTTTAATTATAAATAATTTAAAGATTTAATTATATATGATTTAAAGATATAATTATAAATTATTTAAAGATATTTAGAATGACATAAACTTAACACCGATATAAATTCATTTGCCGTGATTTTAAGTCATAATTATAATAAATTATGATTTAAAATCACGGCAGTTTTTTATTTAATAATTATTTTTGGCTCTTTGTCAAGTGTTGGGGTATGATATGTTTGAATCATGCTAAAACACTAGGCTTAGAGCCTATTTTTATGATTGACTCACCAATACCTGTTTTTGGGCATGACAAATAAACCTCGTGCCAGTCATATTTATTTTTATTTAATTGCAAGAATGTAAGATACGTGTACGAAATCTTTCAAAGTTTTTTATACCATATGATATACGCTTAAGTACCTTTATTTTATTATTAAATCCCTCTGTTACACCATTGGTTAAGCCATATTTAAATGCATTTAGTATTTCTTTTGACCAATGTCTGAAAGTTGCTGCACATTTTTTAAACTCTTTAATGCCTGAGTTTTCTGCATTCTTTATCCATTCAAATAATTCTTTTCTTTGAATAGAATACTTTTCATTATGACAAATATCATAAAACCATTCTTTAAGCATATGAGCTTTCCTTAAATCATCGTTATAAAGTAACATAAGATCACAAGCTTTTTTATCTTCATCTTTTAACTTATAATACCTGGTAAGAATTAATTTTCGACTTCTTTTGTAGTATTTTCTTAGAGTAGGAGTCATGGATTTTTGAATTCTTTTTCGTACATTTTCAATTGCCCAGGTTACATGCCTAATGAAATGATATTTGTCAATTATAACTACTGCATTGGGAAAATAACTATAAGCTAAATCAACATATGGCTGCCACATATCACAAACAAAGAACTTAACCCGGTATCTGTCATTACGATTCAATTCTTTAAAGTAAGCAGAAAGATGAGACCTTGTTCTGTCAGGTAGAATATCCATAATGTAATTCTTCTTAGGATTAACAATAATACATTGATATTTACCTGTATCAGCATTTCCTTTAAATTCATCAATAGCAATCGCATCTTTCAATGGAGAACTGGAATAATGAATGGTATCCAGAATTCTAGTGACCGTTGAATGAGATACATTAGCTTTATCAGCGACGGCTTTTATAGAAACTGAATTACGCAATTCATTCGCTATGTATTGAGTAAGACGTGTGGTACGTTGCTGATAACGGGCTAAAAAATGATATTTTTCAAAAAAACGTTTTCCGCACTTGCAGCGATATCGCCTTTTTCTAAGAATGAGATAGCAGTCTTTAAACTGCAAAGGTAAATCTTTAATTTTTTGCTCACGGTAATCATGTATCTGTTTTGTAGGCTGATGACAGCAAGGGCAGGTCTGTGTAGTGGCTTTAGTTTCAATAAAAATCTTTAAATAATTATCTGCTTGAGTAATTTTTTTTACAAAAATGCCTTCCAAATTTAATAAATCTGTGATAAGATTATTAGGCATTTGAATTTACCTCCTGGTGGTTAGATGATTGACTGGCACTGGGAGGTCTTTTTTTATTATAAACTGAAAAGATGGGGTTGTGAACTAACTGTTTCACAAACCCCAACATTTATTATAGAACCTTATTTTTATAAGTCAAGGTAATTATCGTCCATATATCTTTTTCTTTCGGCCCGTCTTTTATAATAAGCTTTTCTGCGTTTTAACCTTGGCATTTCTACAAGAACAAAATACAAACCTATTACCAAAACAAAGAAACCTACAATTATTGCTGTTATTACAGGTCGAAAATAACCGTTAGACTTTGTTTGCTCAGAATCGTCATCGGGTGGATTGTCCTCATTGGTTTCGCCTGCGTTATTTTGAACTTCTTTTCTGTCAACATAATAATGATTTAACTTAGGAGTATCTGCATTGTTAAACAGGATATCCGCACCGCCTACATATTTTCCACCGTAAGTATATGAAATTTTGCCTATAACGTTGCGTCCTTCATTTATTTCCGCTTCAGGATAGAAGATAACTTCCCGTTTTGCATCTTCAAATGATGCCGTATTGGGAAGAACCAGATAGCCTTTTTCATCAGTTTTTATCGATGTATTTGCATAATCCAGCATAGAATTGTAACGGGTGAAAAAAGGAGTTTCTTTCTGAACGTCTACGCTCTCCAACTCATATATGGGATATATTGAGAAATTATTAAATCCAAAATCCAATAATTTCATAGTGTCTTCATATTGGTGACTGCTCGAATCGTCTTTAAGCACTACGCAAATTAATTCCAAATCTCCTCTTTTTGCAACGGTAACCAGAGTATATCTGGCCTTGCTGGTATATCCAGTTTTTCCTCCCACCGTACCATCATAATTATATTCCTGCTTAAGTACAAATTTATGATGATTTCTTAGATATCTGGTTTCCGATTGCTTGTTGGTCGGAGGTATCTGATAGGTTCTTGTCCCAAAAATTTTTCTGAAAGTATCGTTTTTTAAAGCTTCTCTGGTTATTAAAGCCATATCATAAGCCGAAGTGTAATGATTATCGTCAGGCAGGCCGTGAGGATTAACAAAGTTAGAATTCATGCAACCAATTTCTTTTGCCCTTTCGTTCATCATCCTGGCAAATTCTTCTATATTTCCGGCTACATGCTCTGCTGCGGCATAGGTTACTTCATTTGCCGATTCCAGCAAAATTCCGTATAAGCATTGCTGAATGGTAAGCTGTTCACCCACATCTATTCCTATCCGGCTGCTGTCTAAGTCTACCTTAAATACGGCATCACGGGAAAAGGTAACTACTTCTCCGGGTGACGAATTTTCAATTATCAATAAGGCTGATAATATCTTTGTTATGCTGGCTGGATAATAAGTGTTGTGTATATTTTTTTCATATAAAATAAGCCCGGTAGAAGCTTCCATAACAATAGCGGCTTCAGCATAAACACTAGGTCCCTGAGGCCAGGTATCAGTATCTTCATATGCGGATGCAAAAGCATTTGTATTTAGACAGGACAGGCTTAGACTTATTATGCATAATATGGATAGAATCAGCTTTTTCATAAAAACCTCCGTAAATTAATGTAAAAACAAAACTAGCAACAATTATCTGATGAAATTCATCCATGATCTTGGGTAACTTTCGGGTGCGGGCAGAATATTTTTGGTTTCCTCCTTCATTTTAATAACCCAGCTCATATTTCTGGCCAAGTTTTTTAATACAGATATTCCTTCCGCATCATCAAGCACTTCACCGGGTTTGCCGCCATGGATAACGTTCCAGTAATAAGATGAAACAACCAGCATTTCGGATATAAGGAAGTAATTGTTAAGTTGCTCGAAGGCCGGCATGCCTCCGCTTCGTCTGGGGACGGTTATGGAAGCACCTACCTTATGGCGCATCTTTCCGCGGCTGGCATAAAACAATCTGTCAAGAAAACATTTCATGGTGCCGGATATTCCGGAGTAATATACCGGGCTGCCAAGCAGCAATCCGTCAGCTTCATATATTTCGTTTATCATATTATTTAAAATTTCATCATTATGTATGCAATAACCGTCCTTGCATCTGTAGCAGGATATACAGCCTTCGATTTTCATGTTCCCAACCTGCAAAATTTTTGTTTCTATACCCTCTGTGTTTAACTCATCACAGACAACTTTTAAAGCATGATATGTATTTCCCTTTGGTCTTGGGCTTCCGTTTACGGCTATAACTTTCATGCTATCTCTCCTTATATATTATTTTGATTTCAAATAATAAAAATCATTAACTTTTGCATCGTTTCAAGTATACTATAAAATAATAATTTTTTAAATAGGCTAACCTTTATTAATTACCGCAAAAACTGCAACAATTGACGTTAAGGCCGATTATAATTATAATCTTATAGCGATAAATAATTTTATAAAAATACGGATAAGGAGAATGAAAATGAGGTTAAGAAATATAAAAGGCTCCAGGGAAGCTGTGGCTAATGATATATATGTTATAAAAGAACCGGAAAAATTAAAAGGTAACTGGAAAAGCATTTTTGGAAACGACAATCCTATTCATCTTGAGATAGGCACCGGCAAAGGAAAATTTATAACTGAAATGGCCTTGCAGAATCCGGATATAAATTATTTAGGAATTGAAAAGTATTCCAGCGTGCTGTTTAGGGCATTGGAAAAAAGAAGAGAAGTTGAAATTAATAATTTATACTATTTACGTTTTGATGCAGTATATCTTTTGGACATATTTGCAGAAAATGAAATTGAAAGAATCTATCTTAATTTTTCCGATCCCTGGCCCAAGGAGCGCCATGCAAAAAGACGTCTAACTTCAAGAAATTTTCTTAATATGTATGATAAATGCCTTAAAAAAGACGGTGAAGTAATTTTTAAGACAGACAACAAAGACCTTTTTGAATTTTCGTTAAACGAAGTGAAAGAAGCGGGATGGAAATTTAAAGCGGTTACTTATGACCTTCATAACAGCGAATTTGCTAAAGGCAATATTATGACAGAATACGAAGAAAAATTTGTTTCTCAAGGAAAGCCGATCTATATGATGAAAATCTGCCGTTAAGTATAATTTTGACACCGGTCAAATACAATGTAAAAAAAGAGTTTAAGGACTTAATATGAAAAAAAACTGGAAGTATAAAATTGCAAAGATTACCGGAAGTAACTATAAGCTGAATAAAAAGGTCATGAAACTAAAAAGGTCATGGGATGAAGTAGAAGAAATATTAAACAAGGCAACAAAGACAAAAAAGAAGACTTATAAATAAAACGGATATAAAAAGTTGACTTTTTAGGAATCTTAACATATTATAAAATCACATAATAATATTTACTTGATGGAATAATATACAGTAACATTTGTATTTGGGTGATTAATAGACATTAATCTACCCAAATAGTTAGAATGGAGGAAAAAATATGGCTTTTAAATTTACAGATGACAACTTTAAAACCGAAGCTTTAGAGTCGGACAAGCTGGTTTTGGTGGACTTTTATGCTGACTGGTGCGGACCATGCAAAATGATGGCTCCTATCATAGATGAACTTGCAGAAGAATATGAAGGAAGCGTTAAAATCGGAAAGCTTAATGTAGATGAAAACCCGGAGACTACCAGAAAATATCGTGTTATGTCAATTCCCACAATGATCATCTTTAAGAACGGCGAAGCTATTGACAATGTAGTCGGGGTTGTATCTAAGAATGTCCTTAAAGAAAAACTTGATGCCAGTAAATAATCAATAAGAATAATTTGATTGTCGGCAGGGTAGGAGTTGCGAAAAATCCTGCCCTGTCTTTTTTTTAAAATAATAATGTATAAAAATGGTTTGAAGAAATATTAAAAATATTCAAAAAAGTACTTGCAAAAATTAATTTCATAGCTTATAATAACATTTGCGTTCGGCGTTAAAGACAAGCACCTCTAGCTCAGTTGGTAGAGCACCTGACTCTTAATCAGGGTGTCCAGGGTTCGAGCCCCTGGAGGTGCATTTTTAAAGTTCTAATTTGGCAACTTAGTTTTGCTGGGTTAGGACTTTTTTTGTGCTTATTTTGCAGGATCAGTTAAAATAAAGATTTAATAATATTTAAATATACGAGTTTATTAATAAAGAATCGGCTGTAGGCCGATTCTTTGTATTAACTTACTTCTCTCTTTATAATATCATATTGAGAATTTACAAGAAGCCACAACTGTGGATTAAAAACGCTTATATTCCATATACCTATACCGTGTAAGTTATTTTCGGCAACCAGATTTAGCAGGGCATTTATGCTTCTTGCATCAATAAACCAAACAATATGTTCTCTGGGAGTGGCGCCGTTTTCTGTATACAGAAAAAACGGTGTTTGGGATATTTCGTCAAAATGGATAGGAACTTGTTCATTACGTGCTAAGGCAACGGCACTGTCATAGGTTAATGCCCTGACTTGGGAAACACCTGTAAAAAATGGCAGTTCCCAGTCATATCCGATTGTAGAAATTCCGAGGTTCAACTTATACGGTGAAATAGTTTCCAGCAAATAGTTCAGATAAATTTCTATACTATATATGGAACTTATGGGAGAAGGTGGATTGGGATTAACAGCCCATTCGTAGTTCATAAAAAGAACATTGTCTATAATTTGATTTAATAGGGAATAATCTATTCTTAAAAATTCTACGGTACTTCCTGTCATTCTGATATCGGGATTAATGGTAGCAAAAGCCAGGTATCCTTCCGAAATAATTCTGTTTGCAATTCTTGCATAAGCACTTTCGACATACGGCAGATTGGAAGGCGTTATAAATTCAAACGAAATATTTATTCCATAAAACCCTTTGGACTTAAGTATATTAAGAATGTTTTCTGCCAGTCTGTCCTGGATTTCTTCATTTAGAATAAGATTAAAGGCTGCCTTTATATTTGCTTCTCCCTGAAGAGTCAAAGTAGTTAAAAACATTAAAGGAATTGTATTGTACTCTTTTGCAAGCCTGATAAACTCGGTATCGTCATAATAAGTTATAATATCTCCTTCGTCTGTAGCAGTATAATTAACTACGGATATATATGTAAGATAGGGTAAAGTTTTTCTTAAAGTCCTGACATGGACAAAGGGGAGGGTAATACTGTGGGTTGCCATATATCCGTTTTTTTCATAACTTATAACTATTCTGTCACCCGGATAAATAAATTCCCTGTCTGCCAGATACGGATTATTTTGAAGCAACTGCATTACCGAAACATTGTGAGATGCTGCAATTTCTGTCAGCGTATCACCAGGTTTTACCGTATAAACTATTTGAGGTGTTGCAATTACTATAGTTTGGCCTATTACCAAATTATCGAGGAAATCCAGTCCGTTGTCCCGTACTATTACTTCAGGCGGAAGACCGTAAGTTTCAGCAATAGATTGTATGGTATCACCCGGTTGTACCACATGTATATGCATACTTAACCTCGAACCTTATTATATAATCAATATATGAAACAGAGGTTTATATTATCCCTGTGACAGATAGACTAAATATATTTGCAATAACCATTGACAATGCGAATTCAATAGATTAATAATAGTTTATATCTTAATTAATCTGGATATATAAATGAAAGAAAAATTTCCGCACCGTGGAGGATAAAATGTCATTAAATTATGTAAAAGAATTATTAAACCAATTGGTCTGTACCTGTGTTGCTGTAAAAGAGGATAAGGTTTATAAATCAAATCTTAAGGGGATTATGCCTATTATCAGCAAACTTAAGGAAGATCCGCAGTTTTTTAATGGGGCAGACGTGGCAGATGAGGTAATAGGCAGGGCTGCGGCAATGCTTTTGATATACGGCAAGGTTCGCAGCATATATACACCTCTGATAAGCGATCATGCCATAAATATTCTTGAGAAATATCATATTTATTATGAATATGAAAAAAAGGTTCCATATATTTTAAATCGCAATAAAGACGGAATGTGTCCGATGGAGCAAACGGTTATCGATGTAGACGATCCAAAATTGGCATACGAATTGTTGTTGAAAAAAATATCTTAAGAATTTTAAGGCTTTGCCGTTAAAACTACGTTTGGGTATAAAGGCAAAGCTTTTTTTTATTTTAATAATGAAATGATAGCTTACGCTCTTAATATAGTATTTGTACCTCACAATTTATTTTGCAATTAAATTTAGGTATTGACGAATATTATAAACCATAGTATACTTTACCCATTAAAAGCGTCAAAGCGTCAAAGTGATAAAGCAGAGGAATTTGGTTATATAATATAAGGAGGTAGGAAATGAGGAGAACAATAATTGCCCTTCTGGTTGTCGCAATGGCAGGAAGCCTTCTTGCCGGATGTTCAAAAAAAGAGAAGGTAATAAAAATCGGTGTAAACCAATTGGTTAGACATGATGCACTGGATGCCAGCTATAAGGGTTTTGTTGATGCTTTAAAAGAAGCGGGGTACATAGAAGGAGAAAATATCGAAATAGATTATCAGATTGCCCAAAATGATCAGGCAACCGCAAATACCATAGCAACAAAGCTTGTAAACGACGGATGTGATCTTATACTGGCAATCGCCACTCCTGCCGCTCAGGCTGTTGCCAATGCAACAAAAGATATTCCGATTCTGGTAACTGCCGTAACAGATCCGGCAGGATCAGGTCTTGTTGAGTCCAATGAAAAACCCGGAGGAAACGTATCAGGAACTTCGGATTTAACTCCGGTAAGAAAGCAGATAGAACTTATTACCAAGTTTCTTCCGGATGCCAAAAAAGTAGCGGTATTATATTGTTCTGCCGAAAGCAATTCCAAGATTCAGGTGGAAATGGCTAAAGAAGCCGCAAAAGAGTTTAATCTTGAAATGATTGAAGCTACGGTTTCCAATACCAATGAAATCGAGCAGGTAGTCCAGTCATTGGTTGGAAAAGTAGATGCTATTTATGCTCCTACGGATAATACTATAGCAACAGGTATGCCGACGGTAGCCATGGTGGCAAATTCCAACAAGTTACCTGTTTTCTGTGGAGAAGAAGGTATGGTAAATAACGGAGGCCTTGCCACATACGGAATCGACTATTACAGGCTCGGATGGTTAACCGGTGAACAGGCTGTAAAAATATTAAGAAAAGAAGCAGATACGGCAACTATGCCTATAGCATATCTTCCGGATGATGAATATACTCTGACCGTAAACGAAGAAGTGGCTAAACAATTGGGAATTGAAATTCCGGAGGAATTATTGGAACAGTAAAAGTCCTAAATTTACCATATCGTATGGGAGGGGGATTTTAATACCCCTCCTTTTGAAGTATAATTTACTTAATCTAAACATTTTTGACGAAGGGAATGGATATTATGAATTTACTCCTGTCTTTATTTGGTGCCGTGGCTCAGGGCTTGACATGGACTACATTTGCTCTCGGAGTTTTTATTACATTTAGAATTTTAAATATAGCAGATCTTACCTGCGAAGGAAGTTTTGCCCTGGGAGGAAGTATCAGTTCGGTCCTGGTTGTTGTCTTTGACTGGAATCCTTACATAAGCTTATTAGTTTCTTTGCTTGCCGGTATGGCTGCCGGAACTGTTACCGGTCTTTTACACACTAAACTTAAAATTCCTTCCATTTTGTCCGGTATTCTCACTATGTTCGGCTTATATTCAATAAATTTAAAAATAATGGGACAACCCAATGTTTCGCTTATAGGTAAGCCGACTATGATTTCCGTTATAAAGGATATGTTGCCATCAGCAACCGAATTGGGTATCAGGGATTATACGCTTCAAACCTCCGTTGTTTTTGTGGTAAGCATAATTTTTTCGGTAGCAACCATAGCATTTCTTTATTGGCTCTTCGGTACTGAAATCGGTTGTTGTGTCAGGGCTACGGGAAATAATGAAACCATGGTAAGGGCGCAGGGAGTTAATACGGATATGACAAAAATAATAGGCCTTGCAATCAGTAACGGCTTTATCGCTTTATCCGGAGCACTGGTTACTCAAACCCAAGGTTATGCTGACGTATCAATGGGTCAGGGAGCTATTGTTATAGGCCTGGCATCTATAGTTTTGGGAGAAGTCCTGTTTTTCAAGGCTAAAAATTTTGCCGTAAAGATGACTGCAATTATGTGCGGTTCTATGCTTTACAGGATAATTATTTCCATGGTTCTTCGCCTGGGCTTTGATACAAATGATATGAAGCTGTTTACCGCTGTTGTGGTCGCTATAGCCTTGTCTATCCCTAATTTCCTGGATAAAAAAAGGGTATCTGTACGTAAGGAGGTACATAAATAATGCTTAAACTAGAAAATATATATAAAACATTTAACAAAAATACAGTCAATGAAAAATTGGCAATAAACGGCCTGTCATTACATCTTAAAAAAGGGGATTTTGTTACGGTTATCGGCGGCAACGGAGCAGGAAAATCCACTATGCTTAACCTTATTGCCGGTGTTTATCCTCCGGACAGCGGTAAGATACTGCTTGACGGCGAACCCATAACAAATCTTCCGGAATACAAAAGGGCCAAATATTTGGGCAGGGTATTTCAAGATCCTATGATGGGTACCGCAGCAAATATGGAAATACAGGAAAATTTGGCTTTGGCCTACCGGAGAGGAAAACGCCGAGGACTTAAATGGGGAATAACAAAAGAAGAAAAACAACTTTATATGGAAATGTTAAAAAACCTTGATTTGGGCCTGGAAAGCAGAATGAGTACCAAGGTAGGACTACTTTCCGGAGGGCAAAGACAGGCATTAACTCTTCTTATGGCTACATTACAGCAACCAAAACTTCTGTTACTTGACGAACATACGGCTGCACTGGACCCTAAGACTGCCGAGAGGGTCCTGGAGCTTACACAACAGATTGTAACCGCCAATTCCTTGACAACCTTAATGGTAACCCATAATATGAAGCATGCCATTCAGTACGGAAACCGTTTAATTATGATGTATGAAGGAAATATAATTTATGATGTAAGCGGAGAAGAAAAGAGCAAGCTTAAAGTGGCGGATCTTTTGCAGAAATTTGAAAGTGTCAGCAAAGGTGAGTTCGCAAACGATAGGATGATTTTATCATAATAATTCGACAGATTTAAACAGTTTATCTAATTGAGAGAATTCTATTGTTTTTTAATATGAAATATATTAATATTATAGTAAGAAGGAATTATTTTTTTAGCCACGTTCGAATGATGCTATGAACAAGGAGAATGATAGGTGTTTTTCAACGGACGAAAAACAATAGGTGTATTTATCTCTCAAATTAACGGTGAGTTTCAGGAGCGCCTAAGCAGGGGCATTTCTTTACGGGCTCGGGAGCTTGATTATAACGTTGCTTTTTTTACCAATTTTGAAAGTTACGGTAAAAATGAATACGACAAAGGGGAAATGAAGATAGCTGATTTGCCAAGCTACGAGGACCTTGACGGTATCATTTTAGCTCCTGATACTATGGCCATAGAAGGATTGGAACAAAAAATAAGGGAGAATATTCGCAAAAGAAGCCATTGCCCTGTTGTTAGTGTAAGAAGAAGAATAGATGAGTATTATAATGTTTTAGTTGACGATTATAAGGTTCTGGAGCAAATAATCAGGCATTTTATCGTAGACCACGGAATGACAAGGCTGAACTTTTTGGCAGGGCCTAAAGGTTTTCCTGATTCTGAAAAAAGGCTTGAATGTTATAAAAGGATACTGGCAGAATACAATATACCCGTTGAAGAAGAAAGAATATATTACGGGGATTTTTGGAAGAGAAAGCCTAATGAGGCCGTTGATTATTGGCTGTCTTCTTCCATGGAACTGCCACAAGCCATTATATGCGCCAACGACTATATGGCTATCACCGTTATACAGGCATTGGAAAGACATGGCTTATCGGTACCGAAAGACATTGCAGTCTCAGGATGCGATAATACAATAGATGCATCCGAATTCTATCCCTCTATAACAACAGCTTTGGTTCCGGTTGATTTGATGGGCATGGAAGCGGTAGACAAGATTGACCGTATTAACCGCGGGATTAAGGAAAAAAAAGATTCATACATAGAAACGAAAACAATATTCAGAGAATCCTGCGGGTGTAAATACAAGGCAGAATCCGAAAAGAAAGGCCGTAACAGAAGGCTGTATACTAGAAATGAGGCTTTGCAAAGGGAAGTAACCAGAAATGCATATATGTCAGCCGATCTAACCGGAATTACAAAATTAGAAGAAATAGACAGCAGGCTCAGATATTATGTATACGAAAATATAGGTTTTACAGATTTTTATATGTGTCTTTACAAGGATTGGCTGAGTATAAAAGAAGATGAAGCGGATATTGAAAGAAGCCGGGATGAAGAAATGATTATGGAAGTGGGGATAAAAAACCGTGTGGACTACAGCAAAATAAAATTTCAAAGAAAATATTTAATTCCCCCACAGTTTGTTGATGATAAACCTTTAATATATTTCTTTACCATGCTTCATCATCGTGACATAGACTTTGGATATGTGGCTATAGCATTTGAAAAAATTCAGACATACATGATTACATTCCAGGCATGGATGATAAATGTAAGCAATGCTTTGGAGAATATCAGGGTACATAACGAATTGAAAAGGCTTGTCTATAAGCTGGAAGATATGTATATCAGGGATGAACTGACAGGTCTTTATAACAGGAGAGGACTTGAAACCCTGGGCGAAAAATATTTAAAGCAGGCGGTTGAAAAAAAGGTTAAACTTATGGTTATGACCGTCGATTTGGATAAATTAAAAATGATAAATGATAATTTTGGCCACGCAGGAGGAGATATTGCATTAAAGACAGTGGCTGATGCTTTGGCATATGCGGCTGACGACGATGAAATATGTATACGTTTTGGCGGTGACGAATTTATAATAATAGGGCTGGAATATAATGAAAATAAGGGAAAAAGGTTTATAAAAAGGTTTATAGAAGAGCTTGAAAAATTTAATCAAAGCGGCAAATATAATTTCAATGTTTATGTAAGCTATGGATGGAGCCTTATTCAGCCTGATGAAAATACTACTGTCGAAGAATGCTTGGTAGAAGCTGATGTAAATATGTACAAGCAAAAACATGAGAAAAAGGCTTTAAATATAAAAGGAAACATTTTGTAATAAAATTGACAAAAAGTCTCGGCCGGATATTATATTAGGTTGAGACTTTTTCAATATTTATGAAATGTAAAAAGATGAGATCATAATAATTTTACCAAAGAAGTATTCAATTAGGGTATAATATAATTATTGAATTTCGGACAATAAAAGGCAAGACATAAGAAAGGACCGAATATTATGCCAAAAATTTTTATTATTATAGGGAAAAGTGCATCCGGTAAGGATACCATATATAAAAAACTTTTGGAAAATAAGGAATTAGGCTTAAAGACGGTTGTTATGTATACAACCAGACCCATAAGGGTCTCGGAAACTGACGGAGTGGAGTACCATTTTGTAGATGAAAAAAAGTTTGAAGAACTTAAAAATCAAAATAAAATAATTGAACATCGTTCGTATAATACCGTACACGGTATATGGCGTTACTTTACGGTCAATGACGGACAAATAGACCTTGATAAGAATGATTATCTGATGATGGGGACTTTAGAAAGCTACGGGCAAATCAGAGACTATTTCGGCCATGATAAAGTCATTCCCATCTATATTGAAGTAGATGACGGCACAAGGCTTATGAGGGCTTTACTAAGAGAGCAAAAACAGGAAAATCCAAAATACACTGAACTGTGCAGAAGATTTCTTGCAGACAGCATAGATTTTTCGGAAGAAAATATAGCTGCCTATGGTATAAAAAAGAGATACCAAAACACAGATATCGATAAGTGTATTCAGGAAATAACAAACGATATAAAATATTACATCGGAAGAAAGGTTATTATATAAACATACTGTAAACCCTAGGTGAATTGTGGTATAATCACAATACACGGATCAGCTTACCCAATATTACAAAGGAGCAGCTTATGGATATAAAAGTAAATCAATTGCAACAGGTGTATCAACCTACAAATAAGCCGACGGTTCAGCAATCAGACGGTTCTTTTAAGTTTACTTTGATTTCTCAGATAGAAGATCAAAATCTTCAGGCCAGACTTAATCTTATGCTTGAAGAAATAACCGCCCAGGGCAAAAAACTTGGAAAACGTATGGACATAAGGGATATGAAGCATTACAGGGAACTGATCAGGGGTTTTTTAAACGAGATTGTAAGCCGGTCACATAAGTTTACAAGAGAAAACTTCCTTGACAGAAAAGGCAGGCACAGAGTATATACCATGATAAAATTAGTCAACAAAGAACTGGACGAGCTGGCGGCTGAACTTATAAAAGACGAAAAAGACCATATTCTGATATTAAATAAAATTGATGAAATAAGAGGGATGTTAATAGATTTGTTGACTTAAATTTTATAGGAGTGTTTAAATGCAGGATTTTAATCAAATAATAGGACATAAGAGGATTATAAAACATTTGCAAAACGCCATTAGGTTAAAAAAAGTTTCCCATGCATATATCTTACACGGAGAAGAAGGCATGGGCAAAAAAACTTTGGCCTTGTCATTTGCAAAAACACTGCAATGTACAGAAGAGGGCTTAAATTCCTGCAATAAATGCAAGTCATGCATACAGGCAGACAGCAGAAATCATCCGGATATTTTGTGGATAAACAATGAAAAAAGCAGCATTGGTGTGGATGAAATCCGGACTAGGATAAATGCGGACATTATGGTTAAACCGTATCAAAGCCGCTATAAAATATATATTATTGAAGAAGCAGATAAAATGACGGAAAATGCCCAGAATGCCCTGCTAAAAACAATAGAAGAACCGCCTGAATATGCGATAATTATTTTACTTTGCTGCAATATCAATACGCTTTTACCTACTATTCTGTCCCGATGTGTTATTTTGGATCTAAAGCCTGTAAATAAAGAATTAATCAAAGAACTTTTAATGTTAAAATATCGGATACCTGATTATAAGGCGGAAATAGCAGCAAATTTTTCGGGCGGAAATGTGGGCAAGGCTATAAAGTATGCATCTTCGGAGGATTTTGAAAAGAAAAAGGAAGACATATTCCATATACTTAGATATTTGGATGATATGGAACTTCATGAGATTATATCCGGTATAAAGACGATATCTGAGAATAAAGAGACTGTTTTTGAATACATCGATATCATGCTGCTTTGGTTCAGAGATGTTTTAATTCTGAAGGCAAGTAATGATCCGAATTTAATGCTTTTTAAAGATGAATATCAGATTATTAAGAAACAGGCTAATACCAGAAGCTATGACCAAATTGAAAATATCATCAAGTCTATGGATGAGGCAAAAGCTAAATTAACAGCCAATGTTAATTTAGATATAACAATAGAATTGATGTTACTTCATATAAAGGAGAATTACAATGGCTAAAGTTATAGGAGTAAGATTCAGGAAAGCAGGAAAAATATATTATTTTGATCCTGCAGGTTTTGATATAAATGTCGGCGATAATGTAATTGTTGAAACAGCCAGAGGAATAGAATACGGCAAAGTGGTTTTGGGATTAAGGGAAATAGAAGATGAAAAAATTATTCAGACTCTTAAACCAGTGATAAGAAAAGCTACTCCTGAAGATGATGAAATAGAAAGAAGAAATAAAGAAAAGGAAAAAGAGGCATTTAAGATTTGCCTTGAAAAGATAAAAAAACACGGTTTGGAAATGAAGCTTATAGATACTGAGTATACATTTGATAACAATAAAATATTGTTTTACTTTACTGCTGACGGAAGAATTGACTTCAGGGAACTGGTCAAGGATTTGGCATCGGTCTTTAAGACCAGAATTGAACTTAGACAAATCGGGGTGAGAGATGAAACCAAAATTATGGGAGGTATTGGCATATGCGGAAGGACCCTTTGCTGCAACTCTCATCTGTCGGAATTTACGCCGGTTTCAATTAAAATGGCCAAAGAGCAAAATCTTTCCCTTAACCCGACTAAAATATCAGGTGTATGCGGAAGGCTTATGTGCTGCTTAAAAAATGAGCAGGAAGCTTATGAGGAACTGAATGCTAAACTTCCTGACGTAGGTGATATTGTTACTACCAATGATAACCTGCAGGGTGAGGTTCAAAGCGTCAGCGTATTAAAACAGTTGGTAAAAGTGATTGTAACTTTGGAAAATGACGAAAAGGAAGTTCGGGAATACAAGGCGGAAGACCTTATATTTACTCCGAAAAAGAAAAAGGAGAAAAATAATAATAACATTGAAGACGAAGAATTAAGAGAACTGGAACTGTTGGAGAAAGAAGAAGGTAAATCCCTTCTTGATGATGAATAATATGGATAATTTAAATATAATTTTGAAGCCCGGCGAGAGATTGGACGAGCTTCACAGAAATGATTATAAAATAATTCAAAGTACAAATCAGTTTTGTTTTGGAATGGATGCCGTACTTCTGTCCGGTTTCGCCAAAGTTCTATCCGGCGAAACCGTGCTTGATTTAGGAACGGGAACCGGTATAATTCCCATCCTTTTGGAGGCTAAAACACCGGGCAGACATTTTACAGGGCTGGAAATTCAGGAAGAAAGCGTCGATATGGCAAAAAGAAGCGTCATTCTAAACAAACTGGAAGATAAAATTGATATTGTGTATGGTGATATCAAGGAGGCCTCTAAAATATTTGGTATGGCTTCCTTTGATGTTGTTACCAGCAATCCTCCATATATGAACCACAGCCATGGTCTTGTAAATCCGAATTCGGCAAAAGCCATAGCAAGACATGAGATTTTATGTACTCTGGAAGATGTGGTACGGGAAGCCGCCGGGGTTCTTAAGCCTAACGGAAGATTTTATATGGTTCACAGACCCTTTCGGCTGGTTGATATTATTAATACATGCTGTTTGTATAAATTGGAGCCTAAACGCATGAGATTGGTTTATCCTTATATAAATAAAGAACCCAATATGGTGCTGCTGGAATTTGTGAAAGGCGGCGGAAGAAACCTTTTGGTAGAGGCCCCCTTAATTGTATACAAAGAACCGGGATATTATACGGAAGAAATCCTGGAAATATACGGGTACAATAAAAAGTAAACAACTAAATTATGACAGGTATTACTGTAGCGGATGGGAAGGTATGGTAAATATGGCCGGGAAATTATATATTTGTGCGACCCCAATCGGCAATCTGGATGACATTACCTTTAGGGTAGTTAAAACATTAAAGGAAGTAGATCTGATTGCTGCCGAAGATACAAGACACAGTCGGAAGCTTCTTAATTATTATGAAATAGATACACCTGTAACAAGCTATCATGAACATAATAAAAAGGAAAAAGCCAGGTATCTTATAGAGCTGTTATTATCCGGAAAAAACATTGCACTGATAACCGATGCAGGGACCCCTGCTATTTCAGATCCAGGTGAGGATCTGGTAAAAATGGCTTACGAAGCAGGGATTGAGGTTACTTCTCTACCCGGCCCCTGTGCTTTAATAACCGGACTGACTCTATCGGGACTTTCAACAAGAAGATTTGCATTTGAAGCTTTTCTTCCGGCCGATAAAAAAGAAAGGCAAAGAATTATCGGAGAACTTATTAATGATACCCGTACAATTATATTGTACGAAGCGCCCCACAGGCTCTTAAAGACATTGAAAGAATTATATGAGACTATGGGGGACCGGTCGATTGCTGTTATCAAAGAATTAACCAAAATTCACGAAACAGTATTAAGAACCCGTATTTCAGATGCCATTGCCATATATGAGCAGGAAGAACCTAAAGGAGAATATTTAATAATAATTGAGGGAAAATCTGTTAAAGAAATCGAAGCTGATCAGCAAAACTTGTGGGGGGATAAAACCATTATAGAGCATTTGAAGGTATACACAGATCAGGGGTTTGATAAAAAAGAAGCAATGAAAATGGTTGCAAAAGACAGAGGAATAAGCAAGAGGGACGTCTATAAGGCAGTAATAGACGGAAACGATTGCTAAGAAATCTGTCTTTTGGAGGTGTAGCAATGAATAAGGAATTATTTATACGGAATAAAAAACTATGGGTTATAGTATTGACGGTTTTTCTTTTACTTATTGCCGGCCTTATAACATATAACACTTATATGTTAAGGAGAAGGTATGAAGAACAGGCTGTAATGGCACAGGAATATTTGGAGGCCGGAAGTTATGAAGAAGCTATTGAGGCTTACCTGAAAGCTATGTCAATGAAATTCGGAAACAAAGAAGCCTTGGCCATAGGCCTGGCGGAAGCATATGCTGGTATTCATAATTATGACAAGGCTTTAGAGGTATTAAGAAACAGGTATGAAGAAAGAAAATCAACATCAGTTAAGGAAAAGATAGAAGAAATTACGGCAAGAAAAGCCGATTACAATTTTTATCAGTTAATTTCATACGGAGACACTTTCTTTTCCAACGGAGAGTATGAAAAGGCTATTAAAGAATATGAAAAGGCCAAACTGATTAAAAGTAAGGAAGAGATAATATATTTAAAAATTGTGGATTCCTATATTGCCTTAGAAAATTATGATATGGCAAAAGAAGAAATACAGGAAGGAATGGCTTTAACGGAATCGGTTAAATTAGATGCAAAACTGGAATTTGTAGAAGAAAAACTAATAGAAAAAAAATATGATGAAATTTTAAATCAGGCATCGGAATATATATATCAGGAAAACTATGAAGAAGCACTAAATAATTATGCCGAAGCCATAAGGCTAATGCCGCAGGTCGATACGGCATATAATCAGATGGCTGAACTGTATTTATCCCTGAATGAATATGATACAGCAAGAGCCATACTTAGTAATTACTTAAGGAGTTATAAAAGTCAAACTGCCCGGGAATTGCTTGATAAAACCAATGAGCTCATTCGGCAAAAACAGGAGAAGGAAAGGATATTAAACGAGCTTTATATTGCTTTAAATGTGGCCGATATCGAAGAAGTAACAAGAATTATGAAAGATGAATTTTTTATAAATGTGATAGCTCCGTTAGCACCTTATTATTTCAGTCCTTCCGGTGATGTAAAACTGCCCATGGCATACGGTATGATGATATATGATGAGAATAATGTCTATGCCGGGGGTTTCAGGGACGAAATGAAAGAAGGGATAGGAATTCAGTTTATAATGAATCCCGATAAAGAAACCGGTTGGTATTATTATCAGGGAGAATGGAGCTATAATATGCCAAACGGGATGGGTAAAACGGTTGAAGAAAAATACGTAAGGGATAATGAAGGAAATCAGGTAAAACAGACCGTAAAAACCAGCGGCATGTTCACAAACGGACTTGAAGACGGGCAAATGCAAAAAGTTTTCTATGAAAATGACGAAGAAAAAGGGTATGTAAGTTATACCGCGGATGAGGGAATACCAAGGCTTTATCTAGATGAAAACGGACAGGAAATTACGGATCTTCCGGGTTATTATGTGATCGGAAAGATATATCATGACAACGGACCTACGGGTGAATATTACAGTATAAAGGCCGGTACAAAATTTTCGGTGAAATTAAATTATGAATGATATAAATTCGGGGTGTCCCTTAATTGGGACACCCCTTTGATATTTTGATTATGTACTATTCGATGATTCCGGCTAATTTTGCCAGCTCAATAATTGTTTCTTTGGAAACTTTCTTATCGCGATATTCGATAAGATTTTCTTTGCTGCCCGTGAAAATATCGACAGGTTCATATTTCTGAAGAATAATACGACCTTCATCGACATAAATTTCAAGGGGATCTCTTTCACCAATGTCCAAAGTTCTTCTAAGCTCGATAGGAAGTGTTATTCTTCCCAGCTCATCGAGCCTTCTTACAATGCCTGTTCCTTTCATAATAATTGCCTCCTTTTATCAGGTATATTGGGATATTGCTATACACTTGTCGAAATAGCCAATATAGGCTTACATTTTTTGTATATAGCATTTATATACATTACCACAGTATATTTTTAATGTCAATTAAAATAATTGTCAAAAGATAGCACATTTTAAACAATATATGTAAAAGGGATTCAAACCCCACTATAATTATTTGCAAGAATCTGAGAACATTTTTATCGGATTATTGAATATAGTTTATTAAAAGATAGCATAAAGGCGGATTTTTAAATGTTAAATTATTTATGGGGCTTTATGATACTTATAGGTATTGTTGTAGGAGCATTAAAAGGTAATATCGCCGATGTAAGCAATGCAACAATTAACTCCTCAAAAGAAGCCGTTTCTTTGTGTATAACTATGCTTGGAATAATGGCTATGTGGACAGGTATGATGCAGGTGGCAAAAAAATGTGGATTGGTTGCATCCTTTACGAAAGCTCTTAGGCCGGTTATCCGCTTTCTTTTTCCCGATTTGCCCAAAGGGCATATTGTCAATGAATATATTGCATCAAATATGATAGCTAATATCTTGGGACTCGGTTGGGCAGCCACTCCCATGGGCTTAATGGCTATGCGAGAATTAAAAAAGCTGAACGGGAACAGAGAAACTGCAAGCTGTGACATGTGTACCCTGTTGATTGTAAATATTTCTTCACTTCAGCTGATTCCGGTTAATATAATTGCTTACCGGAGCCAGTATGGATCCGCAAATCCTGCGGAAATTTTGATGTCGGGAATAGTTGCCACAAGCATATCTACATTGGCAGGAGTTATTTTTGCAACCGTAGCAAGAAAATTAAGCAAGTTAAAAGAAAGAAAACGCTAAAAAGAAAATTGGTTTTCAAAAAGCAGAATGAAGATTTTTATTAAATTAATGGAAACCGTCTTCAGACACTTTATAATGACAAGAAACAGATAAGCCTGTTAGCATGAAAAGATAATATATAGCAGAACTTGGTTTATTATTAGTAAAAAAATATAAATGAGAATAATATCAAAAGGATAAAAAGGTATAGCTATATTAAAGAGGGGATTTATATGAATTTCATTGTATACATATCAGACTATATAATACCTTTTATTTTCTTTTATGTAATAGGATTAGGTCTGCTTACAAAGACACATATTTTTGATGAATTTATCGAAGGGGCCAAGGAAGGCTTTAAAGTGGTTTTTGATATTTTACCAACATTAATCGGCCTTATGGTTGCTATAGGAATTTTAAGGGCTTCAGGGGCTTTAGACCTTCTTTCAGGTCTTTTAAAACCTATAACGGATAAGCTGCATTTTCCTTCGGAACTTTTACCCGTAGTTTTGGTAAAAATGTTTTCGTCATCGGCAGCCACAAGCCTTCTATTGGATATTTTTAAAGAGTATGGGCCGGATTCTTATTTGGGAAGGCTGGTTTCAATTATTTTAAGTAGTACGGAAACCATATTTTATACAATGGCGGTTTATTTTATGGCTGCAGGGGTTAAAAAAACAAGGTATACTTTAGCCGGAGCCCTGTTTGCCACACTGGTAGGTACGGTAGCAAGCGTGATTATAACAAATATAGTTTTTTACTGATAGCTTTACAGTTTCGGGACTTGTAATGTTTGCATAATGTAATAAAAAGAGGTAAAATCTATAAAAAGAAAGCATACATTACCATTAAATACATGAAATATATATTTATATGGGACTTCTAAAAAAGGAGGGCAAAGCTATGTCCATATTAGGTGCCTTTATTGTTCCTCATCCGCCTTTGATAATACCCCAGATTGGAAAAGGGGAAGAAAAGAAAATTCAAAAAACCATCGACAGCTATCATGAAGTGGCAAGGAGGATAGCCGAACTTAAACCCGATACAATTATCATAACAACACCGCATTCGGTTATGTATTCCGACTATTTTCATATATCTCCCGGAAGCGGGGCAAAAGGGGATTTCAGACGGTTCGGAGCCAGGGATATTTCTTTTTCGGTTGAATATGACGAAGAATTTGTAAAAGAACTTGAAGCTTTGGCGGAAAGAAAGCGATTAGATGCCGGCACCATGGGAGAAAGGGAACCGAATTTGGATCACGGAACCATGGTACCGCTGTTCTTTATAAACCAATATTTAAAGGAGTATAAATTGGTTCGCATCGGCCTGTCAGGCCTTTCGGTTTTGGACCATTACCGGCTTGGCAGATGTATAAAGGAAATATCGGACAAGCTAAACAGAAGAATAGTATTTGTAGCCAGCGGTGACTTATCCCATAAGCTTAAAGAAGACGGCCCTTACGGATATGCCGAGGAGGGGGTTCGCTTTGACAAAGAAATAACCGAGGCTATGAAAAACAGCAATTTTCTTAAATTTTTAAAATTTTCACCCGATTTTACGGAAGCTGCCGCAGAATGCGGTCTTAGGTCATTTATCATTATGGCAGGAGCCTTAAGCGGGCTGAAAGTAGAGGCGGATTTTCTGTCGTATGAAGGTCCGTTTGGTGTAGGTTACGGTATATGTGCCTATAAAATAACAGGTGAGGATGATACAAGGCATTTTGATATTGCTTTTAAGGAAGAACAGGCTAAACTTTCCAAGGTAAGGCAAAAGAATGAAGATGCTTACGTAAAACTTGCCAGACTGTCGCTTGAAACCTATGTTAAAACAGGAAAATATGCAAAGATTCCCGAAGGTCTTCCGGATGAAATGACAAAAAAAAGAGCGGGTGTATTTGTATCCCTGAAAAAATACGGCCAGTTAAGAGGCTGTATCGGGACTATATCGCCGGTTACGGGAAGCATTGCCGAAGAGATAATCAGAAATGCCGTAAGTGCCGGACTTAATGATCCCCGTTTTCCTCCGGTAAGTAAAGATGAACTGGATGATTTGTCTTATAGTGTGGATGTGTTGTCTGAACCGGAACCGGTATTGTCAATAGATGAACTGGATGTAAAAAGATATGGAGTTATAGTTAGTTCCGGAAGAAAAAGAGGTTTGCTTCTTCCGAACCTGGAAGGAGTTGACACCGTGGAAAAGCAAATATCCATAGCAAAGAAAAAAGCGGGAATAAAAGACAACGAAGAAATAAAAATCGAGCGTTTTGAAGTGGTAAGGCATAAATAACGTACCTAAAGAAGGATGGGAGGTACAAAGGTGGTGAAGGTGCAGTGCAATGTATGCCCCCACGGCTGTAAACTTAGTGAAGGCCAAACAGGGTTTTGCGGGGGCCGGGCTTGCCGGGGAGGAAAGGTAATTTGCGAAAATTACGGAAAGATTACTTCTTTAGCCTTTGACCCGATAGAAAAGAAACCGCTGTATCATTATTATCCCGGAAGCAAAATATTGTCTGTCGGGAGTTACGGCTGTAATCTGAGATGCCCTTTTTGCCAGAACTGTGAAATATCTATGGCTAAAGAAACGGATATAGATTATATTAATATAAGCTGCGAAGAATTGGTTGAAAAAGCTAACGAACTTAAAGTAAGGGGTAATATCGGCATAGCTTATACTTATAATGAACCTCTGATAGGTTACGAATTTGTAAAAGACTGCGGACTTCTTGCAAAAAAAAGAGGCCTTAAAAATGTGCTTGTAACAAACGGGTATATATGTGAAGAACCTCTCCGGGAACTTCTTGATATAGTAGATGCCTTTAACATAGACCTTAAAGGTTTTACGGATAAGTTTTATAAAAAGCTTCAGGGAGATTTGGATACGGTTAAAAACACCATTAAAATTGCTGCCAAAGCCTGTCATGTGGAAGTAACAACCCTTATAGTTCCCGGCGAAAATGACAGTGAAGAAGAAATTGAAGCCTTGTCAAAATGGCTATCCAAAATCAGCCCCGATATACCCCTTCATATAACCCGCTTCTTCCCTCGATGGAAGATGTCAGACAAAGAGCCGACTCCGGTAAAAACCGTATATCGTCTGGCGGATGTTGCCCGTAGGAATTTAAGATTCGTCCATGAAGGAAATTGTTAAGAGTGTCAGGTACCTGGTACAAAATTGTGGCAAAATTGTAAAGAATTGTTAACAAACGGAAGCAGTATTGTTTTATAATAAAAGCTGTTATATAATAGACTGGATTGCACGGCATAATAAATGAAAAAAGAGGTAAGACCAATGATATTTGAAACCCATGCCCATTATGAAGATAAGGCGTTTGACGAAGACAGAGAGGATATCCTTAAAAGTCTTCCCAAACATAATATAGAGTATGTTGTAAATGTCAGTTCTTCCGTTGGTACGGTGGATCAATGCCTGAATCTGGCGGAAACTTATGATTATATTTATGCTACCGTAGGAATTCATCCCGGAGATAGCATGAATTTGGATGAAGAAACTTTTATCTGGCTAAAAAAGAAAGCAAAGCATAAAAAGGTTGTGGCTGTCGGAGAAATTGGTTTAGATTATTACTGGGATACTCCCGACAGGGAAATCCAGAAAAAATGGTTTGCAAGGCAGATGGAGATGGCAAGAGAACTTAATCTGCCCCTGGTAATTCACAGCAGGGATGCCGCAAACGATACCTATAATATGATGAAGGAAGCAAAAGCAGATGAATTAGGAGCCATACTTCATTGCTTCGGATACGGGGTGGAACAGGCCAGACAATATCTGAATATGGGATTTTATCTGGGTATCGGCGGAGTAGTTACCTTTACCAACGGAAAGAAACTTAAAGAAGTTGTCGAATACGCTCCTTTGGAGCAGCTGGTGCTTGAAACTGACTGCCCGTATTTGGCACCGGTGCCGCACAGAGGAAATAGAAACAGTTCATTATATCTTCCTTTGATAGTGCAGGAAATTGCCAGAATAAAAAATACGGATTATGATACTGTAATCCGTATTACAAACGAGAATGCCAAAAAGTTTTATTTTAAGACGAAAGGGTAAAAGATGGACAAGCTGGGGATTCCTAAAAATACAATTGATATTTTAAATAAATACGGATTTGTGTTTCAGAAAAAATACGGACAGAATTTTTTAATCGATACTCATGTTTTGGAAAAGATTATAAATGCCGCAGAAATTTCAAAAGAGGATTTTGTTCTGGAAATAGGGCCGGGAATAGGAACTTTGACTCAGTATCTTTGTGAAAGTGCCGGCAGGGTAGTGGCGGTTGAGATAGACAAAAATCTGATTCCCATTTTGAATGAAACTTTAGCCCCTTATGATAATGTTACAATTATAAACGAAGATATACTTAAAGTTGATATTGCTTCTCTAGTCAGGGATTTTAATGATAATAAGCCTATTAAGGTTGTGGCTAATCTTCCTTATTATATAACAACTCCGATTATTATGAACCTGTTTGAAAATCATATCCCGCTTTCCGGTGTAACGGTAATGATTCAAAAGGAAGTGGCTGACCGTATTAAAGCCGTTCCCGGTTCAAAAGATTACGGGGCTTTATCTTTGGCGGTTCAATATTATGCCAAACCTTATATCGTAGCCAATGTACCTCCCAATTGCTTTTTGCCCCGTCCCAAGGTCGGGTCGGCGGTAATTAATCTGATACCTTACGATAATTCTCCTTATCAAGTGAAAGATGAAAGCCTTTTGTTTGCCTTGATTAGGGCTTCTTTTAACCAAAGAAGAAAAACCTTTATAAATTCGGTGACCAATTATGAGGGATTGACTTTTGATAAAAATACGATAACCGAAGCTTTGGATGCTCTTGGCTTGCCCAGGGATATCAGGGGGGAAGCCCTGACTTTAGAGCAATTTATAGCCATATCCAATTATCTTTCCGCGAACTCATAAAGATTCTTAGATAAATTTTTATACGATTTTAAAAATAGATGTTGCATATTTATAAGTTTTAAATTAATATATATAAAAATATAAAACTGACTCTTATAAAATTTTACAAATTTTTTTTGCCCATTTATTCTATAGAAATTTCATTTGAAGTTTCTGTAGATATAAATTATTAAATATAATTTTATTTATAATTATTTATCTTTATCGTATAAGATATTTAAGGAGGATTATATGAGTAAACGGACTGACATTCATAAGGTACTGATAATAGGATCCGGACCTATTGTCATCGGACAGGCTTGTGAATTTGACTATTCGGGTACACAGGCCTGCAAGGCGCTGAAAAAACTGGGATATGAAGTAATTTTGGTAAACTCAAATCCTGCAACTATTATGACGGATACATCAACGGCAGATGTAACCTATATTGAGCCTTTGAATGTGGAAAGGCTTACCCATATTATTGAAAAAGAAAGGCCTGATGCACTCCTTCCTAACCTTGGGGGACAATCCGGCCTAAATTTATGCTCAGAACTGGAAAAAGCAGGGGTATTGAAGAAATATAATGTAAAAGTAATAGGAGTTCAGGTTGACGCCATAGAACGGGGAGAAGACAGGATTGAATTTAAAAAGACCATGGATTCATTGGGAATAGAGATGGCAAGAAGCGAAGTGGCATACAGCGTTGAAGAAGCTGTAAATATAGCTGAGAAACTTTCTTATCCGGTGGTAATCAGGCCCGCTTATACCCTGGGAGGCACCGGAGGCGGCCTGGTATACAATGTGGATGAATTAAAGACCGTTGTTGCCAGAGGGCTTCAGGCCAGTATGGTCGGTCAGGTCCTGGTAGAAGAATGCTTGCTTGGATGGGACGAACTGGAACTGGAAGTGGTAAGGGATTCGGCCGGAAATATGATTACCGTTTGCTTTATTGAAAATATAGATCCTTTGGGAGTACATACCGGAGATTCTATTTGTTGCGCCCCTATGCTGACCATTTCAAAGGAGCTGCAGGCCGAACTTCAAAGGCAGGCTTATAAAATTGTCGATGCCATAGGAGTAATAGGAGGAACCAACGTACAATTTGCTCATGACCCTAAGAGTGGCCGTATAGTGGTAATTGAGATAAATCCAAGAACATCCCGCTCTTCCGCATTGGCATCAAAAGCTACCGGTTTTCCTATTGCTTTGGTTTCAGCTATGCTTGCGGCAGGGCTTACTCTTGATGAAATACCTTGCGGAAAGTACGGTACTCTTGATAAATATGTTCCGGACGGTGAGCATTTGGTTATTAAATTTGCCCGCTGGGCCTTTGAGAAATTTAAGGGGGCTGAAGATAAACTGGGGACTCAGATGAAGGCCGTAGGGGAAGTTATGAGTATAGGAAAAACATATAAAGAAGCTTTCCAGAAGGCCATAAGAAGCCTTGAAATCGGCCGATACGGCCTGGGTGGGGCAAAAGACTTTGCAGAAAAAACAAAAGAAGAGCTTCTTGATATGCTCCATGTTCCTACCAGTGAGCGGCAATTTATAATGTACGAAGCCATAAGAAAAGGGGCTACGATAGAAGAATTACATGAACTTACTAAGATAAAACCGTATTTTATTGAACAGATGAAAGAACTGGTGGAAGAAGAGGAGAAACTCAAGAAATTTAAGGGTCAGGTTCCCCCTGCGGACGTATTAAGACAGGCAAAGCTTAACGGATTTTCGGATAAATATTTGAGCAAGCTGCTTAATGTGGAGGAAGATATCATAAGAAAAGCCCGGATAGAAGCCGGCATTACGGCATCTTTCGGAAGCATTCATGTAAGCGGTACCCAAAATGCAAAATATTATTATTCCTCTTATCATATACAGGATAATAAAGAGCCGTCATCATCCGGCAATAAAGTGATAATTTTAGGCGGCGGGCCTAACCGTATCGGCCAGGGTATCGAATTCGATTACTGTTGTGTCCATGCTGCCTTTGCCCTTAGGGATATGGGGATCGAAACTATTATAATTAACTGCAATCCGGAAACGGTTTCTACAGATTATGATACTTCAGACCGGCTTTATTTTGAGCCGCTTACTATAGAGGATGTCTTAAATATATATGAAAAGGAAAAGCCATTAGGGGTTATCGCCCAATTCGGCGGGCAGACACCGCTTAATCTGGCCGCGGAACTTAAGAAAAACGGTGTTAATATTTTAGGAACATCGCCCGAAACTATAGACCTGGCAGAAGACAGGGACAGATTCCGTGAAATAATGAATAAGCTGGGTATACCCATGCCGGAAGCCGGTATGGCAGTGAATGTTGACGAAGCTTTGCAGATTGCAAGGAAAATAGGATATCCTGTTATGGTTAGGCCTTCATATGTCCTGGGAGGCCGCGGTATGGAAATAGTCCGTGACGATGAAGATTTAAAAATCTATATGAATGCAGCCGTGGGTGTTACACCCGACCGTCCGATTTTAATTGATCGTTTCCTTCATAATGCCATGGAATGTGAAGCCGACGCAATCAGCGACGGAACCCATGCCTTTGTACCCGCAGTCATGGAGCATATAGAACTGGCAGGTATACATTCCGGTGATTCCGCCTGCGTTATACCCTCCTTGCATATTTCAAAAGAAAATTTGGATACCATAAAGGAATATACGATAAAGATAGCAAAAGAAATGAATGTTTGTGGGCTTATGAACATTCAGTATGCCATTGAAGACGGAATTGTATATGTACTGGAGGCAAATCCGAGAGCATCAAGAACCGTGCCTCTGGTATCAAAAGTTTGCAATATACAGATGGTAAGACTGGCCACACAGATAATGGTAGGACAGCTTTTAGGCCTTCCATCTCCGGTTCCTAACCTGAAAGAAAAGAAATTCTTCCATTACGGGGTTAAAGAAGCGGTATTCCCCTTTAATATGTTCCCCGAAGTGGACCCGGTACTGGGGCCTGAAATGCGCTCAACCGGTGAGGTCCTGGGGCTTGCCGAAACTTTTGGAGAAGCTTTTTATAAAGCACAGGAAGCTACCAATCACAGGCTGCCTTTATCGGGAACCGTACTTATAAGCGTAAATGATCGGGATAAGGCCGAACTTTTCGAAGTGGCCAAAGGCTTTGCGGATTGCGGTTTTAAAATTTTGGCCACAAAAGGAACTTTTGATGAGATAGTCAAAAACGGTATTCCTGCCGAAAAAATACATAAGCTTGGGAAAGGCAGGCCGGATATTTTGGATGCTATTGCCAACGGACAAATTGATATTATTGTCAATACACCTATCGATAAAAAGGGAGCGGACGACGACAGTTATATAAGAAAAGCAGCCATAAAAAACAGAATCAGCTATGTAACCACCATGGCTGCCGCCAAGGCGACAATTGAAGGTATAAAAGAAATTAAACATAACACCGCAAAAGGTGTTCGTTCCCTGCAGGAAATCCACTGTATGATTCAGGATATTACAGAATAAGGATTATATAATTATTTTGAACATTTAACAGGGTAATGCCGTATAATATTTTAAGTGGGTAAACTAAATAATGTATCCCTCCAAAGCAGACCAGGTTATTAACTGTAAATCTGTTTCGGAGGGATTTTTAATATATATTGAATTTCAATTGCTTTATAAAATTAAACCGGCTTGTTACCGTATGTCTAAGTAAATTTCGATTTAAATGGTCAGGCAGAATAATTATAAATTGGCATAATAAGCATATTTATGGAATATATTAAAAAGAATCATGAAACAACCCAATTATTATGTGTGGCAAGGGGGCGTGATTATTTGGCTGATTATAAAAGATTTATATCTTACATGTATTTATACACAAACGGTATAAAAAAGAAAAATGTAGGTTATGCACGGGTAGATGCAAGAAACGGGGAATGCAGATTTAAGATTTATATGCAGGCAGAAGGACTGCCTGATGGTATTTTTCCAACTTATCTGATTCACAGACCCGCCGTAGATATGGAGTTAATTTATATCGGAGATTGTGTAGCAAAAAATCAGATAATGGAAGGAAGGCTTACCGTAAATGAAAATAACATTATGAATACGGGGCTTAATTTTTCCGATATAGGTGGGATACTTCTGTTTCTTAACAGCGGTGAGTTTTATGCTACCCAGTGGGATGATAAACCGATTTTATTGGACGAGGTTTTAAAGGCTATGAATCCAAAACCTGAAAAAACGGGACTAAAAAATGAGATCGCCGAAGAGAAAGAGGATCAGGCCGGTAATTTGGCTGTCGCTTTTATGGACAGAAAAGATGATATAAAAGAAAAAGAAGTTGAAGAAAAACAAAAAGAAACTGAAGTTACATCTAATACAGACAAGCAAGCAGCCGTAGAAAAATTTTTTGCAGACAAACAGACTGTGACAGAAGAAATTATAGCGGCAGAAACAGGTACGGATAAAAAAGCCGATGATGAGGATAAGGCTGGTGCAGAAAGTAAGGAAAGTGATAAAGAAATTGTTGATGTAGATAATAAAGAGGCAAGAGAAATAAGAGCTGCCGAAGGTAAGGATGCTGATAAAAGTATAGTTACAGGAAGTATACCGACGATTGCCAATGAAAAAACAGAAACAGATAAGCACGTAAGTTCTGAGTCTATAGTATTGGAAGAAGAAAAAACAGATACAGACTTAATGACGGCGAAAGATGAAGAGGATGTAGAGGAAAAAGAAGTTGAAAAAGAACAGACCGATTATAAAGATGCAGTCCCTATAGGCAATATGGATAATGAAAAGAAGCAGATTGCTGCCGGGCAAGGAAAAACCGATAATTATTACGAAGAAAAGGAGAAGCAAAACGGTATCCGTATGCCATTATATACGCTTCCGAGAGGGTATAAGAGCAGAGAAAGGTTGGGGGCAGTCCGATACGAAAAGCCGATAAATCCTTGGGAACAGGTAGACAAATTCAAACGCTCTGAAGAAGACAGAAAAAAAGCTGCGGATAGTTTATCTCAAAATAAAACTCACCCGGTTGTAAGTGAAGGGAAAAAAGAAAATCAGATTATAGAAAAAATATTTAATAATTACCCGAGGATTTATCCTTTTGAAGATAATGAAATAAAAAGATGTGTAAAAATTGAACCAAAAGATATCGGCACCCTTCCTTCGAGCCTTTGGAATTTAAGCAATAACAGCTTTTTGCTTCACGGGTACTATTGCTATCATCATCTGATATTTGCCGAAATTTCAGACCGGTATGGGTGCCGTTATATTATCGGTGTTCCGGGAATATATCATAACAGAGAACGGTTTATGGCAAGGATGTTTGGATTTGAGAGCTTCAAATCCATCCGAAAAAGGGAATTAAAACAAGGAGACTTCGGATACTGGTATCAGGAAGTAAGATTATAAAACGATTAAACTGCTCCCCGTATGTCAACAAACTCTACATAGGCAGACAGTATCTCCTTATACCTGTATAAGGTTTCTTTGTCCGGACTTGTAAAACCTGGATATATTACATCGCCGGAATCGGTGTAGGACTGAAGATAGTATGCTTTTGCACCCCTGATCCAGTTGCCGATAGATTCCATATCGGCCTGTGTATGCAATTCCCCTACTATGGTGGTCCTAAACTCATAATCCGTTTTGCCTGAAAGAATTAAAGATATACTTTCATTAATATTGTCTATGGGTATGGCAGAATTTCCTGAAGTAAGAGCATATTTCTCCGGGGAATTTTTTATATCCATAGCTATATAATCTATTAAATTTTGTTCTGTCAACCTTTTAATCACAGCAGGATTCGTGCCGTTGGTATCAAGCTTAACCTTTAGCCCGATTTCTTTGATTTGGCTTATAAAAAGAGGCAAATCGGGATATATGGTCGGCTCACCCCCTGTAATACATACTCCTTCCAAAATGTTTTTCCTCTTACGAAGATAATTTAGTATCTCTTCCTGAGGAATTTCCGGCTGGGTATGTGGCCTTAAGACTAAAGAAGCATTGTGACAAAATGGGCACCGCATATTGCAGCCGCCAGAAAATACTGTAGCAGCCAGGTGTTTCGGATAATCCAAAAGGGTAGATTTATAAAAACCATGAAAATTCATATGTTCACCTCGTTGTTTTCATTGACGGATTCGGGTTGCAAACAGGCTTATTTATGGAGTATAATGTTTAAGCGGATCAACCCAAAAACCTGATTTTCAGATATGCACAGAAGTTATTCTCATAAACTGTTTTATTAATAATTTTTGATGGGTTTTTGGTGTGTATAATAAATATACCAGATTATAAAGACCCAGTCTATAGAAAAGGAAATTAATCATGACTGACGAAAATTTAAAGACAGATGAAAAATACATGAGAGAAGCTTTAAAGCAGGCAAAACGGGCTTACCGTTTAGGGGAAGTTCCCATTGGCTGTGTTATCGTTTATCAGGATAAAATTATCGGAAGAGGATATAATAAAAGAAACACAAAAAAAACTACCCTTGCCCATGCGGAAATCACTGCAATAGATAAGGCCAGCAAAAAAATGGGAGACTGGCGTTTGGAAGACTGTACAATATATATAACTTTGGAACCTTGCCAGATGTGTTCGGGAGCAATTGTCCAGGCCAGAATAAAAAGAGCGGTCATAGGGGCAATGAATCCCAAGGCCGGTTGCGCAGGTTCTATATTAAATATCCTTCAGATGGAGGAATTTAATCATCAGGTGGAGATTACCACCGGGGTCTTAGAAGAAGAATGTTCAGCTATTTTGCAGAAATTTTTTAAAGAGCTGCGCATACGTAATAAATTGGCAAAGCTTGAGGGTTGACAAATACGCTTTATAAATCGTATACTATGCATACGGTCTTTAGTTTACAGGAATCAAAAGACCTAAATGAATTTGTCATAAAGTTTCCGTGCAGCCGGGGAGATAGCGGTGCCCTGTACCTGCAATCCGCTACAGCAGGGGTGATATTCTGCCTAGGGTGACTTATTGTAGGGCTGCCCTCTATAAGTGATGTTGACGTTCGGGTCTTACGCAACAGGACTTTGTGAACCGTGTCAGGTCAGGAATGAAGCAGCACTAAGCAAAAGCTCCTGTGTGCCGTAAGGCAGCCTGGACCGAGTCAACTGTAGAGGTAACGCCTATGGTAAGCATTCGAAGCAGAATGCACGGAATAAATTTATATAAAAGGGATAGATACTTTACGTATCCGTCCCTTTAATTTATTTTGTATATGAAGGAAATTTGAGATTAAGATTCTTGTCATAAAGTTCCAAGAAAATAACATACTGAAAACCGACGGAAAAAGAAAAAAGAGCTAAAGAAAGCATCCTTTAGGATGCTTTTTATATTATTTATATAAATTTAAGAATGAATCAGAATTTATTTATATGATTTGGGATTTTGACATTGTTAAATTTATGCATAAATACTATAATAATTATAATCTTTTAATCGGCAAAACTTAACTGGCAGAAAGTGTTTTGAAAGCTTTACTTTTTATTCTGATTGGGGGTAAAAAAATGAAAAAGTCAAATATAGTTGACTGGAAGACCATTACGGAATTTGTCAGGGAGGTTTTTATAAAGCATGGGGTACCCGACGAGGATGCCGGAATATGTGCCGATGTGTTGCTGCAGGCTGACAAGTGGGGAATTGAATCTCATGGGGTTAACCGCTTAAAACCTATATATTTAGACCGGATTAAAGCAGGGATTCAAAATCCCGTTACGAATTTTGAAGTTATAAAAGAAACGGCTACAACAGCAGTTGTCGACGGCCATCTTGGGATGGGTCAGGTAATCGGTTATAAAGCTATGAACATGGCTATAAGTAAAGCAAAAGAGTACGGTATGGGTATGGTGGCCGTACGTAATTCTACCCATTACGGAATAGCAGGATATTATGCTGCCATGGCGGTGAATCAGGGCTGTATTGGTATAACAGGTACAAACGCCAGACCATCAATAGCACCGACTTTTGGGGTTGAGAATATGCTGGGTACCAACCCTTTGACTTTTGGTATGCCTACAGACGAGGAATTTCCTTTTTTGCTTGACTGTGCCACTTCTATTACCCAAAGAGGAAAAATAGAGTACTATGCCCGTATAGGCAAAGATACACCGGAAGGCATGGTTATCGGAAGGGACGGAAAAGCAAAAACTGATTCAAAACAAATTCTTAAGGATTTAGACAACCAAAATGCCGCATTGGCACCTCTCGGAGGTATAGGAGAAGAACTTGCCGGTTATAAAGGTTACGGGTATGCAACGGTGGTGGAAATTTTATCTGCTGCTTTACAACAGGGGCAATTTTTACGCGCCTTATCAGGTATAGATAAAGAAGGCAAAAAAATTCCGATGCCGCTTGGCCATTTCTTTATTGCGATAGATCCCGAGGCTTTTATGGGATTGGAAGAATTTAAAAAGACCTGCGGTGAGATTTTAAGAGAATTAAGAAATTCCAAAAAAGCACCCGGTCAGGAAAGGATTTATACGGCTGGAGAAAAGGAACATCTGGTTTGGCTGTCACGTAAAGAAAGCGGAGTCCCTATAAATGAATCTGTTCAAAAAGAACTGATACAATTGCGCAATGAATTAGGATTAAGCAGATATGTATTTCCCTTTGAAGAGAACTAATCTAATTTAATAATAGATCTTCAGTATCTTTTGTAAAAATAGAAAGGCGGCTTTATGGACATAAAAAATAAGTCTCTTGCTAAACATTATGAATGGAAAGGAAAAATTGAAGTAATATCCCGGGCAAAAATAGAATCAAAGGAGGATTTGTCAATAGCTTATACACCTGGGGTTGCCGAACCCTGTAAGGAAATACAAAAAAATTATGATTTGTCCTTTGAGCTGACCCGCAGGGGTAACTTGGTCGCAGTTATTACGGACGGAACTGCAGTTTTAGGGCTGGGAGATATAGGGCCGGAGGCCGGTATGCCTGTTATGGAAGGAAAATGTGCCCTGTTTAAAGAGTTTGCCGATATAGATGCCTTTCCAATTTGCCTGCGAACCAAAGATATTGACGAAATCGTAAGAACGATATATTTGATATCGGGCAGCTTTGGAGGCATAAATCTTGAAGATATATCCGCTCCCCGTTGTTTTGAAATTGAAAGAAGACTTAAAGAGATATGTGACATTCCGGTATTCCATGACGATCAGCATGGAACCGCTATAGTTGTGGGGGCGGCGTTAATAAATGCTTTGAAACTGGTAAAAAAGGACATTAAAAAAGTTAAAGTTGTTATTAACGGAGCCGGATCGGCCGGGATTGCTATTGCCCAGCATTTGATAAATTTAGGGCTAAGTGACATTATTATGGTTGACCGTTTCGGTATTATTTGTGAAGGGATGGAAGAATTAAATCCTGCCCAGAAGGAAATATCTAAGGTTACCAATAAGGCAAGAAAAAAGGGTAATCTTGAAGATGCCATAAAAGATGCGGATGTATTTATAGGGGTATCTGCTCCGGATGTACTAAGCAAAGACATGATAAAATCTATGGCAGCTGAATCAATCGTATTTGCTTTGGCAAATCCCGTGCCGGAGATTATGCCTGACCTGGCAAAAGAAGCAGGAGCAAGGATAGTCGGAACAGGGCGTTCGGATTTTCCCAATCAGATAAATAATGTCCTGGCATTTCCGGGAATATTTAGAGGAGCTTTGGACTGCCGAGCAAAAACTATTAATGAAGAAATGAAGGTGGCCGCAACTTATGCCATTTCCTCTTTAGTGACGGACGAAGAACTAAACGAAGAGTATATTATACCAAATGCATTGGATAAAAGGGTAAGTAAGGCAGTTGCAGAGGCCGTAATTAAGGCTGCTTACGAAACCAATGTTGCAAGAATATAGGCAACTTAGCTTTAAATAATACCGCATAAAAACCGTTGCAATTTTAGAACCCAAACGGATAATATACAATGGGGAAAAAGTTGCAACTTTTTTATAAAGTAAAAATATTGTTTTATTTGTTCTAAAATTTTAATCTATTGTTGGTTATATATGCAAATAATGCCAAAATTGTGTATTAAAGTTGCTTTATAATAAGAATTTTGTACTATTTTATGCAGTTGGCATAAAAAATGGCTTTTTATTAATTTGCCTTTAGTATATAATAAGAAAAAGACTATAAACATACTACAGGAATTGGAGAGGTTCATTTGATGCAAAAGATGAAATTAAATGCAGTTAATCAATTATCAAAAGGAACCGTCATTTATAATGAAGGAGAGCCTCTAAACAGTATCGCACTTTTGGTTAAAGGAAATATTCAGGTTTATCATGACGGTGCAAGATATTTGGTGGGGCCGGGATCTTTTCTTGCAGTAAATGATGTTTTGCACGGTGTATATCAAAGTACATATATGGCGTCGGATGATGTTATAATATATTTATTTGCGGTTGAGCACAAGGAGGACTTGGAAAAGATACTTTCCATAAATAAAGACTACAACGGCTTTATGGTAGCCTCCTTAAGCAAAATTATTTATGAGCTGGGTCAAACCTATCAGGGTATTATAAGGTACGGACGTGAGCTTTATAATTTACTTACCGACAATTATAAGGTTTATTATGAATCTGCCTCAAGACTTGGATATACGGTAAGAAAACCGCAGTGGGTCGACGATCTGACCAACCTGGAAATAGAACGGGAACTGGATAATGAAAAAATTGAATTTTA
Organism: Herbinix hemicellulosilytica; assembly: GCF_002904165.1. Classification (GTDB taxonomy): domain Bacteria; phylum Bacillota; class Clostridia; order Lachnospirales; family Lachnospiraceae; genus Mobilitalea; species Mobilitalea hemicellulosilytica. The sequence goes on along the minus strand of NZ_CVTD020000027.1, from coordinate 29,883 downwards.
TATGGAATATGCAAAGATTCCTATAGATGTAATGAAATCATATTATAGTGTCAGCAATATAATAACCCTATACCAGATAGAAGAGCAGTCCGACCTTATCAGCCAGTTGAATGATGTTTTGAAGTCATACACAAAGAAACTTATCTTATGGACAGAGTACTTAATTGATGACAGCGACAAAAGTCTTTTCGGCCTGATTGCTTCCCATGCCATTGAAATTGTAAATGCGGACGGCAACAGCAAGCAGCTTTTAGACATACTTGATAATATTATAAACAACATAAATAATCTGGAAGTATTTTTAAAAACCAGATTAGGCAGGGATTTTTCCGTAAACCGCAAGCGAATCGAGGAAATTTATCATCTTATAAATACCGGTACAAAAGATAAGGAGTTGAGTGTTCAAACCTTTATAAAATATTCAGTGGAAGAAGCCGAAAAAGTTTTAGAGGAGCTTACGGATTCTTACCGGCAAATCCTTGATTATGCGGAAATAGATGAGGATACAACAAATCAGATGCAAAGCATCATGATGGACTTTATAAATTTGAAGGACAAGTTCTCGACTGATGACTATGCCAGAAAAATAAGAAAGCAGCTTACGGAGACATACTATGTATTGTATAAAGCTGTGTTTTTGAAGGCATATCATGATAAACATGTTCCTAGAATTATTGATATGTTTTTAAAATACGGATATGCGGATGAGAGACTTTTGACCAAGGATCAGATTTTATCCCTTTATTTTTTGGAAGAGGATGATCCTTGCGATAATGTCTACAATATAAAAGAATGGCTTACGCTTATTTATGAAGGTAAGAAAGAGCCATCTAAGAATGAATTTGACCAGGAATATAACGAGATGCTCTTATCGATGAAGAGCAGAGGAATGATTACTGATAAACAGTATAATGAATACAGTACCGATAATGAAAGAAAGCTGGAATATGAAATTCAGAATATGTTCCGCTATAACAACAGGCTGACCAGCGGGCAAATATCTGTCTTTGTTCCTGTGCTTCACAAAGATGCATTATCAAGTATACCGGATAAAGCTTATCTGTCTGCCGGAAAGATAAAAGATGTTTTAAACAAGCTTTTAGATATAGATTTTTCCATTTTTGACTGGGAGCTTTTATATACCGACAAATCTAAAAACATAGAAAAAGAGTATATAATAAAAAGAGTATTCCCGGATATTATTTTAATGCCGACGATAGGAACAAATGCTATAATGTGGCAGGACATTACGGGAAGAAGAAGGGGCAGTCCCGGAAGGTTTATTTTCCCGGTGCTTTTTGAGGGAGATCTTTTCTTGCAAATGGTTCGGGTATGCGGCCGATTCCGCTGGGAGATGTGCAGAACCATAGAAGGTGTTGCCTGGAACGATATCAAATATAAATCATTGACGTCTGAGTATTCGGACTATATACAATTCTATAAAAAGAATAAAAATCTGTCAGAAGAAAAAAAGGAAAAAATAAAACTGCAAATTCAAAAAGGCAGAAATAACAGCAGAGAAATATTTGTCATAGATTATGAAACATGGATTATCTTTGAATCAGGCGGAGCTATAAAGTTAAATAAACCTGTCAGGGAAATTTTGGCAACTTATTGTCCGTTTTCTAAAAAGATTAGGGAACAGTTGACTATTCAGCCTGTATTTGAAGAAGCCTTTGCAAGGTTTAATAAAAACCGTTTAAAGAAAATAAAAGAGCTTGAAGGAAGATATCGGATGCTCCAGAAAGACAGTATTCAGCTTACAAAAGAGCTGACAGATACATTGGATTATTATAAAGAAACGTAACGAAAGCAGTTGCTTAAATAAAGCAGAACGTTAAGTAAACTGTATCACAGGGCTGCCGCTATTGCGTTAACAGGATCGCAAGGCGGCAGTATTTCTTATCTTTAAAATTTTTGTAGTTAAGGTTCTTATTTTGTCTTTATATCTTGAGTAAATTTGTCACAAATGATAGTATAGTAATGAATAAAGGAGTAAAGCAGAGCTTAATCCATTAATAAGGAGGAAGAATAATGGGAAGCTATGGAATTATCATAAAGACAGAAGAAATTCGTAGAAGAGTTCAAAACGGAGATTATGACTCTGCTCAGAAAATTCTAGACACAATACAGTTAAAAAAGGTAAAAAATATAGCTGACCTAAGCCTTTTTGCCGATATATTCATTCATAATGAAAGATACGATGAAGCCATGGACCTGCTTTATCGTGTATATAAAAAATCAAGAAACAGACGAGTACTGGATCAGATGGTAGTTGCTGCTATCGGAAGAAAGAATATTGCGGAAGCCGAACAATTTCTAAATGAATACAGAGAGATTGCTCCCAATGATTACAATTATTATATATACAGGTATAAGATTGACAAATTAAAGAAAGAACCGTACGACGTATTGATAAATTCTTTAAAGAAACTAAAAGAGCATATTTATTTGGAAAAGTGGACGTATGAACTGGCAAAGCTTTACTATAAGGCAGGCATGGAAAAAGAGTGTATCCAGGAATGCTCGGAAATAATTCTTATGTTTGGTGAGGGCAGTTATGTTGAAAAGGCCAAAATTTTAAAAGCATATTATTCCGGTGAAGTTAACAAGGATGAAATAATACAGAAGCTAAAAAGCAGGGCAAATAAGGAGCAAAAAGACGATTTTGAATATGAAGGCCGAAACGGTGAAATAATTGATACGGATAACCTTAATATAGTTAACGAAAAGTCTGAAGATAGCAGTATTTATGTGGATTATGAAGCAGAAAATGAACTAAGCAGTGGACAATTGTCTGTTGAAAGCAAAGCTACGACAGAGGATGAAATAGATGATCATGTTTTAAGTGAGATAACCGACAATATGCGTAAGGAAGTAGATTCCTTACTGGACAATTATGATAAAATTGAAAAAGATACTGATTATGCACAAGCTGATGTGCAAAAAGAAATTGAAGCCTTGTTTGAGTTGAACGAAACTAACGAGGACCTAAGTCGGCTTGATAATTTATCGGAACGTTTGAATGTGAATTTAAGATATTTATTCGGTAATTTTATTCATATTAAGGATCTGCAAAAGCAACTGGCTGACAGCCTGGAGCTGATTATCGATAATAACCATAATATGCAAATGATAATAACCGGTGAACCTTTGTCCGGAAAAACAACTTTGGCAAAGGAAATAGCCATCTTCCTTAGTAAGGCAGGAAAACTTGGATCGTCCAAACTGTTAAAAATATCGGCTCAGAAGTTAACGGAAACCGATATAACGGAGAGAAAAGAAGAATTAAGAAAATGCTGTTTGCTTATAGAAAGGGCCGGTGAGCTTAAGCGGCCTGCTATTGAAAAAGTATTGGAGCTGGCAGAAATTTTAAGTGGGGATATTGCTGTAATATTTGAAGACAGCAATGAGAATATAAACAATTTATTTAGAGAATGCCCCAAAATTATAGAATCCATAAATAACAGGATACATATACCACCTTATTCGGAAGACGATCTGATGAGATTTGCATATGCCGGTATCGCTCTTAGAGGATATAAATTACACCCTTCGGCTTTAGTACCGTTAAAAAACGGATTATATAACATCATAAATGTTGAGGATAAGGATAAAAGATTTGAAAAATTCTCCGAATATATACGAAATGCCATAGCAGCCGCTGATCTTAGAATTGGAACAGAAATTCCCCGGCATGAAGCCGAGGAAATGGTTGCTGATACTGAATATCTGACCTTATTACCTGAGGATTTTACCATGCATATTATATCTTAAATTGTAATGTAATTTCGTTTGGGAGCCTTTTGCGGTTTTTGGATTCTACATTGGTTGTGACGTGCAATATATAAGATTCATTGGAACTATAAGGTTCCAATGGTTCTATTTCAATATAATTGTTTACCGAATCATAACGAATATTAGTTAACAACGGAGTATTGTTTTCGGTGGTAATGTATACATTTTTATTGTTCACGGTAGAAGGGTTAAGAGGAATTGAAAATTTTATCCGCCATACAAATTGGTTTGTTCTTTGTCTAAAATCCTGCCTAATAAGGTTTCTACCGCCTCCGCTGACAGATTCAATAGTTATGTAATTAGGCATAATATCATCTCCTTGTCAGTAAAACCGTATGAATGTACTTTTGCAGTTAACCTGTTTTATCTATAATGTTTTTTTAAATTTATTATAACATGAAAAATTTTCATATACAATAAAATGGTAATGTTTCTTTCTTTTTTCAGTCGGTTTCCTTTCTTTTATACATAATAAAAGGAATATAAAAAGGAACATGATTTAAAATATAAATATAAAACAATAAAAAAAGACGTGGCATTTTATGGAGTAATTTAACGCTTTAAGTAAAATTAAAAACATAAAAAACGATTTACAAAAACCCACATTGTGGTATAATCAAAATAGCGGATAAAAATTTAACAAATTTTATTAATTAATTATATATTTGCAGAACAACAAAAAATTATGAGGTGTGCTATGGAGCAATATATTATAAAGGGTGGAAAACCTTTAAGAGGCGAAGTTGAAATAAGCGGATATAAAAATGCGGCTTTGGGGATTATTGCAGCGGCAATTATGACAGACGAAACTGTTAAGATAGAAAATGTTCCTGATATTAGTGATATAGATATACTGCTTAATGTTATTGAAGATTTGGGTGCTAAGGTTGAAAGAATCAATAAGCACACCATAAAAATTAACGGATCAAAAATCAACACTGTAAAGGCAGATTCGGAGTATGTAAGAAAAATACGGGGTTCCTACTATTTGGTAGGAGCTTTGCTGGGAAAATATAAGGAAGCTCAGGTGGCATTGCCCGGAGGATGTAATATTGGAAGCAGACCTATAGACCGCCATATCAAAGGGTTTGCAGCTCTGGGATCAGATGTAAAAATTGAGCACGGTTTAATTTGTGCAAAGGCGGATAAGCTGGAAGGTGCTTCTATTTATTTTGACGAATCCAGTGTAGGAGCAACAATAAACGTTATGTTGGCAGCCTGTATGGCTGAGGGCCAGACTACAATCGAGAATGCCGCAAAAGAACCTCATGTGGTTGATGTAGCTAACTTCCTTAACAGTATGGGAGCAAATATCAAAGGAGCCGGAACTGATGTTATCCGGATAAAAGGTGTTCCTAAACTCCATGGAAGCGAATATTCTATAATTCCCGACCAAATAGAGGCAGGAACCTTTATGTTTGCGGCGGCAGCTTCTATGGGAGATGTTCTTGTCAAGAATGTTATACCCAAACACCTGGAAGCTTTTACTGCAAAGCTTTTGGAAGTAGGCGTTACGGTTATAGAGTATGATGATGCGGTCAGAGTAATTGCCGATAAAAGGCCTAACAGTACTCAGGTAAAGACCCTGCCGTATCCCGGATTTTTAACCGATATGCAGCCTATGATGACTACTTTATTAACTTTGTCTACCGGAACCAGCATTGTAACTGAAAGTATTTTTGAGAACAGATTTAAATACGTAGACGAATTGACAAAAATGGGAGCAAATATCAGAGTGGTAGAAAGCAATACGGCAATAATAACAGGTGTAGAGCGCCTTACCGGTGCAATCGTGAGTGCTTCCGATTTACGCGGTGGAGCCGCCCTTGTTATGGCAGGCCTTATGGCGGAAGGATATACGATTGTTGAGAATGTAGAATATATTGAACGAGGTTATGAGGACTTTGAAAGGAAAATGCAGAAATTAGGTGCCGCTATTGCAAAAGTTGATGCAAGAGATACCAAAGCCATCAGGAAGTTTAAGTTAAAGGTCAGCTAATAATATTAATAGGATTGTAACTGCTGTGCTGATAGAAAAATTGGCACAGCTTTTTTAAAACAAAAAGGAAGGTTGGCAATTAAGTCCAAACTTCCTTTTTATTTATGGCTCTTTGTCAAGTGTTGGGGTATGATATGTTTGAATCATGCTAAAACACTAGGCTTAGAGCCTATTTTTATAATTGACTCACCAATACCTGTTTTTGGGCATGACAAATAAACCTCGTGCCAGTCATATTTATTTTTATTTAATTGCAAGAATGTAAGATACGTGTACGAAATCTTTCAAAGTTTTTTATACCATATGATATACGCTTAAGTACCTTTATTTTATTATTAAATCCCTCTGTTACACCATTGGTTAAGCCATATTTAAATGCATTTAGTATTTCTTTTGACCAATGTCGGAAAGTTGCTGCACATTTTTTAAACTCTTTAATGCCTGAGTTTTCTGCATTCTTTATCCATTCAAATAATTCTTTTCTTTGAATAGAATACTTTTCATTATGACAAATATCATAAAACCATTCTTTAAGCATATGAGCTTTCCTTAAATCATCGTTATAAAGCAGCATAAGATCACAGGCTTTTTTATCTTCATCCTTTAACTTATAATACCTGGTAAGAATTAATTTACGGCTTCTTTTGTAGTATTTTCTCAAAGTAGGAGACATGGATTTTTGTATTCTTTTACGTACATTTTCTATTGCCCAGGTTACATGCCTTATGAAATGATATTTATCAATAATTACTACAGCATTAGGAAAATAACTATAAGCTAAATCAACATATGGCTGCCACATATCACAAACAAAGAATTTTACCCGATGCCTTTCATTACGATTCATTTCTCTAAAATAAGCAGAAAGATGAGATTGAGTTCTGTCAGGTAGGATGTCCATAATGTAATTCTTTTTAGGATTAACAATAATACATTGATATTTACCTGTTTCAGCGTTACCTTTAAATTCATCAATAGCAATAGCATCTTTCAAAGGGAAACTAGAATAATGAATAGTATCCAGAATTCTAGTGACCGTTGAATGAGATACATTAGATTTTTCAGCAACAGCTTTTATAGAAACCGAATTTCGTAATTCATTAGCTATGTATTGAGTAAGACGAGTGGTTCGTTGCTGATATCTAGCTAAAAAGGGATATTTTTCATAAAAACGTTTTCCACACTTACAACGATACCGCCTTTTTTTAAGAATTAGATAGCAGTCTTTGAACTGTAAAGGTAAATCTTTAATTTTTTGATAACGGTAATCATGTATCTGTTTAGTTTGTTGATGACAACAAGGGCAAATCTGTGTTGTGGCTTTTGTTTCAATATAAATTTTTAAATAATTATCTGCGTGGTTGATTTTTTTTACAAAAATACCTTCCAAATTTAATAAAGATGTGATATGCTTATTAAGCATATTTATTTACCTCCTGGTGGTCTACTTATTGACTGGCACTGGGAGGTTTTTTTATTATAAACTAAAATGCTGGGGTTGTGAACTAAATGATTCACTTACCCCAACATTTATTATAGAACCTTATTTATATTTTTAATGATATATGTACTTTTAAGGAAGAAGTATTGACAAAGGCGCTGCCTTTATGCAATTGATATAGCTGGCATGCCGGCAATAGAAAAATATCAGATCAATGCCTCTATATATAAATCTCGTTGCTTTGACAAATCTATGAATTGACCGTTGCTTAAAATTACCGGCCTTGAAAGGTCAAACTTATTTATAAATACTATTTGCCCTTCCATTTTGTTGTTTAGTCGTACCGTATTATTAATATAAGTTTGAACGACTCCTTCCAGGAAGGTTAAAATATATTTTGTATCATATTTTAAATAACCTTCCGTTTCAAAAAGGTTTATTACTTCGAAAGGACATAAAGGTCCTCTGTAAACCCGAGCGCTGGTCATGGCATCATATACATCGGCAATCGCCACCAATTTTGCAAAGGGGTCTATCTCATGGCTTAATAAACCGTTTGGATATCCGCTGCCGTCACATCTTTCGTGATGCATTAAGGTGGCATTTTTAACCCTTTCATCTATTTTCTTATTCTTTAGAATCTGATATCCTCTGATAGTATGGGTTTTTATCATGGAAAATTCAAAGTCATTAAGTTTACTTGGTTTTGTAATTATTTCGTTAGGGATAAAAAGTTTACCCAGATCATGTAACAGACCTGCAAGGGTAATAGCCTCAAGATCTTCCGAGGAGAAATGAAGCCATTTGCCGATAATATTACAAATTAATGCTACGTTCAAACTATGAATATAAGTGGTGTCATCATACTCTCTCATACAATGGAGCATATGAAAAAGCTCTATATTTGTGCTGCAATGGTACAATATATTTCGGACTTCGGACAATAATTTGTCTGCATCAAATTCATTATGATTATCCATAATGCTGTCCATGGAATCTTTTATACGGTTGGCACTGTTATGATAAGCCTGGTAAAAACGGTTGAAAGACTCGCTTTTTTTAAGCTCGGTGTAAAAGGTATTTTCAAAATAATCTGTTTCTACTTTAACCAGGTTCTCATCGGAGTAAATATAAAAATCGGTTATGGAATAGAAATTCAGCCTCGTGATAATTTTATCAGTAAGGACGGTTCCTTTGGAAATTATAAGATGCAGATCTTTTGTGTATATGTCTTCCGAAACAACCATACCGGGAACTGCTTGCGATGTAAGTATCTTTACTGTGTTCATAGAGATTCACATGCCATTGATATGTATAACTGGCGCTCCTTTCTAAATTTTTTGATGAGCAAAACTTACAGTTTATATAATAAACTTTTTAGTTTATATTATAAATATAAGCAATTTTACATCAAAACCGGATGCGCTGACAGTAAATTGCTGTTTAAACTTAATAAAAGTATATAAAATATGTATTAAAACGTCAATCATCTATACAAAATATAGGCAATATTTCTTACAAATCTATAAATTTAGTACAAAAAAGATAAAAATCAAAAAAATAATTTTGCTATATAATGAAAAATATTAGAATTAAATGGAAAAATGGTCGAAAAAATACTTGACTAGTTAAACATAACGTTATATTATCTTAAGTACAGATAATTGAATATGGTTATAATTTCTCTTATTCAGAGTGGCGGAGAGACAAGGCTCGATGAAGCCACGGCAACCCCATTGGTATGGAAGGTGCCAACCGGAGCGAGAAATCGAACAATAAGAGGGATTGGTTTTGTATTATCCGGTCCGCTTGTTGCGGACCTGTTTTATTAAATAAAATTTTATTTAATAGATAATTCAAAATCTGTTTGCTGTTAACCGTTAAGCCCTCTTACTCACAAATAATTATATTCAATGAAAAATATTAAAAACGGAGGAATATTATGAAAAGATTATTTACATCTGAATCGGTAACCGAGGGTCATCCGGATAAAATTTGCGACCAAATATCAGACGCCATATTGGACGAACTTCTTAAGCAGGATCCTATGAGCAGGGTCGCCTGTGAAACTGCCATAACAACCGGGCTTGTGCTTGTTATGGGTGAAATTACTACAAAGGGATATGTAGATATTCAAAAAATAGTACGGGATACTATTCGTGAAATCGGCTATGACAGATCGGAATACGGTTTTGATGCCAATACCTGTGGAGTGATTGTGTCACTTAATGAGCAGTCTCAGGATATTGCTATGGGAGTGGACAAGTCTTTGGAAATCAGGGAAAATTTAGCTGACGATCATGAACTTGCTTCCATCGGAGCAGGGGATCAGGGCATGATGTTCGGATATGCAACCGATGAAACCGAAGATTATATGCCTTTTGCTATTTCTCTGGCTCATAAATTAACCCGCAGGCTTTCCCAGGTTAGAAAGGAAAAGATTCTTGATTATTTAAGACCGGATGGCAAAGCGCAGGTTACGGTTGAGTACGATGAAAACAATAAACCCGTACATCTTAATGCGGTCGTTTTGTCAACCCAGCACGATGAAATCGTAACAATGGAAAGGCTTAGGGAAGATATTAAGAAATATGTTTTCGACGAAGTTCTTCCAAAAGAGCTTGTGGATGAAAGAACCAAATTCTATATTAATCCTACCGGCAGGTTTGTTATAGGAGGGCCTCACGGTGACAGCGGATTAACCGGAAGAAAAATAATAGTTGATACTTACGGAGGATATGCAAGGCACGGCGGAGGTGCGTTTTCCGGTAAAGATGCGACAAAAGTAGACCGTTCCGCGGCATATGCTGCCCGTTATGTGGCAAAAAATATTGTAGCCGCAGGCCTGGCAAAACGCTGTGAAGTTCAGCTTTCCTATGCCATAGGTGTTGCTGAGCCGACTTCGGTAATGATCGATACCTTTGGTACATCCAAATTGCCTGATGAAAAGCTGGTTGAAATAGTAAGAAAGCATTTTGACCTTCGCCCTGCAGGTATTATCAAAATGCTTGATCTTAGAAGGCCTATATTCAAAAAGACGGCTGCTTACGGTCATTTCGGAAGAAACGATGCTGATTTTACATGGGAAAGAACCGATAAGGCGGAGGAACTGAAAGTATATTTGAAAAATTAATAACTTAATAATTACTTTATAAATATTATATTTACTTAAGATGCAAGATAGGTCTGTTTGTGTTATACTAATCTGAGAAAGCCCTTATTAGAAACAGGTGGATAAATGAAACTTAAGTCCAGATTAATAATTGCATTTCTCATAATGATAGCCATGCCTATGGTTTTAATTTCTGTTACGGCCGGTACAATTGTGCGTTTTCAGATGTATTCCATCAATTCATCGTATGACGTGGAGGCCAAGACTATACAGGTAATTACAAATCCTATACAGATTTTTAACCGTATAACCAGGGGCGTATATAATGAGATTAAGTTGTATTCCCATAATATACCCGAAAAATTAAGTGATCCATCTTATTATGAAGAGCTTAATTCTTTGCTTAGGACCAAACATTCCTTTCTTGCAGTTCGTAAAGAAAAAGAGTTTATATATATAGGAAACAAAGAAAAGTTTGAAATAATTAGCGGCCTTCTGCCCGAATACGGTACCGGCAGCACCGAAGTTGACGGAGGAATTTATCTGGGCGGAAAAAATCCTTTTTTGGTCAAAGTACAGGATTTTGAGTATACAGACGGCAGCAAGGGTACGATTTATGTAATAACAGACCTGGATGTACTTATGCCGCAGATAAAAGCCGTAGCCATTCAGAGCGCCATATCATTTATAATCATACTTTTTTTTACCGCATCATTGCTGATATTTTGGATTTACAGAAGTATAATTAAGCCCTTGAATGTCTTAAGGATTGCTACCCATCACATTAAAGAAGGGGATCTTAATTACTGCGTAACATCCGATTCGAATGACGAAATCGGACAGCTCTGTGATGACTTTGAGAATATGAGACTAAGATTAAAGAAACTGATTGAAGATCGGATTAAATATGAGGAAGATATTAAAGAATTAATCAGCAATATATCCCATGATTTAAAGACACCGCTTACTGCCATTAAAGGATATTCGGAAGGACTCTTGGATGGTGTTGCGGATACTAAAGAAAAGCAGGAAAAATATCTTAAGACCATATATATGAAAGCCAATGATATATCTGTATTGGTTGATGAACTGGCTTTTTATACCAGGATAGACTGCAACACCATTCCCTATTCCTTTACCAACATCAGGCTTAATGACTATTTTGAAGACTGTGTAGAAGATCTGAAACTGGAACTTGAAGTTAAAAATATAAAAGTTATTTACGAAAATTTTGTGGAGAATGATGTTAAGGTAATTGCCGATGCGGAGCAGTTAAAGAGGGTTATTCATAACATAATCGGAAATTCTGTAAAATATATGGACAAGCCTGAAGGCATAGTGAAGATAACCATAAATGACAGAGGTGAGTTTGTTCAGGTAGATATAGAAGACAACGGAATGGGTATTGCGAAAGAAGATTTGCCGTATATATTTGATCGCTTCTACAGGGCGGATGCTTCCAGAAGTACCAAAACCGGAGGAAGCGGCCTTGGGCTTGCCATAGCAAAAAAAATAATTGAAGATCATTCGGGAAAGATTTGGGCTTGCAGTAGAAGGCATGAAGGAACGACTATCAGCTTTACATTAAAAAAGAGCAGTACGGATAATCAGGATACCTTATCCCAGTCAGGAGGATTAAAATGAAAAAGATTCTAATTATTGAGGATGAAATAGCTATAGCTGAACTTGAAAAAGATTACCTGGAACTATCCGGATTTCAAGTTGAAGTTGAAACAACGGGAGATATTGGGGTAGAACGGGCTCTAAAAGAAGAATTTAATCTGATAATCTTGGATTTAATGCTACCTAATGTGGACGGTTTTGAGATATGCAGGAGAATCAGGGAAGAGAAAAACATCCCGGTTATTATGGTATCCGCCAAGAAAGAGGATATAGACAAAATCCGAGGCTTAGGTATGGGAGCTGACGATTATATAACCAAGCCCTTTAGTCCCAGTGAGCTGGTAGCTAGAGTCAAAGCCCATCTTGCAAGATATGAACGGTTAATCGGCTCCGGACAAAAAGAAAACGAGGTTATAGAAATACGGGGTCTTAAGATTGATAAAACAGCAAGAAGAGTCTTTGTTAATGGTGAAGAAAAAATCTTTACCACTAAGGAATTTGATCTGCTGGCCTTTCTTGCCGAAAACCCCAACCGGGTGTTTACCAAAGAAGAACTCTTCAGGAAGATTTGGGATATGGAATCTATCGGTGATATAGCTACCGTAACCGTGCATATAAAGAAAATTCGTGAAAAAATTGAAAGCAATACTTCCAAACCCCAATATATCGAAACTATTTGGGGAGTTGGATACCGGTTTAAGGTATGATTAAATAATTTCGGTTTATACATATTTTTATAACTAAGTTTTGATTAATATTGACATAAATTTAACAAAATGCTAGAATAACTATGCCAATCTAGAAGGATTTCCTGACAGAAAGGCATAGGAGTTTTATAAATAAGCCTTATATTAGGGGGAAGCTCCAAGTATAAGGAACTTATATGAGCCTGATTATTATACCCTATGCCGGCAGGCCAAAAAGCCTGTGCATAGGGTTTTTTTCGGAGGTGAAACAATGGATAAAAGGATTGCCCACATAGGAATTATTGTGGAAGATATGGACTCGGTGCAAAAGCTGAATGAAATTTTGCATGAATACGGTGAACATATCATAGGCAGGATGGGAATTCCTTTTCGCGAGAAAAATATATGTATTATAAGCATAGTACTCCATGCCGAACAGGATGTAATCAGCTCCCTTGCAGGCAAGCTGGGAATGTTAAAGGGAGTCAGTGTAAAAACCATATTTTCAAAAAAATAGGAACGGAGGCATAATATGATTGGAAAAAAGATAATTTCTAACCGGGTAAAACTTGTATTTATGATGGTATTATCAACCATACTGCTAATCCTTTTATTTACCGGTTGTCAAAAAGATTCTAAAGATGTTAAAAATCAGAATAATGTCGTAAACGAAACTGAAGATAGTACAGATAACAACAAGAAAGATAATACAAAAGAAACAGATGTTGATAATGAGGAAAATAAAGAAGCAGATACAAATAATGAAAATATTTCAGTAAATGAGGAAACTAAAGAGAAACTTAATATAAATGTTGCCGCATTAAAAGGGCCTACCGGAATAGGTATGGTAAAACTTATGGAAGATGCCAAAAATAACAATGCTCTTCATAATTATAATTTTACTATTGCAGGAGAAGCCGATGAAATCAGTGCAGGACTTATAAAGGGTGATTTTGATATCGCCGCCGTACCTTGCAATCTGGCATCGGTACTTTACAACAAGACTAAGGGCCAGATTAAGCTTGCAGCAGTAAATACATTGGGTGTTCTTTATATAGTTGAAACCGGAACTTCTATAGAAAAGGTGGAAGATCTTAAAGGAAAGACTATATACTCCACAGGATACGGAACTACACCCCAATATACCCTAAATTACCTGCTAAATTCTTATGGTATTGATCCGGAAAAGGATGTTACGGTTGAATATAAGACAGAAGCTACGGAAGTAGCCGCAATATTAAGCGAGGCTGATAATGCCATAGCTATGCTTCCTCAGCCCTATGTTACAACTGTAATGATGAATAACGACAAGGTGCGGATTGCAATAAATATTGATGAGGAATGGAAAGTATTAAATGACGGGAACGGCGTAGTTACCGGAGTCCTGGTAGTAAACAAAGATTTTCTTGAGAATCATCCTGAAGCCGTAAATGATTTCTTAAAGGAATATCAGGCTTCAACGGATTTCGTAAACGAAAATGTGGACGCTGCTTCACAACTGGTGGAAAAGTTCGGCCTTTTTAAAGAAGCGGTTGCAAAGAAAGCCATTCCTTACTGCAATATAACTTTTGTAAGCGGTTTTGAAATGAAGGAAATGGCAGAAAAATACCTGAATATATTGTTCGAACAAAATCCAAATTCAGTTGGCGGAGCATTACCTGCCGAGGATTTTTACTATATCCAATAATTACAAAAAATTATTTGAAGTTATTATAATATAAATTCCGGCAGAAAAAATCTATTTTGGATTTTTCTGATTATACACCGGTTTTTTAAAAATTAGGATTTGAATATTTTAACGTTTTAATTTAAAAGGAGGGCAGGCAGTTGAAGAAAGAAAAAGCTGGCCGGAAAAGCGGGCATGAAACTAAACCAATCAAAAAGCATATTAATAAACTTGTCATTAGATTTTTTGTATTTATTTTTTGGATATTCATATGGGAAGCGGCCTGCAGAATAATTAACCAGGAACTGTTTTTGCCCTCTCCTTTTTCAGTGCTTCTTTCTATAATTGATTTAGCTGCAAAACAGGTATTTTGGCTTAGTATTCTTAATTCATTTATACGAATTTTTATCGGCTTTCTTCTTGGAATTGTTTCGGGAGCTGTTTTGGCGGTGATTTCTTATAAAAGTAAGCTTATATATGAACTGATATCGCCATTAATGAAAATAATCAAGTCAACTCCTGTTGCTTCGTTTATAATCTTGGCTCTGGTATGGATAAGTTCTAAAAATCTTTCTGTATTGATTGCCTTTTTAATGGTATTGCCTATATCTTTTTCCAATCTTTTATATGGATTAAAAAGTACCGATATAAAACTGCTTGAGATGGCAAAGGTATTTAGGTTGAGCGGATGGAAACGGATAAAGGCCATATATTTACCTGCCCTTTTGCCATTTTTAAAATCCGCTGTTTCGGTAGGACTCGGATTTAGTTTTAAATCGGGTATAGCAGCGGAAGTTATCGGAAGGCCTGCCAATTCCATAGGCTTAAACTTATATGAAGCTAAGCTTTATCTGATGATAAAGGAGCTTTTTGCCTGGACGACTGTTATAATTATAATAAGCGTATTGTTTGAAAAGATTGTAGTTAAACTTATCGGAAACTACGGGCATGATAAAAAGTATGCAAATAAACCTTAAGAAAGGGGCGGACCATGGATATAAAGGTAGTTAATTTAAATAAAAGTTTCAATGGACAACAGGTTCTTAACAATGTTTCCATGGCATTTAAAAACGGAAAAATAACCTGCCTCATGGGAGCCTCTGGGAAAGGAAAAACGACTCTTGCCAATATAATGATGGGCCTCCAAAAAGCCGATTCCGGGCATATTGAAGGGCTTCAAGGCAAAAAAATATCGGCGGTTTTCCAGGAAGACCGGCTTATTGAGCATTGGGATGCTGTCAAAAATATTTTTCTGGTCTGCCGCAAAGATTTTACTGAGGATTATATTCATAAGAATTTAAATAAAATTGGTCTGACGGATTATGAGAAGAAACCGGTTTCTTCCTTAAGCGGAGGAATGAGAAGAAGGGTAGCCATAGTAAGGGCTCTTTTAGCGGAATATGATGTGCTGATAATGGATGAACCCTTTAAAGGATTGGATTTTGAGTTAAAAAAACAGGTTATAGGCTATGTTAAAAAAATGACGGAAGGAAAGACGGTTATAATAATTACCCATGATAAAGATGAGGTAGAAATGCTTAAAGCCGATCTGGTTACAATGAATTAGAAAGTTAAGAAGCCGAAAGTTAAATTAAATAAAATGCCTTTCGGCTCTTATTTTTTACTGACTTAGAAGTTATTATTTTTTATAATTTAGATGCTATTAAAATTAAAAATAGAATTTAAGTTACATATAGAATACAGATGATAGAATTAAAAGCTCTTAGAAAAGTTTTTCATGCATATTTAAGTCCGGCAGAGTAGCAAAATTTTTGCACATCTATGCAATAGTAAAATGGATTTGACTGTATGTTGTATTTTATAAAGAATTTATATATAATACATTAATGAATTTTAACTAAAAGGAAGGTAAGCTTATGCATATTACAATAACAGGCAATTTGGGAAGTGGGAAATCCACTGTAGCCAGGCTGCTTAGCGAAAAATACAATTTTGAGGTATACTCGACAGGAAAAATTCAAAGAGAGCTTGCAAGACAGATGAACTTAAGTACCCTTGAGCTTAATCAGCTTATGATGAGCGACCGAAAATATGATCATATGATTGATGATGAAACTGCCAGGATTTCCAGGGAAAACAAAGATAAAAACATTATTTTTGATTCAAGGCTTGCATGGCATTTTGTTGAGCATTCATTTAAAGTTTTTGTTTCCGTAAGTCTTGATGTGGCGGCCGAACGTATAATGAATGACCAAAGAGGAGCGGTCGAAAAATATTCGTCGGTTGAAGAAGCAAAAAGGCTGATTGCAGAGAGGGCAAAAACAGAAAGCATACGTTATAAAGATATTTATAATTTGAATTATATGGATTTTTCGAATTATGATCTTGTTATAGACAGCACATACTGCGATCCTCAGACAATTGCCGATATAATAATGGAAGAAGCCAAAGCCTTTTATGAAAATCCCCAGTATAGGCCGAAAATGCTGGTATCTCCAAACCGTCTGAAATTTGATGATAATCAGAAAGCAGGTTCTTTTATTTCCGCCGAAAATGAAAATACGCTTGCTTTAGAAAATAATAAAACGCCCGTTTTTTATGACAAGGATATAATTATAAAAGTTAAACGGCAGGACGATAGTTATATAATTGTAGATAATTTTGATAATATAAAAAATTTGCCTGGTTTGAAGGCATGTTTTGTTCAGATAGAAATTGTAAAGGACTAAATATTAATCAGAACGGTAAATTAAGTTAATGAAACAATAAGCAAATTACTCAAATAAATTCTGATTAAGTTAATATTCCCTTTTTATTTCAAATTATCCCCGAGGATATAAAAAAACTTATAACAAAAACTAATGATAAAAGAGAAATTAAAATTTTATATTTCTCTTTTACCGTTAGTATCCGTTAAGGGGTGATAATATGAAATTATGGGAGGGAATGAATGATAGAACAAGATTTTTTATAAATCTTGCAATTATTGTACTGGGTGTGTATTTGGGTTTCCGCTTTATTTTGCCTCTTATTTTACCTTTTATCGTTGCATATATATTAAGTTGGATCGTAAGGCCTGTTACCGAATTTTTATATAATAAAGTTAAAATACCTAGAATTGTCGCTGGTTCGGTCTCTTTAATTGCACTGTTTGTACTGTTATCTGTCGCATTGTTTTATATTGGAAATATTTTTATAAAGCAAGCCATTAATTTTTTCAGAAACATACCGGCTTACTTAAGCATTCTGGCGGGTAAACTTGATAATATCTGCAACAGTTGCGATGAGGTGTTCGGTTTGGCTGCAGGCAGTGTTCGTAAAGTCGTAGATGAACATATGCTAAGGATAGTGGATAAGGTAAAGACGGATGTTATCCCCGGTATTACCACCCGAACATTTTATATTGTTATAGGAGCGGTTGGTTTTGTTGGAATCCTACTGATTATATTTATATCGGCTGCTTTGATTATCAAGGAAGTGCCTGAGATTAAAAGCAAATATAAAAATACGGATATATATCGAGATTTAACCAAAGTAACCGCAAGGCTGGCCGATGCAGGAGCGGCTTATTTCAGATCACAGCTTCTTATAATGGCACTGGTTGCGGTATGTATTACAACGGGACTTATATTAATAAAAAATGAGTATGCTTTGCTGTTGGGGCTTGGGGTCGCTTTGCTTGATGCCCTTCCCGTTCTTGGTACCGGTATGATACTTATACCTTGGAGTATAATTACATTAATAAACGGTAATATTTATGCTGCGGCTGTTTTGATAACAACATATCTTATCTGTCAAATCATTCGTGAAGTTTTGGAACCCAAGCTGATCGGAAGCAGAATCGGGATAAAACCTTTGTATACCTTGATTTCTATGTATATAGGCTTAAAATTGTTCGGAGTAGCAGGCTTTATATTAGGGCCCATAGGCTTAATAATTATCATTACGGTAATAAGAATGCAGAATGAAAAGGAGCCCATGTCTTATACCCTTGACAAAGGGGCAAAACTGGAATAAAATTAAGTACATTAAACCGGCGTTGAAGAGGAAAAGTAGAAAATACATGCATTTCAGAGAGAGAAGCAATTGGTGTGAGCTTCTTATGCAATGGTTTTCGAACCGGCCTCGGAGCCTTGTATGAAAGGATTTGAATCCCCAAGTACAACGTAGAACCGGCGTTAACGGTAAAGAGTGAGCATATGATTATGCTAATAAGGGTGGTACCGCCGAGTCTTTCGGTCCCTTGCGGGATGAAGGGCTTTTTTTATTACATAAAATTATAAGCATTGATGTATGGAGGATAATAAAATTTGAAATAAATCAAAGGAGAGAAAATTATGGCAGAAGAAAAGAAATTGGTTGAAGAAATAACTTCAATGGAAGAGGATTTTGCCCAGTGGTATACGGACGTAGTAAAAAAAGCCGAACTGGTCGAATATTCCAGCGTTAGAGGTTGCATGATTCTTCGCCCGTACGGATATGCCATATGGGAAAATATCCAAAGGCAGTTGGATGCGGAATTTAAAAAGACCGGTGTGGAAAATGTCTATATGCCTATGTTTATACCTGAAAGCCTGCTTCAGAAAGAAAAAGATCATGTGGAAGGTTTTGCACCGGAAGTTGCCTGGGTTACTCACGGAGGAGCTGAACCTCTTCAAGAGAGATTATGCGTTCGGCCCACATCCGAGACTTTGTTCTGTGAATTTTACTCAAATATAATTCAATCATACCGGGATCTGCCTAAATTATATAACCAATGGTGTTCCGTAGTAAGGTGGGAAAAGACCACAAGGCCTTTCTTACGTTCCATGGAGTTTTTATGGCAGGAGGGACATACCGCCCATGCAACTGCAGAAGAAGCCCAGGAAAGAACCATTCAGATGCTGAATGTTTATGCGGATTTTTGTGAGAACGTACTGGCTATTCCTATGATAAAGGGCAAAAAATCCGAAAAAGAGAAGTTTGCGGGAGCAAAGGAAACCTATACTATTGAAGCCCTGATGCATGACGGCAAGGCATTGCAGTCGGGTACCAGCCATAACTTTGGAGACGGCTTTGCAAGAGCCTTTGATATTCAATATACGGATAAAAACAACCAATTGCAGTATGTACATCAGACATCCTGGGGTATGTCAACCAGAATTATAGGTGCCATTATAATGGTTCACGGTGACAACAGCGGCCTGGTGCTTCCTCCGAAAATTGCTCCTGTTCAGATTATGATTATACCTATTAACCAGAAAAAAGAGGGTGTCCTTGATAAAGCTTATGAACTTAAAGACAGACTAGGTAAGGACTTTAAAGTCAAAGTGGATGATTCCGACAAGAGCCCCGGCTGGAAATTCAGTGAGCAGGAAATGCGCGGAATACCTATAAGAATAGAAATAGGACCGAAAGATATTCAGGCAAATCAGGCAGTTATCGTAAGAAGGGACACCAGAGAAAAAATATTTGTATCCTTGGATGAAATAGAAAGCAAGGCTGCAGAAGTGCTTGAAAAGATGCAGTCAGATATGCTTGAAAGGGCAAGGGCACACAGGGATGCTCATACTTATGTTGCAAGGAATATGGAAGAGTTTGAACAGATCATTAACGAGAAACCGGGATTTATCAAGGCTATGTGGTGTATGGATGAAGCCTGTGAAAATACCATTAAGGAGAAAACCGGTGCTACTTCCCGCTGCATGCCTTTTGAGCAGGAACATATAGACGACCATTGCGTATGCTGCGGCAAGCCCGCAAAAGTTATGGCTTATTGGGGCAAGGCTTACTAATAATGGCTTCCTAGAAAGCTATAGCCCTTTATGTTTTGATACGTTATTTCTAAGCACTTATAGGGAGGTAACCATGGAATTTCGTATTCCCGAAAAAGTCCATTATATTATAAATACCTTAAACGAGCATGGATACGAAGCTTATGCCGTCGGTGGATGCGTTCGTGATATGATCCTGGGAAAAGATCCGGAAGACTGGGATATAACAACGTCAGCCAAGCCCCAGGAGATAAAAAAACTATTCAGAAGAACCGTAGATACCGGCATAATGCACGGTACGGTTACGGTTCTTCTGGATAAGGACCATTATGAGGTTACCACCTACCGTATTGACGGAAAATACGAAGATTACCGTCATCCGAAGGAAGTATCCTTTACTTCAAAACTAGAAGAAGATTTAAAGAGAAGGGATTTTGCGATTAATGCCATGGCATATAATCCCCATAGCGGAATTGTGGATTTGTTCGGAGGCATGGAGGATTTAAAAAATGCAGTTATCAGATGCGTAGGCAATGCTTCTGAAAGATTTGAAGAAGATGCCTTAAGGATATTGCGGGCAGTGCGGTTTAGTGCACAATTGGGCTTTCAGATAGAAGAAAATACAAAAAAAGCCATTCGGGAGAAGGCAGGTTTACTTAGAAACATCAGTGCCGAACGGATAAGAATGGAACTAACCAAACTGCTGGTATCGGACAATCCAGACAGGCTTAGACTCTTGTACGAACTGGGCATCAGCAAAGTAATTATGCCCGAATTTGACCGGATGATGGAAACACCCCAAAAAAACATCCATCATATTTATACTGTCGGAGAGCATACCATAAAAACCGTAAGTGCTGTGGCGGGAAAAATAAGCGAAAGCCGGTTAGCCCCCAGGGAGAGGACTATACTTCGCTGGACTATGCTGCTTCATGATATTGAAAAGCCCGGAACAATCACCGTCGGAGAGGACGGGCAGCATCATTTCCACGGTCACCAGGAAAAAGGGGCTGAGACCGCCAAAAGAATAATGAAAAATTTGAAATTTGACAACGACACATTGGAAGCGGTGGTTCATCTTATCAGATGGCACGATTACCGTTTTTCTCTTACCCCTAAAGGAATAAGAAAAGCCACATCAAAGGTCGGAAAAGAGTATATGCCGCTTTTGTTTGAAGTGATGTATGCTGATATATGCGGAAAAAATCCGGACATCATTGATGATATGTTAAAAGAACTTGAAGAAGCAAAAAAACTTTATACCGAAATAATATCAAAAAACGAGTGTGTCAGTCTCAAAGAATTGAATATAAGCGGAAAGGATCTCATAAAAGCAGGTTTTAAGCCGGGAAAGGAAATGGGAGTTATCTTAAATCAATTATTGGAAGCCGTAATTGAGGACCCGTCTCTTAATAATAAGGAAACACTGCTTAATATGGCTAAAAATATGGGCGGTAAATAAAGAGGCTTTAAGCTAAAATATATAGGAGCGTAAATATTAAGTTTGAGCTGAGAAATGTCATGGCTTGTATTTGGCTAATATGTCTTTTAAATACAGGCTGTGACATTTTTTTAGTTTATTATTGTGCTTAAGTTAACTGCCATTAAAGTTTTCCGGTACAAATTCGTATTTCCGGGTATAAATCTCGTATTTTGAATTTTTTTAACCGTATGCATCCCTTAGGATTAATTAATTAAAATAAAATTTTTTAGAGTTTATCCGGTAAAATTATTTGTTTTATTCATGAATTTATTAGACATATCATAATATTAGTAGACGGATATTATCAGTTTGCGGGGGTGGATTTGCTGTGGAAGAAAAATGTCATGAGGCATTAAAGAAATATCCTTTAAAGGTGTATAACATATATAGGGCAAGGGGCGCCTACTTGCTTGAAACCGATTGTGGCCTTAAATTATTTAAATGCTATGAAGGTTCAAGGAACCGTGCAATGTTCGAACATACTGTTAAAGAACATCTTTATATGCACGGATTTCATAATATTGATTTGTATGTCAAAACTATAGATGATGACATTATAGCAGAGGACCAATCCGGGTGCCGTTACATAGTTAAGAACTGGTTTTGGGGTGAGGAATGCAACCTTAAAGAGCTTTCTCAGGTGGAGATGGCATCTGCCAACCTTGCAAAGATTCACAGCATATTAAACGGTGTGGATTTTACCGCTGAGCAAATTGAGCATAATATTGAAAGTAACCTGCAGGAAACTTTTGAAAAACGAAACAGAGAGCTTAAGCGTGTCAGAGGATACATCAGGGACAAAAGGCAAAAGAATGAGTTTGATCTTCTTTTTTTGAATTATTATGAGGAATTTTATGCCCAGGGTATTGAGGCGGCAAAAAAGCTTGCTGATTCTTCTTACCGGGAACTTATGGACGAGGCTGTGAAAAATCGGTCGGTATCACACGGCAATTACAATTACCACAATATAATTATGTTAAAAAGCAAAGGAGAAGCCTTATCTAAGGCAAGTCCTTCAGGATGGATGAACAATCAATCCATATCGGCTGCCGATATATCCCCCGAGTGGAGTAAATCAATGGCCACAACCAATTTTGAAAAAGCCAGAATTGGGTTGCAGATAGCTGACTTATACCAATTTATTAGAAAAGTTATGGAAAAAAACGATTGGGATATTTTATATGGAAATAATATAATAGAATCTTATGACCGGATTCGGCCTATTTCTAAAGGAGAACTTAGGATTTTATATATTCTTTTATTATATCCGGAAAAATTCTGGAAGATAACGAATTTTTATTTTAACGGCAAGAAGGTTTGGGTATCGGATAGAAATATAAATAAACTAAGCAGTGTTGGGGAGCAAAATTCAAAGAGAATTGTATTTTTGCGAAAATTGGAAAGTATTCTTTAATATGGGTAAGTTGAAGGGATTGTATGAGACAGATTATTAAGATATAATTATAATACCTATTAAATTATTATGCATAGGATAATATAGATCGAGGGTACCATAATGAATAATGTAAGAGGCAAAAATAAAAAATTCATGATTAAAATCGGGCCGATTATGAGCCTGCTAATCGGTCTGTCTTTTTTTACTTTTGTTTTATTTATTGCTTTAATGGAAACCGGAAAAAGTAAAAAGCCTGTGCTAAGACAGACAATCAGCAATCCGGCTACAAAAGAAGAAGAAAATTCCTCTATATATAATCAAGCGGACAAAAATATAACTGCCCTTGTGTTAGAGGTTAATACATCGGATAAGTCTATAAAATTATTTGATATAGACAAAAAAGAAGAAATAGTTTTATATTATACAGGCGGATCAAATATTACCGACAAATACGGCCAGCCTATAACCGCAGGCCAGCTTGAGATGGGCCAAATTGTTGATATTGCCTGTCAAAGCAGTAAAAACAAGATTTTGGCTTTGCAGCCGTCTTTAAAAGCCTGGGAATATATAGGGGTTAATAATATGCTTATAGATTCTTCAGATAAGACTATAAAAATAGCAAGCAAAAAGTATACATATGAATCCCCAATTGTGACAGATAATGATGTATTTATAAGTCTTGAAGATATTACAGAACAGGACGTATTGACTGTAAGAGGCATTGATGAAATCGTATGGTCTGTAAAAGTAATAAAAGGGCACGGAACGGTAAGATTGATTGATTGTGACGCCTTTTTGGGAGGCAGTGTAACAATAGGCTATGAAGCAGTTCAAAAAATTACTGAAAATATGATTGTAACTGTTCGTGAAGGGAATTATAATCTGACTGCCGAAAACGGGGCATACAGCGGGACAAAAAATGTTACCGTTAACCGTAATGAAGAAACGGTAGTATCCCTTGGAGACCTGGGGCCGGGATACGGACAAATTGTGTTTGAAATTTCACCTTTAGGGGCGGATCTGTTTATAGACGGAAAGCTGACTTTATATGCAAGTCCGGTTAAGCTTATGTACGGAGAGCATAAAATAGAGGTATCTTTAGGAGGATATGCTACTTATCGCGGCAGCCTTAAAGTAGATCAATCGGAAAAGAAAGTTCAGATAATTCTTCCGGAACTTAAGAGCAGGGAAAGCGTAAGTGTTGTAGAAATCCCGGGAAGTAATACAGATGAATCAGATTATATTGAATATAATAATTGGGACAGGGAGCAAAGTTCAGGGGAAGATGATGCTGAAACCATAGAAATACCGGTTGATGAAACTTCGGATGAGGACCCCATTGTCGATAAAGAGCATCTTATTTATATTCAGAATCCGAAAGGGGTTTCGGTTTATCTTAACGGAGAATATAAAGGAGTTTCACCCGGAAGCTTCCAAAAGGTTATAGGAAGACATGTTCTGACATTTATAAAGCAAGGATATCAGACAAAAAGCTATACTATTGATATAGCAGATGACGGAATGGACACTTATATCAGTTTACCTGATTTGGAACCGGACCGGTAAAAGAAAATTGTTGTATTTTGAGAAAATAATAATAAATTTATAATATGAAATCGTTTTATAAAATTTAATATAGGTTTATGTCTACCGATTCTTTTATCCCTCTCTTTTCAAACAGCTTTATACAAGCTATAATATATGTAAAATTATGGAAAAGAGAGGGGTTTTTATGATTCGGGAGTTTTATGACAAAAATTATATTATCTATGGTTTTTCTGGCTTATGCGGTCTGGGTATTGTCCTCCGTTTAATTTTGGATATAGTTTACATATATTTGGTAAAACAGTCGGACAAGCTGGGGACTACTAAGAATAAATTATTAAAGCACATGAAAATGAAATTTGAAACCTGTTATAAACTTAATATCGGTGTGAATAATGTGGATACTTTTGTGGATAAAAGCATGACAAAGTATAGATTTTGTGGATTATTATTATCCACATGGGAAAACTTAAGTGGACAAGTCTTATATCTTAACTTCTTAATCATTCCGATTAGTGCTGTTTTCGGGGTTATTTACGATGTGGATCGTGAGAACATTTTATACACAGGGGCTGTGGGTATTTTAGCAGGCGCAGTTTTAATTTTTGTGGATAAAATGATAAATTTGCCGGTAAAAAAACAGGTAATACGATTAAATCTTCTGGATTACCTTGAGAATTTCTGTAAAGTTAGAATGGAACATGAACTTACCCAACCTGAAAAATTGGAGCAATACAGAAAGGATTTCCTTAATGCGGTTGGGTTAAAGGATTCAAAAGCGGACAAGGAAGCTGACAAACGCAGCGAAAAAATAAGCCGAAAAGAGGCTAGAAGAAGAAAGAAGGAAGAAAAACGGCTGGAAGCACTACGAAAAGAAGAAGAAAAACGTAAATTGGAAGAAGCCAGAAAAGAAGAAGAAAGAAGACTGCAGGAAGAAAGAAAAATGCTTGCGGCTAAACGCAGAGAAGAAGAGCTTCGCAGGCTCAGGGAAGAAAGAGAAGCTCTTATGCGCCGCAGAGAGGAATTGATAAAGAAGGCTGAAGAAAAGCAGCGTCAAAACGAGTTAAGATACAAGGAGAAAGAAGAGAAAGAAAAATCTATAAATGATTTAAGAGATGATTTACAAGGTCTTAAAGAAGATATGTATACAGATGATACCGTTAAAGCCGGCGAAAAACCGTTTAAGGATGATAATTTTGCTGCGGAGGAAAAACAAATTAAAGACAGCATTGAAGAAATAGCTGCGGATAAGGAAGAAGCCGCAGATAAAGATAATGAAAAGTATGAGAGTAAATTATTTATGAATATGTCCCCGGAAGAAGAAAAACTTATTGAGGATGTTTTAAGGGAATTTTTTGCTTGAGATTAAAGCTGTATTATATTATCATTTATTATATTTGAGAACATACAAAAGATTGAATCTTTAGATCCGGTTTGTTATTATATTAAAAAATATAAGGAGTGGGGACATATGACAAAAAAGGTCAGCTTCAATTATCTTTCGGCAAAAAAGTTTATTCGCCCGGCTGAAATTGATATGATGAAAGAAGCTGTAAATTTGGCAAAAGAACAACTTATTAAAGGTACAGGTCAAGGCTCGGACTTTCTGGGTTGGATTGATCTTCCCGTTAATTATGATAAAGAAGAGTTTGACCGTATTCAAAAAGCCGCAGAAAAAATCAAGAATGATTCAGATGTGCTGCTTGTTATAGGTATCGGAGGCTCTTATCTGGGCGCAAGGGCTGCTATAGAATTCTTAAGGCATAGTTTTTATAACAGTGTTTCAAAAGAAATCAGAAAGACTCCTGAAATATATTTTGTCGGTAACAATATCAGCAGTACCTATATGAGTCATCTTAAAGATGTAATAGGTGACAGGGATTTTTCCATAAATGTAATCAGTAAGTCGGGAACCACGACAGAACCGGCTATAGCATTCCGTGTTTTTAAGAAAATGCTGATTGACAAGTACGGAAAGGAAGAAGCCGCAAAAAGAATTTATGCCACAACTGATAAGGCAAAGGGTGCATTAAAAAATCTTGCTACCGCAGAAGGATATGAGACCTTTGTCGTACCGGATGACATAGGAGGACGCTATTCGGTACTTACTGCGGTTGGACTGCTTCCTATAGCTGTAAGCGGTGCTGATATAAGCAAACTTATGGAAGGGGCAGCCGGCATGAGAAAGCACTGCCTGGAGGCTCCTTTTGAAGAAAATGATTCTTTACTTTATGCTGCCGTAAGAAATATTCTTCTTAGAAAAGGTAAGAACATAGAAATATTGGTTAATTATGAACCTTCCCTTCATTATGTGTCCGAATGGTGGAAACAGCTCTTTGGAGAAAGTGAAGGCAAGGATCAAAAGGGGATATACCCGGCATCGGTGGATTTCACCACGGATTTACATTCCATGGGTCAGTATATCCAGGATGGCCAGCGTATTAT
Organism: Herbinix hemicellulosilytica; assembly: GCF_002904165.1. Lineage (GTDB taxonomy): Bacteria > Bacillota > Clostridia > Lachnospirales > Lachnospiraceae > Mobilitalea > Mobilitalea hemicellulosilytica. The sequence goes on along the minus strand of NZ_CVTD020000027.1, from coordinate 2,975 downwards.
ATTTGAAACCGTAGTAAATGTGGAAAAACCCTCGGCTGAAATTATACTTGAAGAAGAAGAGGTAGATTTGGACGGCCTGAATTATCTGGCAGGAAAAAGTGTCGACTTTATAAACAAGAGTGCCATGAAAGGAACTTTGCTTGCTCATACGGACGGCAATGTACCCAATTTGATGGTCAACGTGCCGGAGCAAAATGAATATTATCTTGGCCAGTTATTCTACTTCTTTGAATTTGCATGCGGTATCAGCGGTTATCTTTTGGGAGTAAATCCTTTTGACCAGCCGGGAGTAGAAAGCTATAAATCAAATATGTTTGCTCTTCTCGGAAAACCGGGTTATGAAAATCAGCGTAAAGAGCTTCTTAATAGACTGGGAGAAGAATAATTAATATATAAATGATGGCTTGATTTATTTTTGTATAAGTCACCATTTATGATTAAAAAGAGTATAATATAGTAAGTAACTTGGTATACAGTGCAGTAATCTGGAAAGGGAAATAAGATCAGATATGTATACATATCATTGATTATTCGCAACCGAATCCCTTTCACATTTTACCAAGCGCATACAGATTACTGCCTTGATACCATACCAGAAATATTCGGCTGCTTAACATAGATAAGACAATTCGCTCCTTTCAATGAAAGGAGCGAATTGTTTTGCTCATTTTTATATTTGCGACAGACAGGAAATAGATTTTCATTTTTATGACGGTTATGGTATACTATGGATACTAATATTGATTAGAAAATAACGGGAGGGACAAGAATGGATCTCAATGTAGGTGAGATAATAAAATTAAAAAAGCCCCATCCTTGTGGAAGTTATGAATGGGAAATTTTGAGGATAGGCATGGATTTTAGGCTAAAATGTCTGGGATGCGGGCACCAGATTATGATCCCGAGAAAGAAAGTAGAAAAAAGTATTAAACAGGTTAGAAAGCCTAAATAATAGCATTTTGAATTTATACTCGAAATAAAACAGGCATGAAAGGAAAGATATATGGACTACATTTTGATGGACTTGGACGGAACTATTACTAATCCTAAAGAAGGCATAACAAAATCAATTCAATATGCATTACGGGCCATGAATATTTTTGTTGAAGATTTAGACAGTTTGACTAAGCATATAGGACCTCCATTAAGAGAAGGATTTATGGAATATTACGGATTTAGCAGAGATGAAGCCGAGGAAGCAACTGCCGAGTACAGAAAATATTATGCAGAAAAAGGTATATATCAAAACAAACTTTACAATGGTATGGAAAGTCTGTTGACTAAATTAAAACAGGCAGGAAAGTATCTTATTGTTGCTACATCAAAGCCTGAAGAATATGCCGTTAAAATACTTCAAAGTTTTCATCTGGAACATTATTTTGACGATATTTGCGGAGCCACATTTGACAGCAGCAGGGCAGACAAGGAAGCGGTTATAAGATATGCCTTGGAGAAGAATGCAATAACAGATTTGGACAGGACAGTCATGGTGGGAGACCGTAAATACGATATATTGGGAGCAAAGGCCGTAGGCATTGCTTCAATCGGAGTTTTATACGGTTTTGGCAGCAGGAAAGAGTTGGAAGAAGCCGGTGCGGATTATATTGCGGCAACTGTGGAAGAACTATATGATATTATAATTAATTTATAAAAATTATTCATATTTTATGTTAAATATAGATAAAAAATTTCAGTGTAATATAGAATTATCCACAATATTTATTAATCCTATTGTAAATATTAGTATTTATATGTATACTTATTTACAGGTAATTTGCAAATGATAAAATCGGGGTGATAGATAGTGGAAGCTATTAGAATAAGAACAGATCAAGCGGTAAGCGGTATGATAGTAGCAGCCGATGTTTATACCTCAAATGACCAGCTTATTATTACAAAAGGTACAAGACTTGATGAAAGGATGATAACAAAGCTTCGCTTTTATAATATAAGTGGTTTATCGGTTTATAAACGGGACCCGATTGAAATTAACAACCAGGAAGAATCCTATCTTGAAAAGCTTCGTAATACACCGGAATTTAAAAAATTTAATCGTACATATGTCGAAACCATATCTGAAATTGAAAATAACTTTTATAAAATGGCAAATGGTGAAAGCGAAGTAGATATAGATAACCTTCTTAAGGAAACCGACCGAATTCTTAACGAAGGCAGAAGCGGTATACATATATTTGAAATGTTGCATGGGATTAGAGATTATGATGACATGACTTTTGTTCATAGTCTGAACGTTTCCCTTATATGCAGTGTTTTTGCCGGTTGGCTAAAAATGTCCAAAGAAGAAACGAGGATAGTCACACTGGCCGGTCTTTTTCATGATATCGGAAAGATGCTTGTACCAAGGGAAATTATTGCAAAAGCAGGTAAGTTGACCAAAGACGAATATGAAGAGGTAAAGCTTCACACTATCAAAGGCTTTCAGGTACTGAAAAATATGGACATTGATGTCCGCATCAAATATGCCGCCCTGATGCATCATGAAAGATGTGACGGATCCGGTTATCCAAACGGCTTCAAGAGCGGACAGATTGATAATTTTTCAAAAATTGTGGCTATTGCTGATGTATACGATGCTATGACGTCAAACCGTATATACAGGAAAGCCATATGCCCCTTTGACGTAGTTGAAAGTTTTGAAAAAGAAGGCTTTATAAAATTTGATCCCGGTTATTTAATGGTATTTTTGGAAAGAATAATGCAATGTTATCTCCACAATAAGGTGCGTCTAAGCGACGGTCGGGAAGGAGAAGTTGTAATGATTAATAAATTTGCTTTATCAAAGCCTGTTATCCGATGTGGAGATACATTTATTGATTTGTCAAAAGAGCATAATTTATCCATAGATACAATTTTATAATTCAAATTAATAATATACTAAAATACAGGCCGCCCGATGAATATTAAGTATGATGATGACTTAATATCAGGGACGGCTTATTTTTTTAGGCTCTTTG
>NZ_CVTD020000026.1 GCF_002904165.1 Herbinix hemicellulosilytica | reverse complement strand
TTTTTTTAAAGTAAGAAAGTAATCAGAATACAAAATTAATCAGTATCATATAAAGTATTGTTCCGATGCCTATACTAATAAGAGTGTTGTTTTTTACAATATGTAATATAACTACAGCCGCAACGCTTATTAATTCAGGCAGGCCAAAAGGGGAAGTTGTAAAAGAAACATCTTTAAGGCAGTATACAACCAGTATACCTATGGCTGTATAGGGTAAAACATCGGAAAGGTATTTTATGTATTTAGGTATTTTTTTATTTTCCGGGAAAATAAGAAAAGGAAGGGCTCTTGTAATAATAGTCCCTAGGCTTATAATCCCAAAAAACAAAAATAATTCGCTAAAGTTATAACTCATTTTATTGGCCTCCTTTCAAGAGGCTTTTTTAGTAGAGTTAAAAGAAGCAAAGTTACAGCCATTGAAGGGATTATAAAATCGGATGAACCGAAAATTATTCTACAGGCACTTGCACTTAAAATACCTATAACAGCCGGTAAATGATTTTTGGCACTTTTCCACTGATCTATAAATATCACTATAAATAAAGCGGTAAGTACAAACTCCAGACCATTGGTTTCAAGTTTTAACAAAGAGCCTAAAATTCCCCCTATAAGGGAACCTAAGACCCAATATATGTGGTTTAACAAGGATATGTAAAAATAAAACCATTTTGGTAAAACCTCGGCGGGTGGTTCTATATTGCACAGCAGGGAAAAGGTTTCGTCCGTTAAAGACAGAACCAGATAAGGTTTTAATTTTCCCTTATTTTTGTACTTTTGCAGAAATGATATGCCGTAAAACAAGTGTCTTGCGTTTATAATCAGTGTCATTAAAAAAACACCCGGATAATCAAATCCGGCTGACAGCAAGGCGACGGAAACAAATTGCATAGATCCGGCATAGACAAATATGCTTGAAAAAGCAATCCAAAATAGAGGAATCCCCTGCCTGCTCATTAGTACGCCAAACGCCGCACCTAAAACCATATATCCTGACAATACGGGAATTGTATATGGGAAGGCAAAACGAAGGGCTTTTATATGCTTTTTCATTTAAATTCTCCTTAAAAATTATTTTGTCAATACGGTAATACGTTAATTATAAAAAGTAATTATAATGCATGTAAGGCAATAATTCAATTGTTTATTATTTTAAAAATTTATAAAGCATTTCACCGGAATATCGGGTCTTGCAGTTGTCGCATTCAAGGTATTCTCGGGAAGATGTCTGTTCTCTTCTGTCATAAAGGTAAGGGGAGAAAGTCGTGGTATTTTTAATTCCCGGTGCGTCAGAGTCAATTTTATATGAATATACATAACTTGCTTCATGTTTTAGGAAAAGTTTATCGCTGTTACATATGGGACAAATATATTTTTTTTCATTCATATAGAGATCCTCCTTGTATGAATTATTATCCATTATAAATAATGCTTAAAATATGCAGGAATTATTCTTAAGGTAATATTTTAAAATTTTTGATTGTAATTAAGAATATGAAAAAGCTTAAATATTAAAATAAAAATATTGACAAACAGGTTTAAAAGATATATTCTAGCTTATATCCCACCCCCATAGGGGAGGGGTAAGGTTTAATTTATATATATTACATAAATTTATCAGGAAAGGAGTAAGTATACAGCCGGACTAATGGCTGTCAGTTATTATTATGAACAATGAAAAGAAAAAAGCTATGCTTGCCTTAAAAACAGCCAGAGGGCAAATAGAAGCTATAATTAGCATGATTGAAGAAGGGAGATATTGTGTAGATGTTTCCAATCAGATTATAGCTACACAGGCTCTGCTAAAGAAAGCTAATCTTTTGATATTAAAGCAGCATATGTACCATTGTGTAAAAGAAGCCTTTGAGAATAACAAAGGCAATGAAAAAATAGACGAGATTATTGATATATTATCAAAGATAACAGGAAAATAATAAAAGGAGGTTATGACATGGCATTAAAATCGTTTAAGATAGATGGCATGACCTGTGCAGCTTGCGCCAGAGCTGTTGAAAGAGCCGTAAGAAAATTGGACGGTATAGCAAATGCAAATGTAAACCTGGCTACCGAAAAACTTACGGTAGAGTATGACGAAGGAAAAGTCACTGCCGACGCAATTCAAAATGCGGTTGAAAAAGCAGGCTATAAAGCCATTGCGGAAACGGTTACAAAAACGTTAAAAATAGAAGGCATGACCTGTGCAGCCTGTGCAAAAGCCGTTGAAAGGGCCGTAAGGAAACTGGACGGTATATTAGGTGCCGATGTAAATCTTGCTACGGAGAAACTTACCGTTACCTATGACTCATCCATAATAAGGGTTTCCGAAATCAAAAAGGCGGTAGAAAAGGCAGGATATAAGGCAGTTGACGAAGATATAAAGGCAGATACAGATAAAGACAAGAAAGAAAAAGAAAAAAGAGTTTTATGGGTCAGGTTTATTATATCAGCTATATTTACTGTACCTCTGTTGTATATTTCCATGGGACATATGATAGGGCTTCCTTTGCCAAGGTTTCTTGACCATATGATGCATCCCCTGGCTTTTGCACTGGCTCAGTTGATACTTACACTTCCTGTAGTTGCTGTCGGATACAGGTACTATATAGTTGGATTAAAAACCCTTTTTAAGGGCAGTCCGAATATGGATTCCTTAATTGCTATCGGTACCGGGGCGGCGGTTATATATGGGATATTTGCCGTTATTCAAATAATAAGTGGCAACCACAGTTATGCTAATGAGTTATATTTTGAATCTGCAGCCGTTATTCTTACGCTGATAACCCTCGGTAAATATTTTGAAACGGTATCCAAGGGAAAAACTTCGGAAGCAATAAAAAAACTGATGGGCTTGACTCCGAAGACTGCCGTTATAATAAGAAATGATACCGAAGTTGAAATTCCCATAGATGAAGTTGAAGTCGGGGATATTATTGTGGTAAAACCCGGTGAAAGGGTGCCGGTGGACGGCATAGTAATAGACGGTATTACATCCGTAGACGAATCCATGCTGACCGGAGAAAGTATTCCGGTAGAAAAGCAAGTGGGAGATACCGTTATAGGGGCCAGCATCAACAAGAACGGCAGTATACGGTATAAAGCAACCAGAGTAGGAAAAGATACCGTTCTATCTCAGATAATCAAGCTGGTGGAGGATGCCCAGGGGTCTAAAGCGCCTATTGCTAAAATGGCGGATATCATATCGGGCTATTTTGTTCCTATAGTAATTGTTTTAGCTCTTCTTTCGGGGCTGGGATGGTATTTTATTGGTAAACAAAGTGTCATATTTGCTTTAACAATTTTTATTTCGGTGCTGGTTATAGCCTGTCCTTGTGCTCTTGGGCTTGCAACACCTACAGCCATCATGGTGGGAACCGGAAAAGGAGCTGAGTACGGTGTGCTTATTAAAAGCGGGGAGGCTCTGGAGATAGCCCATAAAGTAGATACCGTAGTGTTTGACAAGACCGGAACCATTACGGAAGGAAAGCCTAAAGTTACAGATATATATACTGCCGACGGTATTGTCAAAGAGGAACTTATTTCGATGGCCGCCTCTGCCGAAAAGGGGTCTGAACATCCTCTGGGTGAGGCTATAGTAAAATATGCCGAAGATATGGGAATTAAGACTAGGAACGCCTCAGACTTTAGAGCCATACCCGGTCATGGTATTGAAGTAACCATAGACGGCAGGCAGGTGCTTTTGGGAAACCGCAAACTGATGACAGACAGAGAAATAGCCCTGGAAAATTGGGAAGAGCTATCAGACAGATTGGCAGACGAAGGGAAAACTCCCATGTATATTGCGGTTTCGGGAAACCTAGCCGGTATCATTGCCGTAGCCGATACTGTTAAGGATACAAGCAAGAGAGCCATTGAACAACTTCACAGGATGGGCATTAAGGTAGCCATGATAACGGGTGACAACAGAAAAACCGCCCAGGCAATAGCTAAACAGGTCGGTATAGACAGGGTATTATCGGAGGTGTTGCCTCAGGATAAAGCCGAGGAAGTGAAAAAACTTCAATCGGAAGGAAGAATAGTAGCCATGGTGGGAGACGGAATCAACGACGCCCCTGCTCTGGCCCAGGCTGATATCGGTATTGCCATAGGATCGGGTACGGATGTAGCAATGGAATCTGCGGATATCGTATTGATGAGAAGTGATTTAACGGATGTGCCGACGGCAATACAGCTTAGCAGAAGCACTATACGAAACATTAAAGAGAATTTATTCTGGGCATTTGCTTACAATACCATAGGAATACCGGTTGCTATGGGTATTCTTCATATTTTTGGAGGACCTTTGTTAAATCCTATGATTGCCGGAGCAGCCATGAGCTTAAGCTCCGTATCAGTGGTAACCAATGCCCTGCGCTTAAGAAGATTTAAACCGGTCAAGGAATAATAAGTAATACTGCCAAAGTTCCTGCGGAGGGTGACGTGACATAGTAGTAAATTAAGACAACAGGCAGGAAACAAACGGACAGATAAATACTTTAAATAAGGTTAGATGAAAAGAATAAGAAAGGACACTATATTTAAGGAGGAATTATTATGAGAAAAAAATTGATGATTGAAGGAATGTCCTGCGGACATTGCGTAAAACATGTGGAAGATGCATTGCTGGAACTGGACGGTGTTATATCAGCCAAGGCCGATTTGGAAGGAAAATGCGCCTTTGTGGAGATTGACCGGGAAATAGGCGACGATATATTCAAAAAGGCAATAGAAGAAGCCGGTTATGAGTTGGTAGAAGTTAAGGCGGAGTAAAATAAGCTGCATAATGATTATAGAGACAATGATTTGACCAATTCATGATTTTTTAAGTATATATATTTATTGATCGGGTAGGAGGTAGCTAATTATTTAGCTTTCTCCTACTTTTTTTTGTTTGCTTCAAAGAAGCAGGCACGATATTCTACATTGTTTAAATAAGTAGTATCATAAAGTGCTTATTAAAATCCGATTGCTTCATAAGTTCAAATTTTAATTCACAAATATAAAATCAAATAATAAAATGCAAATTTGGATAAATAATAAAAATATAAAATATTTTACATAAAAAAAATAATATTGCAATTTTCTGCCATCGGTGTTATAGTTGTAATAGAACAAGCAATATAAATATTGTGTTTAAAGGATTATTTTAGTTTTACTGTTATATAAGGAGGAGACTATGAATATCAATAAATTCACTCAAAATTCAATGCTTGCGGTTCAAAACTGTGAAAAGCTGGCTTATGAATACGGGCATCAGGAAATCGAAGTAGAGCATTTGTTATACAGCCTGATTACCCTGGATGAAAGCCTTATTAAAAAGCTGCTTGAGAAAATGGGTATAAATACCGATGTCTTTTTGGCGCAGTTAAAGGGCATATTGAACAGGCGGCCCAAGGTAGCCGGGGGACAAATCTATATCGGCAATGATCTTAATAAAGTTTTAATATATGCGGAAGATGAAGCAAAGAGGATGGGAGATGCTTACGTTTCCGTGGAACATCTTTTTTTAAGCATGTTGCAATATCCCGGAAAAAATCTTAGGGAACTGTTTCGGGAGTTTAATATTACCCGGGACGAATTTTTAAAAGTCCTGCAAAGTGTGAGAGGAAATCAAAAGGTGTTAAGCGACAACCCCGAAGCGACTTATGACATCCTTGAAAAATACGGCCATGATCTGGTGGCTATGGCCAGAGAGCAAAAGCTTGATCCGGTTATCGGAAGAGATGCGGAAATTCGGAATGTTATTAGGATATTATCAAGAAAAACCAAGAACAATCCGGTTCTTATCGGAGAGCCGGGTGTGGGAAAGACGGCCGTAGTCGAAGGGCTGGCCCAAAGAATTGTAAAGGGAGATGTACCGCATTCATTAAAAGACAAAATGCTCTTTGCTCTGGATATGGGAGCTTTGGTTGCGGGAGCCAAATACCGGGGAGAATTTGAAGAACGTTTAAAGGCTGTGCTGGAGGAAGTTAAAAAGAGCGAAGGAAGAATAATCTTGTTTATAGACGAGCTTCATACCATTGTCGGAGCAGGAAAAACAGAAGGGGCACTGGATGCCGGAAATATGCTTAAGCCCATGCTTGCCAGAGGGGAACTTCACTGCATAGGAGCAACAACCCTCAATGAGTACCGCCAGTATATAGAAAAAGATGCTGCCCTGGAAAGAAGGTTCCAGCCTGTTTTGGTTGACGAGCCGACAATCGAGGATACTATATCCATACTAAGAGGGTTAAAAGAACGGTATGAAGTCTTTCACGGGGTAAAAATTACCGACGGAGCTTTGATTAGTGCCGCAGTTTTATCTAACCGCTATATATCAGACCGCTTTCTTCCGGATAAAGCTATAGATTTGGTTGATGAGGCCTGCGCCCTGATTAAGACAGAGCTTGACTCTATGCCGACCGAACTTGATGATATGCAAAGAAGAATTATGCAAATGGAAATAGAACAGGCGGCATTAAAAAAAGAAAACGACCGCTTAAGTATGGAACGGCTTGAGGAACTTCAAAAAGAACTGGCGGAGCTTAAGGACGAATTCTCATCAGCCAAGGCCAAATGGGAAGGTGAAAAGGCCTGTATAGAAAAGGTTCAAAAGCTTCGAGAAGAAATTGAGGAAATTAATAAAGAAATTGAACTCGCCGAACGCCACTATGATTTAAACAAAGCAGCAGAATTAAAATACGGAAGGCTGCCGCAACTGCAAAAACAGCTGCAGGTAGAAGAGGAGCAATTAAGAAGCGGCGGTAACAGGATGGTCCGTGAAAGCGTAAGCGAGGAAGAAATCGCAAGGATTGTGTCCAGATGGACAGGAATACCGGTTACAAAGCTTACGGAAAGTGAGAGAAATAAAACGCTTAATCTTCCTTCTCATCTTCACAGAAGGGTGGTAGGACAGGATGAAGCGGTTATAAAAGTATCGGATGCAATCCTTCGTTCCAAAGCAGGTATTAAAGACCCCAAAAAACCTATCGGCTCATTTTTATTCCTGGGACCTACCGGTGTGGGTAAAACCGAGCTTGCAAAGACTTTGGCGGAGAGCCTTTTTGACAATGAAGAAAATATGATACGGATTGATATGAGTGAATATATGGAGAAGCATTCGGTGGCAAGGCTGATAGGAGCACCTCCGGGATACGTAGGTTATGAAGAGGGAGGACAGCTTACGGAAGCAGTCAGAAGAAAGCCTTATTCGGTTATACTTTTTGATGAAGTGGAAAAAGCCCATCAGGATGTATTCAATATTCTTCTGCAGGTACTGGATGACGGGCGTATAACCGATTCCCAGGGAAGGACAGTCGATTTTAAGAATACAATTATAATTCTTACATCTAATATAGGATCAAGATACCTGCTTGAGGGGGTAAACGAAAAAGGAGAAATAAGTCCGGAATGTGAGTCTTTGGTTATGCAGGAGCTTCAGGCTTCATTCAGGCCGGAATTTCTTAACCGTCTGGATGAAATTATAATGTTTAAGCCTCTTACTATGGATAACATATGCAGTATAATTGACCTTATGATAGCTGATGTAAATAAACGGCTAAAGGATAAGGATATATCTATTAAAGTATCCGACTCTGCAAAAGACTACATCGTAAAGCAGGCTTATGATCCGGTATATGGGGCAAGGCCGTTAAAGCGCTATCTGCAAAAAAATGTGGAAACATTGAGTGCCAGACTGATTTTAAGCGATCAGGTAGCGGCAGGAGAAACCATTCTGGTCGATGTGGAAAACGATGAACTTAAGGCAAGAGTAATATAAGAAAATGAATTTTTTTGCCAAACCCTTCATAATATTAAATGAATAAAAGACATCTGTCATGGAGGGTATTGATGAAGAGGCAAAAGATATTGGCAAAGCTTCTTTTAATTTTTATTACTGCTATTTTATTTACAGCCTGCAAAAAAGATGAAACGGAAATAAAGAAAATAAGGGATCTTGATTTTACTGTGGTAGAAGAGGCCGATTTACCGGGGGAGTTAAAGGAAATAATTGATGAAAAGAAAGAAAAACCTTTCAGACTTACCTATTCCAACAAAGACTATTTGTATATTGCGGTCGGTTATGGAAAGCAAAATAGCGGTGGATACAGTATTGCTGTAGAAGAACTCTTTCTTGCCGACAATGCAATCTATATAGATACAAATCTGATTGGACCGTCACAGGATGATTTAGTGACACAGGGAGTATCTTATCCATATATTGTCGTAAAAATTGAATTTATAGATAAAAAAGTTGTATTTGAATGAAAAAACATAATTAATGTCCCCTATGGCAATCGCTACATTTAGTACTAGTAACTTTATTAACATCCATATATTGTATTAGAAATTTCGGTAAATTCTCTTAAACAAATTACAGGGAACCTGATGAATTTGTGCATATTCCCAAAAACAGGCAGACATAAATATAGGCTAATATTTAATTATTCCATAAAAATATACAAAATTTATTTTATTTACTGTGCATATTTAATGGTAAAAAGCTATAATAAGCTTTAAATTGTCTGAAAATTAGTTGACAACAACATGAATTTTATGTTATAATACTCATGATGCATAAAATATGTTTTTGTATCAATGTTTATATGTTCACATAGCGGTTTTCCGGGCTATGGAGTAGACATTAGTAAGGAGTAATTATGATAAATCAGGCGGATGTTAATAAAGTACGAAATGCTGTAAAAAGCCATACGGGGAAGAAAGTTAAAGTCAGAGTTAATAGGGGAAGACACAGAATAGACGAGACGGTTGGTATTATATCTGAAACGTATTCAAGCATTTTTTTAGTGACGACTCCCGGGAATGACGATATGCCTGCAAGAACTATGTCGTATAGTTATACAGATGTTTTGACCAAAGATATTGAACTTATTTTGTGCAGATAAAAATAAAAACTGGTGGCTGAAACCATTGAAATATGGTTTCGGCTTTTTTTTGTTATAAGCCCTTATTCGCTTGATAGATTTTGTAACTGTCGCCTGCAGTTTTCGTAAATGCTCATTTATACAATAAAAAAGTTACCGATCAAAATCATAAATCCCTGCCTGAATGAATATGATATGTCAGAGGCATGTAATCCTATGTCCAAATTTAAGGAGGGAGACCTGTGGAGTTAGTAAAAAGGAATATTCATATGAATAAATTAAAATGTAAGAGTACCCTGCAGCTTACATTAGATGATGATTTTAATGTTCCTGATGTCAAACCGGATATAGAACGGATTATAACACAGCAGGGTGACATAAAAATACACGAGATTCAGGCTATGAACGGAAAACTTACAGTAAAAGGAGAACTGGATTTTAATGTCCTGTATTTCAGTTCCGAGGATACCAGGCCGATACATAATATACCGGGGCAAATACAGTTTGACGAAGTAATAAATATGGATCAAGCCTGTTCGGAGGACGATCCGATCGTAAAATGGGATTTGGAAGATCTGACAGCCGAAATGATTAATTCAAGAAAAATAAGTGTAAAATCTATTGTCAGCCTGTATGTAACGGTAGAGGAAATTTATGATGAGGAAACCGGAGTCATGGTGGAGGGGGCTGACGACGTACAATATCTTAGCAAGAAGATAGAGATAACGGATATAGCCATAGATAAAAAGGATACTTTTAGGATCAAGGATGAGCTGATCCTTCCGACAAACAAAAGCAATGTGGTATCGGTACTCTTTAGCGATGTCCGTTTAAATAATATCGAAGTCAGGCTTTTGGAAGACAGATTTACAATTAAAGGGGAACTTACGGTATTTCTCCTTTATAACGGCGAAAATGAGGAAAGTCCTATTGAATATTACGAAACTGAGGTGGCTTTCGGAGGAACTGTCGACTGCAATGGCTGCAATGAAAATATGATTGAAGATATTACTTTCAAAATTTTAAATAAAAATATAGAAGTAAAGCCGGATGCTGACGGTGAAGAAAGAGTTATTGACCTGGAAGTTATTTTAGAAATGGCAATTAAGGTTTATGATATCCAGGAACCGGAAATACTTTGTGACGTTTACAGCCCCAGTAAAGAGATTACCCCTATATTCCGCGATGCCACCTATGAAAATTTGGTTATCAAAAATAACAGCAAATACCGTATTGCCGATAATATCCGTGTGCCAGGCAATCAGCCGAAGATTCTTCAAATTTGCCATTGTGACGGATCGATAAAGCTTGACGACGTTATACCAAAAGATTCTGAACTTATGGTAGAGGGAGTTATTGACGTTAATATTTTATACATATCGGAAGACGATTCTATGCCCCTTTGCTCCCTGAAAGGATCTATTCCGTTTTCTCAGGTAATAGAGGCTAAAGGTTTAAATTCAGGCAGCAATTATGAAGTAAGGCCTAATATTGATCAATTAAGTGTTATGATGCTTGACGGGGAAGAAATTGAAGTCAAAGCCCTGATAAGCCTGAATACCATAGTATTTGAGAAGATTACCGAGCCTATTATTACGGATCTTGAAGTGGCTGATTTGGATCTGGAAAAACTTCAGGCTATGCCAGGTATTATTGGATATATTGTTAAAAAAGGCGATAACCTGTGGAACATTGCGAAGAAATATCATACCACTGTGGATACAATTATGGAAATAAACGATTTGGAAAACGATATAGTAAAAGAAGGGGATAAGCTGATAATCGTAAAAAGGGTGGATGCCGTTATATAAAATATAAGGGATATGATTTATAATAAAATCAATTCTTTATAAAGAAATAAGCAAATAATAATATATAAACCTGTTCTTTACCATAGAAAGATAAGCAGGTACATTTATGATAAAATACTATACAGGTTAAATTTTATTTATAAAAATAAGGAAAAACAGGTAGAGTATGTTAAGAAATATTCCGTATCCTCCGATATACATGATATAGGAAATTGATCCTAGATATCAGGGATGATTTCCTCCGCAGCCAAGGACGGTAAGATTATAAAGGAGGATGGGAATGAGTATTAAAGGTATATCAAATTATCAGAGTACCGAAGTTTATTACGATTACAGCGAACGGAAAAAAGAAAAAAAAGAGGCGGTACAAAACAAAAAGGACAATAATTATGAGGAAGCCGCGGTCTATGAGAAAAAAAGTAACGTTACCGGGGCGTATCAGAGAGATCAGGCTACCATAAATCGGCTCCTTGAAGAAGCGGAAAGAAGCAGGCAGAGACTGATTGATTTGGTAGAAAAAATGCTTACAAAGCAAGGACAGACTTTTAACAGAGCCAGCAATGTATATAGCCTGTTAAGAGACGGTAAGGTACCGGTAGACGAAGAAACAAGGCTTCAGGCTCAAAAAGATATTGCCGAAGACGGCTATTGGGGCATAGAGCAGACCTCCGAAAGATTAGTTTCCTTTGCAAAATCTCTGGCTGGAGGAGACCCGGCCAAGGCGGACCTTATGATTGAAGCTGTAAAGAAAGGCTTTAGTCTGGCAGAGAAGGCCTGGGGCGGAGCACTTCCTCAGATTTGCAGGGACACTCTGGACAGAACTATAAGTAAGCTCGAAGAATGGAGAGATCAGCTTTAATTTGCTCAGCCTGTAAATGGGTATCAATTTATAAATAAATTTAATCCTTGTCAAGCAATGTATTTAGTAATATAGGTGATACATCTGTCTGACAATATTTTGGGAGAACAAGGGCTATGGTTTCGTATAGGTATAGACGGATAAGTTTGTCCGTGTATATACAAATCATGGTTGTTGTTCTCTTTTTTATTAAATCTTACATCACAGCAGAAAAATAAGGGCTTACAAAGCCCCGGTAAAATTTATTGATTTATATTATAAGGTTTAGTTAATATGACATATTTGCCGTATTGGGATGATTTAAAGAAATTGTATGCCGTTTCTGCTTTTAGCTGATTATCAAATATACCGTAAATCGTAGGTCCGCTTCCGCTCATAACCGATGAAAGAGCACCGTTTTCTTTCATTTTTTCTTTAATTTTTTCAATAACCGGATACTCTCTTGCGGTTACGGTTTCCATAATATTTTCTATAAGAGCGGAAAGCCGGTATAAATTTTTCTCCTTTAAGGCGTCCAGCATTGATTCAATATCCGGATGTTTTACGATTTCATTTAGCCTGAGATTTTCATATACATATTTGGTTGAAACGCTTATATCAGGTTTTACAAGCAGAATATGGCAATCGGGCAAAGGAGGAAGAGGTTTTAATCTTTCTCCGATTCCTTCAGCCAGTGCTGTCCCCATTAGCAGGCAAAAAGGAACATCAGCTCCAAGCCTGGCTCCGATAGCCATTAGTTCTTCTAAAGACAAGCCGGTCTTATATAGTTGGTTTAAGCCTTTTAAAGTAGCAGCAGCATCCGCACTGCCCCCTGCCAGGCCGGCCGATACGGGAATCCGTTTGTTTAAATATATGTTAAGGCCGTCTTTAAAAGGATACAGTTCACGAAACAACAGGACGGCTTTGTAGGCTAAGTTTCTCTGATCCGTAGGCAGATAGTTAAGGTTGGACCGAACGGTAACAGATTGAAATTTTGTTTTTTTTATGCAAACAGTATCATATAAATTGACGGTTTGCATGATAGTTTTTATATCATGGTAACCGTCGGGTCGTTTTTGAATAACATCAAGGCCCAGATTAATCTTGGCATAGGCTTTTACGGCTATGGAATTCATTATATCCTCCCCAAATCCAAAACTTCATAAAAGTAAAAAGTACTATTTATTTTGGCCCATAAAATATTAATCCTTATAATTATATTTGATACATAAATTTTGAGTTTGTCATTCAGAATGGTTATGGGATAAGTTATTTTATCATATCTGTAAGATGAATACAAATTATTTGTCGCTTATAATACTTTTTAGAATATCAAGAAGTTTAAATCTGATTTTAACCGGAATTTTTTTTGTTTGTATAAAATCAAGTTCATCATCTGTCAAAAGGTACTCTAATTTTTTTTCCGAATCCTCCGACACAATACTGTAGGTTTCATCAACAAAACATAGGGGAGGGAACATGACACACCACCAATTTTGACCCTGAGCATTTCCTATACGTACCTGCAAAGCTTCATATTTTCCCGGCGGAAAAGCATAATCTCCATATACTTTCATAGGAAAATAGTTTGTTGTCAATGAAGCTGTAACCGGATAAGAATAGCCGTGGCTTTTTATAACCTGAGAGGCCACATCTTCTATTAATGGTATGCTGGATTTGATGATTGATCTGGCTTCTTCTACGGAATTTATATTTTTAAAATTCGGGTATAGAGCTTTGATAAGGGCGTTTTTTACCTCGTATTTCAGATACTGGTCCTCTTTGCTGTCGCTGTTTGCTATTACATGAAAGCGTATTATGTTTTTTGCTACATTTTCCTGAAGGTTTATGGTGGCAGCCGTATGTAACTGTATTAAATATGTTAAAGTCCCTATTATTATTAAAAATACTGATATCTTCCTGTTCATATGTCCTCCTAATAAATTTGATATCTAAGTATTTCCCAAACATCACAAAATTATACTATAACCGTTAAAATCCATAGTTTTATAAACTGTTGCTTTTAGGTTGAAAAAATAGTAAAATTGATTCCGGTAAGACTAAGAAAACGGAGTATGTAATGAAGGGAAAAGTAAACGTTTTTATTGAGGGTAAGACCCGTGAAAATAATGGCAGCATTATTACAGACGTGACAGGAGAGTATAGGTTTTTTAACGGCAAGCATATTATACGGTATAAGGAGTATGACAAGGAAAATACCGGGGAAAGTGATAATACAATTAAAGTTCTTCCCGGACTGGTTGAAATGATAAAAAAGGGAGATAACCGTACCCATATGGTTTTTGATTTGTCAAAGGATACTCATACTTTCTACAATACTCCCTACGGCAGTTTTATGTTTCAAATTTGTACCAAAAGGATTGAAATTGAGGAAAATGAAAAAGAACTTATTGTTGATATGGAATATGCATTGTTCCAAAATAATGAACATTTCTCAGACAATCAGATAAGAATTGCAGTCAGGGAAATATAGATAAAAAATTGACTTGGATAATAAAGACAAGGACACAGGCGTTTTACCTGTGCCCTTTTAAATTTACTTTAAGTTAAGTATTTATTGCTTTTCTGTTACAAAACCGTCTTTATCATATTCCACGTTAAAGGATATATTTGTCATAAATTTATAATAAGCTTCTTTTTCCTTTTCATCTGTAATCATATATGTATATGTATTATCGTTCATCACCGGCAGAAGCTGGACATCAAATGTTCCGTCGGGATTAATATAAATTTTTAACAGGCCGGATTCTCTTTTTGATGAATTAAACCAGTAATTGCCCAGACTGTATGCAATGGGTTTGCCTTTATAAAATTCTATACCCTGCATAACATGGGGATGGCAGCCTATGACAAAGTCAGCTCCTGCATCAATATAGGTTTTCGCCAATACTTTCTGATATTCTACGGGCTTGTGTTCGCGTTCTATTCCCCAATGAACAAAAGCCACAACGTAATCACTGTTTTCTTTAGCTTCTTTTATAGAGGTTACAAATAATGCGGGATCATAGGTTCCTATCATACCGGGCCTATCGTCTGTAGCATACCAGTCCATGGCATATATTACTCTGGAAGCTGCTACAAAACCTATAGTTTTATCTCCGATAGTGTAGTAGACAGGGGCTTTGGCCCGTTCCATATTGCGGCCTGCTCCGACATAATCGATGCCCGCTTCTTCAAGGGTTGTAAAGGTATCAAGAAGGGCATCTACTCCGTAATCCAGGGCGTGATTATTTGCCAGGGATACTATATCTGCTCCCATTTCCTTTAATATCTCCACCCGTTTCGGATGAGCCCTGAATGTAAAGGATTTTTCCTTGATTCTTGCTCCCCGTGTACTATAGGCAAATTCATTATTTAACATGAAAATATCCGCATTATTCATTTCGTCAACCAGATCCTGAGAAAATACTCCCAGAATGCCTTTATTTTCTTTATCATAACGGGCAACAGGCTTGGAGTTTTCGTCCAAATTAACGTCACCGGCAAAGGCAAGGACTATGGGGCCGATTAATGAATCACCGGTTTTAGTTTCATCGTTTTGGCCGGAGCTTTCATCGGGATCATCTTTTTTTTCGTCAGAATCATTGACGTTTTCGTTATTTGCTGGTACAGGATCTGTTTCAAAAGAAGAGGGCTTTTCTTCGGGGGAAGATGTATCTGCGGGAGCTTCACTTACTTCAGTTACATTGTTATCGAAAGAGTCTGAAACTTGTTTATCTTCTTTTTTTTGCCCTGAGCCTGATCCTGAATTTTTTATGTAAGCAACAGCTGAAACTGCTATCAAAATTACAATTAAGACAAGTAATATTTTAGTTAATTTTCTGCTCATATAATATCATTTTCCTTTCACAATCGACTATTAAAAGATAATATGATAACAAATTAACACGGGGTTAAAATTTAAAAAGCTCCCGATTACTTTACGAATTGACGAACGTCATATTTAAGTCATAATAGACAAAAAATTAAAATACATATTATGACAAGCTAATATAATACACATACAATTAATAAGATGATTAATTCTGCCACGATATATTCTATCATAAAATAGGCATTAAAAAAATCCTCTTACCGATTTTATTTTCGTATGGCAAGAGGATATACCGTATAATTACTTTTCTTTTGAGAACTTGTCCTTTATCTTTTTAAATAAGCCTTTCTTTTGAGGTTTCTTTTCCAAACCACTTCTTAAACCTTTTACATCGGTTATATATATACCGCTTATAACGGCTTTTACTTCTTTTTTAACAGGAATAAGGTCAAATACCTTAGGGTCACACATCAATGACATTATTTTTGGACCGATTTTTGCTTTTACAATAGGTACTTTGGAACGGCGGAGGTATTTAGGCGTCTGATCAACAACCATTTTTGGCAAATTTGCTTCCGTTAACTTCATTTTCTTTTTATCAATAACCAGTATGGAAAATGTCTGGGCAGCAGCCTTCATCTGTTCTTCGGCTTCTTCCTGCCTCTTTTGAAGTTTCCTTCCGACAAAGTAAAGGGCGACCAATATTCCGGTTATGACTAAAGCTACTATTAAAAACACGATAAGAGTGGTCTTCATGTACTATGTACCTCCTGATAACTTTATTTAACATAAAAAAAGTGATTTCGTAATCAAAATCAATCAAATTTATCCGTTTAAGGAACTTATTTATATTATTCCAATACGGGCATAATTTTAGTCGGACATCGACTATTGTATCATTTATTATAAAAAAAATAAATAGTAAAATACAAAGAATAAAAGAAATTTTTAACTTTAAACCAGGTGAGAGTTCTTGTCCAACATTTCCTTAATTATGCCCTGCACATAAGAACCGAGATGTTTTTGTTTCCCCTTGTCCAATTCTTTGGGATAAATGGGTTTGCCAAATTCGACTACCACCTTGGCGGATCTGACCCAGGGTATGTGGTTTTCAAATATTTCATCGGTATTGGTTATGGCTACGGGTATAATTGCACAGCCGGTTTTTTCTGCAACCTTAAAACTGCCTTCCTTAAAAGGAAGCATCTCTTTTCCTTGGTTACGGGTTCCTTCAGGGGATATAAAAATCGAGTAACCTTCCTTAATCTGTTCGATTGCCTGCAATATAGTTTTCATGCCCTGCCGGATATCGTTTCTGTCTAGAAACAAACATCGAAGCAAACGCATCCAGGTCCTTAATATAGGTATTTTAGCTATTTCTATTTTTGCCATATAACCGGTCAAAGTAGGCAGGCTTACAAAGGTTACCGGTATATCAAAATAGCTTCTGTGATTGGCAATATATAAAACAGGTTCATTTTTAGGAATATTATCCCTGCCGATGACGGTTCGTTTTACACCGGCAAGGAATAATACCACATGAAAGGCGGCAGCTACTATCTTTTGTGAACTGGAAACCTGTGCACGACGATTAAATTTCCCTATTATAAACTCGATAATGAATAAAGGAATGCTTATTATAAAAAATATAAGCAAAAATAAAAGGAGTAAGATAAGTCTCATTGCGTGCCTCCATATTTTAAAAAAATAATTACAGCAGCATCAGTTTATTATATCAAAATCAGAAACTTTCCCTTCTAAAATGTCAAAGGGAACAGGTGTAGGGGTGGGACCGTTTTTGATATCATCTAAAGAGGAATCCGGTACTTCAGACTCATCTGAATCTTTTAAATTTTCCTCACAATCATAACCGGAATCTCTACTTTGGGCATCGTCATTGCCTACTGTTTCGTCAGACACATCTTCCGGCGAATCATCAGGAATATCATCATCCGAACTATCATCATTAGGATTATCAACAGGAATGTCTTCAAAATCCTCATCCGGAATGTCGTCAGGAATATCATCTGTCAAATCATCCGGAATATCATCCGTTATATCTTCCTCCAGTTCGTCTTCCGGAACAGGAGTAGGAGTGACGGGCGGTTTATAGTTTAAAAGGTCCGCATATTTCTTTTCGAAATCAAAACCTTCGCTCGGAACATAATTGTAATATTCGTCCAAAGTCAAGTTATTGGTATAGAGATAGGTCGCCAATTGCTTGCCCACATATCTTATATGCCACGGCTCATATGCGTAACCGGTAATTTCTTCACGGTCTTTTGGATATCTTATAATGAACCCGAACTCATGGGCGTGTTCGGCCAGCCATTTGCCTTCGGGGCTGTTTGCAAATGCAGTGACAAGTTTCAAATTTACGGATTTTGAAGATACATCCATAGCGAGCCCTGTCTGGTGTTCGCTGGTACCGGGAGCCGCGGAATATTTAAGAGTATGGGTTTTCCCTTTCCTTATAAGATTGTTTAAAAAGATTTCTTTCTGTCTGTTGTAAGATCTGTATCCGGATATGCCGTATAAGGTATATCCTTCTTTTAATGCAGCTGCAAAGAGTTTTTCTATGGCTTTTGCAGCCTCTTTGCGCAACAGTTTTCTTTCGTTGTAACCCGTTATGTCAAAAGGTATATTGGGAGTAACTAAATTTTTAGGAATAAAGTCTTTTGGAAGGTTATATTCCTTATTAACAAATACCGTTATACTGTTGGGATCAAGATCAATTTCGGTGGCAGGAGTCCATATATCTGTCATTTCGTTATCATCCTCATAAATATCTTCATCATTATCATCATATTCATAATCAGGAGGAATATATGTATAATCGCCGGAATTTATGTAATCGTCATTATTTGTGTCAGTATTTTCTGCATCGTCCGGTATGGTGGATGCAGAGGCTTTTCCGTAATCGTTATATGCCGGGTTTGATTTATCCGGGTGTGTATTGCCGAGTATGAGAACACCGGCCAATGATAATATAAATATTGTACAGGCTATTAAGAAAATTTTTGTTTTATCCATAATTCCTCCTAAAGTACGTCAGTTATGTCAAAATTTTGCATGGATAACAGATATATGAATGCCATAGTTTGTACTGTTTAATTATAGTATATCATAAAATTTTATTAATAAGAATATTAGATTTTGGTATTTAAGGATTTATGCTCTGGCTGTTTAAAAGCTGTGTCTTTAATTGATACAAATTGTTGGAAAGATCCACGTACACGTTATGGGGATTGGTAAGCCTTCTTGACTCATCCCAAAGAGTATTCAGTTCTTTGGCACAATACTCGCGTATTTCCATCACCGAAGGGGATGTATATACGCATTCTCCCTTTATAAATACGGGAACAAGCAATTCTCTTAAGATATAAGTATTGGGCTTTAAATATGTCTTCTTCCAGGTTGCTATCGGGTCAAACAATAGTAAAGGCTTGTCGGAAGTAAAATATTCATCATGCAGCGTTATAAGATCGGCTTTTACTTTTCCGCTTTCTTTGTCGTAAATTCTGTATATTTTTTTGTTTCCCGGATTGGTAACCTTCCATTGGTTTTCTGAAAGCTTCATTTTGGGAATAAATTTATCGCCTTTTTTTATGGCAGACAGTTTATAGACACCTCCAAAAGAAGGGCAGTCTTTTGAAGTTATAAGTTTGGTACCGACACCCCAGGAGTCTATTTTGGCTCCCTGAGCTATTAAGGAATCAATTACATATTCATCAAGATCGCTGGAAGCCGTTATTTTGGCATCAGTAAAGCCGGCTTCATCAAGCATTTTTCTTGCCATTTTGGACAGGTAAGCCAAATCACCGCTGTCTAAGCGTATGCCGTATTTTTCGGGCATTCTGCCGCTTTCACGAAGTTCTTTAAAGACTTTTATGGCATTGGGTACACCGGAACGAAGGGTATCGTATGTGTCTACCAATAAAGTTGTATTGTAAGGATAAAGTTCGGCATATTTTCTGAAAGCCGTAAGTTCATCGTCAAAACTCATAATCCAGCTGTGGGCATGGGTCCCTAAAGGCGGCATATCATACAGCTTGGCCGAAAGAACGTTACTTGTACCTATGCAGCCGCCGATTACGGCAGCCCTTGCTCCCAATGTTCCGGCATCCGGTCCCTGAGCCCGCCTTAGACCGAATTCCATAACCGGGGCGCCCTTTGCGGCATATACAACACGGGAGGCCTTAGTGGCGATCAAACTCTGGTGGTTGATGATATTAAGCAGGGCGGTTTCTATTAGCTGGGCCTCCATAATAGGAGCCACTACTTTTATCAGCGGTTCCATGGGAAATACCACAGTTCCTTCCGGGATGGCATAAATATCCCCGCTAAAACGAAAGTCTTTCAGGTAATTTAGAAAACCCTCATCAAACGTTTTTAATGAACGCAAATATTCTATATCGTCCTCAGTAAATCTGAGATTTTTAACATAATCTATAACCTGCTCCAATCCGGCACATATGGCATAACCGCCGTTACACGGATTTTCCCTGTAAAATAAATCAAATACAACAATATCGTTCATATTGTTGTTGAAGTATCCCTGCATCATGGTAAGCTCATAGAAGTCGGTCAGGAGGGTTAGGTTTTGCTTGCTCATTTTATCACCTTCGTTAAAAAATAATAATACTTGATACACATTTTTACATTTTTTTATTATTTATAATAATATCATAATGTAAAAATAAGAGGAACATAAAAAATTTTATTTTACTTTGCAGCATATCATTCAAGATATACCAAATACTTATTAAAGTCAAGAAAATACGCACAATCTGTCTTATACTTAAATAATGTATCAAATATATGCTGAATAATTCAAACCAATGTTCACTTAATATTTTTAAGCCTGCATAACCTTAGAAGATTCATTAATATTTTGGGCAAAATAGCAAGGAAAATTAATAAATACTTGACTTTCCGCAATCTTTATACTATTATAATTGAAAATTAATATGTTAAAGACGATGACGGAGAGAGTAAGCATTCAGTAAAAATCACAGCGAGCCGGGGATAGTGGAAGCCCGGTATGAGTAGCGGATGACTGAAGATCACTCCCTAGTTGCAAGGCCCAACAATAAATCCTAAAGGGATAATTCCTATGGATTTATTAAGTAAGTCAAGCCGGTATCCACCGTTATATGGATAGTGTATAAATGTCTTTTTATGGGCAGTGTATACGAAACAGGTGGTTAAATGAAAGCGTTAGCTCTCATCCTTTTTCGGATGGGAGCTTTTTTAGTAAAAGACTTATACCTTTTTACAAGAAGATTAATTTAATAAAATAATTCCGAAAACTAAGGATTATTAATAATAAAAGGAGGATTGACATGTACGACAAAGTGTCGACAGACCTAAATTTTGTCGATAGGGAAAGAAAGGTTTTAGAGTTCTGGAAAGAGAACAAAATCTTTGAAAAAAGTATTGAAGCCGGGAAAGGGAGGAAGAGTTTTACCTTCTATGACGGTCCCCCGACTGCCAACGGCACTCCCCATATCGGCCATGTACTTACCAGGGTAGTAAAAGACATTATTCCCAGATACCGTACTATGAAAGGTTATAATGTTCTTCGCAAGGCCGGATGGGATACCCACGGACTTCCGGTTGAGCTTGAGGTAGAAAAAATTCTTGGAATAAACGGAAAAGAACAGATTGAAGAATACGGTCTCGAGCCTTTTATACAAAAGTGTAAAGAAAGCGTATGGAAATACAAAGGCATGTGGGAAGAGTTCTCCGGCATCGTCGGTTATTGGGTTGATATGGATAACCCTTATGTTACCTATGATAATAACTATATAGAATCCGTATGGTGGTCCTTAAAACAGATATGGGATAAAGGGTTGTTATATAAAGGACATAAGGTTGTACCTTACTGCCCCAGATGCGGAACCCCCTTATCCAGCCATGAGGTTGCCCAGGGTTATAAGGATGTAAAGGAAAAATCAGTTATTGCAAAATTCAGAATCAAGGGTAAGGAAGACGAATATATTCTTGCATGGACAACTACACCCTGGACTTTGCCCTCCAACGTGGCTTTATGTGTCAATCCCGATGAAACCTATGTTAAAGTCAAAGTTTCTGTTGACGAAAAAGGCAATGTAATAAAGAAATGTTCATGCGGCCATGATGAGGATGCCCATAACCATGACGATCTGTCATCGGTAAAAACTCAGAAATATATTCTGGCACAGGCTTTGCTTGGGGTTATCGACGGTGATTATGAAATAGAAGAAACATTTACCGGCAAGGACCTGGAGTATACAGAATATGAACCTCTGTTTAATTATGCAAAGACAGATAAAAAGGCTTTTTACGTTACCTGTGATCATTATGTAACGCTGACTGACGGTACCGGAGTTGTTCATATAGCACCGGCTTTCGGTGAAGATGACTCAAGAGTGGGAAGAAATTATGATTTGCCTTTTGTTCAGCTGGTAGACGGAAAAGGTGAGTTCAAACCGGAGGCAACTGATCTGGCAGGTATGTTCTGCAAAAATGCCGATGAAACTATAATGAAGATGCTCTATAATAAGGGCTTGCTGTTTAAGGTACTAAATTATGACCACAGCTATCCTTTCTGCTGGAGATGTGATACTCCTTTGATTTATTATGCAAGGGATACATGGTTCATAAAAATGACGGCTGTCAGGGATGAAATGATTCAAAATAACGACACTATTAATTGGATGCCGGAAAGTATAGGTCAGGGCAGATTCGGCGACTGGTTAAAGAATCTGCAGGATTGGGGCTTGTCAAGAGACCGTTACTGGGGTACCCCGCTTCCTATCTGGGAATGTGAAGACGGCCATTTCCACTGCATCGGAAGCATAGAAGAGTTAAAATCCATGTCCGACGATTGTCCGGATGATATAGAGCTTCACCGTCCGTTTATTGACGAAGTTACAATTAAATGTCCCGAGTGTGGCAAAAAGATGACCAGGGTTAAACCGGTTATCGACTGCTGGTATGATTCCGGTGCTATGCCTTTTGCACAGTGGCATTATCCTTTTGAAAACAAGGATAAGTTTGAAGAAAACTTCCCGGCTGACTTTATCAGTGAAGCCGTAGACCAGACCAGAGGATGGTTTTATTCCCTTTTGGCAATATCGACTTTGATTTTCGGTAAGTCATCATTTAAGAACTGTATAGTACTGGGGCACGTACTTGACGAAGACGGACAGAAGATGTCCAAATCCAAGGGCAATGCTGTAGATCCTTTGGATGCTTTGGCAAGACACGGAGCAGATGCCATTCGCTGGTACTTCTCAATTAACTCAGCCCTTTGGCTTCCTAACCGTTTCAGCCATACAGCCGTAACGGAAGGACAAAGGAAATTCATGGGTACTTTGTGGAATACTTATGCATTTTATGTACTGTATGCCAATATAGACCAATTTGATCCCACAAAGCATACCCTGGAATACGATAAGCTGTCTGTGATGGATAAATGGCTTTTATCAAGGCTTAACACATTGATTAAGTCTGTCGACGAATGCCTTGACAATTATAAGATTACAGAAGGTGCAAGACTCCTTTCGGATTTTGTGGATGAGCTATCCAATTGGTATGTAAGAAGATGCAGGGACCGCTTCTGGGCTAAAGGAATGCCTCAGGATAAAATCAATGCCTATATGACTTTATATACGGCTCTGGTTGAATTTGCCAAACTGGCGGCTCCATATATTCCGTTCATGACTGAGCAGATATATCAAAACCTTGTGGTTAATCTGGATAAGAATGCACCGGAAAGCATTCACCTTTGCTCATATCCGGCCTATAATGAGGCATATATTAATAAAGAACTTGAAGAAAATATGGAAGAGGTCCTGCAGGTGGTTGTACTTGGCCGTGCGTGCAGAAATGCAGCCAATATTAAAAACCGCCAGCCAATCGGCAAAATGTTTGTAAGAGCAGGCAAAACTTTGTCAGAATACTTCAAAGATATAATAGCCGATGAGCTTAACGTAAAAGAAGTGGTATTTACGGATGACGTAAGAGAGTTTACTTCCTATAGCTTTAAACCTAATTTAAAGACACTGGGACCTAAATTCGGAAAACAGATAGGAACAGTTAAGCAAATACTTGCCGAGATAAACGGCAATGAAGCCATGGATGAGCTTAAGGCTACCGGAAAACTTGGCATCGATCTGGACGGTACAAGAGTATATATTGATGAGGCGGATCTGCTTATTGAAACTGTTCAGGCAGAAGGTTACGTGTCAGATTCCGACCATGGCGTAACCGTTGTTCTGGATACAAATCTGACAGAAGAACTGATAGAAGAAGGATTTGTCCGTGAGATAATAAGCAAAATTCAGACAATGCGTAAGGATGCGGGCTTTGAGGTTATAGACCATATCCGTGTTTACTGCGATGAGAACGATAAAATTAAAGCCATCATGGAACGTAATGCTGACGAAATAAAATCCGAAGTACTGGCAGATTTCATGGAATTCTCTACACCTAAGGGTTATATTAAGGAATGGAATATAAACGGAGAAAAGGTCAGCCTAGGGGTAGAGAAGCTGTAGTATAAACCATCTCAATCATTTACTTTTAAACCGTGTTAGTATATAATAAGCTTATAAAGATGGTAAATACATCAATACTGGCCTGTCTGCTTAACTGTGGACTTAAGAAAGGATGGGGGTTCCATGAAGCTGATCTATGTAATTGTTAGAAATATTGACAGCGGCGACGTTACGGCTGCTTTAAACAAAAAAGGCTACTATGTAACAAAGCTGGCGTCAACAGGCGGTTTTTTACGTGAAGGCAACACAACTTTAATGATAGGAACTGATGAAGACAAAGTTGATGAGGTAATTGAGATCGTAAAGAAGGCTTGTGGCCCCAGAAAGCAGGTTATATCTAGTCCTGTGGGAACAGGAGAATATTCATCCATGAATGTTGTGGTCAATGTCGGAGGAGCAACCATATTTGTTATGGATGTTGACCGCTTTGAAAAAATTTAATAAGCTAAGAATTAAAATGATATTATAACACATAGTACCGAATGCAGATAAAAGTCGGTACTATGTTTTTTTATTGCAATTTGTTGTATATGAAATAAGTTAAATATTAAGATATTTCTGAATGTTATATGATATATTTCCATTTGTTTGTTCTATTGACAATATATTATAATTTTTCTATACTTTAATACAGAAATATGCATATATATGGTATATATCAGGCTGTATAAAAACCGGTGGGAAGGAGCGGATTATTATATCGAATATAACAAGGCACCCGTTATTATTGTTGGATAACAGCAATGCCAACATCCTTTTTAATGAAGGCGAATACAAATGTACCACAATGACATTTGAAGAAGCCAGAGAAATAATTGGAATGTATGATAAAGACGAGATTATAGTATGTTTCAATCATCCTGACACCTATGATATCATCTTTAATTATATTGGTGTCCCGAAAAAAGACTATACATACAAACATATTCGCAATATGCGTGTAAACCAGGACGGCATCATATTTAAAATTTATATCACACCGTCTGAAACTCAGCCAATAATCCACGTTGACGGAGTAGAAGCAAAAAAGATTCAAAACGTTTATGTTTATTGCATGCATATTGTAAGGACCAAATAAGGAGTATAAGCCTTGTCTTAAATTTAATGACGGAAGTATCCCGGTAAAACGTATATTTTAAATATCAAAAAATCTGCTGTGTTTTTGCTTTAAAGACTTACGCAAAATCAGCAGATTTTTGATATCTAGCAAGTTCTTTTATTTCTCCTAAACGACCGATTAATTTATAATACAATCAGGACATTTCCCGTAAAAATAGGTTATATGTCCTTCTATTTTCCCGTTAAAATTTTTACCGGCAAGTTCATTAATATGGTCTATTGATTCGATTTCCAAATCCAATATTTTCTGACATTTGTTACACATAAAGTGGTAATGAGGTTTAGTTTTTGCATCAAAACGATCGCTGCCGTCTATACCATCCAGCTTTATAATCTCACCTTTTTCTGCCAGAAAATTCAAATTTCTATAAACGGTACCAAGACTAATATTTGGGTATTTTTCTCTGATTTTTAAATATATCATGTCGGCAGTAGGATGTTCTTTTGTCTGCATTAAATATTCTTTTATGGCTTCCCTTTGCCGGCTGTATTTTGTGACAGCCATTTTCATCAACTCCTAAACCTATTAACAATTAATAATAGTAATTATTATTATAATGATTTTACGGAGTTTCGTCAAGTTATTTACTATATTTCTACAGATTCCGCAACAAGAAAATCTATTACTTTTTCAAAAAGCATATCATCTTTAAGAGCTTCAACGTCTGCTTCTGCCAAAAATTCTTCGGCTGATTCATATCCGTAGTTTTCGGCATATTCCGTAACTTTAGCCTGGAATTCTTCGTCTGTAACTTCAATACCTTCTAAGCTGCTGATGGCTTTAATAACAAGTTCTCTGGTTGCCATGGTAGTCGAATAATACTGGACATCCTTCTCAAACTCTTCCATGGAATAGCCCGAAAGAGAAATAAAGCTTTCCAGGTCATATCCGTAACTTGCAGCTATATTGTTATAAATTGTCTTAAAATCATTGGCATAATATTCCACAAGATTTTCCGGCAAAGTAATTTCTGAATTTTTTATGACTGTATCATAAATATAATTTTCTTTTTGCTGCTGTATGGATTCTGCTTTTCTTTCGGTTAACTCCTGTAATAATTGATTTCTGTATGCTTCTTCGCTTTCAAAACCTAAGTCTTTGATAATATCCTCAGTCAATTCAAAGTATTGAATTTTATTTATAGTTACTTTAAATACAGCGGGTTCTCCTGCCAATTTGGTATAAGAATAATTTTCGGGAAAAACCACATTTACTTCTATTTCTTTGCTTAATTCAGCCCCGATAAGCTGTTCTTCAAAACCTTTTATAAAGGCGCCGGAGCCGATCGTAAGGTCATAGCCGTTTGCCGAACCGCCATCAAATGCTTCTCCGTTGTGGTAGCCTACAAAATCTATATTAACTGTATCACCGAGCCTTACAGGCCTGTCAGTGACTTCAACCGGAGTTGCACCGTAATCATAAAGTTCTTCCTGAATTGCAATATCCACATCTTCATCTGTAACTTCCAATTTCTCGGCTTTTACTTCTATACCCTTATATTGACCCAATTTTATATAGTCGTTAAAATCATAGTCTTCTTTAATAATCGGATTTTCTAAAGGTAATGTGTTTGTGTTGCCGCCTTCTTCATCAGTAACTGAGGGAGTAGGGGTTATGTCTGAATTGGCGTTATCGGCAGGGTCTTTTTTGCTGCATCCGATAACAATTAACATTATGCTGATGCATAAAATAATTATTCTCGATATTTTTTTCATATTTTAATCCTTTCTTTTAGCCGGAGGTATTAACTCCTATAATCAATTAATAAGCACTCTTTCATTTATAACATATTTATAAAAAAATATAAAGTATAAAAGTAAAAATAATATTGTATTTAATGTTATAAATTCCGATTGCTTCTAATAAAAGTTACAGATGAGTATAGTAAAAAATTAAAATTACCGCTTGATTAATTTTTTATCAATTATACAAAAAAGAAAGGAAAACTATTTAAAGGACGAAAAAATAACTTGATTATAAAAAGGTAAAATGACTATAACAGGCTCCAAGTCCGGTGTTTGGCATAAATCAAACCAAAGCACATGACACAGAGCCTGTTTATTTTTAATTAGTAATTATTTACGGTTCTCTTAACATATGATGTATGAAGTATATCATGAGCCTTGTGGCTTCCGGGTTTGCCTAAAAATTCATCATATAATTGTTTAATGGCAGGATTTTCATGGGATTTTCTTATGGTCATGGAAGAATCGATATCATACAAAGCTTTGGCTCTTAATGCTTTTATATCCACGGTATTTCTTACATAACCGGGCTGCTGAGGCTGACCGCCGCCGTTTACACATCCGCCGGGGCATCCCATGATTTCGATAAAGTGGTAGTTGGCCTTGCCGGACCTTATTTCATCCATAAGTATTTTTGCATTGCTAAGGCCGGAAGCTACCGCAACATTTATGTCCATACCGGCTACATGGTAAGTAGCCTTCTTAATTCCCTGGGTGCCTCTTACTTCAACGAAATCAGGGCTTGGAAGCTCTTCTTTGGTCAGAGTTTCCACGGCAGTTCTTAAAGCGGCTTCCATAACACCTCCGGTCGTTCCAAAAATTACTGCGGCACCGGTGGAACGTCCCAAAGGATCGTCAAATTCCTCATCGGGAAGTGACAGGAAGTTCAAGCCTACCCGGTCAATCATTCTTGCCAGTTCTCTTGTGGTTATAGCAATATCCACATCGGGAACACCGGCTGCATTCTGATGATCGCGGCCGATTTCAAATTTCTTTGCCGTACAAGGCATAACACTTACCATAACTATATTTTTAGGATCAAGTCCCATCTTTTGGGCATAATATGTCTTTGTTATTGCTCCGAACATCTGCTGAGGAGATTTACAGCTGGACAGATGATCAAGCAAATCGGGATAATAATGCTCGCAGTACTTAATCCAACCGGGGGAACAGGAGGTTATAAGAGGCAGAACTCCTCCGTTTTTAACACGGTCAATAAATTCGTTAGCTTCTTCCATAATGGTTAAGTCAGCCGCAAAATCGGTGTCAAATACCTTGTCAAAGCCAAGGCGCCTAAGGGCTGCAACCATTTTGCCCTGTACGTTGGTGCCTATAGGAAGGCCAAATTCCTCACCAAGTGCAGCACGAACGGCAGGAGCTGTCTGAACGATGACATATTTTTCGGGGTCGTTAAGTGCAGCAAATACCTGATCGGTATTATCCTTTTCATAAAGGGCACCGGTAGGACATACTGCTATACACTGGCCGCAGGATACGCAGCTTGTTTCACCAAGGCCCATATCGAAAGCACAGGCAATATTGGTATCAAATCCTCTTTCATTGGCTCCGATTACGCCGACTCCCTGAGTTTTTTCACATACAGCAACGCAGCGGCGGCAAAGGATACATTTATTATTGTCTCTTACCATATGGGCTGATGATGTATCCAGTTCATATTTGGTACGAAGGCCGTCATAAGTGCTTTCATCTTCAACTTTAAGGTCACGGCACAGCTTTTGAAGTTCGCAGTTACCGCTTCTTACGCAGGATAAGCATTTTCTGTCATGATTTGAAAGAATTAATTCCAGGGTTTTTCTGCGGGAAGCAAGGACTTTCGGTGTGTTGGTGTAAATTTCCATACCGTCGGAAACAGGATATACACAGGAAGCTACAAGGCTTCTTGCGCCTTTTACTTCAACTACGCAGATACGGCACGCACCGATTTCGTTTATTTCCTTTAAGTAGCAAAGGGTAGGTATCTCAATATGTGCCAGCCTGGCTGCTTCCAAGATGGTGGAACCCTTCGGAACATCTATGGATATACCATTTATTTTAACATTTACAGTTTCCATACTAACCTCCATTCTAGCGTTTCGAAATAGCGCCAAAGCGGCATTTTTCTATACATGCACCACACTTGACACACTTGCTCTGGTCTATGCTATGTGCTTCTTTAACTTTGCCGGAGATTGCGTTGTTCGGGCAGATTCTCGCACATAATGTACAACCTTTACATAACTCGGGATCAATTACATAAGACAACAGGGCCTTACATACACCGGCAGGACATTTTTTGTCGACAACGTGTGATACATATTCGTCTCTGAAGTATTTAATAGTGGATAATACCGGGTTTGGTGCGCTCTGTCCGAGTCCGCACAGGGAATTTTCTTTAATGTAATAGCACAGTTCTTCCAATTTATCTATATCTTCCAGGGTACCCTGGCCTTGTGTAATCTTATCGAGCATTTCATGGAGACGTTTGGTACCGATACGGCATGGAGTACATTTTCCGCAGGATTCGTCTACCGTAAACTCAAGGAAGAATTTTGCGATGTCAACCATACAGTTGTCTTCATCCATGACAATAAGTCCGCCGGATCCCATCATGGAACCAATGCTTATTAAGTTGTCGTAGTCAATCGGGATATCGAAATGTTCGGCAGGAATACATCCGCCGGAAGGTCCGCCAGTCTGTGCTGCCTTGAACTTCTTGCCGTTAGGAATACCTCCGCCGATTTCTTCTACGACTTCACGAAGGGTTGTTCCCATAGGTATTTCAACAAGACCGGTGTTGTTGATTTTTCCACCGAGAGCAAATACCTTGGTTCCTTTGGATTTTTCGGTACCCATGGAAGCAAACCATTCGGGACCGTTAAGTATAATTTGCGGAATGTTTGCATAAGTTTCTACGTTGTTAAGCAAAGTAGGTTTTCCGAACAATCCCTTTTGAGCGGGGAAAGGAGGACGGGGACGAGGTTCACCGCGGTTGCCTTCGATGGAAGTCATAAGGGCAGTTTCTTCACCGCAGACGAATGCTCCCGCACCAAGTCTAAGTTCTATATCAAAATCAAAGCCTGTACCGAATATATTTTTACCAAGCAAACCGTATTCTCTTGCCTGTTCTATAGCTATGCTAAGACGTTTAACAGCTATAGGATACTCGGCACGGACATAAATATATCCCTGATTTGCGCCGATGGCATAACCGGCTATAGCCATAGCTTCCAATACTACGTGAGGGTCGCCTTCCAGGATGGAACGGTCCATGAAAGCACCGGGATCGCCTTCGTCGGCGTTACAGCATACATATTTCTGATCGGCTTCGTTGGCTCTTGCCAGTTTCCATTTCAAACCGGTAGGGAAACCGCCGCCGCCTCTGCCTCTTAAACCGCTGTCGGTTATCATTTGAATAACCTGATCGGGAGTGTATTCTGTAAGTACTCTTCCGAGGGCTTCATAACCGCCGGTTGCAATATACTCGTCAATATTTTCCGGATTAATTACACCGCAGTTGCGAAGAGCAACTCTGTGCTGTTTTTTATAGAAGGCGGTTTCATTGATGGATGTAACTGTTCCTTCTTCGGTTTTTGTTTCGTCATAAACCAGTCTTTGTACGATACGGCCTTTTAAGAGATGTTCGTTAACGATTTCGGGAACATCTTCGGGTTTTACCATTGAATAAAAAGTTGCTTCGGGGTAAACAATAACGATGGGGCCTAAAGCACATAATCCGTGGCATCCGGTCTGGACAACTGCCACTTCATTCTTCAGGCCTGCTTTATTTATTTCCTCATTTAAGCATTCCAGGATCTTTGGGGTTCCGGAGGATGTACAGCCGGTTCCGCCGCAGACCAATACATGCGAACGATACATAATGTGACCTCCTTCAGTTATCCGATCATTTCGGAAATGGTGTATTCTTTCACTATCTGACCACGGATAATATGCTTTTCAAGCACTTCCAGGGCTTTTTCCGGTGTCATTTTAACGTACGTTACTTTTTCTTTACCGGGTTCTATTACTTCGACTATGGGCTCATATTTGCATAAGCCTATACATCCGGTCTGTGTAACAGTAACATTCTTTAATCCCTTTTCCTGTACGGCATCGGAAAGGGCAACAAGTACAGGTCTGGCACCACTGGCAATACCGCAGGTAGCCATTCCCACTACTATACGGGTCTGGTTGCCGTCTTCTTTACGAAGGCCCATTTGTGCCTGCATATTTGCACGGATTGCTCTCAGCTCTTCTAGAGATTTCATCTGCTTTCCTCCTATTTATTTTAAAATATAAACGTTGTTTATATGATTGTTTCAGTTAAAATATAATGCCGCCATCCACTTCCCTATGATTTTGCGTCAGATAATCCCGGATAAATCCGGCAACTTCAGGTGTATCAAAGGGAATATCACCTAAAATTTCGCGGAATTTTCTCGTGTCCAGTTGAAATTCCTTGCCGTCAACCTCATAAATATATAAAAAATCAATACTCTGGTTTGCCAGCAATAAGGTGTAAATTGTAGAGCAAATATCTCCCAGTGGCATTCGGTCAATATGGGTAAGTCCAAATGAAGCATAAACAACAGTTTTTATACCGGGTATGGATTCAATCTTAAATATCCCGCCTGTAATTTCTGCGGCCTGTTTTAAGAAAGGAATGCCAAGTCCGATATTTCTTGTGTTGCGGGTAGTAAAGAAAGGATCTTCAACTTTGGAAAGAAGTTCTTCCGGTATGCCGTGGCCGTTATCGGTTATTTTGATAATCAGAACGTCCTCTTTCTTATGTATGCGAACTTCTATCGTTATCAAATCGGCCTTGGCCCGTATGGAGTTGTTGACTATATCCAAAATATTTAAAGACAACTCGGGAAGCATAATTACTCTTACTCGTATTTTGCAAGAATTTTTTCAACATCGTCTGCCGTTATTTTTCCATATACATCGTCATTTATGGTAATAACAGGAGCCAATCCGCATGCTCCGATGCAGCGGCAGGATTCGAGCGAGAATTTTCTGTCAGGGGTGCATTCTCCGTCAGATATTTTCAGTACTTCCTGAAGTTTGTTAAATATATCACCTGCACCTTTTACATAGCAAGCCGTTCCGAGACAAACAGATATTTTATATTTTCCTTTAGGATTAAGCGCAAACTGGGAATAAAAGGTTGCGATACCATATATTTTTTCCAGCGGAATGCCCATTTCATCCGAAATAATTGACTGAACTTCAATCGGCAGATAACCGTATATTTCTTGAGCTTTCTGCATTATGGGCATTAGCGCGTCTTTGTCATTTTTATGTTCTGCTATAACTTTAAGCAGCGCTTCTTTTTGCTCGCTTGTTCCGGTAAAAGGCACCGTACTTTGTTTCATACCCATTATATAACCTCCTATAATTTTTTATCAGGCCAAAACATAATCATTATAGCATATTATTGTTAAAAAATCTACAAAAATTATAAACAATGATAGAGAATAAATTTCCATTCTAATATGCAAGATGCATAAAGCGACATAAAATACGAGGCCACAATTCTACATAAGGAATAAAAGGGGGTATTTATAAAATTATCAATGATTGTAAATGTAAAAAAGTTGTATTATAATATTAACGCACTTAATACTGGTTTATTACTTAGAATTCTCTGAATTTTCATATTTATAGAAGGGTAGGAATTTATGAGCAGTGTACTTCCGGACAACTTTAAAGAGAAAGTTAAAGATTTGCCATGCAGTCTGCTGCAGGTGGCATTGGATGATGAACTGACAATAGTGTCTGCAAATGACGCTTTTTTTAATCTTATTGACTATAAAGCGGATATATGGCCCAAATCCATATTTAAGCTTGTTTATATGTAAGTATCGGAATTGCTTTTGCTTTGGGTAAATCTGATTATGGTACGACAATTACAAATGCCAAGTCTGCCTTGGCAATAGCAAAGAAAAATTACGGAAATTCGTTTGAGGTTTTTTATCCATCGGTTACAAGTAACTCTTAAATTCGCCCGCTCTGATTTGTATAATACAGGAAAGATAAAACCGGCATTTTAATTAATATAATATTTTAGAATTTAATAAAACAACCTTACTTAAAAATAGAGATAGGAGAGGATAAATATATATGACCGTTAAAGAAATAAGGGAAGCTTTAGGCGCTAAGTTTATTTGCGGGGAAGAATTTCAGGACAGGGAAGTTCATTCGGCTTGCGGAGCAGACATGATGAGCGATGTCCTTGCCTTTATGAAGGAAAAGTCGGTTTTGCTTACGGGATTATGCAATCCGCAGGTAATTCGTACAGCAGAAATGATGGATGTTGTATGCATTGTTTTTGTCAGAGGGAAAATGCCTGACGAAACTATGATTGAAATGGCAAAAGAAAGGGAGATCGTCCTTCTTTCTACCGGGCACAGGATGTTTACTGCTTGTGGTATATTATATGAAAAGGGGCTCCGCGGAGGTGCTCCTTGTCAATGAACGAAAAAATTGTTCTAAGATACGAGGTTGACCCCAATGATTTTACCAGAGCCGGTGAAGCTTCCAGTAATGTTAAAAGAAGGCTGAAACTATTGGGTGTCGATCCGGATATCGTAAGAAAGGTTGCCATATCCTTGTATGAGGGTGAAATTAATATGGTTATCCATTCTTACGGCGGCATAATCGAAGTAATAATATCACCCGAGGAAATAGAGATGATACTGACAGACAAAGGGCCCGGAATTGAAGATATCGAACTGGCCATGCAGGCCGGCTATTCTACCGCGCCGGATAACATAAGAAACTTAGGTTTCGGTGCGGGAATGGGGCTTCCCAATATGAAAAAATACTCGGATGAATTTAATATAGAGAGTACGGTGGGAGTAGGTACAACGGTCAAAATGAAGGTCTTTATACCGAAAGAATAAAGACCGATGATTTAATAAAGGGAGCGAGGGCATGAGTGAATTTTTTACTTCGGTATTATTAAAAAAAGAATTATGTAAAGGATGCATAAACTGCATTAAAAGGTGTCCTACACAAGCTATACGGGTAAGGGACGGCAAGGCTTTTATAATCAAAGAATTCTGTATTGACTGCGGGGAATGTATAAGGATATGTCCTCACCATGCCAAGGTAGCTACATATGACTCCCCGGACATAATGAAAAAATTTGAATATAATGTGGCTCTTCCCGCACCGTCATTATACGGACAGTTCAATAATTTGGACGATGTAAATATTGTGCTCACAGCCCTTAAAAAAATGGGGTTTGACGATGTGTATGAAGTTAGCAGTGCCGCAGAACTGGTCTCGGAAATGACCAGAAAATATGTGGCGGAAAATGAAGACAAGTGGCCTGTAATCAGTACCGCCTGCCCTACTGTGGTGCGGTTAATTCAGATCAGATTCCCTAATCTTATAGATCATCTTCTGCCTATATATGCACCGGTGGATTTGGCAGCCATAAATGCCAGAAATAAGGCAATGAAAGAGACCAACCTTCCATCGGAAAAAATAGGGATTATATTTATATCGCCCTGTCCGGCAAAAGTAACTGCGGTAAAGTCCCCTATCGGTATAAAAAAGAGTGAAATTGACGGTGTTTTGGCTATGAAAGAAATATACCCCATGCTCCTACCGTATATGAAAGAGAGTGTCAATAAGGTTGAGGATTTGGGAAAATCGGGTAGGATCGGAATAGGATGGGGCAGTACCGGAGGAGAAGCCGGAGCGTTGCTTACGGATAATTACCTGGCGGCAGACGGGATAGAAAATGTGATCCGGGTTTTGGAGGATCTTGAGGATCAGAAATTTGAAAGGCTGGAATTTGTTGAACTTAACGCCTGTGCAGGCGGATGTGTGGGCGGGGTTCTTACGGTTGAAAACCCTTATCTTGCCAAGGTTAAGCTTAAGCGTTTAAGAAAATACCTTCCCGTAGCCTGTTCCCATCTTGATACCGAAGAAAGTGCAGATGCTTTTTGGACTGAAGATGTACCATATGAACCTGTCTTTAAATTAGGAAAGAATATGAGAGAAAGTATAAATAAAATGGCTAAGGTGGAAGAACTTATGCACAAATTTCCCGGGCTGGACTGCGGTTCATGCGGTGCACCTACATGTAAAGCGTTGGCTGAGGATATAGTCCGCGGAGTGGCAAAAGAAGAAGACTGCATACATATTCTGAGGGATTATATTCACAAGTTGTCTGATGAGTTGTCCAGATTTGACAAGAAAAAGTAAAAACAGACTACCAAGGAGGAAATATGACCGTAGAAGAACTGATAAAATCTGAGGAATTTGAAGTATTAAATAAAGGCAGTAATTTAAACAGGGAGATAGCCGTGCCGTATTGCTGTGACCTGCTTAGCATTGCCATGAGCAAGATGCCCCAGGATGCCGCATGGGTTACGGTAATGGCAAATATCAATACTTTGGCTGTGGCATCTTTAGCCGATGCAGCATGTGTCATTCTGGCAGAAGGAAGCAGGCTTGATACAGCCGCAGCACTAAAAGCAAAAGAACAGGGCATAACGGTTTTGTATACTAACCTGCCGGTTTTTGAAGCTGCCCTGAAAATTTATAACAGGATTAATGTATAAACTGGCCTACGACCTTCATATTCATTCCTGCCTGTCTCCCTGCGGCAATGAGGATATGACTCCCGC
Organism: Herbinix hemicellulosilytica; assembly: GCF_002904165.1. Lineage (GTDB taxonomy): Bacteria > Bacillota > Clostridia > Lachnospirales > Lachnospiraceae > Mobilitalea > Mobilitalea hemicellulosilytica. Next base: position 108,187 of record NZ_CVTD020000026.1, on the reverse strand, counting down.
CAATATAGTTAATATGGCAAAAATCATAGGACTGGATCTAATTGCCGTAACAGACCACAATACCTGTAAAAACTGTCCGGCGGTTTACTCTTATGCCCAGAAAAACAATATAATTGTTGTTCCCGGAATGGAGTTATGCACTATGGAAGAAGTCCATGTGCTTTGTTTTTTTTCTGATTTAAAAAAAGCCATGGCCTTTGATACTTTTGTGTATGACAGGTTAATTAAGGTTCCGAATAATGAAAAGATATTCGGAAAACAGGAAATATATAACGAAGACGATATAAAAATCGGGGAAGAACCGTATTTGCTAATCAATGCTACAGACATAACCTTTGATAATTTGGATAAATTAATGAAAGAATATGATGGGGTGTATATTCCTGCCCATGTGGACAAAACATCAACCAGCCTTATATCCAACTTGGGCTTTGTTCCTCCCGACGCGGATTTTAAATGTGCTGAGATTAAAGACGCAGATAAAGAAAAAGATTTAAAAATTAAACATCCCTATTTTAATAAATGCAATATAATATATAATTCCGATGCTCATACCCTGGGAGAAATCAACGAGGCTGTCAATTTTATTGAAGTTAAAGAAAAAACCCACGGGGCGGTACTGGAAGCCCTGGTTAAAACGGCAGGATAAACCTGAATTTGAAACTTAAGAATTGCTTGTAATCTTGAAATCTTATGTTATAATATCAGGATAAGCAGATTGGAATTGGCAATTTAAGCTATTATATAAAAATCTTAAGTAAAAAGGAGTTTGACTATGGAATTAGTAGAAGTCAGGGAATTATACCGTAATAAAGAAGAGTATATCGGCAAAAGAATAACAGTCGGAGGCTGGATACGCAGCGTCAGAGATTCCAAATCTTTCGGATTCATTGTACTGCATGACGGAACTTGTTTTGAAACGCTGCAGGTAGTATATCACGATAATTTAAATAATTTTGCCGAGATTTCAAAATTAAATGTGGGCTCTTCGATTATAGTAACCGGACAGCTTGTGGAAACTCCCCAGGCGAAGCAACCTTTTGAAATTCAGGCAGAGGAAGTAATTATCGAAGGTTATTCGTCTCCCGATTATCCTCTACAGAAGAAAAAGCACTCCTTGGAATTTTTAAGGACCATCACCCATTTAAGACCCAGGACAAATACCTTCCAGGCCGTATTTCGTGTGCGTTCTTTGCTATCCTATGCCATTCATAAGTTTTTCCAGGAAAGAGGCTTTGTATATGTGCATACCCCTATTATAACCGGCAGCGATTGCGAGGGTGCAGGTGAAATGTTCAGGGTTACCACTTTGGATCTTGATAATCTGCCTCTTACCGAGGACGGCAAAGTGGACAACTCTCAGGACTTTTTCGGCAAACCCACGAACCTTACGGTAAGCGGACAGCTTAACGGTGAAACTTATGCTTTGGCCTTCAAAAAGATCTATACTTTCGGGCCTACTTTCCGTGCCGAGAATTCCAATACAACCCGCCATGCGGCAGAATTTTGGATGATTGAACCTGAAGTGGCCTTTGCCGATTTGAACGATAACATGAGACTGGCTGAGGATATGCTTAAATATATTATTAACTATGTGCTTGAGAATGCACCTAAGGAAATGGAGTTCTTTAACCAGTTTATTGATAACGGCTTGCTGGACAGGCTTAATAATGTAGTAAATTCCGAATTTGCTCATGTGACATATACCGATGCTATCGAAATATTAAAGAAAAACAATGATAATTTTGATTATAAAGTTTTCTGGGGCTGTGACCTGCAGACTGAACATGAACGTTACCTTACTGAACAGGTATTTAAAAAACCTGTTTTTGTAACCGACTATCCTAAGGATATAAAGGCTTTCTATATGAAACTGAATGAGGACAACAAGACCGTGGCTGCTATGGACCTTTTAGTTCCCGGCATCGGTGAAATCATAGGTGGAAGCCAGAGAGAAGACGATTATGAAAAGCTTCTTAAACGCATGGATGAAATGGGATTAAGCAGAGAAGACTATGAATTCTATCTTGACTTAAGGAAGTTCGGTTCGGTAAGGCATTCGGGATTTGGCCTCGGATTTGAACGTTGTGTCATGTATCTGACCGGTATGAGCAATATCCGTGACGTAATACCGTTCCCCAGAACCGTAAACCACTGTGAATTATAATCAAGATTTTTCCGTAGTCAGCGTCGTACTAAACAGATAAGATATAGAATAGTTATTTTTATTTAAAATACAGCAATATTACATCAATATAATACAATTTTAAATTAAATAATATATAGGGAAGGTTCCTTTATAGATATACCTTCCCTTTTTGATTTACTTAAAATATTAAAATATAAATATTAAAATAAACGTTTTAAAGAATATGAGATTTAGGTTACAGCGCGCACATACAGCTAATAAACATTAAGGTTATGTATTAAAAATTATTATAAGTGTAATTTTTATTCCTATTATAATTTTAGAAAGATATTTAAGGCTTCAGTTGTTCAAGAACCTGTATAAGTTCTCTCCAATCGGTTATATGCAAATAGTCACAATCGGGTGGGATGTTGTCTGTCTTGTTCAAATAAAAACATTCAAGGCTGCTTTCATACCATACAGGAAACATGCCGACATTTGAAGCTCCTATAATATCGGCCCGTATATTGTCACCGCAAAACCAAACTTCCTGCGGCTTTAAACCGGCTTTTTTTAAGGCAAGCTCAAAAAGCAGCCTGTTGGGTTTGCGGTAAACGTATTCACTGGAAGCTATAATAAATTCAAATTTATTATGGGGTATCAGGCGGTTAATCCTTTCGGCAAGAGTATCTCCAGAAAATGAGATATTGCTTATAACACCGCTTCTGATGCCTCTTTTATTTATATAAGTTATAACTTCGTCTATATAAGGCATTATAACACCGGGAGATGAATTATCCCAATAAATTTTTTCCGTTTCTTTCGGTGATAAGGCCAGTTCGATTTCCAGATATTCATAAACTAAATTTTGATACTTCTGATTGTAGATTTCTATATCACGCTCTTTTGAAAAACCGATGAGATCTCTATACAATTTGCGGGCAAATTCGTTTACTTCCGATACGGTTAGGTTTTTTGGGTTTTTTATGGCGTGGGCCATAACAGCCTGGGTTCCCTTTATGCTGTCAAAAGCCTGTTCATAAATGAGGGTATGCCCATAGTCAAATATAATCATCTTTGGCATGGTAAGGTTGTTTATATTTTTATATACGCCCATAAATATTATCTTCCCCCTTTAATTAAAGGTATGTTAAAACTGCCGGTTAATTAACTGAAAAATTCAAATAATTTTATAAAAATTGAGGTAATTATAACATAAAGCCTTATATCCTGCAAATCACCAAGGATTTGGAGAATCCTTTGCCATATAATTTAAGATTTGCTTTTGACGTTAAAACATATGGGTGAAGTCAAAATATCAAATGAATCAATAAATAACCGGTAGACATTGAAAGACATATAAAAAACTGCCGTGACGGGAGTTAAAGTATGACATAGAGTCAGGCAATAACATCCGGTCACGGCATTATTTTTACTGATAAGCAGTAAGTATTTAAGAATATAAACTCATTTTAACAGATTAAAAGTTAATAATATATGCCAAACGGCCTATAGCATTAGGCTCTAATTAATTGTTTTTAAAGATTACATATCTTACTTTTTCCAAAGCAAACAATAAAATCATTCCTATTATCCCTGCAGAAACCAACTGGCCTAATCCCACGGTACACATCATAAGAGGGATGGGATCAGCTTCGAAATATGCATACTTTAATACAAAGGGAACAACTATGGCATTTACCACTATAGGGGGAATAGGAACCAGGTATTTATTGAACCTTAATACATAAGAAAGTATGGCTGCTATTAGGGTTGCCAGGGTTCCGAAAATAATATCCAGGATATCCGCTCTAAAAAGGATATTGCTTAATAAACACCCAATGGTAACGCCCGGTATGGCAGCAGGGGTAAAGTAGGGAAGAACCGTAAGCGCTTCTGCTATACGAAATTGTATCGGCCCGAAACTGGAATACTGAAATACAAAGACCAATACGGTGTAAATTGCGGCAATTACGGCTGCCTGTGTTAAGTACAAAGTTTTCTTGTTCATATTAATTCTCCTTTAGTTTTGTTTTACGTCAGGAAGGTCTCGAACTGACAAATAGTATAATAAAATTAATTAAGTATTTTGTAAAGGTATAATTTAAGGAATCTTGACATCTGTCAAACAACAGACATAATAAAGGCTAATTTTTGTTAAAACAGGACCGATTCTAAAACTTATAAGTAATGTTATACAAAATTAAATGTGAACTGCACACCAATGTTAAAAAACAAGGAAATGCAGTTCACACTTTACGAGAGATCTTGATTTACTAATAATAAGGCTTAGTCAATGCTAAGCAAAATTTCACCGGTAGCATTGTCGATAATAGTAATATTGCATATTCTGTCTTCCGGATCTATCAGGTTAATGGCCTGTATGGTGTCGCTTGCCAATCCGAAATAAATAACGGCAAATAAAGGTGCTAGTGGAGAACTTTCAAAAACATCTTTGTCAGTATATAATTTGATATTTTTAAACAGTTTATCGGTTTTTACATCGGTAAAAATACCTTTAAGATTATCATCTGCTATGAGGGATATAGCATAATCTTTATAATTATTTTTAATTTCTTTGACCATTTCAAGTCTGTCGGTTTCGTATATGGTTACCGCAATATGTTCGTCATCGTATTCTTTTATATTTAAAATTTTCAGATTGTCACCATAGAAAGTTTTTGCGTAATCCTCTAAGGACATATCTTCCGTTAAAAATGCGGTAAAAATTATATCGGCTTTTTTACCGCTTATAACGGTTACATTGCATTTGTATGTCTTATTTTTGTATGTAGCTATAATGGTGGCTTTTCCTTCCTTTACCGCCTTTACTTTCCCTTTTGATGACACAGTGGCAACCGATTTTTTGCTGCTAGACCATTTTACGGTTCCCGATGCGCCTTTTAATTTTAAGGTATAGGATTCGCCTTCATGCAGTTCAAGTTTGGTTTTATTCAGTTTAATTGTTGTGGCTGCGGATGCGGTTGCAGGACTTATAAGAGGAATGCACAAGGCAAGAATCAAAATGAATGAAATAAATTTTTTCATAACAGTCTCCTTTCATCAGGCTGATTTAATAAGTAAATTATATTGCATATAGATAACACTGTCAAAATAAACCCTGCATGGTACAAAATTCATATATGTATACCGAAGGGGAATTTTAACCTGTGTTAATTTTCGGTTTATCTGCCGGTTTACATTTTTACACTGAAAGATAACGTTTTTTTAATTTAGTCTTTATAATTGAAATACATAATGCCACTATAATAAATATTGTTGAAGCAACGAATAGGGTTATAAACACTGAAAAAGGAATTTGGACCAATGTTACGCTGCCGTAGGGTATATGTTCACGAAAAATTATCAGGAGAGTTAACAGGAAAGTTAGCATAAAGTTTAAATATCTGTATATATCCGGCTTAAAAAAGAAGTATCTTTTACATAAGCCACGTATAAATTCAGTTAATAAAACCGATAAAGGAATAATTAACTGATTTACGATAAAAGGCAAAGGAGCTCCTTTATGGATTTCATTTGGCATGTTATCTATAAATATTAAAAATAAAGCAAGCCATAAAAGCGCAGCAATATATGATACCAACTTTTTGACTTTGCTGCCTGTGTCAATCATTTTAAGGGCATATTTTTTTATATCGGAACCGATCACTTCTGTTAAGGGTTTGCCTTCCTTTTGTGCAGCAAGAAAATTATCAAGAATTCGGTGCAGAGCTATTTGAACATCTATGCTTTGTCTTGGATAGCTATTAACATAAAACTTTTCTATAGACATGAAAGCTTTTTCATATTCCCCTTTTAGCTGATGTTTGCTTTCTATATATTGTATGCTTTTTAAGTAGCTCATCATGTTCTCCCTATCTACTTAAATAAGGTATATATGTAAGTTACCATCAACAATTTACTATGTCAAGCAAATATTAGATAATATTGGTATTTGCATAAGAAAACAAGCATATCTATTTAATAGACAAGGTAAAAGCCTGTTGGGACTGTAATTTAAGGGGGTATCCGAATGGAGTTTTTGGCAAGATATGTAGTATTGGTGGTACTGGGAATTTGTTTATGCTTAGGATATATTATAAAGCACAGTATTTCTTTTATACCCAATAAATACATACCTCTTATAATGGGTATTACGGGTGTCATATTGAACTTGTGGATAAACGGATGGCAGTTTACGCCGGAGATTTTGCTTGGTGGTCTTGCTAGCGGGCTTGCTTCAACCGGCACCCATGAACTAATAAGGCATTTAATACCAAATAACGGACAGGAAAGTATGCCTGACACCAATACTTCGGCAGGTAAAAATAATTGATTATTAGTTTAAAAAGAGTCGGCCTAAAAGCCCGGAATTATATTACAATTTAATAACGGAGACCCGAAAAAAATGTATTATGTTGATTAATCAAATTTAGAAAAAGGTACGGCCAGATCGGTATTCTGTCAGTACCTTTTTTAATATATTAATATTTTTATATAAGTATAAGTATTGTGTTATATCAGCCATATAATTTTTCCCATTCTTCTTTAGTCATGGAGTAGCATACCACATCATAAATATTACCGTTATATATCCTGGCACAATATCTTAAGGTCCCTTCATAAGCAAAACCGCATTTTTCAATGACCCTTTTTGATCTGATATTAAAAGGATAATGGCGGATCGTAACCATGTATAGGCCTAAATCGGTAAAGGCATATTTTAGAACAGCTTTGGCTGCTTCTGTTGTAATACCTCGGCCCCAATAGTCTTCCGACAGTACATATCCCATCATTTTGACATTGTCGATAGACCTGAAAACGTCATTATGCAAGCCTATTGAGCCTATTACTTTATTGTTTTCTTTCCATACGATGGCCAATACTTCGTCATTTTCCATAAAATCCTTTAATATGGCTTTCGATTCATCCGGACTTTCATGGGGCTTCCATCCCGCATTCGGTCCGACATTTGGGCTTTGGGCATACTCATATAAATCATCCAGGTCCGTTTCTGTAAAAGGCCTTAATATAAGCCGTTCGGTTTCAATAGTTTTCATGGCAATCACCTTCCGGATATTTTTGAAGATTATACAGATATATGCCGCATAAGTCAAGAATTAGTACTGAATACAAGTATTAAACAGCCAGAATGAATGTTCGCGGTTTCCTTGATGTTTGTTCTTAGGCTGTGTTATAATTTAAATTATAAACATATAATTAATCATTTCGGTAAAAGATATTTTGAAATATTAATTAAACATATCGGGAGAATTTATTAACATAATCGGACCAATAAAGTTACGGCACAGGAATATATAAAGGAGGGAGCTTATGAAGTTTGTACATATTGCGGACGTACATCTTGGGGCAACGCCGGATTCGGACAAGCCCTGGGCTGATTTACGCCAAAGAGAAATATGGGATAGTTTTAAAAATATTATAGAAGTATGCAACAGAGAAAAGGCTGACCTCCTTCTTATTGCCGGTGATTTGTTTCACAGGCAACCATTGTTAAGAGAGCTTAAGGAAGTAAATTACTGCTTTTCAAAACTGGAAACCGCCCGGGTTGTATTGATGGCAGGAAACCATGACTACATTGGGCCCAGATCCCATTATGCGGGATTTAATTGGGATGAAAAAGTATATATGTTTCTTAATGATACGATAGAATCCGTATATTTTTCCAATATCGATACTTTTGTATACGGCTTTAGCTATTTAAAAAGGGATATAACAGACCCATTGTATGATTCGGTACAGCCGGCAAAGGGCGATTCAATAAATATCCTTATTGCCCACGGAGGGGACGAAAAGAACATTCCAATAAACAGAAAGAGGCTTCTTAATGCCGGTTTTGACTATATTGCCCTGGGGCATATTCATAAGCCTGAGATTATAAGCGAAAATATGGCCTATGCCGGTTCCCTTGAGCCGCTTGATAAAAATGAGACGGGACCAAGAGGGTATATTCTTGGAGAAATCAAAAAGAACGGTAAGAAGCAGACTGAAATTAGATTTATAAAAAGCTCTCTGCGGGAATATAAAAAATTTGATATAACGGTGTCTTCACAAACTACAAACGGGGCTTTAGTAGATTTAATAAAAGAGAAAATTTCCGAAGAAGGGCAGCAGCATATATATCAAATTCTTATCAAAGGTCTTAGGGATGAAAATATACGGTTTGACAAAGATGCTATATATTCTTTAGGTAATATTCTTGAAGTTACAGACGAATCGGTTCCGGATTACGATTTTGATGCTTTGTATCTGGAAAATGCCGATAACCTGATCGGTATGTTTATTAAAGAAATAAAAGAAAGTAATCAGGAAGAAACGGCAAGAAAGGCTCTTTATTATGGAATAGAAGCCCTGCTCGGAGCAAGAGATACAGACGGTATTTAGTTATTCGAATTTATTTAATATAGATTTGGAATTAGACCCTGAAAGGCACAAAAAGGGGGAAAAATAGTGCTTATAACCAGGTTAAAACTTGATTATTTCGGAAAGTTTTCCGGACGGGAAATAATTTTAAAGCCGGGAATAAATATAATATACGGAGAAAATGAGGCTGGCAAATCCACCCTGCATGCATTTATCAAGGGAATGTTGTTTGGTATTGAAAGACTTAGAGGAAGAGGCGCGGCTTCAAAAGATGATATATACACCAGATATCTGCCCTGGAATTATCCCGGTGCATACGGTGGACAGATGGACATTTTGGTGGGGGATAAACATTATCGCCTGATTAGGAGCTTTCACGCAAACGACCGTTGTTTTACCGTTACAGATTTAGAAACAGGGAGGGAAATTAAACTTAAAGAAGGCCATATCGGTGAGCTTATACCGGGGTTAAGTGAGGCGGCTTTTCGAAACACGGTAAGCATAGGGCAGTTAAAAGCCCGCACCGATGCCGAGTTGGCTGCCCAGATAAAAAATTATATAACCAACTTATCCATATCAAAAAGCAAAGAAGTGAATGTAGTTAAAGCAACCGAGCTTTTAAAGCAAAAGAAAAAGGCCCTGGAGTCCGTACCATATGAACTTAAGCTTAAAGAGCTTGCCGAAAAAATTAAAGAGGGGGAAGAGGCGGAAGAAAAAATAAATTTACTGACCGAAGAGTTAAAAGGGCTGGAAGCAGAAAAAGACAGGATAATAAAGGAACTGGAATTACTTAATTCATATGATTTTCAAAAAGAAGCAAAACTTATGGATGAGCTTCCGGCAATAATTGAAAGGTTCATAAGATATAAGGAATATACAAAAGAATATGACCGCCTGAAAGTTCAAATCGAAAAGCTACGGTCAGAAATAGAAGGGTTACAACATAAAGCATCGCAAGCTTCAACCTTAAGAAACGATCTTAACGAAGCCAGGCGGCTGGATATGGACCTGTCCCGTTACATGGAAGAGATTCATAATGTCTATAAAGTAAAAGAAGATAAAATTATAAACGGCAGAAAGAAAGCGTTTACATATGCATTGGGTTCGGTTATTTTAAGCCTGGCTGCTTACGTAATTACCCGGTCGTTTGCGGCTTTAACTGCGGTACTAGCGGTTTTGCTCGGTATAGGAGGAGTAATTTTTATTAACAATAAAAATATCAATAAGGACAGCGGGGATTTAAAAATAAAAGAATTAAAGGAACATAACTCCAATGCCGAAAAGCAACTTAAGCAGATATTTGATAAGTACCGGGTTTCTTCACTTTCGGAACTTGCCAAAAAACATGAGGAATATTTGGAGCTTACCGTTTCTTTGGAACATGGCAAAAAGGCCCTGGATAATATGCTTGAACGGGCAAAATCCCTTGAAGATAATTGTGATGAACTGCATGATGCAATTATGCTTTATATGAGAAATTTTATTCCTGCGGAAGAACTAACTGACCGGGAAATACAAAGGCTAAAGGATATTATAAACCAAAAAAAGAAACAAAAAGAAAATAATATAAGCCGCCTTAACGCCGAGCTGGGCGACATTAAGCTTAAAATTGAGAAAATAAATTGGGAACTTTCAAGTATGGAGGATAATGAAACTCTGCTTTTAAAAAATAAAGCACAATATGAAGAAATGCTGCAAAGGAAAAAGGAAGCCGAAGCGGAAGTTTCGGCCATTGATTTAGCCATTAATACGATAAACAGACTTTCGGAAACTATTCATGACAGTTTCGGAAAAGAGCTGAACTTGGCGGTAGCCAGTATTATAAGTGAGGTTACAAACGGAAAGTATAAGGATATTAAAATAGATGAAGAACTGAATATACAGGTTTCATGGCAAGATAATTTATATAAACTTGACAGGCTTAGTGCAGGCACAATAGACCAGATTTACTTTGCTCTTCGCCTTGCGGTAGCCGACCTGCTTTTTGGCGGTGACAATATGCCTCTTATTTTGGACGACAGTTTTGTCCTGTATGACGATAACAGATTAAGGGCTACCCTAGAAAAAATAGGTGGCCGCAGACAGGTGCTTATTTTTAGCTGCCAGATGAGAGAAAAGATTCTTCTTCAAAAGATGGGACTACCGTATAATTTTATAAAACTTTGATTAGTGCTATATTATTTATAACAACTTAGATATTCCCGCAAATGGTCAATCGGAGGATCTTTATGAACAAAAGAAAAAAGGCCGAAATTAACAGACTGGTTAAGAAAATAGGACAGAGCATAAAGCTGGTTTTTAAACTGACTGTTTTTCTTGTGCTGCTAGCTGCCATAGTGGGGATATTTTATTTTTATAATACCTATGGGAAAATAATTATGAAATACCAACAGGAAGCAAGAAGCATAGTCCGTTCGTCCTCCGAGGATACTTTTCGTTCTTCCCAGACCAGCCTGGTTTATTACAGTGACGGAGAACTTATAACAGCCTTAAAAGGGGTTAAAGATGTTTATTATATTGAATACCAAGACATACCTCCGGCTGTAATAAATGCCATTATTTTAACCGAAGACAAGAAATTTTTCGACCATCAGGGAATTGATTATCTGGCAAATATCAGGGCTGCCATAGCACTAATTAAGAATAAGGGGGAAATAACGCAAGGAGCAAGCACCATAACGCAGCAGCTTGCAAGAAACGTATTTTTATCCCATGAAACCACCTATGAGCGAAAATTAAGGGAGATATTTATTGCTCAGGAACTGGAAAAAGTTTATTCCAAGGATAAAATTATTGAGTTTTATATCAACAACATATATTTTTCAAACGGATACTACGGCATATTGGCTGCGGCCAACGGGTACTTCGGCAAGGGAGTTAATCAGTTAAGCCTGTCAGAGCTGATATTTTTATGTGCCATACCCAACAATCCCAGTAAATATGATCCTGTAGAAAACAAGCAAAATACAATTGAAAGAAGAAACAGAATTCTTAAGCAAATGTACGAAAACGGTATAATTAATTATACCGAATATGAGAACGCCATAAATGAACCCATAAAACTGGTAAAACAGGAGTTTGACAAAAAGAATTATATAGAAACATTTGCATATCACTGTGCCATCAGGGCATTGATGAAGGAAGAAGGATTTGAATTTAGAAACAGTTTTGATAACGAAAAAGACCGTAAGGAATATGAAGAGGCCTATAAGGATATGTATTACCTCTATCAGAAGAAATTGTACACAGGCGGTTACAGGATATATACCTCTATTGATCAAAAAAAGCAGGAGCTTCTTCAGCGGGCAGTTGATGAAGCATTGGAAAAATTTCAGGAAAAAAATGAGGAAGGCATTTATAAAATGCAGGGTGCTGCCGTATGTATAGACAACGATACAGGTAGAGTAGTTGCAATAGTCGGCGGTAGGACCCAGGAATATGCCGGCTACACTTTTAACAGGGGTTATCAGGCATTTCGTCAGCCCGGCAGTGCCATAAAGCCTCTGATAGTTTATGCCCCTTCGTTTGAAAGGGGATATACTCCGGACAGCATAGTAGTTGACGGTCCGATTGAGGGAGGACCAAAAAACTCCGACGGCTATTATGCGGGGGAAATGAAACTTCAGAGGGCCATTGAAGTATCAAAAAATACGGTGGCGTGGAAACTTTATGAGGAACTGACTCCTAAAGTGGGAATTTCATATTTGCTTAAAATGAATTTTTCCAGAATTGAAGATAATGATTACTATATGGCAGCAGCACTTGGCGGTTTTACCGTCGGAGTTAGCCCTCTTGAGATGGCTGCGGGCTATGCTGCACTAGCAAATGACGGTTATTACAGGGAACCTACATGTATTGTAAGTATAACCGATGCGCAAGGCAATGAACTGGTAAAGGATGAAACAGAAAGTATTAGAATTTACGATGAAAATGCCGCAAGAATGACAACGGAAGCATTGACGGGAGTGCTTAAAAACGGCACAGCAAAAGGGTATGGTCTAAAAAATACTGTCAGCGCCGGAAAAACAGGTACAACCGATGAAAAAAAGGACGGCTGGTTTGTGGGATATACCCCCTATTACACTACTTCCGTATGGGTAGGATACGATATGCCAAAGCCCGTTTCGGACTTAAAAGGGTCATCATATCCGCTTTATATATGGCATAGTTTTATGGACCGGATACATGAGCCGGGAATGAGCAGAACATTTAAAACATATGACCGCAATGCAGTGCCTGAAGAATAGCCTTCTATAACAAAGAAGCGGTCAGTTTACCGTATGTTTTTAAGTGCAAGCAAATATATGCATAAAAATAGTGCCTGGACAGTATGTCCTGACACTATTTTTTATATCTATAAAGTATTTACTATTAATCACTTTTTGCATTTATAAATAAACTTACTTTTTCTTAACCTGATTATATTTTTCAAGGATGTTATGAATTCTTTCAACCGGATTAAGCAATCCGCTTATACTCTTGTCGTGATTAAGAGTATCAATAATCAGAGCTATATACTTGCTCATATCAACACTGATATAATAAGGTTTTGTCAGCAGTTCCGGCGACTGATAAACCAGATTGGTTGTAAGAAGCCTGTATATCAATCCTTTTTCATATGCTTCGTCAAATTTTGATAAACCGCCTGTAAACAAGCCGAATGTACCCAAAAGGAATATACGGTTAGCCTTTTTTCTCTTTAATTCGGTTGCAACATCCAGCATGCTTTCTCCTGATGATATCATATCGTCAACGATAATGATATCTTTTCCTTCGACACTGTCGCCCAGATACTCATGAGCTACAATAGGATTACGGCCGTTGACAATTTTAGTATAATCGCGCCGCTTATAGAACATACCCACATCAAGCCCCAGAACATTGGCATAATATACGGCTCTTCCCATTCCGCCTTCATCGGGGCTTATGATCATCATATGGTCGGCATCTATTTTAACATCGGGTACATTTTTAAGGATAGCCTTGATAAACTGATAGGTGGGCTGAACCGATTCCAGACTCTTTAAGGGAATAGCGTTCTGAACCCTGGGATCGTGAGCATCAAATGTTATGATGCTTTCAACTCCCATATTGGTCAGTTCCTGTAATGCCAAGGCGCAATCCAGGGATTCTCTTGAGTTGCGTCTATGCTGACGACCTTCATAAAGATAGGGCATTATGACGGTGATTCTTCTTGCTTTACCACCTACTGCCGCTATGATACGCTTTAAATCCTGATAATGGTCATCCGGTGACATATGGTTGGTATGTCCGCAAACTGTATAAGTTAGGCTATAGTTGGTAACGTCTACAAGTAAATATAGGTCATATCCGCGAACAGATTCCTTAATCATTCCTTTTGCTTCGCCTGTTCCGAATCTGGGACAGCAAGCGTTTAACAGGAAAGTATCTCTTTGGTAACCGCTAAACATTATGGTTTCTTTATGTTCACTCTCACGTTGTTTACGCCAGGATACAAGATAGTCATTAACTTTTTCCCCCAGGGTTTTGCTGCTTTCAAGGGCAATGATTCCAAGCGGCCCTACGGGTATAGTATCAACGATCATTTCACGCTTTGGCATTACAATAGTACCTCCATAAAATTGTTGTTGAATTAAATCCATCCAATGTTATAACATTATAAATATTTGAAGTCAAGCCAAATAAAATATATTAAGACGATATTTCGCCAAGTGCCTTACGCAGTCTTATATCATCACCTATAATCCGTCTAATACTGTAATTACTTATAATTCTTGAATAAATCCGTTCACTGTAGATTGTCAGCAGATTATCCAAGGATAAATTAGTCGAAATAATAGTGGATTTTTGTCTAAGCAGCCGCTCGTTAATTATGTGATAAAGCTGCGAAGTAGTAAATGTATTGTTAAGTTCGGTCCCAAGATCGTCAATTATAAGCAGGTCACAATCAAGAATATAGTCAAACTGATCCGATGCTATTAAGGAATCTTCTTCCTCCCTTCCGAATTTATATTTTTCCAGGATGTCAAATAGCCTGAAAGCAGTCAAATAAATTACCGTATAGCCCCGGTCCAAAAGTTCCTTTGCTATACAGTTTGCCAAAAAGGTTTTGCCTACGCCGGTGTTACCGATAAACAGCAGGTTTTCATGCTTTTCATCAAAATGTCTGATAAAACTTTTACAGCTTGCTACTATCTTTTGCATATTGGACAGGGGGGATAAGCCTGTAGTTTCGTCAATGTAATCGTCGGAATAGTATTTAAAAGAAAAAGTACGGAAGTTTTCCCGCTCAAGCACGGATTTTATGCTGGAGCCCATATAAATGGCGTCTGCGATAGCCTGCTTAAAACAACTGCATTTTTCGTTGCCAATAAAGCCGGTATCCCGGCATTTGGAGCAGTGAAACCGCATATCCAGATAATCTTCAGGATATCCGCTTTCTACAAGGAGTTTCCTTTGCATTTCCTTGATTTGAGCTGTGGTTTTCCTTAAATTATCAAGGGCTTTGGTGTTGCCGAACAGAGCCTGCCTTCCCGATTCGGCGGAAAGGGAAATTATTTGCTCTTCCAGCTCCTTTATCCTGGGTATGGCTTTATAGACTTCCTCAATCCGCTTGTCCAGTTCGTACTTATTTTTAAGTCTGCGTTCTTCGTATTCACGCAGTATTTTATTATACTGATCGTTCTTCAGAGACATAAGGATTCTCCTGCTTATTTTTGATTATTTGGAATTTTAAAATACAAGATTAATGATAAGTTATGCTTTAAGAAAATTAAATAATATAAAACATGGAAATTCCAATGAGGTATGTATACGTATAATTGATCTTAATAAGTACACAGATTATTATTATTTTTGACCGTATGGAGCTTTTATTTTCCTTAGATATTGTGGAATTCAGTTTTTTATTTAAATATTTTGCGTATTATAACCCCTTGTTGATAAGTTTTCGTTCAAGTTCGGCGTAATCTTTAGCGGAGTATGTCCGTTGTGGAAACTGATTAAACTTATTGGCAGAAGGTTTGGCAATGGGGGTTACGTTAGGTACGGTCTTGGCTCTGCCGCCTTTGGCAAATTCCTCGTCAAGTATTGCGATGTCCTCCAGGGTTTTGGCACCTTTTTTAAACCATGTTTCAAGAATCTTGTCCGCATATTTAAAATCAGGTTTTTGAGTCCTTAAGATAGTGCGGTTGCAGGCTTCGGTAATTATATCATCCGAAAAAGAATATACTTCCACCCATTTGGTTATATATTTTCGTTCTATTTGACCGGGGGTTCTGTTTAACCCGAATGCCTTCATAACATTATTGATGTGTTCGTTATATAGCAGGGTGGCTTCCCGGGCTTTTTCTTCCGTATCTATTCCTTCCTTGGCCCATTCTAAAGCTACGGCTTCGATATAGGAAGGATTCATTTTGTTTTTGGAAACACAGTATTCATAAAGATATATAATAAGTTCCGGAGAAAATTTCAATTCGTCATACAAATATATAATTAATTGCAAATCTACAGGTTTCATCGGCCTGCCAAGATAAAGCTCAACAATATGCGTGACATATTGGAATTTATCATTGCTCTTAAGTTCATCTATCTTATCCTGGGAATATGTCGGTATGGCAGCAGGCTCTGTTTCGGTATGTATATTAGAAGCAATTTCATCCGGCTCAGAAACTGTAACGGAATCAAGTTCTTCCAATGCGTCATCAATTGTGGCGGTACTATGACCTGTCTTATTAAGACCTGATAAGTCAGCAAGGTAAATTGCCGTAATTTCATCCTGAGCGTTTCTTTCTATTTTTAACAGATTCTGTTTTTCCCAGTAGTTTAAAGCACGGATTATATCTTTTTCGGTATCCTCAAGATGGTCGGCAATAGAGGATATGGTTATTTCGGTATTGCTGGAGCCTATATGGCGTAACAGATATAGATAAACCTTTACATAAGCTCCGTTTGCAGATGGCATATATAAATCAATAAAGGTATTTGGGACGATGGTTACGTCGTAAATACCTTCAGAGTATAAAGAAATTTTATTCAATTCTCATCCATCCCCTTTCTGCTAGTTGCATACCCATGGTCAAAATAAAAATTTCTCTATATCTGTTATGGCTGTGGATAAAATAGGCTCACGATGTGTGGAATAATCCGCTTATCCGCGGATTAGGAACTCAAAACACTTCGTGTTTTTTCGTTCACGTTGCACTTATCCAAGAAAAATATAACGTTTTACTGTGACATATTCATGTCACAAAAAACGTTCTATTTTCCTTGGTCTAATCTGCTTTCTGCGGATTATAACCTACAACACCTCCGGTGTTGTAGGTTACGTTACACTTATCCAAGAAAAAGCCAATGTTTTATTGTGACTCATTTATGTGTCACATAAAACATTACCTTTTCCTTGGAATAATCCGCTTATCGTGTACATTATAACATAAACTAAAATATATTGAAATAGGCTGTTTCTTTGGGGGTTGCGGGGATTAAAAGGGTTAAAATGGTATGTGGATTATGTGGATAAAGTGGATAAAAACAGCCGGCATAATTGTAATAAAATGTAAAATTATGCTATAACAGTTAGAATTTATGTTTTTTTTAAATAGAAAATCTATTCTTGTAGTATAGATAGAAAATATAATTATATCCACAGTATTGGTTAACATAAAATGTTGATAATACTGTGGATAATGTGGATAACTATATACCTAATAATGATTCTCCCACAATCACGATATCTCCGGCGCCCATAGTTATCAACAGGTCACCGTTTATACAATTTTCTAGTAAAAAGTTCTCAATTTCATCGAAGGTGGGAAAGTAGTATACTTCTTTATTTAAATTTTTTAATTCTCTTAGCAGGTCCAGAGAAGAAATATCCCCGGGATCTTTTTCCCTCGCAGGATAGATATCAGCCAGTACTATCTTATCAGCTATTGATAAGGAACGGGCAAATTCTTTTAAATGCCGTTTGGTTCTGCTGTATGTATGGGGCTGGAAAACACACCATATGGTTTTCTCACCGTAAAAAGTCTTGGCGGTAGTTAAAGTTGCCGCAATTTCCGTAGGATGATGGGCATAATCGTCAATAATAGTTACACCGCCAACGGTTCCTTTGTACTGAAAACGGCGGTCTGCGCCTCTAAACCGCAGCAGGGATTTCTTTATTATATCTGCCGGAATTTGCTCCTGAAGTGCAATTCCTATAGCCGGCAAAGCATTGGATATATTATGTATACCTATGATATTTAACCCGAACCGGTCTATGTATTTTCCTTTGTAATAAAGATCAAAGCTTTGGCAGGCACTGTCGTTTAATTTTATATTATCAGCTGCTATATCATATGATTTATCCTTACAACCGTAAACAGGGTCTGTTATTCCGTATGTAAATACTTCGCAATCCAGGTCCTTAATTATTTCTTCGTAATCGGGAATATCGCCGTTTATAAATAGCTGGCCTCCTTTAGGAATTTGACCGGCAAATTTACGGAAGGAATTTCGTATATCGTTTATATCTTTAAAAAAGTCCGTATGGTCTTCGTCAATATTTAATATAACTGCTTTTGTCGGCTTAAATTCCAGGAAGGAGTTCATATATTCGCAGGCTTCCGTAATAAAATAGTCGGTACCGCCAATACGCATATTTCCTCCGATAGCATCCAAAATACCGCCGACCGAGATGGTGGGGTCAAAATTCGCATCGACAAAAATAAGTGACAGCATAGATGTTACGGTAGTTTTGCCGTGGGTACCGGATACCGCTACCGAATTTTTAAAGTTTTGCATTACCTGGCCAATAAGCTGAGCCCGGTTTAGTGCCGGTATACCCGCTTCCATAACCGCCAAAAGTTCTTCGTTATCTTCTTTAATGGCGGCAGTATAAATAACCACATCAATATCCGGGCTTATATTTCCTTTTCTTTGGCCGTAGTAAACATTAATGCCCATACTTTCAAGCTCTTCTGTAATTTTACTTTTGTGGCTGTCAGAACCGCTGACCTTAAATCCGATACTATGCAGGTATTTTGCAAAACCGCTCATACTGATTCCGCCAATCCCTATAAAATGGATGCGGCAAGGCTTGTTGAAGTCTATTTTGTACATAAAAACCTTCCTATTCTTATTTTATACTTATATTTTATAATCTTTAGCTATTATAACTCTTTTGGCTTAAAATACAATAGAAAATGCAGGATTTTACTTTTTAGAGGCTTTTTTTGCATAAATAATCTTAAGGGCCTATATAGTAATATATTCTTAATGTAAACAAGAATGCAAGTATACAATAAATTTTTTAAATAAAATGGCGTAAATGAGGTCTAAAATAACATAAAAACTATGAAAATTGACATAAAAACTGCAAACCTTTGCTATTTTTTTGCAACAAATATTCACATTTTTTTTATATATGGTATAATAGTCTTATAGTATAGATGTTTGAATAATTATGAACCTTAGTATTGGGGTTTATGCAGGGAGGTAGAAACAGGAAAAGTTATATTAACTTTGTTAACATACTTTTTCTTGATAACTAACGATAAATTATGACAGAAGGGGGACAAAACCATGGAAATTACCGATGTTCGCGTACGTAAGGTTAGTAAGGAGGGGAAGATGAAGGCTGTTGTCTCAATTACTATTGATAATCAGTTCGTTGTTCATGATATCAAAGTAATTGAAGGCGACAAGGGATTATTCATCGCTATGCCCAGCCGGAAAGCCGGGGATGGTGAATACAGGGATATCGCTCATCCGATTAATTCGGAAACCAGAGAGATGATCCAAAGTATCATCCTTGAAAAGTACGAGATAGCAGCTTTAGAGGCAGAATCAGAAAAAGAGGCAGAAAAGGAAGCTGTAACTGAGGCTGTAACAGAGGAGTAGGAGAGTAAAATAGTCCAAAAAAGACAGAAAAGGCAGCTTAGGCTGCCTTTTTTGCGTGGAATAATATATAAAATATATATGTGCAAAGGTTTATTATTTAGGCGGGATAATAATCTGAGCCGACAAGGTATCCGAGATAGAAGCGGAGGCATTATAAAGCCTGCAAATTGCTTTGTAAATATCTTAAAAGGGACTGTCATTTTTATGATGAACAGCTTATAGATAATTATTAAGTTGCCACATCTTTTTTGAAAGGTTATAATATAATAACAGCTGAAAGTTTATGGTATATATTACAAAAATACATACACTATAATATATACTTAATGTCAGGCGCATTAAGTATATATTGTCATGCAATTTTTTAGTAAAGAAGAGGTAGGACATGCGTATAATAATAGGACTAGGAAACCCAACGGAAAAATATCAGGCCACAAGGCATAATATCGGCTGGGATGCCATTACACGGATATCGGATGATTACAGAATTCCGTTAAATCAGATGAAACATAAGGCTAAATGCGGTATGGGCTATATCGAAGGGGAGAAAGTAATTCTTGCCCAGCCTGTTACTTATATGAATCTAAGCGGTGAAAGCGTACGGGAACTGGTGGATTATTATAAGGTATCCACCGATGACATTATTATAATTTATGACGATATCAGCCTGGATGTGGGACAGCTAAGGATTCGCAAGAAAGGCAGTGCCGGAGGCCATAACGGTATAAAAAGCATTATAAGCCATCTGGGGACCGACGAATTTCCCAGAATAAGAATCGGGGTAGGTGCAAAACCCCAGGACTGGGATTTGGCCGATTATGTTTTGTCTAGATTTAAGGCAGAAGAACAGGAAGCTATAAGACAGGCTTTAAAGGAGGCTTCGGATGCCTGCCGGATGATTATAACCTCCGGAATGGATGCTGCCATGAATAAATATAATAAAAAGAAGACGGCTTTAGAGCAGCCGGATAGCAAAGAGGAAAAATCAGGTTCCGGGCCATCCGGAAAAGCCCGGGAAGATGCAAAGGAATCCTTTTTTAAAAAGATTCTGCGAAAAAATAATTAAATGCGATACAACAGATTTTTTAAGTCGGGACATATATTACAGCTTTATAAATTTATCTTATTTGAATAAACATAATACTCAGGATATACTAGCAAGGGAAAATATAAGCATATAACGGCTAACAGGAGGAATCCCGGTTGAAGACCTTTACAGAACCCTTGAAGGAATTAAAAGAATTTAATGAAATAAAGGACAATATAATAACGGGGACATTGCCGGTAATGATTACCGGCTGTATTGATTCACAAAAATGCCATCTGATTTACGGCCTTAGCGAAGGCTTTAAATTTAAAGTTATAGTTACTTACAATGAGCTGAAAGCCAAAGAAATATATGAAGATTACCGTTTATATGATAAAAACGTGTTCATATATCCGTCAAAGGACATTATCTTTTACAGTGCCGATATCCACGGAAGAGCCATAGTCCGGGAAAGGCTTCAGATACTTAAAAGAATCATAGAAAAGCAGGATACTACAATTATAATGAGCCTGGACGGCGGTATGGATAGGCTTCTTCCCCTTCAGCATATCAAGGAAAGAATAATAACCGTTGATATGGATACTGAAATTAAACTGAAGGATTTTGAGGCCACCCTTATAAGGCTAGGATATGAAAGACAGGCTCAGGTTGAAGCGCCCGGAGATTTTGCCGTAAGGGGAGGAATTATAGATATTTTTCCTCTTACCGAAGAAGTGCCGTACCGTATAGAGCTGTGGGGAGATACAATAGATTCTATCCGTACCTTTGACGTAAGCAGCCAAAGATCAATTGAGCAGGTAGAGAGTTTAACTATTTATCCTGCCGCAGAAATTATCCCCGATGAAAAACAGCTTGCTTTGGGCCTTAAGAAAATTGAAGAAGAAGAAAAGCAGTATATAAAAACCCTGACCCAGCAGAATAAGACCGAGGAAGCCAATAGGATTCGTGGAATTATAGCCGAGTTTAAGGAGAATTTGCAGGTCTTTCAGGGGTCCGTAAGCCTGGAAAGCTATATAAATTATTTTTACGATAATACCATGAGTTTTTATGAGTATTTTGACAACTCGGACAGCATTTTCTTTTTGGATGAACCGGGCAGGCTTATTGAAAAAGGAGAAGCTGTTGAAAATGAGTTTCGTGAGGGTATGATAGGAAGGATTGAAAAAGGTTACATTCTTCCGGGGCAGATGAATGTAATATATGGCTATAAAGATGTCTTAAATATTCTGTCAAAGAAAAATACCCTGCTTATAAGCACCATGGAGCCCCGAAACAGCTATATAGATGTAAAAAATAAATATGTTTTTTCCGTCCAGTCTCTTTCTTCCTATCATAAGAATTTTGACGTTCTTGTAAAAGACCTGGAATATTGGAAGAAAAACAAATACAGGGTGATACTTCTTTCCGGGTCAAGAACCAGGGCTAAGCGTCTGAGCGAAGACCTCAGGGATTTTAACCTTAATCCTTTTTACAGCGAAGATTTAGATAGGGTTCTCCAGGAAGGGGAACTTATGATAACTTACGGCAATCTGAAAAGAGGTTTTTCGTATCCTTTAATCAAATTTGTTATCATATCGGAAAGCGATATATTTGGGGCAGAGAAAAAGAAAAAGAAGAAAAAATACTCATATGACGGTCAGAAAATTCAAAGTTTTACTGACCTTACTCCTGGAGATTATGTTGTCCATGAAAATCACGGTCTTGGTATCTACAGAGGAATTGAAAAGATAGAGGTAGACAAGGTAACCAAGGATTATATCAAAATAGAGTATGGTGACGGAGGCGTGTTGTATGTACCTGCAACAGGCCTTGACGTGATTCAGAAATATAACGGTACTGAAGGGCGGAAACCTAAACTTAACAAGCTTAATTCTTCCGAGTGGAAACATACCAAAGCCAGGGTAAAAGGAGCTGTAAGGGAAATCGCCAAAGAGCTGGTGGAGCTTTATGCTAGCAGGCAGCAGAAAAAAGGCTTTAAGTTCAGCCCCGATACCGTATGGCAAAAGGAATTTGAGGAAGCCTTTCCCTATGAGGAAACAGAAGACCAGCTTAAAGCCATTGAAGAAACCAAAAGGGATATGGAAAGCGACCGCATAATGGATAGGCTTATTTGCGGTGATGTGGGCTACGGTAAGACCGAGATAGCTATCCGGGCCGCATTTAAAGCTGTAGCAGACAGTAAACAGGTAGTTTTCCTTGTTCCTACAACTATACTTGCGCAACAGCATTATAATACCCTGGTCCAAAGAATGATGGATTATCCGGTAAGTATAGGTTTGCTTTCCCGCTTTAGGACCCCTGCCGAGCAAAAAAAGACTATTGAAAGGCTCAAAAACGGAACTTTAGATATTGTTGTAGGTACCCACAGGGTACTTTCGTCGGACGTAAGTTTTAAGAATCTGGGACTGTTAATCATAGACGAGGAGCAGCGATTCGGAGTTGCCCATAAGGAAAAAATAAAGCAGCTTAAAAAAGACGTGGATGTTCTTACCCTTACCGCAACCCCTATTCCGAGGACTTTGCATATGAGCCTTATAGGCATTCGTGATATGAGTATCCTGGATGAGCCGCCTGTGGATCGTTTGCCTGTCCAGACTTATGTATTGGAACATAACGACGAGATAATCCGTGAGGCTATTAACAGGGAACTTGCCAGAGGCGGACAGGTATACTATGTCTATAACAGGGTACAAGGGATTGATGAAATAGCGGCTAATGTATCCAAACTGGTACCTGAGGCAAACGTAGCCGTTGCCCACGGACAGATGAGTGAACGGACCTTGGAAAAGATTATGTTTGATTTTATATCCGGTGAAATCGATGTTTTGGTTTCGACTACAATTATAGAAACAGGCCTTGATATATCAAACGTAAATACCATAATAATTGAGGATGCTGATAGGCTTGGCCTGTCACAACTTTATCAGCTAAGAGGCCGGGTAGGAAGGTCAAACCGTACGGCATATGCATTTTTAATGTATAAAAAGGATAAAGTCCTTAAGGAAGTGGCGGAAAAAAGGCTTCATGCCATAAAAGAATTTACAGAACTGGGATCCGGCTTTAAGATTGCCATGAGGGACTTAGAAATTCGTGGCGCAGGAAACCTGCTTGGACCTGAACAAAGCGGCCATATGGATGCCGTAGGGTATGATCTGTACTGCAAGATGCTTAATGAAGCCATAAAATCTTTAAAGGGCGACGAAGAGGAAGAAGAATTCTTTGAAACAACGGTAGACATGGAAATGGATGCTTTCATACCGTCTACTTATATTATGAATGAGATACAAAAGCTTGATATTTATAAGAGAATTGCCGCTATTGAAACAGAGGATGAACTTATGGATATGCAGGAAGAACTTGTTGACCGTTACGGGGATTTGCCGAATGCGGTTAATAATCTTCTTAATATCGCCCTGATTAAGTCGTACTGCCACAGCGTATATGTTCAGGGGCTGGTGCAAAAAGGCAATGAAGTTAAGCTGATGATGTATCCGAAAGCGAAACTGGACGCGGCAAAAATACCGGAACTTATTAAGAAGTATGGAAGCAGCCTTAAGTTTTATGCCCAGGGAAATCCGTATTTTACTTATCAGCTGCCTAAGCCTGCCAAAGGAAAAGCAGATAACAACTGGATATTTGAAAACATTAAGAAACTGCTTGATGATTTTAAAACTTTACTTCCGCAATCTTGACAATAGGTATGGGCTTATCTACAATGAATTTAAGCAAGAGATAAAAGCAGGTAAATTTTGCTTAAGTTAAGCGTATAAGCTAAAGGTTAATTTAGCGGCTGCGTGCAATTTCATACTAATGCTTAGGTTTATTTTGATATAACTGGACAAGATAAGAACATATCGTAAATGTAAGTAAATAAGCTTAACCGTTATAAAGTTAAGCTGAATGAGAGGGACATAAAATGAGTAAAAATTACATGTATAACATGTGCAATAGATTAAAGATTATTTTACTGATTCTTTTTATTCTGCCTCTTTTAAACGGTTGCAGGATAGACGAATCAAGCTATGAACTGACCAATTATAAAGGTAAATCTGTAAACACCTTTGAGAAAAAGACAAAAACCGAACTGGTAGAAGAAAGTAACGGCGTTTATAAGCTGGAAGGGGCCTTACAGCTTATTGCGCCGAAAGGTGACATTACATCCATTATGGTTCTTGACGGGGGTAAAAACTACAAAATTTTTGGTGTAGAAATAGGAATGGACAAAACCGAGGCGGAAAATAAGATTAAAGAGTTTTACGGGGTTGAAACGAATAAAACTCTGGAGTCGGATAAAAACTCGGTTACTTATACTTACAAAAACACTGACAGTGAATTATATATTTCCTATGATATTGATACGCATAAGGTTACCGGAATGTCTTATTATTATTTTAAGCCCGACAAGCAGCAGGTAACCGAAGATACCACTGCCGGAGAACTGATTGCCCTGATAGGAGACATAAGGGTATATTACAATGAGGTTATGGTTTACTTAAAATCGGCACAGGAAACGTATGAAACGGAGTACGGAAAAGATATCTGGAATGTGGATATTTTTGGAGACGGAAAGACTTTCGGTGAACATATAAAAGATGAGGTTATAAAGCAGATAACCCAAATTAAAATAATCCGCGATAAAGCCGAACAACTGGGCATTGCTTTAACGGAAGAGGAAATGGCTGATGCCGTCTCTTATGCAGCCGAGCATTTTGCCGGACTTTCTGATGCCGATATAGACCGGTACCTGGTAAGCCGTGAACTTTTGGAACAGGTATATAGCGAAAATCTATTGGCTGAAAAAGTTTTTGAAACCCTGACCATAGATGTGGACACCAATGTATCCGATTATGAATCCAGACAGATTACGGTACAGCATATATTGATATACGGAACCGAACCTGATGATGAAGGTAACAGAAAACCGCTATCTTTTGAGGAGAGAGAAAAGGCTTATCAAAAAGCAGTTTCCCTGCTTGAAAGGGCAAGAAGCGGAGAAGACTTTTATTCTCTTGCGGAAGCCAATTCAGAAGATGAAGTTATTGAATATACTTTCGGAAGAGGCACGGGGCCTGAAGAATTCAGCGATACGTTTGAGCAGGCAGCATTTAACTTAAAGACCGGAGAAATAAGCGACATTATCACTACAGATTACGGATGGCATATTATATACTGCGTAACCGATTTTAACGAAGATGCTACAACCGAGGTTAAAGAGAAAATTATAGAAGACAGGCGTACCAAGCTTTTTGCCGAACTTTATGAACAGTGGTTTGCGGATTATGATGTGGTAATCAACAGTGAAGTTTGGGATGCAATTTCCTTAGGGGATTGATTTACTGTTGAGGTAGGGTTTTAACGGGATTAAATTGGTTTGTAATTCATAAGCAAATTGATACCAATAAGTCAAGTTATTTATATTTGACTATAAATATTATAAGCCCTGTGGGATAAGACCACAGGGCTTAATTATGTTCATTATTTGTGCCCTATTTTAAACGTAATATAAATTTTCGGACGGATAGAAAGGATCGCAGGTAATGTCGATTCCGAGCTTTCTTAAAATTTGCTCGTCGTTTTTGTTAAGTATGGTAGTGCAATGACCCTGAACACCCTTAAGAAGAGACAATTTCTCATATGCAAGCTGTGCTGTAGGATTGGTAACTGCACAAATACTAAGGGCTATTAAAATTTCGTTGACATTTAAGCGGGATATTTTGCTGTTAAGATCTTTTTCCTTCAAATCGCGGATTGTATTTAAGATAAGCGGTGAAAGCAGATATATTTCATCGCTTATTCCTGCCAGATACTTAATAGCATTTAAAATGGCGGCAGCAGAACAATCCATGGTGGAGGAACTGCGGCCTGTTATTATTTTACCGTCGTGCATTTCAAAGGCCATTACGGATACGGTTTCGTTATCATTGCAGGTTTCTTTAAGTTTTGCGGCATAATCTCTGGCTGGCATTACACATCGCCTGTCTTCCTGCCTTAATTTTAACTCTTCCATTATAACCTTCATACGGTTAAGAGCATCCTCATCCAGCAATCCCTTTTTGAAATCACAGGCGGTGGCAAAATATCTGCGTATTATTTCCTGCTTTGAAGCTTCACAGACCACTTCATCATCTATTATGCCACAGGCGACTCTGTTTACCCCCATGTCAGTCGGAGAATGGTATACGGACTTGCCTGTTATTCTTTCAATTATTCTTTTTACCACCGGAAACATTTCCAGATCCCTGTTATAATTTACCGCAACTTCATTATATTTTTCAAAATGGAAGTTATCTATCATATTAACATCCTTTAAATCTATTGTAGCAGCTTCGTATGCAATATTTACAGGGTGTTTAAGAGGCAGATTCCAGACAGGGAATGTTTCGAATTTGGCATATCCGGCCACGCGGCCCAATTTGTATTCATGGTAAAGCTGATTTAAACAGGTTGCCAGCTTACCGCTGTTAGGACCGGGAGCGGTAACCACAACTATGGGCTTGGTTGTAGGTATATAAGGATTGATACCGTAACCGTTCTCGCTGACAATTGTATCCACATCGGCAGGATAGCCGGGAATTGTCATATGCTTGTATACCTTTATGTTGCGGCGTTCAAGCTTGTTTATAAAGACATTGGTTGCCGGTTGCTTGTTATAGCGGGTAATAACAACGCTGTTTACCTTAAGATCATAGCTTCGAAAATCATCCAATAAACGGAGGACTTCCATATCATAAGTAATGCCATAATCTCCTCGAACTTTATTTCTTTCAATATCGCCGGCGTATACGCAGATAATAATTTCTGCCTGATCCTTTAGTTTTTGGAGGATTTTAATTTTTGCATCCTCATCGAAACCGGGTAAAACTCTTTTGGCATGTTTGTCACCTATTAGCTTGCCTCCGAATTCCAAATACAATTTGTCAAAGTTATTTACCCGTTCCAAGATATATTTTGTTTGTTCTTCAATGTATTTTTGTGGATCAAATCCGGCTTTCATGAAGTACCTCCTTTAATAACTTTATATAAGATATCGGTATATTTGAAGTTTTTCATAAGAATTTTTAATAATCTGCATTAGTATATAATACAAGCTTATTTACACACTATACTCTATCATAATCAAAAAAGAAAAAAAGTCAAACGGTTTTTTTCCTGCTTTTCATTGGATTTAAAATTTCTTATAATTAAACTTATAGAACATAAAAGCAGATATTATAATTGTTAAAATCTGATATCAATATGAAGCAAAAGAAGAAAAGAATATTCGACGGGCTTATAAAGATAAAAAAAACGGCTGATAATAAATAAAGTAATTTGTTCGGATTAGTTTAAGAAAAATAAAAAACGGAAGGCAGGGTATTGGTATGTGCGGAAGGTACAATTTTACTGTGGAGCAAAGTGAAGAAATCAGGGAATTGCTTGATAAACTGAATGCAAAGGTTAGGGGAAAGATATTTAATACAGGCGAAATATTTCCCACCCATCAGGTTCCTGTCCTTATAGAGGAGGAAAATCAGGCATCACCGGTTTTAAGTATCTGGGGTTTTCCCAAATTTGATAAAAAGGGTGTAATTATTAATGCCCGCTCCGAGACCGTTTTTGAAAAGAAAACATTTAGGGACAGTGTTATTAACCGCAGGTGTGTCATACCTTCCACGGGCTTTTATGAATGGGACAGCGAAAAAAGAAAGTTTTTGTTTAAGCTGGAAGGAACCAATACCCTCTATATGGCCGGGATTTTTTCGTATTATCAGGATGAGATGCGGTTTGTAATTCTTACGACACAGGCTAACGAATCCATGAAGGATGTGCATAACAGAATGCCTCTTGTGATTTATAAACATGAAATCGAAACATGGATTTTGGATGACAAAGCAACCGGAGATATCCTTAATAGGGTTCCGCCGATGCTTATTAGAGAGCAGGTATAATAAGGAATCTTAATGCAGGCTTTTTATTCGACAGGATTTCATCTACAATATATTGCATATTAATTCTCATTTCAAACCTTAGGTTGGTTTTGAAAGAACACTTGCGGATATATTTTGCCGGCAGAGTACGTGTTTCGTAAATTAAGCATAATATTGGAAAGTTTTGCTTAAAAATTCTTTTTCGGGTATTGAAATTATGAATGGTATCTGGTATTATATATGAAACTTGGAGGTATGGTTATGGCTAAGAAACTTTATACCGTATTAATATCCATATTTGCAACCACCACTACCGGCTAGGGCTGCCTTTGAAGTTAGTTGTTAATGCAACCAACGACAAAGGCCAGCCCTTAAGGTCGTGTGGTTGCAAGGAGATAGATAAACACCTTGCACCAAAAAAGTGCAGGGTGTTTTTATTTACTATAAATTTTTTAGATATATGAGTTTTTAAAATATAAAGGGGGTGATTGCTCCGATGATTAAAGGAATAATGGCGGATTATTCCCAGGAGCGCCTGACCGCTGTCTTTTCATTTTAATATATTAAAAATCTGATTAAAATGAGGAGATGAGTTTATGGTAAGTTATAAAAAATTATTGGCAGACAGATTGACAGAAGCGGTAAGAAAACATTTTCATGAAGCGAACTGTATTAAATTTATGGAAAGCAACGAAGGATTCTATTGCGACTATGATATTCCTCCGCTTGTTCCGAAGATTTTTGAAGAAATAGGAAAACAAATATCGGCAGATGACATTGATTGTGTGTTTGAATTACGAAGCTATTCAGGAGTATATGAGGATGATAATGCAAATAACCGTGTACTTCAAAGAATTTATGTTACAGCGTTTCCTACAGCTGATGAATTTATGGAATATAAGAATTTTCTTGAAGAGGCCGCAAAACGGGACCATAAAGTCTTAGGAAACGAATTAGAGCTGTTTTCTGCTTCAAATGATATCGGCCAGGGCTTGATATTATGGCATCCAAAGGGGGCAATGCTAAGATATATTTTGGAGGGTTTCGGACAGAAAGCTCATATACTTAACGGTTATCAGTGGGTTTATACGCCTCATATCGGCCGGTCAGAACTTTGGAAAACATCGGGGCATTTGCAATTCTATAGAGAAACAATGTATAATCCTATTGTAATTGATGATGAAGAGTATTATCTAAAGCCTATGAACTGTCCTTTCCACATCAATATCTATAACAGCCGGATACATTCGTACCGGGATTTGCCTATAAGGTATGCCGAATATGGAAATGTATACAGATATGAGCTTTCGGGAACTTTAAACGGTCTGACCAGGGTCAGGGGATTTACCCAGGACGATGCCCATATTTTCTGCACTCCCGAGCAGGTGGAAAGGGAAGTTGAAAGAGCTCTTGAATTTTCACTTTATATATTGAGGTCCTTTGGTCTTAATAAGTTCCAGGCTTATGTCTCAACCAGACCTGAGAATAAATCTATAGGTGACGAAAAGGACTGGGAAATGGCTACCGAGGTTCTTAAAAAAGCTGTTATATCGGCAGGTTTGGACTACAAGATTGACGAAGGCGGCGGAGCTTTCTACGGGCCGAAGATTGATATAAAACTTTATGATTCACTGAACCGAGAATGGCAATGCAGCACTATACAGTTTGACTTTAATTTACCTGCCAGATTTAATGTGTTCTATGTCGGGCAGGACGGCAAGAGGCATACTCCCTTCATGATTCACCGGGCCTTATTTGGAAGCATGGAAAGGTTTATAGCTCTTTTAATAGAACATTATAAGGGTGAATTTCCGTTTTGGCTGGCTCCCGTTCAATTTGGCGTGGTGCCTATAAGGGAAAAACACAATGATTATGCAAAGAAAATTTCAAGTCAGCTTAGAGGACAAGGTTTTCGTGTCGAATTAAACCTGGATAATGACAATATGAGAAATAAAATAAAGAATTTTCAACTTGAGAAAGTACCGTATATTCTTGTGGTCGGCGACATGGAAGCTGAAAATAATACATTTGCAGTCCGCAGCCGCAAAGACGGTGATCTTGGAGCAATGGATCTGCCTGCCCTCATCGAATATCTGAAACCTCAGATTGAACAGGGAATACCAAGATGCATATTTGAGGATTTTTAAACTTCTATAAAAACGAGAAAGTAGAGCTGAAAGTTATATATACTTTTAGCTCTACTTATTTATTATCTAATATGGAGTAGAGTTCATAAAGTAAAAAATAAGGCAATACGCATTGAAATATAGAATTTCAGTATTCTATATTTATCTGGTCATATTAGCTTCAATAATGGAATTATAAGTTTAAGTGTATTATAATTTAAAATAATGGCGTAAATGAAAAAGTATTAATTTAATATTCCTATATCCATAATCTTACCGGATTATCAAAAAGCCAATTCAGAAATTTCGATTTTATATAAAATTTATGCGGGAAATCTTTAACGTGACTTATAGCAATAAAAAATATAATGCAATAGCAGAAGGGAAGTTAAAATTGGACAAAAGATTTTGCAGAAAATGTTTGACCGAAGGATTTTCAGATAAAGAGTATTATAAAACCATTTCAAATTACATATCCAATATTCCGGAAGAATTAAAAACACCGGAAGATATCTATGCCGCTCGGCTTGAAAGCTGCAGCAAATGCCAATATCTTATGAACGGCTTGTGCAGGTTATGCGGTTGTTTTGTGGAAATTAGGGCTGCATCTATAAAGAATTACTGCCCAAATAAAATTCCATATTGGTAAATTGAGGATAAATTATGCATCTTTCAGGCTGAAGAAAAATAAAATGCAAGCTGCCGCTAAATGAAATACCGAAAATAAACCCTGTCTTATGTTTGTTGCTCAAATGTGAGGCGAATATTTAATTGAGAAATCACTATCTACCGTTTAAAACAGAAAAAGTATCCGGTTGATTTTGCAAAAAAGCACTTTTTATAAGTCTTACCGAGAATACGATGTAAGTTAATTAACACTAGTATTGATATAATTAAAATTTATTTTATCCTTTTTACCTCATTTATCATTTTAACCATGGAATCTTCTGATACATTATCAAAGGTTAAATTTGAATTTTTATTAGCAAATTTAAAAGAATTGATTTTTCCATTATCATATTTCATTCTTCCTTGTGTACCGCTAAGAGTTGTATAGGTACCATCATCATTCTTTTTGGCAAATATCAAATATTTTTCTCCAGATTTCATCAACGGATCATCACTTTTTTCGTAAATACGATTATCTTTTTTCCCTCCAATCATATATAATTTAATCTCTTCACCCTTTTTGCAATTATATATGGATTTTTTTACCTCAGCGGTAAATATGGTTTCTGGAAGAGGGCCGTTTCCAATTTGTTTTCCATTACTAGTTATTTCGACAACTGCAATGATATTACTATTATTAACCAGCTCATCAAGACTTCCATAATTATAAGTATAGCTAGTATGTATTTCGACTCTTTCTGGATTTTTTGAATGTAAAGAGTCATAAACAATAGCGCCACATAAGGCTAAGCATACTGCTAAGATGAATATAGCTTTTTTAAAATGTTTTTTAATCATAATTACCTCCTATCTGCACTACTCCACTTGAATTCCACACAGAAGCTGCATCATTAAGAAAACTTTTAAAACGTGAGGAATTATAATTATCTGATATCCACAAATTTGGTATGTAGACAATACTCTTTTCTAAAATGTAATAAAACTACTAATTATTGAAAATAATGTAATTCAATAATACATTATTAAAAAAAAATTGTCAATCAAATTTTACGCAGTATTTTATAATGTTATATGTCATTTAAGAAATGCTTTTAACTGCGGGTGTCAACCGGATAATATAAATCCAAAGAGTTATTAAATAACTATTTTTGCGATGAATTTACTTTTATTCCCTCTTTACACCGAACATAAGTTCTGCTATAATCTAATCGAACATAAGTTCTGTTTAATGACGCCAAGAGGTGGTCGCATTTATGAATAAAATTATTTTTCATATTGATGTAAATTCGGCTTTCCTAAGTTGGGAAGCCGTTTATCGACTGCGAATCCGTGGAGAGAAAACGGATTTGAGGGAGATTCCTTCTGCTGTGGCAGGAGATGTGAAAAAGAGACACGGGATTATCCTCGCCAGGTCTACTCCTGCCAAAAAATACGGCGTAAGGACGGGAGATACCATAAACGATGCCTTAAAGCTTTGTCCGAATCTGGTTATGGTGCCGCCCCACTATGACCTTTATGAAAGCTGTTCTGAGGCTATGATGGAGATTCTTAAAGAGTTTTCTCCCTGTGTTGAACAGTATTCGGTGGATGAAGCTTTTTGTGACATGACCGGAACGGTAGGGCTTTACGGCTCTGCTGTGGTTGCGGCCACTCTTCTTAAAGATAAGATTTACAGCGAACTGGGTTTTACGGTAAATGTGGGAATTTCCACAAATAAGATACTTGCAAAGATGGCGTCAGATTTTAAAAAGCCCAATATGGTGCATACCTTATTTCCCGAAGAGATAGAGCAGAAAATGTGGCCCTTGCCTGTAGGGGACCTGTTCTTTGTCGGGCCTGCCTCCAAAAGAAAGCTTCATGCTTTGGGAATCCATACAATCGGGCAACTGGCCAATACGGACCCGGATATCCTTAGGGCGCATTTTAAAAAGTATGGGGAGGTAATTCATGCCTTTGCCAACGGGATTGATTTATCCGTTGTTGCCGAAGAAGCGCCTCCCAATAAGGGCTACGGCAATTCGACGACTATTCCGTTCGATGTGGATGACGGCAGTACCGCCAAGATGGTGCTGCTTTCTTTGGCAGAAAAAGTATGCACAAGGCTGCGGGCAGACAATGTTATGGCAACGGTGGTTGCGGTAAGTATAGTAGATATATATTTCCGGCACTCATCCCACCAGATGACCCTTATCTCTCCGACAAATATCACAAACGAGATACACAAAGCCGCCTGCAAATTGTTTGACCGGCTTTGGGACGGAACACCGATAAGACATCTTGGAATTCACACAAGCAAAATAGTAAGGGGAGAAGTTTATAAACAGATAAATCTTTTTGATATGAACCGTTACGAGAAACTGTCCAGGCTGGATGCGGTTGTGGACACAATAAGAGAACGGTACGGTGAAGATTCCGTCAAGCGGGCTATTTTTTTAAAAGGGCCGGTTTATCATATGGCCGGCGGTATTTCTCCGGAAAAGCGAAAACCAATGTATAAAGAAGGGATAACCTTATAATTAAGGCAATTTAATGATATGAGAATAAAGTATTATCTTATTAAGAAAGTAAAATAAATAATAAGCTGCAAAGATAAAAGTCAGGTATAAACCGTGAAAGAAAATTGGATTTAAATTAAGGGCAAGTATCAGAAAGCAAAATTTGATATCAGAAAGTAAAAACTGATACAGCCGCCTATATATCAGAAAAGGATGTGAAACATAGAAATACATTTAGGTATAAGAACAGAAATATATTAAGGCTCATAAAGGAAGTTAATTAATTTCGGAACAGAAGGAAGGGTATGAAGATGCTGAATATGCCGGTGGATGTAATTGCAACTTTCAATGTTCAGGGAAAAATCAGGCCGAATTATATAAGGCTTGAAGATGAAGAGCACACCCTGCAGACTTTTAAAATTGAAAATATAGTTTTTTCACGGGAAGAAAAGTATGCCGGAATGCCGGCTATACACTTTTGCTGCAATATAATAAGAAACGGTTGTGCCCAGTTAATACACATAAAATACCATGTAAAAACCCATCAGTGGGTTTTGGTGCGTGAGGGGTAATCTTTTTCTGAGACGGCTTCTTTTATTCGTTTTACACTTGCCGTATAATACTCCTTGTCAATTTCTATACCGATAAAGCGGCGATTAAGATTTAAGGCCGCAACACCGGTAGAGCCTACGCCCATAAACATATCAAGAACCAAATCATTTTCATTGCTGGCTATTTCAATAATATGCCTAAGTACTGACAGGGGTTTTTGAGTGGGGTGCTTCGGATATTTTAGCCTTTCCTGGCCCATGCAGATGGGTGCTTCTATAAAATTGTGCATCTGGCTTTGCTTTAAGAAATTCCAGGTATGGCCTTTATTCCACATACAGACAATCAGTTCGCAGCTGTTAAGAAAAGAAGACTTTCGTATGCTCGGAACAGGGTTGGTTTTATGCCATACCATGAACTGAAAAGTGTCAAATTCCTTATCAAATACTTCATGCCATTTTCCGAACAGGTTATAACCGGTAAAGATAAATATATTTCCGGTGGGTGAAAGAATCCTTTTAAAATCTTTAACGAAATCTGCAGGATTTAGCTCTACAAGGTCCCATTCAGCCAGGTCGTTGTTAATTTCGCTTCGCCAGTTAAATTGCATATTGCCGGTTGAATATTTGGCAAGATTGTAGGGAGGATCGCACAGAATTAAATCGATGCTGCCATCCGGAATTTCCTTAAGGTATTCCATGCAATCACCGTGAAGCAGAAGATAGTCCTCTATGGCATTAACATCAATCATTAAATCTCCCCCTGAATAGGCGTTGCATATAAAATCCTTACTTTTTATAATTATAAATATATTGTAACATAATTTTTGGAAATAAAAAGGTTTTTCTGCCTGAAATTAATGATTTTTTGAAAATAAAATTTTAGGACCAAATACATAAAATTAAGAGGCTGCTGCATAATCTAGTGCAACAGCCTCTTAATAAATATATGTGAATAAGGAAGTTAAGCCGGTTTAAAAAACATTTAAAATTAATTTTTATTATAAAAAGTATATAAAACTAATTTATATATTTCCTTTCCAGCTCATCAAGCAACGATATATAGTAGTCCTGGATTCCTTTTTCTTTCGCATTTGCTTCGAAAGAATCGGTATCATTATCAACCTTATTTAAAATCTCCGCCGGAAGCCGGTTTTTTGCAAAGGTATATATAACGCTGTCTTCTTTTTCTATATGTCGCTTCAAATGATGTGTATAGCTGATGGCATTGGCTATTACGTCTATTCGGCTTTCGGCATCGCCCTTTTTAACCCGGTCCAAAGCACTTTCAAGTTCCCGGATATACAGTCTGCCAAGGTCATGTTCAATCAGCATGCCATGGGTTATTAACTTGTTTCCCAAAGGGCCCAGGTGTTCCACCATTTCATTAAATAAAAGCTTTTCTTCTTTGCCGTGGTGGTGGGCATCGGCATAATTGCGGATAAAATCTATCATTCTATCAAAATCTTTGTAATCTATATCATTACCGTTCATTATACCGAGACAGGCTTTTCGCACAACGGCTAGCATCCTTAGAATATATTGATGTTCTTCCATCATTAACTTAATACTGTCCATGATACCTCCTTTAATTGTTGATAGTTTATACTACTATTATTGCCGTTTTACAAAGAAGCAAAAAGGTATATCTTCCGATAACACTTATTAATATTATTTAATGGCAACAAGGAGCAGCTATTGGGCTCAAATCCCAAATAACAGCCGCTCCTTTTTATGTCTGTACTTTACCGGTAAATTAAATTGTCTTAATCTATGCTAAATGGAGTAGGGGCTATGTTTGCATGTTTTATTCCAAAAACAGCTTTATGTCATCTTCTACGGTTCCAATTCCTGCTATGCCGAAGTTTTCAACTAGTACCTTGGCAACATTGGGTGAAAGGAAGGCAGGAAGGGTAGGCCCTAAGTGTATGTTCTTAACCCCTAAGTACAGGAGTGAAAGAAGAACTATTACCGCTTTCTGTTCATACCATGCGATATTAAATGCAATAGGAAGCTCGTTTATGTCGGTAAGCTCAAAGGCCTCTTTCAGTTTTAAGGCGATGAGTGCCAGGGAGTATGAGTCGTTACACTGACCTGCGTCAAGAACTCTTGGTATACCGTTGATATCGCCAAGGTTTAATTTATTATATTTGTACTTGGCACAACCTGCGGTTAAGATAACGGTATCCTTAGGCAGAGCTTTGGCAAATTCGGTATAGTAGTTTCTTGCTTTCTGACGGCCATCACAACCTGCCATTACAAAGAATTTGCGGATGGCACCGGATTTTACGGCCTCCACTACCTTATCGGCAAGGGCAAATACCTGGGCATGGGCAAAGCCGCCGATGATTTCACCTTTTTCGATTTCTTTGGGAGGCTGGCAGGTCTTAGCCATTTCTATTATAGGGGAGAAGTCTTTATAACCGTTTTCGTCCCTTTCAATGTGAACGCATCCGGGTACTCCGGCAGCACCGGTAGTAAAGAGCCTGTGCTTATACGAAGGCGCAGGAGGAACAACGCAGTTGGTTGTCATAAGTATAGGCCCGTTGAAGCTTTCGAACTCTTCTTTCTGCTTCCACCAAGCATTGCCGTAGTTTCCGACAAAGTGATCGTATTTTTTGAAAGCAGGATAGTAATGGGCAGGAAGCATCTCGGAGTGAGTATATACATCAATACCCGTATCTTTGGTTTGCTCAAGAAGCTGCTCCAAATCCCTTAGGTCATGGCCGGATATGAGGATACCGGGCCTGTTTCTTACCCCGATATTAACCTTAGTGATTTCCGGATTTCCGTAAGTTCCGGTGTTTGCCGAATCAAGAAGAGCCATGCCGTCTACTCCTACTTTTCCGGTTTCTAAAGTAAGAGCTATAAGCTCATCAACGGTTAAATTGTCATCTAAGGTGGAAGCTAAGGCTTTCTGCATAAACGCGTTGATTTCTTCGCTGTCGTAATTTAATTCGTTGGCATGTTTCATGTAAGCAGCCAGGCCTTTTAGTCCGTAAGTAATCAATTCTCTTAAGCTTCTTATA
The DNA here is from genome assembly GCF_002904165.1 of Herbinix hemicellulosilytica. Classification (GTDB taxonomy): domain Bacteria; phylum Bacillota; class Clostridia; order Lachnospirales; family Lachnospiraceae; genus Mobilitalea; species Mobilitalea hemicellulosilytica. The sequence goes on along the minus strand of NZ_CVTD020000026.1, from coordinate 71,026 downwards.
TCTTCATCCTTTGTCGAAAGAACACCGACTGTAACGGACTTTTCGTCCAGTTCTTCCCTGGTTGAAGCATTCCAAAGGGCGGCTTCGGGAAGATTATTCTTATCGCTTATCTTATCTAATAATTTATTCTTAATACGCAAGGTTTCAAAAACTCTTTGGTAAAAGACTTCATTATCAAAATTGGCATTTGTTATAGTTGTAAAAAGGTTGATTGTAATATAATGATTAATGTCTGCCGAAACAGTTTCGCCTTGTGCCCGTAAAGCTGTTGTAACGGCACTCAGCCCTTTTGTTACATAAACCAGTAAATCCTGCATTCTCGCCAAGTCGGGTGACTTGCCGCACACACCAAACGTGGTGCATCCTTTGCATCCGGCTGTTTCCTGACATTGATAGCAAAACATCTTGTTTTCCATAATTCCTCTCCTTATTGACTCTTATTTTGTATTTAAATGTTTTGGTTGACATCTTCAATCTACGGTGAGTATAATACAATCATGAGAAAGAAAGTGTAGCCGCGGCAACATTTTTGCAAAGAAAAAGATTTTTTGGTTACCTACTTATGGGAGATATCAAATATATAATTGGATATATCATTAAGGAGGAGTAGTCTTGGAAGAGTATTTTCCCATATTTAAAAAAAGTGTTTTGTTTCGTAATATAGATGAAAGCAATTATAAGCATCTTTTAGGGTGCCTGGGCGTGCAGGTAAAAAGCTATGAAGAAGAGGAATACATTCTTTTTGCGGGGGATGTAATTAATCATATCGGAATAATACTTTCCGGAAGAGCTCAGATTATGAAAGAGAGCCTGGCGGGAAACAAGCACATTATCGCGATTTTGGAAGAGTCAGATATGTTTGCGGAAGGTATTGTATGTACGGCATCCAGGATGTCTCCGGTTACGGTTCAGGCAATGGAACCGGTTAAAGTTCTTCTTATCCCCTATGAAAGAATTATTAAAAGCTGCGGTCAGACGTGCGGTTATCATTTTACCCTGATACAAAATATGATGGTAATTCTGGGGGAAAAGAACGTAACACTAAACTGGAAGCTGGAACTTCTAACCCTAAAAGGAATGCGTGAGAAACTGGCAAGTTATTTGCTTAAGACATCAATGGAATACGGTAGCAATACCTTTCAGATACCCTTAAACCGGACGGAACTGGCAGACTTTTTAAATGTATCCCGTACGTCTATGTGCAGGGAACTGTCCAGAATGAAAGATGAGGGTTTGATTGATTTGTACGGACGAAGTTTTAAGATATTGGACAAGAAAAGATTGGCTCAGTGTCTGGAATAATATATATGAAATACTTCTGAATGTACTAACTAATATTTTCATATATGGTTATGCAAACGCCAGGCGGTTTTCGCCTGACGCTTACATAAAAAATTGGGTTTATTAAAGAAGCAATGGATTAGTGTATTTTATTTACTTTAACTAATAAGCGCACGGATGAGCCTGAATACCTGATAAGCTGATGCAAACAAGTTATATCTTGCGGTTTTTTCTTCCATGGCTTCTTCCAATGTTATGGGAAGCTGAAGTATGGAAAATAAAGCGTCTATGCCTTTTTCGTTGCATTTATAAGCGTCTTTTGCTACGCCTCCGCCGAAAGCAATTACCTTTTTGCCGTATTTTTTAGCCAGCCTGGCTACCCCAATGGGGGCTTTACCCATAGCGGTCTGAAAGTCCAGTTTGCCTTCACCGGTAATTACAAAATCGGCATCCTTTATATCTTCTTCAAGCTTAATTTCGTCAAGAATAATATTAATGCCGGATTCCAGCCGGGCATTAAGGAAAGTTAAGAACGCATAACCTAGGCCTCCTGCGGCTCCCGTACCCGGATAATTTGCGGTATCTTTGCCCGTAGCCTTTTTTACCGCATCGGAATAATTTCTTAAACCTTTATCAAGTATTTCTACTGTTTCGGGTGTGGCACCTTTTTGAGGTCCAAAGACGTATGCGGCTCCTATCGGCCCGTAGAGAGGATTATTAACGTCACAGGCAATCCTGAAGGAGCATTCCGAAAGCTCTTTTAAAGCGTTTTTTGTACTTAAATCTGTTATTTTTATTAAATCATTTCCTATGGGTTTTACTGCATTTCCTTTTGCATCAAAAAATTCAATTCCCAAAGCGGTTAACATACCGATACCGCCGTCATTGGTTGCGCTTCCTCCGATACCGACAATAAAATTACGGCAGCCCCGTAAGATGGCATCCTTAATCATTTCACCTACACCGTAAGTGGTTGTATATAAAGGATTAAGCCTGGACTTTGGAACCAACTTTATGCCTGCTGCCTCGGCTATTTCAATGACGGCGGTCTTTTTATCATCCAAAATACCGTAAGAAGCGGTGATTTTTTCTCCCAGCGGGCCTGTAACTTCTGTTTGTATTTTTGCCCCTCCCATTCCGAAAAGCAGAGCATCAACCGTTCCCTCCCCGCCGTCTGCCAGGGGTTTTACTATAACTTCTGCTTCACAAGCCTTTAAGATACCTTCTTTAATTGCCATGCCGGCCTCTATAGAAGAAAGGCTCCCTTTCAGCGAATCTATTGCAACTACTACTTTCAAATCCTATTTCCCCTTTTTATTTTTATCCTAACATATTTTATAAATTTGTTAAGATGGATAAAATATCAAACCTTGTATGTTACAATATAACCGGAATTTTTTTCGTAATACTTACTTCATCAGGCTTTACTGTGCATCGGTATGCCAGTATTTCTACTCCGGCATTTTTGGCTTCTTTTACTTTGTTTGCAAAAGCAGGATCGGTTACATGGTTTGGTGAAAAGCCTGCTGCCTGTTCAAACTGGATTACAAACAAAAGGGCTACTTTATAGCCGCACCCGGCTGCATGGATAAGCTCATCTATATGTTTTCTTCCTCTCTCGGTAGGAGCATCGGGGAAATATGACCAGCCGTCTTTTTCTAAAGTTACTCCTTTAACTTCAACAAAACAGATTTGACCGTTATCATCTGATAATTGAAGGTCAAAACGGCTGTTTTGGTAGGTTACTTCTTTTTTTATATGATTAAATCCGCTAAGTTCTTTAATAAGCCCCTTTGCAACAGCCTCATAAGCCAGGGCATTTGGAAGCTGAGAATCAATTGATACCCAAGAATCTTTCTTTTTTACCATCCTAAGTTCATATTTAGTTTTTCTGCTTTCTTCGGGATGATAGGATACTATAACCGGTGCACCGGGTATTAATATTTCTTTCAGCCTTCCCGTATTGGGGACATGGCTTATTACCTGTTGCCCGTCTATGTCTATGTGGGCAATAAACCTGTTTGGCCTGCCGATAAAGGTTCCGTATCTTATGTTGTAATTTAGTTTCATAGTTATAGCCTTTCCGTAAAAGTTTTAAATGTAGGTTTTGATATATTTTATCACATTTTTAAAAAGCGGGGCACTTAATTATAGGGAAAGATACTGTTTTGTTTTATGTAGTAAATTTTAAAATTAACCTGGCATACTATTTTCTTTTTATATAAATAACTATATAATTAATACAGTTAATTAAGGGATAAAATGGCAATGAGGAGTTGATTTTTTGAAAAGAAAATTAGTAATTAATCATCAAAGGCAACAATAAGCAGATATGGACGGTTGAAGACAGTGAACATGTAATGATGTGGATTGAGCACAATCAGGAGTATAAGGAGAAAGTAAATCAGTTATTGAACAGTATTGAAAATTAATCGTATATAACAATACGACGTATAATTAAGAGAGGTAAAAATAATTATGAGAGGTTATAAGTATTTAGCTTTACTGCTGGTATTAGTACTGGTACTTGGTGGATGTTCAGGAAAACTTAAAAAGACGTCTCCTTCCGACGAAAAGGATTTAAACCCGCCACCTAAAGTGTCAAAAGAAACATCTATTGATGAACTGATCGTCTCGATGACGATGGAAGAAAAGATAGGCCAGATGATACAGGGGGCCAGGGATATGGTTTCGACAGGCGACATAAGAAACCTGATGCTTGGTTCCGTATTAAGTGGCGGCGGCTCTTACCCTAAAAACAATACCATAGAAGACTGGCAGGAGATGATTGAAAATTATCAGAGTGCAGCTTTAATGACCGATAAAGGGATTCCTATAATTTACGGGGTGGATGCGGTACACGGCCTTGCCCTTGTCAAAAATGCCGTTGTATTTCCCCACAATATCGGTATAGGTGCAGCCAATGATCCCGAATTGGTATATGAAATGGGGGCTGCGGTTGCCGAAGAAATGAAGCTGATAAGGGTACAGTGGAATTTCTCGCCTTGCGTTGCCGTAAATACCGATCCCAGATGGGGCAGAACTTATGAATGTTATTCCAGTGATCCTGCCATAGTTGCTAAACTGGCTAAGGCTTATATAAAAGGGCAGATGGATCATGGAATTGCACCTACGGCAAAACATTATGTGGCTGACGGTGGGGTCAAATTTGGAACCGGAGAAGGAGATTTTCTAATAGACAGAGGAGATGCTATAATCTCCGAAGAAGAACTAAGAGAGATTCATCTCCTTCCTTATAAGGAACTGATAGACAGCGGGGTCAAGATAATTATGGCTTCCTACAGTTCCTGGAACGGAGTTAAGATGCATGAGAACAAATACCTTCTTACCGATGTCCTTAAGAATGAACTGGGCTTTAAAGGTTTTATTATATCCGACTACGAGGCAGTATCCACTCTAAGCGGCCAAACTTACGAAGAAAATATAGTAAAAGCGGTTAATGCCGGAATAGATATGTTCATGGAAGCAGTTAGCTATAAAAAGGCTTATGATGCCCTGCTTGATGCGGCAAAAACAGGAAAAGTATCTGAAGATAGAATTAACGATGCGGTAAGAAGGATTCTGACTGTAAAGCAGGAAATAGGCTTATTTGATGACCCTTATATGGAAATTGTAGGCCGTGAAGTTGAAAATTTGGGTAGTGAAAAGTATCGTAAACTTGCCAAGCAATTGGTAGAAAAGTCTTTGGTCCTGCTTAAAAACGACGGCAATATGCTTCCTTTAAAGAAGGGTCAGAAAATATTTGTTACCGGTCCTGCCGCCAATGACCTTGGTATGCAGTGCGGCGGATGGATGCAAACCTGGCAGGGCAGCATGGACAGAGGAATGTATAAGGCAACGGAAGGAACAACTATTTTGGAAGGTTTACTTGAGTATGGCAGCAAATTTGGTTTTGAAATCATAACCGATGAAGAAAGAGCAAATGAAGCCGACTTGGTAATACTGGCAATCGGTGAAGTGCCTTATGCAGAATATACGGGAGATACGGCAGATCTTTCTATAGTCGGGGATAAAGCTCATCCTGACAATGCGGCAGCAATAGAACTGGCAAAAAGCCTTAATAAGCCTGTAATTACCTTGATTATTGCCGGAAGAAACGTACTAATAACAGATTATATAGACGATTGGGATGCTGTAGTTATGTGTTATCTTCCGGGAACCGAAGGAGACGGTATAGCATCCGTCCTGTCCGGTGTGGCTCCATTTACCGGAAAACTTCCCATGCCTTATTATAAGAGTGTTGAAGATATCGGAAAAGAAAATCCGGAATTGCTGTTTGATATTGGGTATGGGTTAGAGTATTGAGAAATAGTAATGTTTATATTGTGCATTTTTTGATATATAAATTTATAAAGGGCTTTCAGAAATTATTCTGAAGGTCTTTTTTTATAATATAAGGTAAAATAACATTCATTATAATATGCATACATAGGTTCATAATTTACCAATACGTTGACCGTATATCAGAAAAGCTTTCGTACTGTTTCTCATATATATTTTTAATCCGTAATGATTTGAGTATCATTGGTAAGTAGTTATTCTGTTAAAAACATTTAGGAAAAATAGGATCGTATAATTAATTGCTGTAATAAATTGACATTTGCTATTTAATCAAATATATTAAGCTTAAAGAAGATATATAAGAATAAATAAGAGGAGCTGAAAAATGAGCAGAGTAATTTTGGTCATTGGGATATTGAAATATATAGGATTGCTGGGAATTCCGGCATTGTTTTCAGACAATATGATTTGGAAATGTTTTGCTCTTTTTTGGCTGTTTGGCATATTGGAAATAATATTGACATTACCGGTGCTTGTTCAATCCATAAAACAGGTTACAGCAATTCCGATTATATATATTAGGTATAAATTTAAATTACCGGATATACATAGTTATAATCCTAAAGTTTTATATTCTTTGCCGTTTAAAGAAAAATGGACAGTTATCAACGGCGGTGTATATAAAGACGGTTCTCACTCGTGGAATACCCAATCTCAAAGATATGCTTACGACTTTCTAATTTTGGATAAGGATGGCAACAGCGCGGCCGGAGACAGAAAAAGACCGGAAAATTATTATTGTTACGGAAAAGATGTGCTTGCGCCTGCGGACGGTATCGTAGTCGATTTAAAAGTTAACCACAAGGACAGTAAAATATTTAATTATGGGTTTATGGATCGGGCTATAACCGATATACGGGGCAATTATATAATAATAAAACATGCGGAAAATGAATACAGTTGCCTGGCACATCTTTTGCCCCGCAGTATACAGGTACAAAAAGGCCAATATGTCAGGCGGGGTGAAGTGATAGCAAAATGCGGTAATTCGGGCAATTCGTCAGAACCGCATCTTCATTTTCAAATACAGGACAGAAAAAGCTTTTTTATTCGATGGGATTACCTATACATTTTACAGACATTCATAAAGAGGCGGCACAAAACTATATTAATTTTGATAAACGAAAATTACCCCACAATACAGATATTGGCAATGATAAATTTATACACAGAGGGTTGGCGGTAAGCAATATAAATAAAGAATAGGAAGATAACGTTTTACGCATAAAGAATAAGCAGATTATCGTTTTTTAAAATGTTACAAGTCCCGTGTTAAAATTGTTTTAAATAATTCATACTATTATGTAGTATCTGAAATCGGTCTGGACGCATATATAGGATTAAAGGGTGAAAACCTGAGGGCATACTGATAATTTTCAAATATGATAGATAATTGAGGTAGCTGATTAATTTCGGCTACCTTTTTGCTAAGAAAGCATAAGTTAAGTATTACCTCCAATATCTGGCTGAAACATTGACTTTTACAAATTTGTATGATATTTTGACATTAATAGACAGTGGGTTAAATTTACATATAAATTTGGGGGTAATTATTATGAAGCTAACCCGCAGAAGAATTAGTGGGAATAGTGTAGATCAAAAAATAACTGCTGCGTTTTACAGGGATATGTCCCAAGGTTTGCTTTATTATGATTCGGAGGATAATGATTGCACAGATAAAGTTATAGAGAGCATGGACTTTGAACGTTCCTGGCGTGGCCGCATTTTAAAAAACGGAGAAGACGATAAAAACCCATTTTATATGTTTGTAAAAGGATTGGTTGGCAGTAACGATAAAATAGTATGTGAGCCTATTGATGTTGATAGCGATCCTGATAATTTAGATATATTAATAAACAAAAACCTGACAGGGTTTGGCAGAAACCTAAAAGCGCCCGATTCTAATGATACACTGGAAAATTTGATACGTAAGATACAAGCCGGTATACCGGAAGAAGAGGTACTTCCTGAACTTAAGAAAATAAAAGAAATGATACAAAAAGATATTGTAAACAGAAAGGAGCAGCTTTTAAAGTCGATAAAAAATAACCGTATTCCGTTCTCTCTTGAAGGAAGTAAACTTGTTCCTTCGACCAAAAAAATGAAATGGTTGTTTAAGCTGATTGATGTGCCTAATAAAACATTCAATGAAAAAATGCTTGAAAAGTATTGGGAAATATATGATTACGATAAATTGAAAGCCAATATAACTAATAGATTAGACAAAACAGATAAAAAAGCCCGGTCAATTTCCAGGGCTGTTTCCGAAGAGCTAAGAGAGTACCACAAGAATTTAAGGACTAATTATAATAGGTTTGTTTCCGGAGACCGGCCGGCTGCCGGGCTTGATAATGGCGGCAGTGCAAAATATAATCCGGATAAAGAGGAGTTTTTACTTTTTCTTAAAGAAGTGGAGCAATATTTTAAGAAGTATTTTCCTGTCAAATCAAAGCATTCCAACAAAAGCAAAGATAAGAGCCTGGTAGATAAATATAAAAATTACTGCTCATATAAAGTTGTAAAAAAAGAAGTTAACCGTTCAATAATAAATCAGCTTGTTGCAGGACTTATACAGCAGGGTAAATTACTGTATTACTTTTATTACAATGATACTTGGCAGGAGGATTTTCTTAACTCCTATGGCCTGTCGTATATCCAGGTGGAGGAAGCATTTAAAAAATCCGTAATGACTTCCTTATCCTGGGGAATTAACAGACTTACCAGCTTTTTCATTGATGATAGCAACACAGTAAAATTTGATGATATTACAACGAAAAAAGCTAAGGAAGCAATAGAAAGTAATTATTTTAATAAACTTAGAACTTGCAGCAGGATGCAGGACCATTTTAAAGAGAAGCTGGCCTTTTTCTATCCGGTATATGTTAAGGACAAGAAAGATAGACCGGATGATGATATAGAGAATTTAATTGTACTGGTTAAAAATGCAATTGAAAGTGTTTCTTATCTGCGTAATAGAACATTCCATTTTAAGGAGAGTTCTTTACTGGAATTACTTAAAGAATTAGATGATAAAAATAGCGGTCAGAACAAAATTGATTATTCTGTAGCGGCAGAGTTTATTAAGCGGGATATAGAAAACTTATACGATGTATTTCGTGAGCAGATTCGAAGCCTTGGTATTGCGGAATATTATAAGGCTGATATGATATCCGACTGTTTCAAAACATGCGGGCTGGAATTTGCCCTCTACTCACCGAAAAACTCTTTAATGCCTGCGTTTAAAAATGTATATAAAAGAGGTGCTAATCTTAATAAGGCATATATAAGGGATAAAGGTCCCAAAGAAACAGGGGATCAAGGACAAAATTCATATAAAGCCCTGGAAGAATACAGGGAGTTAACATGGTATATTGAAGTTAAAAATAATGATCAGAGCTATAATGCATATAAGAATTTGCTGCAGTTGATATATTACCATGCATTTTTGCCTGAGGTCAGGGAAAATGAAGCATTAATAACCGATTTTATAAACCGGACAAAAGAATGGAATCGCAAAGAAACAGAAGAGAGATTAAATACGAAAAATAATAAGAAACATAAAAATTTTGACGAAAATGATGATATTACAGTTAATACATATCGCTATGAAAGCATCCCCGATTATCAGGGAGAATCACTTGACGACTATTTAAAAGTACTTCAGCGTAAGCAAATGGCCAGGGCAAAAGAAGTAAATGAAAAAGAAGAGGGAAACAATAACTACATACAATTTATCCGGGATGTTGTTGTATGGGCGTTTGGTGCATATTTGGAAAATAAACTTAAAAATTATAAGAATGAATTACAGCCCCCATTGTCAAAAGAAAACATTGGCTTAAACGATACTCTGAAAGAACTGTTTCCTGAAGAAAAAGTAAAAAGCCCGTTTAATATAAAATGCAGATTTAGCATAAGTACATTTATTGACAACAAGGGTAAAAGTACAGATAATACAAGCGCAGAAGCCGTAAAAACAGATGGCAAAGAAGATGAGAAAGATAAGAAGAACATAAAAAGGAAGGATCTTTTATGTTTCTACTTGTTTTTGCGCCTGCTGGATGAAAATGAGATATGTAAATTGCAGCACCAGTTTATAAAATACCGTTGTTCTCTGAAGGAACGCAGATTTCCGGGTAACCGTACAAAGCTTGAAAAAGAAACAGAACTGCTTGCGGAACTGGAAGAATTAATGGAGCTTGTAAGGTTTACAATGCCGTCAATCCCTGAAATTTCGGCTAAGGCAGAATCAGGATATGATACAATGATAAAAAAATATTTCAAAGATTTTATTGAAAAAAAAGTTTTCAAAAACCCGAAAACTTCAAATTTATATTATCATTCTGATAGTAAGACACCTGTGACAAGAAAATATATGGCACTGCTGATGAGATCGGCTCCTTTGCATTTGTATAAAGATATTTTTAAAGGTTATTATCTTATTACGAAAAAAGAATGTCTGGAATATATTAAATTAAGCAATATAATAAAAGATTATCAAAACAGCTTAAATGAATTACATGAACAACTTGAACGTATTAAACTTAAATCTGAAAAGCAAAATGGTAAAGATTCCTTATACCTGGATAAAAAGGATTTTTACAAGGTAAAAGAATATGTAGAAAACCTAGAACAAGTTGCCCGCTACAAGCATTTACAGCATAAAATAAATTTTGAATCTCTTTATAGGATATTTAGGATTCATGTTGATATAGCAGCCCGTATGGTAGGGTATACACAAGACTGGGAGCGGGATATGCATTTCTTGTTTAAGGCTTTGGTGTATAATGGCGTATTGGAGGAGAGAAGATTTGAAGCTATATTTAATAATAATGATGATAATAATGATGGGCGTATAGTTAAAAAGATACAGAATAATCTTAACAATAAAAACAGAGAATTAGTAAGTATGCTTTGCTGGAATAAAAAACTTAATAAAAATGAATTTGGCGCTATAATATGGAAAAGAAATCCTATTGCGCATTTGAATCATTTTACCCAAACAGAGCAAAATTCAAAAAGTTCATTGGAAAGTTTGATTAACTCTTTAAGAATTTTACTGGCTTATGACCGTAAAAGGCAGAATGCCGTTACTAAAACTATCAATGATTTGCTTTTAAATGATTATCATATTAGAATAAAGTGGGAGGGTAGAGTAGACGAAGGTCAAATATATTTTAATATTAAAGAAAAAGAAGACATAGAAAATGAACCGATTATACACCTTAAGCATTTACATAAAAAAGATTGCTACATTTATAAAAATTCATACATGTTTGATAAGCAAAAAGAGTGGATATGTAATGGTATTAAAGAGGAAGTGTATGATAAAAGTATTTTAAAATGTATAGGTAATTTATTTAAATTTGATTATGAAGACAAAAACAAATCAAGTGCGAATCCCAAGCACACATAAAACTCGAATCCCATTTTATGCGGGTTTGCGGGCTTACAATTTATCCCAATCAGGGGTTTCGCACTTTTGCCTGCTCAAACCCGCTTGTAATAAGGCTTTTTAAATGCCGCAGTAACAATCCCCGTAGACAGGGGAACTGCAACTTCATGTGTTATCCAAAGATGACCTGACCTAACTTGTAACAATCCCCGTAGACAGGGGAACTGCAACTGTTCTTTTGTTGATAGTATATTGAGGATATTTAGTAACAATCCCCGTAGACAGGGGAACTGCAACACCGAAACCTAAAAATAATGATCCAGTACAAGGACGTAACAATCCCCGTAGACAGGGGAACTGCAACGACCTTTCTGCCTGATTATTTCGGTATTAATATTAGTAACAATCCCCGTATACAGGGGAACTGCAACCCCTCCAATCTTCTCTTTAATTCATCAATGAGTTCGTAACAATCCCCGCAGGCGGGGATTGTTACTGTTTGATAATGTCCTTGTAATCGGTTTTAAGTAATTAACTTAAAAATTGTGGGGTTGAGCTTATAGAAATGTTTTTAAGTGTTACGAATTGTTTTAAATAGTTCACATTTGAAGTGATTTTAGAAAGATTAGGATTATTTTTTTGTTAGATTTTTCCGCTTAAAGAAAAAGCAGGTCCGGATAAGAACCGGGCCTGCAGTTGTCAAACAACTCTTTTTAAATAGTTTCTTTAAAATTTATAGGATATGTGCATAGGATAATTTACAACCCTACTATTTTGCCCATAAAAGAATACCTCCCGGTGTCAGTATGTAAATAAACCACCGGGAGGTTTTTTCAATGCCTATTAATCTAAAGACATTTATTAAACTTTAATGGTATATTGTAAACTTAAGCTGTCGGTAAAGCCAATGATTTCTGTCATATTATATAATCTACTTTTGTATTTGGTATTTCAACCTTAAATCGTGACTCCATCAAAGGCTGAAAACCCTCATAATACTCATAACCTATAAAATTTCTGCCTAACTGCACAGAGGCAATTAATGAAGTGCCGCTTCCCAGAAATGGATCAAGTATTATGTCACCGGGATTTGAAGCCATTTTAACTATGCGAGTAACAAGTTCATTAGGGTATATAGCCGGATGAATATATTTTTTACCTATGCTGCCCGCTTTTCGGTTAATATTCCAAAAAGCTTTTCCGTTAATTATGTCATTTTTATAGTCTGAAAAAGAGCTCATTATATCGCAGTTTAAATTTACATCATAATTTTTGGTGAAAGCTAATATGTATTCGTGTCTGTCAACCAGATTTTTATCATTGGTTGGAATCCCTGATGACTTATGCCAAATCAATATCCCTTTATAATAAAAACCGATTTCCTTGCAGATTTTAATAATGTCATATGGTATAAGTATAACTTTACTGTTATGCATTCTGATATTTATGTTTATCCATAAGCTGCCATCAGGGGTCAACTTTTTGTAACATTGGCTCCAGACTTTTTTTATTCGTTCTAAATACAAATCATAGCTTTCCTGTCCTATTTGGCCTTCTTTAAAATAATTTTTAAGATTCCAATAAGGCGGTGAGGTAACAACCACTTTGATGGTTTCATCCTCTATATCATCCATGTTTTCAGATGATTTAAAATACACTCGACTAAATAAATCATTTATTGTAAGGTTTGTATCGGTTTGATGAGCATTGTCAAGGGATGGAGGTGTATTATTATACACAGTCGGCTCGTTAATTAATATAAAATCAGAGCCGCAATCTGACATATCAAGTATCCTTTTTATAACTCCTTCATCATCCAGAATAATATGATTAGTTATATTTGCGTGCCCATCATCTTCTGTCGGTATCCAAACATTCCCCGGATCTTTTCCCTTGGGATTATAGTTTTTTTCTCTTTTACCCCATTCAATATCTTTCCAGATATGTTTTTCTCTAATGGCATCTTTATTAAATTTCATTTTTTTGCGGTTTTTCGCAAGCCATACTATATATTTAACGTTATCAATTATAAAAGTATTTTGATAAAATGAAGATGGATATACAATAGTATTAATATAATCATAGCCAATATTAATGGCTTCATTAATTACCTGAAAGAAGTCATGTACAACATTATAGTTATTGTCATATTCTGTTCTGACAATAGCAAATAAACATCCTTCATCAGAAAGTAAATCATATGAATCATGTAACGTTTTTTTGATTTTTTCATAACAAGCATTAATTATTATCGTTTGCATCTGTAATACCCGCCAATCGTTTTTCTGCAATATCACAGTATTCTTTTACGGCTTCTATTAACACCCAGTCTCTTTTTAAAATTGTGGCAACTTTTGCTGTTGTTCCGCTTCCTCCGAATGGATCCAATATTAAGTCGCCCGGGTTACTCCATGATAAGATATGATCTTCAACTAATTTTTCCGGAAAAATTGCCGGATGTAAATAGGCTATCTTATCTTTTGTAGAGTAACCGTTTCCGTTTGCATATCGCCATATGTTAGTTCTAACTCCAAACTCCTGAATGGTTTTTTTGCCCTTATTTGTAAGAGAACCATCCTTTTCTCTTCTTGTAACTTCGCCATATGTTGTTGCCCCTGCCCATTTATTGGGCTTGTCTTTTAAGAGATTTACTGTTTTGGGCTTGCCTTTACTTAGAACAAACATAAATTCATATGTATTAAAATATCTATTTGGGTGAGGCGGCCCGGAGCCTGCTTTTTCATATATTATAATGTCATACATATTGAAGCCAATTTCCTGAAAATAAAGAGCCTGTTTAAAACTGGTTAACGATCTGTTGCCATTTAAAGTCCTGTCGCCGATTACCCAAACTACTACTCCGCCAGGTTTTAATATACGGTATATTTCATTGGCTATTTTTTTAAATATATCCATGTTCCATACAATTTTACCTTCGTAGTCTCTCAAGTCATCATATGGTGGACTTGTTACTACTAAATCTATTATATCATTTGGAAATTCACATAACAAATCATTAGAATATGCGTTAAAAATTTTGTTTTTTATATCATTTATATTTAGCATATGTCACCTCATGCTGCAATATCTTCATAATCAGCTTGTGTTATTGCTTTATCAGCCAGTAAAAATTCCAGGTGATATGATTTTAATAAGTTTTGTTCTTTTAATATACGTAAACGTTCAATGAAGCTTAGGTGTAAATAATTGTTCTCGTTTAAATTAATATAAATTACTTCCTTATCTTTGATTGGCAAGTGATGAAATTTTCTGTGACAATTTGGGCAAAGAGCAAATAAATTGAGATAATGATCAGGGCCATAAGCTATTTTTAATGGTATCAAATGATGAAACTCCACATAAGGTTCACCTGCTTGTGTAATAAATGTTTCTTGTCCGCAACATTCGCATTTAAGCATATTGTCTTCGGCAAAGCAAATCATATAATAAGATTTTAATAAATTAGTAAGGTTGGAATTTCTGGATATCTCTTTTATAGGAGATACTACAGCCAATTTGGATATTTCTTCAATACGTGATTTTAAGTCGCTTGCACTTTCGGTCCTGTATTTTGCAACTGACTCTTCATCATAATCAGCTTCTTTTTCTAAGTAAACAGAATAATCTTCATTTTTAATCGAATATATTATATTCGATATTTCTTTCTTAATAGACGTTAAAGAGCGAAAGCCCATATATCTTAATAGTTTTTTAAATGTATTAAAGATTTTTTGGCATATTTTATCAATGGAACTTTGTGATAAGTTTTCTATATCATTTATATCCGACATAACTGCAGCAATAGTTGCCATTATACTGACGAGAATAAATTTATCAACACGTATGTTATACAAATCCCAGTATATTTTTACGCGTTCATTAACAGCAGTATTAATCCCGTTTATGGCATCCCGGTATCTGCTTTTTAAATCATTTTCGGAATCTATAAAAATACTTTCATATTTTTGAATCTTGTAGTTATTTAATTTTGAATAAACTTTATATAAAAGGTCCAATGCATCCTTATTTACAACTGTTATTGATTTTTTATCCAATTTCACAATATTTAATGGATTGGTTGATTTATCAAATTTTAAGTCGGACCGGATGCCTAAAATATACTTCAATAATTCTTTTCTGGCATCTTCGTCTCTAATATCCATTGCTCTTTTGTAATTGTTAACAATTTGCTTTATATTTTGTAAGTCATCAAAAATAGCATTTTCTTCTTTAATCCAGTCTTCTTCCGGAATACTATGTTTCTTTCTTGCTATGATATATTTATATTCATCAATAGAAAATGAGCCTCTTCTTAAGAGTGATCCCAATATATCCGTATATGGTGAATAACTTATTCCGAATTGATCAAGGTTGCATTTTATATTTGACAAATTATTAATTTCGGCTGTTGCCGGTTGAGAAATCATTTTTAATTTCTGATGTTCCCAAATGGCTAAGAATTCTGATGCATTTGCCATTAAGGCTAGTTCCCCGACCGGTGTTAAACTGCTAAATTCAAAATCGTTGGCACCGGATGATTTTGAATGGAAAAATCCATAGTAATACAACAATTGACGTTCATTTCTTATAAATGCAGGCAGGTCACTTTCAATCATGCGGAAATTAGGATTACTGTGTGGAAAGTCATTAATTGCTTGAAGAACGTCTGTAGCACTAATCTTTTGGTGTTGTGCAATGTCAATCAAATGTTTGACAGCCTGGTCTGAAATTATGTATTTAACAGAATTATCACTGATTTTTTTGTTATTGTTTATTTCAGTAACACAAGTTTTAATAGCAGCATCTAAAATACATTTTTCAATATTTGCTTTTGAATATACAAAACCGGGCTGTTGAATATATTCTTTTAAAAGCTTTTTTACTCCAGTTTGACCTCCGCTTCCCATCAAAATGGCAAAGTATAATTTTTTGGCATTCCTTATGTATGCATCACGTTCCTCATTAGAATTAAATTTTGTATATCCAGCAAATTCGGTAAACAAAATAAATTGATCTGATTTTACATTAATAGTAGGATTATCAGGGAAAAAGAATGAGTTGGCCTCATCTTTAACAGAATCGTCGAGACTGTTAACGTATAATTCAAATGATGTTCTAATTTTGTCTTTATAGGATATAGTAGTGATTTCATTTGATAAGAAAACATAATAATATAGAGTTAAAAATTTTTTTGTATACCATAAAGTACCACAGTACGTAGATTTTGTTAATTCCATTGATTTTGTCAGTGCATAATTTCCCGGTAAAAGGGATTGCTTAAAATCCTCCAGAACAGACATAACAATCCTCCATAAATCTTAAACCAATCAATTAATATTAATAATAATTTACATCTAAATTAGTTTATCATAAATGATATATCTAATCAATATTGGCATAAAGCGATTAATAAACAGAAAAGCCGCAAATAACAGGAAACAGGTTAAGTTATATGGTTAATTGCCACTAAAACTTAAGGCTGTTGGATGTGTATATCCGAAGTGCAAGAGTGTTTTCGCGTATATGAAGAAAAGTATGTAGTACAGACCTTATGTGATATATATCTTTGGGATATAGCTTAATCCGGATAGAAAAAAAGCTTGAAACATATCGTTTCAAGCGCTTCTACTGCAGTTGGGGGGACTTGAACCCCCACCCAGTTAACCCGGACTAGAACCTGAATCTAGCGCGTCTGCCAATTCCGCCACAACTGCATATTCAGTTTTATTTACCGAACGAATTAGATTATAACACAGAGGAAATTTAAATTCAACTATAAAATTTATAAATATATGACCAATTTATAGATAAAAATTAAAGACTTGCCGCCTCGTATAAAAATAAATTTTTCGAATAAAATACTAAAAGTGTAGGTTTGTCAAACATATGTTACACCATACTTAATAAAATCATTTAAGACTTCTTGTGGCGATTTCCATCCCAGGGGTCTAATTGGAAAACGGTTATACTCTCTTTTGTTATATATAGTTAGCTGCTTACTGAAATCCTCGAATGAATAGAAGGTATGCGTTGAATAGAATCGCTCATTATCCTTTCTATGACTTCGTTCTACTTTACCATTATGCCTGGGCGTAAATGGCCGTATGAGTTTATGACGAATACCTAGTTGCTTAAGTCGTACTTCAAAAATTGTCGGTGTTTTAGCTTTATTTCCTGATGAAAGGCGTTTAGTGAATTCCATGCCATTATCTGTTTGAATGCATTCTATGGGCAGTGGAAATGCTTTTACAAGGTGCTCTAAAAACTGCATAGATGAATATGTACTACGCTCTTCAAAAGCTTCAACATAACGCCATCTGGAATATTCATCAATAGCAGTATACTGATAAAACTTTTGCCCCTTGGCTTCATTAACCAGGCATGAAGAAGGTACGGCCTTGACATCAATCTGGAACCTCTGGCCAGGATATGACATTTTCTCATAAGGCTTAGGAATGTACTTTGGTTTTTTTGGTTTAGTAGGCATAAGGCTTTTCTTACGAAGAAAACGATATAGACCGGTGATGGATCTTTTATAGCCACGTTGCCTAAGTTTTACCCAAAAAACAACCAAACCATCATGAGGATTACGACGGCGCATGTTATTAATAAGTTTGATTTCTTCTTCAGTATGCTGATTAGGATGATGATGAGGCCTTCTGGACCGATCTCTAAGAGAATCCCAAGAGCCATCGTAACGGCGTTTCCAGCGATAGACATACTGGCGATTGGTTTTATAACGAGCAGCAGCTTTTGAAACACCATATTTATCAGCATACTTAATTAATGCTAGTCTAAATCTCATATCCTGTGTTATAATAGCCATACGGAAATGCTTCTCCTTTCTGTTTGTATTTTTGTATGGTAACTTAAATATAACACAAAAGAGAGCATTTCCGTTTTTATTTATTTAATTTTGTAACACATGTATTGTAAACCTACAAAATTTTTCGAATAAAATACTAAAAGGATATTGACAATCGCAAATCGCCGATATAATATTAATTTGTATTCCTCGATAGCTCAATGGTAGAGCACGCGGCTGTTAACCGCGGGGTTGTAGGTTCGAGCCCTACTCGGGGAGTTTTTTTATTAATAGGCATTTGCTAACAAATTTAATGCAAAATTCCATAGATCCTCATATGAAAAACCGGAAACTTTTGATAAATTTCCGGTTTTTTATTTTACCACCTCTTTAAGAATAATTTTAAACCTTTTAGGCAAATATAGCCTTGAGGTGAATTATATGGATATTTTATGGAAGGAAAACGGTACATTTAAAGAGGAAGGGACTGAAATAGGAGAGTCCATATGGATTCAAAAGGAGTACAGATTCGGTAAAGATGACGATTTTTCAGGCAGGATAGCCGGCCCCACATTAAAAAGCGATATCAGCTGCGAAGTAGCGGTAATCGGAGCAGGCCTTGCAGGAGTACTTATAGCTTATATGCTGCAAAAGCGGGGAGTACCGGTTGTGGTTTTAGAGTGCAGAAGAGCCGGCGAAGGAATAACAAAAAATACTACAGCAAAGATAAGCTCCCAGCATGGGTTGATATATAAAAAACTTCTTACTTATAAAGGAGAGCAAAGAGCCATGGAATATGCCATGGCCAACCAGCTTGCCATAGAAAAATACAAGGAAATAATTGATGAACTTAATATAGATTGTGACTTTGAAGTACTTCCAAGTTATGTTTATACCCTTGATAATGAGCAAAGGATAGTTCAGGAAGTGGAAGCCGCTAAAAGATTAGGGCTTCCCGCCGTATTTACCAGAGAAACAGCCCTGCCTTTTAAGGTTAAGGCTGCAATCAGATTTGACAATCAGGCCCAGTTTCATCCTTTAAAATTTCTCGATGCGGTGGCGGACACTTTAAAAATTTATGAGAATACCAGGGTGACCCAAATTTATAAAAATGGGCTTATTATAACCGAACATGGCAGCGTTAAGGCTAAAAATATTGTCATAGCCACCCATTATCCTTTTATAAATGTACCGGGGTATTATTTTATAAGACTCCATCAGGAGCGGGAATATCTTGCGGCTTTGGAGGGAGAGCAAAAAAAATTTGACCTTGACGGTATGTATCTTGATGCCGATCCGGACGGCTTTACCTTCAGAAAATACAAAGACTATCTCATTTTAGGAAGCGGCGGCCACAGAACGGGCAAGTATCAGCCGCCTGATGCTTACAGGCTGTTAGAGAGAGCCGCAAACAGGTGGTATCCGAACGCAAAGATTAAATACAAGTGGTCAAATCAGGATTGCATAACCCCTGATGCTATTCCTTATATAGGAAGGTATTCGGTCCGCACACCCAATATATACGTGGCTACGGGATTTAACAAATGGGGTATGACAGGCTCTATGGTAGCGGCCATGATTATAAGCGATATGATTACAGGAAAAGAAAATGAATACCGCAAAGTCTTTATTCCAAGAAGATTAATGCTTTCCGGAAGCCGGGTGCTTATTAAAGATGCGGCCATCATTACAATAAGCCTGCTTGAGGAACATTTAAAAATACCCCATGACAAGCTAAAGGACATTGAAAAGGGTAAAGCCGGAGTTGTACGCTATGCAGGACAAAGAGTAGGAGTGTATCGTGACAACAATGACAAATATTATTTTGTTTCCACCAAGTGTCCTCATCTGGGATGCAAGTTGGAATGGAATCAGAATGAACTTACCTGGGACTGCCCCTGCCACGGCTCCAGGTTTGATTATCAGGGCAGGCTGATTAACAATCCGGCCATGAGAGATGTTTTTGATGCCTGTGTTAAAAGAAGAAATAAATAATATATGGATTGATTTGTGCGTCATATCGGCACAAAAGCCGTCCGGTTATGACGCACAAATGTTTACTTCTTTTTTTGTCCCTGCATATAATATGTAATATAGGGATGTATATATATTCTTTTTCATGCATAAGTTGATAAAAAGATTTAATTTTTTCCTTTTTATGTTTGACAAATAAAAATCCATGTATTATACTATTTTCACTGAACAAAGGCGTTCATCAGATAATGTGTAAAAAGCTTATAACCGGACTTATACCGGTTGGTTGGCTTTGCTCACACATTATGTGATGGGCGCCTTTTTAGTTACCTATCTACACTTTAAGCGGGAGGTTTAATTATGCGGGAAGGTCAAATAAGAATACCGTCAGGTTGTGCCATATCCGGCATTATAGATAAAACAGGTAAACGCATGAGCGGCGAAGCTATTATCAAGTCCATATCGGTTATGCATGACCGTTCAAACGGCCTTGGAGGAGGTTTTGCGGCTTACGGAATATATCCCGAATACAAAGATTTTTATGCACTTCATATCTTTTATGAAAATACCGGTGCCAAAAAAAGCTGTGAAGAATTTTTGGAACGGCATTTTGACATAATCAATCTCTCAAAGATTCCCACAAGAAAAGTTAAAGGCATTACGGACGAACCCCTTATATGGAGATACTTTGTAACTCCGTTTGCTACAAAACTGGCTGACAGCCAGCTTGATGAGCGGGAATATATGGCAAAGTGCGTATTTCGCGTAAATACCCGTATCCAGGGAGCATACGTATTTTCCTGCGGCAAAAACATGGGTGTTTTTAAAGCGGTCGGTTTTCCTGAGGATGTAGGAAGGTTTTACAGGCTTGAAGAATATGAAGGATACTGCTTTACCGCCCACGGCCGTTATCCTACCAATACGCCGGGCTGGTGGGGAGGGGCTCATCCTTTTGCCCTTCTTGATTATTCGGTAGTACATAACGGTGAAATATCTTCCTATGACGCCAACCGCCGTGCCATAGAAATGTACGGATACAAATGTACGCTTCTTACCGATACTGAGGTTATTACCTATATTATCGATTACCTGCACAGAAAAATAGGATTAAAGATGGAAGAAATCGCTTCGGTTATAGCTGCCCCCTTCTGGCAGACTATAAGCCGGATGGAGCCGGAGAAGCAAAAATACCATGAATATCTAAGAAATGCGTTCTCAGCCCAGCTGATTACAGGCCCTTTCTCAATTATAGTCGGATTTGACGGTGGGATAATGGCCCTTAACGACCGACTGAAACTGCGCAGCATGGTTGTCGGTGAAAAGGGAGATAAAGTATATATTGCCAACGAAGAAGCGGCTATCAGGATTGTAGAGCCGGATCTTGACAGAGTATGGGCCCCTTCAGGCGGAGAACCTGTGATTGTCCTTTTAAACGGAGGTGTAAATAGTGGCAGTTAATTATATATATCCTGAATACGAAGTAGTAAGAAATTATGACCGGTGTATAGTATGCCGGGTTTGTGAACGCCAGTGCGCCAATGGTGTTCATGAATACCTGCCCGATTTAAATAAGATGACCTGTGACGATTCAAAGTGCGTAAATTGCCACCGGTGTGTGGCTCTTTGTCCTACCCGGGCCCTTAAGATTGTTAAGTCTGACAATACTTACAAGGAAAATGCCAACTGGAGTAATAAGACCATAAATGAAATTTACAGGCAGGCAGAAAGCGGCGGAGTCCTTCTGTCCAGTATGGGAAACCCCGAAAATTATCCTATTTATTTTGATAAAATCCTCCTTAATGCTTCTCAGGTTACAAACCCTTCTATCGATCCCCTTCGTGAGCCTATGGAAACCAAAGTGTTTTTGGGTGCCAAGCCTAAGGCTATTAAAAGAGATGCCGAGGGCAAACTGGTCGATAATCTTACTCCGCATCTAACCCTTTCTATGCCTGTTATGTTCAGTGCCATGAGTTACGGTTCCATCAGCTACAATGCCCATGAAAGCCTGGCAAGGGCCGCAAAGGAACTTGGCATTTTCTACAATACCGGTGAGGGCGGCCTTCATGAGGACTTTTACAAGTATGGGGACCATACTATTGTGCAGGTGGCTTCCGGCAGGTTCGGAGTTCATCCTGATTATCTAAGCAGCGGGGTTGCCATAGAGATTAAGATGGGCCAGGGAGCTAAACCGGGTATAGGCGGACACCTGCCCGGAACAAAAATCGTAGGAGACATATCAAAAACCAGAATGATACCTGAAGGTACAGATGCAATTTCGCCCGCACCCCATCATGACATATATTCAATAGAAGATTTAAGGCAACTTGTCTACTCCTTAAAAGAGGCAACCGATTATAAAAAGCCGGTTATCGTTAAGATTGCCGCAGTGCACAACGTGGCGGCTATTGCCAGCGGCATAGCAAGAAGCGGAGCCGATATTATAGCCATCGACGGATTTAGGGGAGGTACGGGAGCGGCTCCCACCAGAATCAGAGACAATGTAGGAATACCTATAGAACTAGCCTTAGCCAGTGTGGATAAGAGGCTCCGGGACGAGGGCATAAGGGATAATGTTTCCCTCGTCGTCGGAGGAAGCATACGCTCCAGTGCGGATGTCGTAAAGGCCGTAGCACTCGGGGCTGACTGTGTCTATATAGGAACAGCCGCCCTGATTGCTCTTGGTTGCCATCTTTGCCGAAGCTGTCATTCGGGCAAATGTAACTGGGGTATAGCAACTCAGGTTCCTTCGCTTGTAAAACGCCTAAATCCCGAAATCGGCTATAAGAGGCTGGTTAACCTGATGAATGCCTGGAAGCATGAAATTATGGAAATGATGGGCGGTATGGGTATCAATTCAATCGAAGCCCTTAAGGGTAACCGCCTGATGCTTCGGGGTGTGGGCCTAAACGAAAAAGAGCTTGAAATTCTGGGAATCAAACATGCGGGAGAGTAAAGTAAGAAGTAAAAAAGATAAGGGTTTGTCTCGCGCACAAAAGGACTAACAAATTGTTATTATAAAAACACATCAGGCATATCAAAAATGTTTCATAAATGTTTAGTCCAAAAAATGTTTAGTGTAGAACATATTGCCGGACTAAAAACCGCATAATCTACGCAAAGAAAAATAAAGCTGCACCAGTAAAACCAGCCGTCTAATTTGGCTGTAAACATACACGAAATTATGTCGGAACGGAGGAAGGGCATGGACAGGATTTTGTATGAAGGCAAGTCAAAGATAATTTACGAAGGGGAGGATGAAAACAGCTACATTATTAGGTTTAAAGATACGGCTACGGCTTTTAACGGAGTAAAAAAAGAGGAGATCCCCGAAAAAGGCAGATTAAATGCCGAAATATCAAATTTATTGTACGAGTACCTGGAAGAAAACGGCATAAAAACCCATTTAATAAAAGTTATCGATGAAACCACAATTCTTGTAAGAAAAGCCGAAATAGTTATGGTTGAAGTAATTATAAGAAACTTAGCGGCAGGCAGTTTTTCAAAAAAATACGGAGTGCCGGAAGGAACACCTCTTGCCAATACGGTCGTGGAATTCAGTTTAAAAAGCGATGAACTGGGAGACCCTATGATAAACGATAGCCAAATAACGGCACTTAAAATTGCTACGGCTGAAGAACTGAAGGAAATGTCCGAACAGGCTAAAAAAATTAACGAGCTTCTAAGCGGCCTGTTTTTAAAAGCCGGGATTATCCTTGTGGATTTCAAACTGGAATTCGGAAGAGCCGGAAAGGAAATAATACTTTGCGACGAGATTTCTCCGGATTCATGCCGCTTTTGGGATGCCAATACAAAAGAGAAACTCGACAAGGACCGCTTCAGGCGAGATCTGGGTAATGTGACTGAAGGCTATAAAGAAGTACTAAGGAGGCTTAAAGATGTCATCGGTGTATGAAAATCCCTTGTGCAAACGCTATGCCGGTAAGGAAATGCAGCAAATCTTTTCTGACGATAATAAATTTTCCACCTGGCGCAAGCTTTGGGTTGCTCTGGCGGAAAGCGAAAAGGAGCTGGGACTTCCTATAAGCGATGATCAGATTGAAGAAATGAAGGCCCATATTTATGACATAAACTATGAAGTTGCAAAGAAAAAAGAAGCGGAAGTACGCCATGACGTAATGGCACATATACACGCCTACGGTGAGCAGTGCCCACTGGCAAAACCTATTATACATCTTGGGGCTACTTCCTGTTATGTGGGGGACAATACCAACATTATTCTTATGAGAAGTGCCCTTTTGCGTATAAAAAAGCTGCTTATAAATACTCTTGCAAAACTTTATGAATTTGCTGATAAATACAAGGACCTGCCATGTTTAGCCTATACCCATTTTC
Organism: Herbinix hemicellulosilytica; assembly: GCF_002904165.1. Taxonomy (GTDB): domain Bacteria; phylum Bacillota; class Clostridia; order Lachnospirales; family Lachnospiraceae; genus Mobilitalea; species Mobilitalea hemicellulosilytica. The sequence goes on along the minus strand of NZ_CVTD020000026.1, from coordinate 46,859 downwards.
AGGCAGCCCAGCCTACCACGGTAGGAAAAAGGGCAACCCTCTGGATGCAGGATCTGGTCTTTGACCTTGATCAGCTGGAATTTACTCTAAAAAACCTAAAACTTCTTGGCTGCAAGGGAACTACAGGAACAGCAGCCAGCTTTCTTTCCCTGTTTGAAGGTGACCATGAAAAAGTAAAACTTTTGGAGCAAAAAATAGCTGAAAAGATGGGCTTTGACAGCGTATACAAGGTCAGCGGCCAGACCTACTCCAGAAAGGTAGATTATTATGTGCTTTCTGTTCTTTCGGGTATAGCCCAAAGTGCCGCAAAGTTTTCAAACGATATTCGCCTATTGTCCCACTTAAAAGAAATAGAAGAGCCTTTTGAAGCAGGCCAGATCGGATCTTCGGCCATGGCATATAAGCGAAATCCTATGAGAAGCGAAAGGATAGCTTCTCTTGCCAGATATGTGATAGTAAATACGCAAAATCCGGCATTTACGGCAAGTGCCCAGTGGCTTGAGCGGACTCTTGACGATTCAGCCAACGGAAGGATTTCGATACCTGAAGCCTTTCTTGCGGTAGACGGTATTCTTTCTCTTTACATTAATATAGTAAGCGGCCTTACGGTTTATCCCAGGATGATAAAGAAGCACCTGGATGAGGAACTTCCTTTTATGGCAACGGAAAATATATTGATGTACTGCGTCAAAAAAGGCGGAGACAGGCAGGCGCTTCATGAGCGCATCCGCAGACATTCCATTGCGGCGGCAGGTAAAGTAAAGCAAGAAGGCGGGGAAAATGATCTGCTTAAGCGGATATTGGAAGATAAGGCTTTCGGATTAACAGAAGAAGAATTAAATACCATTACGGATGTCCGCCGTTTTACGGGCCGGGCAAAAGAACAGACGGAAGAATACTTGTCGGATATAGCCGTCATACTAGATGAAAACAAAGACTTATTGGGCGTAGATGTTAATATACAGGTTTAAGAAAACATCTGGCCTGTAACAAGCCAATTAAATTATTGAGGTGAAAAATATGCTTACTGCTATTGTGGGAATAAACTGGGGAGATGAAGGAAAAGGCCGCATGGTAGACCTGCTTTCTGCCGATTATGATGTAATCTGCAGGTATCAGGGAGGAAACAACGCAGGCCATACGGTTATAAATGATAAGGGAAAATTTATACTAAATCTTCTTCCGTCGGGTATCCTTCGTGATAATGTCGTTAACGTTATGGGATGTGGCATGGTAATTGATCTGGAGCATTTATACGGGGAGTTAGAAACCCTCCGAAGCAAGGGAATAAGAATAACACCGGATAAACTGAAAATAAGTGACAAAGCATTTATATGCATGCCGTACCATAAGCAGCAGGATATCCTGGAAGAGGAACGGCTGGGTGACAAAAAATACGGTTCTACAAGAAGGGGCATAGCTCCGGTTTACGGGGATAAATACATGAAAAAGGGCATTCGGATGATGGACCTTTTAGAACCGGAAACCCTAAAAGATAAACTTGCCAACATTTTGGAATGGAAGGACATTATTTTAAGCGGTTACGGTCAGATAAGGCTGTCTTTGGAGTCGATATATGAGTGGCTTATTGAATACGGAAAACCTTTAATGCCATATATAACAGACACCTCAGCTTATCTTTATAAAGCAGTGCAGGAAAATAAGAATATCCTGTTTGAGGCCCAGCTTGGAGCCCTGCGGGATATTGATTACGGTATATACCCTTATACCACCTCTTCCCAGACCCTGGCGGCATATGCAACCACAGGAGCGGGAATTCCCGGCATCAAGCTTGACAACGTGGTGGGGGTAATGAAAGCATATTCCACATGTGTCGGCGAAGGCCCGTTTGTGGCTGAACTTTTCGGGGATGAAGCCAAAGCCTTACGTGAAGCCGGGGCGGAATACGGAGCTGCCACAGGAAGGCCAAGAAGAGTAGGAGGTTTTGACGTTCCGGCAAGCAGGTACGGCGTAAAGGTTCAGGGAGCCGACTTTATTGCCCTTACGAAACTGGATGTGCTGGCTTATATGGATAAAATACCGGTTTGCGTTGCCTATGAAATTGACGGGAAAAGATGCGAGGAATTTCCTGTCGGTGACAGGCTTATGAGAGCAAAACCCGTTTATGAATATATGGAAGGATTTAAAACGGATATTTCAGGGTGCAGAAAGCCCGAAGACCTGCCGGATGCAGCCAGAAAATATATAGAATTTATTGAAAAGGCTGTAGGGTGTCCGATCCGTTACGTATCGGTAGGGCCCGGCCGGGATGATTATATCGAAATGAGGTGACCCGGTGAAAAGAGTATATGTAAATGAAAAGTGGTGCCTTGCCTGCCACCTGTGCGAATATTACTGTACTTTCGCAGGAACCGGAGAAAAAGACATGGCAAGAGCCCTCAAAGGGATCAGGACTAATCCCAGAATAAAAATAGAGGAAAAGGATGATATAAGTTTTGCGGTATCCTGCCGCCACTGTAAGGAGCCTCTTTGTGTAAAGGGGTGTATTACGGGAGCCTTAACCGTATCTGACGGTGTTGTCACAATAAATTCTGATAAATGCATAAGCTGCTTTACATGTATTCTTTGCTGCCCTTACGGGGCCATTTCATATGCTGATGATAAAACGGTACTTAAATGTGAGCTTTGCATAAGAACGGCAGACCGGACACCGGCCTGTGTCAAGGGGTGTCCCAACGGAGCCATAGTTTTTGAGGAAAGAGGGTGAGGGTTGTGAAATATGTAATTATCGGAAATTCCGCTGCCGGAATCGGGGCTGTGGAAAAAATAAGACAGCTTGATAAATCGGGTGAAATAACAATTATTTCAAGTGAGCCCCATCATACATACTCCCGCCCGCTCATATCATATCTTTTGCAGGGAAAAACCGACGAGCAAAGGATGAAATACAGGGATGATGATTTTTATAAAAGAAACAAATGCACTTTTCTTGCCGGAAAGACGGTAACAAAGATATGTCCGGACAATAAGTATGTTGAGCTGGACGATAAAAAGACCATACCTTATGATAAATTGCTGGTTGCCGCCGGTTCTTCTGCTTTTGTTCCGCCTATAGAAGGACTGGATACGGTAAAAGATAAATTTACCTTTATGAGCCTGGATGATGCGAGGAAATTACAGGCCTCCCTTGGTAAGGAAAAGAAAGTTCTGATATTGGGAGCAGGCCTTATAGGACTTAAGTGTGCCGAAGGAATATTGGATAAGGTTAAGGAAATCACCGTAGTGGATTTGGCTCCTAGGATTTTGTCAAGCATTTTGGATGATGAGGGTGCCCGTATTGTTCAGGACCATCTTGAAAGGAAGGGCATGAAGTTTATTCTTTCCTCCGGCGTAAAAACTTTTGATGGCAATACTGCAATCTTAGATAATGGGGCAAGCGTAGATTCTGACATACTGGTAATAGCCGTGGGTGTCCGGCCCAATACGAAACTCCTTGCCGGAATCGCCGACATAGACAAGGGCATAATAATTAATGACAGGTGTGAAACATCGGCAAAAGATATCTATGCTGCAGGTGACTGCACTCAGTCCGTGGACGTTTCAACCGGCCAAAGCAAAATAATGGCGCTTCTTCCCAATGCCTATATGCAGGGGGAATGTGCCGGGGCTAATATGGCAGGGGCAGATATGAGCTTTGCCAAAGCCATTCCTATGAATGCCATAGGCTTTTTCGGCCTTCATATAATTACCGCAGGATCATATTACGGTGACGTTTATACGGATAAAAAAGACGGAGGCTATAAAAAACTGTTTTACGGATCGGACCGGCTTAACGGATACATACTTATTAAAAATGTAGATAAGGCAGGAATATATACAAGCCTGATCCGTGAAAGGACCCCGCTTTCCTCCATAGACTTTTCACTGATATGTGAAAGACCGGGCCTGATGGCATTTACCAAGGAGGAACGGGTAAGAAAACTGGGAGGTGCCGATCTATGAATATATCAGCGGAAAACATGGATTTTAAAGAGTTAAACGAGATGATAAAAGCAGCCGAAGGGGATGTGTTTATAAGTGACTGCTACGGGCAACGATACATTGGCAGCGGCCTTAAGGATAAGGTCATAACCATTGAAGGGACACCCGGAAATGCCCTGGGAGCTTATCTTGACGGTGCCATAATTAAAGTAAAAGGAAACGTTCAGGATGCCGTCGGGGATACCATGAATGAGGGAAAAATAATTGTATACGGAAATGCCGGGGATGCCTTGGGGTATGCTATGAGGGGAGGCTGCATCTATGTAAAGGGCGATGCCGGGTACCGTACAGGCATACACATGAAGCAGTACAAGGATAAAAAGCCGGTTATCGTAGTAGGCGGAAAAGCAGGAAGCTTTCTCGGGGAGTATCTGGCAGGAGGACTCATTGTTGTCCTGGGTATCGGAGCGGATGACCTTCCGGTTGGTGAATTTACCGGTACCGGGATGCACGGCGGGTGCATATTTATCCGCACCGACAAAGAGCTTACAGGCCTGCCCGCCCAGGTTGTAGTAGGGATTGCCACAAAGGAAGATAAGGAAGAGATGATACCTTATTTGACCGAGTATTGCGAAATTTTCGGCTTTGACGCAGAAAAATTGGCGGCAGACAGTTTTTACGTATTAAGGCCCAATGCAAAAAATCCCTATAAGCAGCTTTATACGGCAAATTAAATATTTACTTGCATGCTGTTACAGACGGTATAAAGCAGATAGAGCGGTAAAGCCGGTTAGAGCGAATACAGCAATTAAGATGTTAATTTGCAAAACCAAAAGATGAATTGTAGCCGAGGAGATAATGTTTATGGAAATCAGCGATAAAATTCATGAAGAATGTGCGGTTTTCGGAGTTTCTACCCTGAAGGAGGAAGCTGCCGGAATTACTTATAACGGATTACTTACCCTGCAGCACAGGGGCCAGGAGGGGGCAGGCATAGCCGTAGTATCCAAAGGGAAAATCTTATACCACAAAAATCTGGGGCTGGTCAGCGAAGTTTTCTCCGGAAACGTACTCCAAAACCGCCTCAAAGGTCATATTGCCGTAGGCCATACCAGATATTCAACCACAGGCAGCAATACTAAAGAAAACGTTGGACCCTTCATAACAGAATATCTTACGGGCCGTATTGCCACGGCGCATAACGGCAATATCACCAACGCACTGGAACTTCGGACACAGCTTAAAAGTTACGGGGTTGACTTTAATTCCAGCAGCGACAGTGAGGTGGTATCGGCCTTAATAGCCTATCACATTACCAGAGAGCAGGATACCCTTAAAGGAGTTATAAAGGCCGGGGGATATTTAAAAGGGGCATTTAGCCTGATTATAGCCGGCAGCGAAAATAAACTGATAGCCGTTCGGGACCCGAAAGGGTACAGACCGCTTTGCATAGGGAAAAATTCCGACGGGATAGCCGTAGCCTCGGAAAGCTGTGCGCTTGATACCTGCGGCTTTGATTACATCCGTGACGTAAGGCCGGGTGAAGTAATTATTATCGAGAACGGAAAAATAACATACGAAGAAGTCGTACTTAAGAATGAAGATGAAACCGGCGGTCTTTGTATTTTTGAATACATTTATTTTGCAAGGCATGATTCGGTAATCGACGGGCTTAGTGTTTATGAAGCCCGGGTAAATATGGGCAAAGCCCTGGCAAGGGAATACCCTGTAGAAGCTGATATTGTCTGCGGTGTTCCGGATTCTGGCCTGGAAGCAGCCATAGGATACAGCATTGAAAGCAATATTCCTTTGGTTCCGGCGTTTGTAAAAAACAGATATATAGGAAGAAGCTTTATATATCCTACCCAGGATATGCGGGATTACGCGGTAAGGTTAAAGCTAAATCCCCTTAAAGCCAACATTGAAGGAAAAAGAATAGTATTGGTGGATGATTCGATAGTACGGGGAACCACCAGCGAGAAGATAGTAAGAAGCCTTAAAAGTGCCGGTGCCAAAGAGGTTCATATGCGGATTTCCTCTCCTCCCTTTAGATATACTTGTCATTACGGAACGGATATAGACAGCCCTGATAATCTGATTGCAAATAAAATGAGCATTGATGAAATCTGCAAACAGATCGGAGCGGACAGTTTAGGATATATAAGTATCGAAGGATTAAAAGAAGCATGTAAAAAATGCAGGCTAAGCTTTTGTACCGGATGCTTTACGGGCCATAAGTGTAAAGTATCCGTAACAAAGCAGGACCTGGAGGAGGTGTAAAAGAATGAGCACCCTGTATTTGATTTTGGAAAACGGTATGGTCTTTGAGGGTTTTAGTTTCGGGGCCGAGAAGGATGTGACGGGAGAAATTGTATTTACCACAGGAATGAACGGATATTTGGAAACCCTTACGGATCTTAGTTATTACGGTCAAATTGTGCTTCATACCTTCCCCCTTATAGGCAATTATGGAGTAATATCACAGGATTTTGAAAGCACATCCGTCGGTCCCTTAGCATATATAGTTAAAACACCATGCCAAGCCCCCTCAAATTTTCGCAGTGAGGGTCAGCTTGACATTTTTTTGAAGGAAAGAAATATTCCCGGGCTTTACGGAATTGATACCAGAGCTCTTACAAGGATAATAAGGGAACAGGGTGTTATGAACGGACGGATTACAAAAGAAAGCCCGGATAAGGTTTCTTTGGATGAAATATGCTCATACAGAATAAAAAATGCTGTTCAGGCAGTTTCCTGCACTGAGCGGAAGTTTTATAAATCGGATAACGGAAAATATACCGTTGCTTTGCTTGATTTCGGTTTAAAGGAGAACATAAAGAGAGAGCTTTTAAAAAGGGGTTGTAACGTATGGGTACTTCCCTGGAACACGTCTTATACGGACATAATGGACCTGGCTCCCGACGGAATAATGCTCAGTAACGGGCCGGGTGATCCGGCAGAGAATACGGAGATTATCAGAAATTTAAAGGAACTTATTAAGACAGGAACGGTTATATTCGGAATCTGCCTGGGACACCAGCTTCTTGCCCTGGCCCACGGTTTTGAGACATATAAACTGAAATACGGTCATCGCGGAGCCAACCAGCCCGTTAAGGATATGAACACGGGAAGGGTTTACATAACCAGCCAAAATCATGGGTATGCGGTCAAAAGAGAGACTATTGACAAAAATCTGGCTGAGGAATGGTTTGTCAATGTCAATGACGGTACCTGTGAGGGTATACGGTATAAAAAGACCAAAGCATTCTCGGTTCAGTTTCATCCTGAGGCCTGTCACGGTCCCCATGACACCAGGTATCTGTTTGATTTGTTTGTGGATAGAATGGAGGAAAATAAGCATGCCTGTTGATAAAAGTATCAAAAAGACCCTTGTTATCGGATCCGGCCCGATAGTTATAGGTCAGGCTGCGGAATTTGACTACGCAGGAACGCAGGCTTGCCGTGTGCTTAAAGAGGAAGGAATTGAAATTGTTCTTATCAATTCCAACCCTGCGACCATTATGACAGACAAAAATATCGCGGATAAAATTTATATAGAGCCTCTTACCCTTACTACCGTAAAGCGGATTATAGAAAAAGAGCGACCCGACAGCATCCTGTCGGGACTGGGAGGTCAGACGGGGCTTAATCTTTGCATGCAGCTTGCCAAAGAGGGTTTCCTTGAAAAAATGAATATTAGGCTTCTTGGCAGTTCCCCGGAGGCGATTGACAAGGCCGAGGACAGACACTTATTCAGGGAAACCATGAAGCAGATAGGCCGGCCGGTAGTACCTTCCGTTATAGCAACCGATGTTGACGGGGCTTTAAAGTTTGCGGATGAAACGGGTTACCCCGTGATTGTGCGTCCCGCCTTTACTTTAGGAGGAACAGGAGGCGGTATAGCTTATTCCAGGGCTGAGCTTATAGAAATCGCAAAGGGGGGCCTTGCTATGTCGCCCATCCATCAGATACTTGTGGAAAAATCCATAGCAGGCTGGAAAGAAATTGAATTTGAGGTTATGAGGGACAGGGCCGGAAATGCGATTACCGTTTGCTCCATGGAAAACTTTGATCCGGTCGGAATACATACGGGAGACAGCATAGTTATTGCCCCGGCAGTGACACTAGCCGATAAGGAATATCAGATGCTTCGGACCGCGGCCCTTGACATAATTAATGCCCTTGGGGTGGAAGGGGGCTGTAATTGTCAGTTTGCCTTAAATCCCGACAGCTTTGAATATGCGGTTATAGAAGTAAATCCCAGAGTTTCCAGGTCATCCGCCCTGGCAAGCAAGGCTACCGGTTATCCCATAGCAAAGGTTGCAACCAAAATTGCCATCGGATATCATCTGGATGAGATAGTAAATGCGGTGACCGGCAATACTTATGCGGCATTTGAGCCGGCTCTCGATTATGTGGCCGTTAAATTTCCAAAGTGGCCTTTTGATAAGTTTGTATATGCCAAAAGAGAACTGGGTACCCAGATGAAGGCTACCGGAGAAGTAATGGCTATTGCCGATAGCTTTGAAGAGGCTATATTAAAGGCGGTAAGAGGAGCGGAGATAGGCTTAAGAGATCTGGTATTGCCTAAGTTTTTATCCAAGAGCGATATAGAAATTAAAAAGCTATTAAACAAGGCTACCGATGAACGGCTATTTGTAATCTATGAAGCAATCAGGCGAGGTATAAGCATAGATGAAATATTCGATATCACAAAAGTTGACCGCTGGTTCTTATATAAACTGAAAAATATTGCAGACAACATTATGCCTAAAAAGACGGTTTCCTACAAATACAAAATGGTAGATACCTGTGCGGGCGAATTTGCCGCCGTTACCCCTTATTTCTATTCGGTTTCGGATGCGGTGGAAAATGAAGCCCTGGAGTTTATCGAAAAGTCGGATAAACCCCGTGTAGTAGTTTTAGGAAGCGGGCCTATTCGTATCGGTCAGGGTATTGAATTTGACTATGCCTGCGTACATTGTGTCTGGACCCTGAAAAAGATGGGATATGAAGTAATAATCATTAACAATAACCCGGAAACCGTATCTACGGACTTTGATACGGCAGACCGCCTGTATTTTGAGCCGCTTTGCATAGATGATGTAATGAGCATAATAGAAATCGAAAAACCCGTGGGTGTCGTGGTGGCATTCGGCGGTGGAACGGCAGTCAAACTTACAAAAAAACTTCATGAAAGAGGGGTTCCCATAATAGGGACATCTGCCGACAGCATAGATGTTTGCGAGGACAGAAACCGTTTTGATGAGTTGCTGGAAATGTTAAATATACCCCGGCCCAAAGGCTACTGCGTCATGACAACAGACGAGGCTTTGACGGCAGCGGCAAAACTGGGATACCCGGTTCTTATGAGGCCGTCTTACGTCCTTGGCGGCCAGAACATGATTATAGCCTTTGATCCGGATGATATTTGCGAGTATATGGAAATTATCTTAAGCAGCAAGCAGGAAAATCCGGTCCTTATCGATAAATACCTTTCGGGAATAGAGCTTGAGGTGGATGCCATCAGTGACGGCGAGGACGTATTTATACCGGGTATAATGGAGCATATAGAAAGAACCGGGGTCCATTCCGGAGACAGTATAGCCGTATATCCTCCGGTAAATGTGGATGACGAGCTTGCCGAAAGAATTTTTGATATAACCAAAAAACTTTGTATAGAACTTCAGGTAAAAGGCATTGTTAATATCCAGTATATTCTGCATGAGAATGAAATTTATGTTATAGAGGTAAACCCGAGGGCATCCCGAACGGTACCTTATATGAGCAAGGTAACCGGGGTACCCATGTGCGAACTGGCTACCAGAGTCAGCATGGGTGAGACTCTTGAAACTATGGGAATTAAAAGTGGTATAGGGAAAATCCCTCCTTATGTAGCCGTTAAGGTGCCTGTATTTTCGTTTGAAAAACTGGCGGATGTGGATACCCACCTGGGCCCGGAGATGAAATCTACCGGAGAGGTCTTAGGCATAGGAAAGAATCTGAGGGAAGCCTTATATAAAGGTCTGGTTGCGGCAGGATACAGGCTAAAAAAACAGGGCGGAGTTTTAATTACCGTAAGAGACAGCGACAAACCCGAAACCGTATTTATTGCAAGAAAGTTGTTAAAATGCGGCTTTACCCTTTATGCTACCCGGGGAACGGCTGATTACCTTTCAAAACGAGGCTTAAAAGTACATGCGGTAGGTAAAATACACGAAGAAAAAGAAAACAATACGGCATCGCTTCTTGAAAGCGGAAAAATAAGCTACATAATTTCCACATCCACTAAGGGAAGAGATCCGGCCCAGGATGACGTAAAACTTCGAAGGCGGGCTGTGGCGTTAGGAATCCCCTGCCTAACCTCGGTAAATACGGCGGATGCTTTGGCGGAATGCCTTTTGTCCGGGTATTCCGAGATTAACACAGAACTGATTGATATAAATGATTTAAGAAGTGAGCATTTAAAACTAAAATTTACAAAGATGCAAAGCTGCGGCAACGACTATATATACATTAACTGTTTTGATACTGAGATAAATTCCCCCGAATCTTTGTCGGTATTTTTGTCCGACCGTCATTACGGAGTAGGCAGCGACGGAATAGTCCTGATTTTGCCATCAGATAAGGCCGATGCCAGGATGCGGATGTTCAATCTGGACGGCAGTGAAGGCAGGATGTGCGGCAATGCTATCCGCTGTGTAGCAAAATACCTGTATGACAATAATATCGTCCGCAAGAAAGACATGGCTATAGAAACTATGTCGGGAATAAAAAGGCTTAAACTTTATACCCAAAACGGCCTGGTTTCATCCGTCAGGGTCGATATGGGAAAAGCCGAACTTAATCCTAAAAGCATTCCCGTAAACCTGTCGGGGGAGAGTATAATAGCCCGAAACGTTGTTATAGGGGATAAAGAGTATTCCATAACCTGCGTTTCTATGGGAAATCCTCACTGCGTGGTATTTTGCGGGGATGTGGACTTACTTAAGCTTTCCGAAATCGGGCCTTTATTCGAACATAATCCTTTGTTCCCCGACAGGGTAAACACCGAGTTTGTGCAGGTTTTAGGGGAAAATAATATAAAGATAAGAGTCTGGGAACGGGGAAGCGGTGAAACTATGGCCTGCGGAACCGGTGCCTGTGCGGCTGCCGTAGCTTCGGTACTGAATGGATATTGTAAGAAAGATGAGGATATTTTGGTACAGCTCTTAGGCGGCGACCTTATAATCCGCTATACCGACAATACGGTTTACATGACCGGTGACTGCAAGAAGGTTTTTGACGGAGAGGTGGAAATATAAAACGATTCGGTATCGGGAACGGATGATGAAAGTTTATATAGGCAAATGCAGGATTATACATATAAACAAATAAGATTATACACATAAATATAAGAAAATTAAATAAAAGATTAATATTAAAAAATTATATATAAGAAAATTCGATAAATACAGGTAAATAAAGATGTTATCCTTATGGTACAAAAATTAAGGTATTTTCATATAATCATTCGTTTCCTAAAAAATTATTTTGGTTAATTTTTATATTGTATATTTATGCAGTCATCTGTTATGATACATAAAAACATAAATAGAAATGGGGAGATAACTTGATCGGTATAATAGATTATAAGGCAGGAAACGGCCCCAGTGTATTATCGGCAGTTGCACATCTGGGTTACAAAGCTGAACTGGTAAATACGCCTGAAAGAGTGCTTCAAATGACCCACATCATAATGCCCGGTGTAGGCTCTGCCGGAGCTACTATGGAATCTCTAAAGGAACTGGGTCTTATTGATGCCATAAAGACGGCTGTTCTTGAAAATAAGGTACCTTTTCTTGGAGTCTGTGTAGGTATGCAGATCCTTTTTGACCACAGTGAGGAGGATGATGCCGACTGCTTGGGCTTTTTGCCCGGACAGGTGGTAAAGTTTGACCGTGAAAAAGTTCGTGTGCCCCAGATGGGATGGAATAAGGTTACTTTCTCGGAAAATATGGGATATAAAGCTGAAGACGATTATTTTTATTTTGTTAATTCATATTATGTAGTTCCGGAAGATAAGAGCCATATTTGGGGTACGGCGGATTACGGCGGTCTGTTTACGGCGGCGGTATGTAAGGGAAATATATACGGAACCCAGTTTCATATAGAAAAGAGTGCGAAAGCCGGCCTTTCACTGCTTAACGGTTTCCTCTCTTTGAAAGGAGGGAGGTTATAATGATAACCAAACGTTTAATAGCCTGTTTTGACATTATAGGAGACAGGGTAACCAAGGCCGTAAAGTTTCAGGACAATATAGATGTGGGTCCAGCAGAAGATTTGGCTTCAGTAATGTATGATGAACAGATTGATGAACTTATATTTTATGATATAACAGCCAGTGCCGAAAAAAGAAGGATTAATATAGAAGTGGTTAAAAAAGTTGCCGCACGTATATTTATCCCTTTTACCGTGGGCGGAGGCATAAAAAACCTTGAAGATATGCATGAGGCCCTTAAGGCGGGAGCCGAAAAAATCAGCATAGATTCTATGGCCGTAAGAAACCCGGCTATTATAAAAGAAGGGGCTTTGGCTTTCGGATCTCAGTGCATAGTTCTTTCCACTCAGGTTAAAAGAACACAAAAATCTTTAAAAATTCCGAGCGGGTATGAAGTATACATTGACGGTGCCCGCCTGGCAACCGGAATGGATGCCATAGAATGGATAAAAAGGGGGCAGGACCTGGGAGCCGGAGAAATATGCATAAACAGTATCGACAATGACGGTACCCTGTCAGGTTATGATATTGAGCTTATGCAAATGGCAGGTGAGGCCGTATCGGTTCCTTTGATAGCATCCGGCGGGGCAGGAAAACCCGAACATTTAAAAGAGCTTTTTTCAAAGACGGCTGCCCAGGCTGCTATAATAAGCAGTATGCTTTACTCTCCGAGAATGGAGAGGAATTATAAAGTGGCGGAAATAAAGGAATACCTGATGAAAGAAAATATTCATGTAAGGCCGATCAGAGTGTAAAATAAAATACACATTAGATTTAATTAAAAGTAAATATGAAAGATAGAGAAAAAGATAGAGAATAAGAATGTATTGTATACACGCCATCTTAGCGGATCTGTTAACAAGGGAAAACCTTACCTGCTAAAAAGCATGAATAATTTTATTTTAAAACACATAAATATAAATTTTTATTAACAGCATACAGCAATATTTAATATTTAATGTAAATTTTATGTAATACCTAATAAATTCTTTATGTAATACATGTAATACTTAATGTAATACTATTATGAACATTTATAAATACATTTATAGATACATTTGTAAATGCATTTATAGATACATTTATGAATACATCATACTTCTGTGTGAAGCTGATAAAATCACTTTAAACACCTGGAAATTAAAAGGATAAAAGACACCCTTAAAAGGCATGTATTTTGAAACGGAATCCTTGTAATGAAATAAGAATGAGAAAGGGGTAGTTATGAAAATCAATAAAAATTATTTAAATTTAAAGGACAGTTACCTGTTTTCATTAATAGGAAGAAAAGTAAGGGAATATAAAGAGCAAAATCCGGATAAGGAAGTAATCAGCCTAGGCATAGGAGATGTTACAAGGCCTCTGGTACCGGCTGTCGTAGAAGCGTTAAGTAAGGCCTCTTTTGAAATGGGAAATAAGGAAACTTTCAGAGGATACGGCGAAGAGCAGGGCTACGGCTTTTTACGGCAGGCTATATGCGGTTATTATAAGAAAAAGGGTGTGGACTTAACCGAGCAGGAAGTTTTTATAAGCGACGGAGCCAAAAGTGACCTCGGCAACATCCTTGACATATTCGAAACAGACAATACCGTGCTTATTCCAGATCCGGTTTATCCGGTATATGTTGATACCAATATAATGGATGGAAGAAAGATTATTTTTATGAACGGAAATGAGGAAAATAATTTTCTTCCTATGCCCGATTATAAAGTGGAAGCTGATATTATATATATTTGCTCACCAAACAATCCGACCGGAGCCGTATACGGCAAAGAGGCACTGAAAGAATGGGTTAATTATGCTTTAAAAAGGGATGCGGTAATTTTATTTGACAGTGCTTATGAAAGCTATATTCAGGATGAGAAACTGCCTACAAGCATATATCAGATTGAGGGAGCAAAGAAGTGTGCCATAGAATTCTGCTCTTTGTCCAAAACAGCCGGTTTTACCGGAACAAGATGCGGGTATACTGTTATACCCATGGAACTTATAAGAGACGGTGTACCGCTTAACAAATTATGGTTAAGAAGGCAGACCACTAAGTTTAACGGGGTTCCGTATATTATACAAAGAGGTGCCGAAGCGGTATTTTCGGACACAGGCCTTGGGCAAATAAAAGAAAATATAGCTTATTATATGGAAAATGCCCGGATTATAACCGATACCTTAAAAAAGCTTGGCATATGGTTTGTGGGCGGAGAAAATTCCCCTTATATCTGGCTTAAATGTCCGAAAAATATGTTATCCTGGGAGTTTTTTGACTATCTGCTTACAAACGCACAGGTTGTGGGTACACCGGGGGCAGGGTTTGGAAATAACGGCGAGGGCTTCTTTAGGCTGACCGCCTTTGGCGACAGGGAAAAAGTGATTACAGCAATGGAAAGAATTAAGAATTTAATGCTATGAAGTTTATAATTGAATAATAAAGCCTTGGCAGACGTAGATTTTGTGAGATTAAAGAAGATAAAAATGTTTATAAACTTAGTGTCTAATTTATAAATATCAAAGTTAAAATCATCATAGTAAAAACCATAGCAATAAATATCATAGCATTCAAATTGCTAAATTTGATAAATACCGGAGTTTAAGATAAGTAAATAGGGATTTAATAATTAAGGGCATAATTTACACTTATAAATCACCTTTATTAGGTTAAGGAAATGGCAGCAGGTGATTTATAAGTGTTTTTTCTGCGCCTATTCATAGTTTAAATTCTTACCGTAAATTAATTGACCGGATTAGATTACACTGTATAAAATCTCAGCATAAGTAGGATACGGCCAATATTTCTTTGCAACAACAGTTTCAAGTTCATCTACAATAAGACGAAGCTCGGACATGGCTACAAATACTTTGTCACGATAGAATCTGGCAACACTTAAAGCGTCACTTTGAGATTTTGATTCAAGTAAGGTGTTTTCCAGCTCTTCAAGCTTCTTAACCAAACGGGAAGAAAGCCTTGAGAGTTTATCTACCAATTGCTCTTCAAGTGTGCAGTCGAAACTGCTTCCGCATGCTTTTTTGCTGTTAAGAAGCTGCAGTTCTTCATTCTGATAGCTTACGCAGGCAGGAATAATGCCTTTCTTAACCATATCGATCATGGTCAGAGCTTCGATATGCAGGGTCTTGCTGTAATTTTCAAGCAAAATTTCGTATCGGGAATGAATTTCAGTTTCGGTAAATACATGATGGCGGGTAAACAAATCTATGCTCTTTTGTGATACAAAGGCGGGAAGTGCATCAACTGTAGTCTTCAGATTAGACAGGCCGCGTCTTTTTGCCTCCTGTACCCATTCTTCAGAGTAGTTGTTGCCATTGAAGATGATGCGCTTATGTTCACTAATGGTCTTTTGTATGAGTTTAGTCAAATCACCTTTAAAGTCCTCGGAATTTTCTAGAACATCCGCAAATTCCCTCAATACTTCTGCAACAGCAGTATTCAGAACTATATTCGGACCTGCAATCGAGAATGCAGAGCCAAGCATACGAAACTCGAATTTGTTGCCGGTAAATGCAAACGGTGATGTACGGTTACGGTCGGTGGTATCCTTAGGGAAGTGAGGCAGTACCGTAACACCGATTTCCATTTGGTGTTTTTCTTTACCTTGGTAGGCAGTACCGTTTTCAATAGCTTCAAGAAGCTGTGTAAGCTCATCACCCAAGAACATGGATACGATAGCCGGAGGGGCTTCGTTTGCTCCAAGCCTGTGGTCGTTGCCTGCGCTGGCAACGGATACTCTAAGAAGATCCTGATATTCGTCTACTGCCTTGATTACAGCCACCAGGAATAACAGGAACTGAGCATTTTCATAAGGTGTATCGCCGGGCTCAAGCAGGTTTACTCCGGTATCGGTGGAAATAGACCAGTTGTTGTGCTTGCCGCTTCCGTTGACACCTGCAAAAGGTTTCTCATGGAGCAGGCATGTAAGGCCGTGTTTGTTGGCTATGCTCTTTAGAAGTTCCATGGTAAGCTGGTTATGGTCGGTGGCTATATTTGTGGTACCAAACACAGGGGCCAGCTCATGCTGTGCCGGAGCAACCTCGTTGTGTTTGGTTTTTGCCGGAACCCCAAGTTTCCATAATTCTTCCTCCAGCTCTTTCATAAATGCGGCCACACGAGGCTTGATATTGCCAAAGTAGTGGTCTTCCATTTCCTGCCCCTTGGGAGGCCTTGCGCCAAACAGGGTTCTGCCGGTGTAAATTAAATCAGGACGCTTTAAATATACTTCTTTATCTATAAGGAAGTATTCCTGTTCGGGACCTACAGTGGTAATAACCCTTTTTGCGTCCTTGTTGCCGAAAAGCCTAAGGATACGCATAGCTTGTTTATCAAGGGCTTCCATGGATCTAAGCAGAGGAGTCTTTTTATCCAAAGCTTCACCGCTGTATGAACAGAAAGCCGTAGGTATATATAGGGTACCGTCCTTGATAAAGGCATAGGATGTTAAATCCCAAACGGTATAACCTCTTGCTTCAAAAGTAGCCCTTAAACCACCTGAAGGGAAGCTTGAAGCATCAGGCTCTCCCTTAATCAGTTCCTTTCCTGAAAATTCCATGATGACACGACCGTCTTTTTGAGGAGATATAAAGCTGTCGTGCTTTTCTGCCGTAACGCCGGTCATCGGCTGGAACCAGTGGGTATAATGGGTAGCCCCTTTTTCTACAGCCCAATCTTTCATAGCATTGGCTACAACATTGGCTACGTCAAGTTCAAGATGAGTTCCCTCTGTCATTGTTTTCTTTAATGCTTTATATATATCTTTGGGCAGTCTGGCCTGCATAACGGCATCATTAAAAACCATACTGCCGAACAAATTAGGTACATCCTTCATTTTAATTCCCCCTTTTTCTTTTACTTATGTACATTTTACAGTAATATTATTCCGGCAGCTTCACAGGCTGAGATAGTCTCCTGATCCCAAACAGATGCCTGAACCTCGCCGATGTGCGCTTTTCCGAGAAGGAGCATGCACAGGCGGGATTGACCTATACCGCCGCCCATAGTCAGAGGCAGTTTGCCTTCGAGTAAGTCTTTGTGGAAGGGCAGTTTGGCACGATGTTCACAGCCTGCTTTTACAAGCTGTTCTTTAAGAGATACTTCATCTACTCTGATACCCATGGATGAAACTTCATGAGCACATCCTAAAAGATCGTTCCAGAATACGATATCTCCGTTAAGCTGCCAATCGTCATAATCGGGAGCTCTTCCGTCATGTTTCTGGCCGGATTTAAGAAGATCGCCGATCTGCATTATAAAGGCAGTTTTATGTTCTCTTAGGTATTCGTTTTCTCTTTCCTTCGGGGAAAGTTCCGGATACATATCTTCCAGTTCCTGAGTGGTTATAAAGCTTACTTCAGGTGAAAGCAGATCGGGAAGTCCGGCAAAATGTGCTTTTAACTCTTTTTGTGTTTCGCAGATTGCACCGACAATTTTACGTACGGTATCTTTTAGTGTTTCAACGTTTCGGGTTTCGCGGTCTATAACTTTTTCCCAGTCCCACTGATCAACATATATGGAGTGAAGGTTATCCATATCCTCATCTCTGCGTACCGCATTCATATCGGTATACAAGCCTTCACCGACTTTAAAACCGTACTTGTGAAGCGCATAACGTTTCCATTTGGCCAGGGAGTGAACAATCTGTGCCGTACCTTGGGTTTCCCTAATATCAAATTCAACCGGACGCTCTACTCCGTTTAAGTCATCGTTAAGACCGGTTTGAGGCTCAACAAAAAGCGGAGCCGATACCCGTTTCAAGTTCAGGGCTTTAGATAAATTGTCCTCAAAAATCCTCTTAATCATGCCGATTGCAGTCTGTGTTTCATACAAGGTTAAAGCTGAACGATAAGCCTTTGGTATGAATACTTTGCTCATATCTACCCATCCTCTCTTTAAAATTTAATAAAATAAAAACGGCGCTGTGGAAATATTTCCACAGCGCCGTTGCTGTTTACTCATCAAGTATATTATATGATTTTTTAAATGTCAATCCTTAAAATGTAAATTTTAAATATATTATTAACCTAATAAAAATCAGGCGGTATAAATATATATTTTCAGATTGATACCTGTAATTATAAACATTCATTAGCAAATTATGTTTGCGTCTGACAGATTATTGAAATATAATTAATAAATAACTTTAGTATATTATATGCACGGAGAGAAAAATGATACCAATATTTTAGTAATAGAAAAATTTAAACAGATATTTAAAAAATGTTGTAAACAGATGTTGCAAATTTATTGTTTGCTTGTCTATATAAATAGATTTATCAAAAGTTAAAGGAGATATGTTTTATGAAGAAAAATAAAAAAATTTTTAACACCAGATTATCTTCTGTATTAAGCATATTCTTCATATGTATACTTATAGTATCATGCTCGGGTTCATTCAAAAAGTTGGCAAATACCGACAGCAACAAGGTTGATTTGGATTTGTCAAAACATTTTTCCGGACAGATTCAACCGGTTAGCGATTATTTTACTGAAGAATCTGTTTCAGAATATAAAAATTTCAAAGATTACACTTTACCCGATCCTGAATACGAAATTGGCATTTACTGCTTTAACGGAAATGAAGTATATGCCGAAGCAGCTAAAATAGATGGTTTAAGTCAAGGCATATCAAGCCGGCAATTATGCATTATGCGTTTTAATATGGATACCGGAACCTGGCAGACAGTGTATGAATACGAAGGGGAATCAGGATACGGAAGAATATATCACATATGTGAATATAAAGGAAGGCTGTTTTGGAATTATATTAAGATGAATGAGGCCGTAACAAGTTTAATTTATGAGTATGATTTAGAGAATGGTAAAATATGGAGCATTAAAGAATATTCTGAGATTGATCAGATGCATATTTTTGATAAATATTTGGTCTTATATGAATTTATCAGCAATGATGATAAAAACATTCATGTTATTGACCTTGACACTAATAAGTCATTTAAATTCAGTTTAGATGACTTAAAAATGGCAAAATCGTTTGTTATTCCGTCAGTTTATAACGGAATGATAACTTATGCCTTAAAAAATGAGGATGACGGGTGTTTCTATATTGAATCTGCAAATATTTATACAAACGATTTGGAAGAATGTATTAAAGTTGGAAGTTCAAATATACTATATGCGGTACGAGCTGATGATTACATCGCGTGGATATCGGAAGATTCATCAAAATATAGGGCTTATCTTTATGATAATGGGGAGTTGTATTTATTGTATGAGGAACCGGAAGCCCGGCTTTCCTTAGGTAGTGAAGACGGATTTCTGCTACTGAAAATAATTAATACTGATCAGGAAAGCATTTGTTACGTTGATATGGCAAACAAAACATTAAGGAATAAAACTATTGTTTATAATAAGTAAAAAGAGGATAATTATAATTATTTCTACACCGTATAACATCCATTTAAAAAACGACAAAAGGCCGGTAACTTTGAATGGTACCGGTCTGTTTATTAATAAAACTTGGATATACGAAGTAGTTTTAACTGGTCACCTTTTGATTAAATCAGGCAAAAATTTAAAATTGTAAGAATTTTTCATTCAATTTCTATCAATTTCTTTTAAGTTTAGTATTGCTTTTTAGATTAAATATTGTTATAATATAATTCGTTCGCTAGAAAAATTAGCGTAAAAAATATAGGCAGTCGTGGCGGAATTGGCATACGCGCTAGACTAAGGATCTAGTCCGGGTTTTCTGGGTAGGGGTTCAAGTCCCCTCGACTGCATCAGTTATTAAGGGTTCCGACGTTTATAATAACGTTGGAATTTTTTTTGTATATGCAGTCATATTATCCTTAGTTATAAGTTCATTTTCATGGTTTATAGCCCGGTTAGCCGTTTATGGCTTTTCTTTGGCTTATTTAAAGATGCTGTCGCAAATACATGCTGCTTATATTAATAATTTATAATTATTTTCATTTCTGTATAGATCGTCAGAATATTATGAAACTTCATTTTATATTTGAAGTTGTCATATCTTAATATAAGAATTATATTTTATTACATTGTCACCGTTAGTAATATCAGCTATAATAATTTTAAATTACCGTTTATTTTATTCTGTTTATATCTAATTCAAATTCTGCCGTTACAAATATTTTCACTTAAAATAGTTTTTTATAAAAGCTGCTTTTTGATATATTGTCACTTACGACTGCCAGTGTTTAAAAATTTCAATATATAATAATAGAAGAGGGAGATCGATGAATAAAGTTAAGGAAAAATATCTTTCATTCCTAAATGAAAAGATTGAAGGATATAAACGTACCGTTGAGGCTTATAAGGCTGAAGGCCGAAAGGATGAAGCTGAACTTGAGCGGATTAAAGCCAATTTATATGAGTTATTCAAGGCTTTATTCATTACGGATACAAAGCAATTGGAAGGAAAAGATTTAAGCAGATACAAGGATATAAATTTGTTTGCCGACTTTTTGCTAAGATTTGATACTATACCGGCAAACTGGAAAGTGTTTTTGGAACAAGCTAAAGAAAACAATGATAAAGTAAGACAAATAATTGAAGAAACAAAACTGGAAATAGTAATGGATTTGAAGGAAAAGCTAATTTCGATGGTTAATGAAGAATTAGAGGTTAATGTATAATAGCATTAGAATTATAATACAGGAAATTAAAGATGATTTGTACATATATACTTATAATGACTGAACAGTAATACAGGATTGAAGGGAAAATATGAGCTATACAGTATATCAGGGCAGACCTGAAACTTATTTTGTCTGTTATTCTTGCATCAATACATCAAGGATCCGTTTTAAAACGGCAGATCTTACAAGGAAAGTGCTTCCTGCCATAGGGCATGAGCCTACTTATGTGAATTTATAAAAGATTTTACTGATCTCTTTAAATATACATTTTGGAACTTACAGAATTTAATGTTATATTAAAATTGGTGATAATATAATATTTGAATACGGTCGAAATAAGAACCTTCTTGACGAATGTTTCATAATATATTTTAAGAACATTCGGAAAGAAGGCTTTTTATGGCTTTATCAAATAGTGGCAAAAGATCACATAGAGGCAGAAGAAAATTAAAAAAGAATCTATCAAAGAAAAGAAGGAAGAATCTTACCATAAAAGAATCTAAAGAATTAAAAAAATTAAAAAAGTTCGGGAAAATTAAAAAAAGCAAAGAGCCAAAGGAAACGCCGGTTGTTCGGGTTGAAAAACTGGATCCTCTTGCAATACCAAAGTATGTAAATAAATTGGAAAAACCTCTTACTTTTTTCCCTCAAACGGTTAAGGAAAAAATAAAGAAAAATGGTGAGCACCACATTCAGATACAGCACCATTACAAGATTGATATATGCGAGACAATGCAGCAGATATTGCCGCCCGGATTCCCAAAGACCAAGGTATACGGTTACGGTGGATTTGTTCATGATCCTAAAACGAATAAACTGATTTATCATGTCAGTTCACCGGGAAGTACCTTTGAGGCAAAACGGGGCATACCGGTCGTGGTAAAATGGAAAAACAAGATTAAGGAACCTCATTTTTTGGCGGTAGATCCTACTCTGCATTGGGCAAATCCTAACGGTATGCCCATGGACCCGCCGAAACCGTGGCCGTCTTTCCCGCCGGGATTTAAGAATGCCCAGTGGCCTGTACCGACGGTAACACATCTACACGGCGTCGAGGTGCAGTCAGACAGCGATGGCCATCCTGAAGCCTGGTTTACTCATGATGGAAAACACGGACCGGCTTTTGTAAGTGATACTTATACCTACCCTAACACTCAGGAGCCGGCAACCTTGTGGTATCATGATCATACGTTAGGTATGACAAGGCTAAATGTATATGCCGGTCTGGCCGGTTTTTATCTTCTTAGGGATGAAAAGGTATCTAAAAAGAAATTTTCCGAGCAAAGATTGGATTTACCCTCAGGAGATTATGAGATTCCTTTGATTATACAGGATAAGATGTTTAATACTGACGGTTCTTTGCTGTTTATAAATGAGGGAACTACTCCCGAAGAAAATCCTTATTGGTCTCCGGGCTTTTTCGGAGATGTTATTGTGGTAAACGGTAAGGCATGGCCTAACTTGGATGTGGAAAGACGCCAGTATCGTTTCAGAATACTTAACGGTTCAAACTCAAGATTCTATAATCTCAGTTTTTCAAACGGTATGAAATTTACTCAGATTGGCAGTGACGGAGGATTGCTAAAGTATCCCGCAGAATTGCAATCACTTTTGATTGCACCTGGTGAAAGAGCTGATATTGTAGTGGACTTTTCGGGTATTGAGCCGGGTACGAAAATAGTTCTTTTAAATAATGCACCGGCTCCGTATCCTTTTGGTGCTCCGCCTGATCCTGAAACGGTCGGTCAAATAATGCAATTTACGGTTCCATTAGATGCGGCTAAACCCGTTAAGCCCAAGGAACTTCCGAAAGTTTTAAATTATATTCCGACTTTGTATGCCGATGTGCCAAGACGGATTTTAACTGTAAATGATATTGCGGCATCCGGCGGTATACCAACCATGATGCTTCTTAACGGACAGTTGTGGACGGATAACGTTACAGAAACTCCCATAGTGGGTGCCACTGAGGACTGGTATATTGTAAGTCTGACCGCTGGCTCCCATCCAATTCATTTACATCTGATCCAGTTCCAGATCATCGGCCGGCATAATTTTAATGTAAATGCCTATGAAGGAGAATGGAGCAGGATAAACGGGCCGTTGCCTCTTAAAAAACCTCCCGTAGCAATACCCGTAGAGCCGTTCTTAATAGGAGAACCGATTCCGCCTGCTGAAAACGAAAGAGGCTGGAAGGATACGGTTATAGTTCATCCAGGCCAGGTAACCAGAATTAGGGTAAGATTTAGCCCGCAGGATGTACCTGAAGGCTTGTCACAACCCGGTGAAAATTATTTCTCCTTTGATCCTGCTTCAGGGGTAGGATATGTATGGCACTGTCATCTATTGGATCATGAAGACAATGAGATGATGAGACCTTTGAAGATAACAAGGTAATTCTATAAACACACCGCTTTGATTTGATAATATAATTATCAAATCAAAGCGGTGTGTTATTATTTTATTACAGCCGTTTTATAAACTTTAAACCAAAGCCTTATTTCGTTATGTGTTTAACCTTCATAAAGGATCTTATGATTTATATTACTTTATAATGGTCTTTCCGCCCATATAAGGCTGAAGGACTTTGGGAATATTGACCGAACCGTCGGCATTTAAGTTGTTCTCCAAAAATGCTATAAGCATTCTGGGAGGAGCGGCTACTGTGTTGTTTAATGTATGAGGATAATATTTGCCGCCTTCGCCGACTACACGAATTTTAAGCCTTCTAGCCTGGGCATCACCCAGATTGGAGCAGCTTCCTACTTCAAAATATTTTTTCTGTCTTGGCGACCATGCTTCCACGTCTATAGATTTAACCTTAAGGTCAGCAAGATCACCGGAACAGCATTCGATGGTCCGTACCGGGATATCCAAAGAACGGAACAATTCTACGGTGTATTGCCACATTTTATTAAACCACATCATACTGTCTTCGGGTTTACATACCACGATCATTTCCTGTTTTTCAAACTGATGAATTCTGTATACGCCTCTTTCCTCAAGACCGTGTGCTCCTTTTTCTTTACGGAAGCAAGGCGAATAGCTGGTTAGAGTCTGGGGCAGAGTTTCTTCAGGTATAATTGTATCTATAAATTTACCAATCATGGAATGTTCGCTGGTACCAATCAGGTACAAGTCTTCCCCTTCTATCTTATACATCATGGCTTCCATTTCGGCAAAGCTCATAACACCGGTAACAACTTCGCTTCTTATCATAAAGGGAGGAACACAATAAGTGAAACCCTTATCTATCATAAAGTCACGGGCATAGGAAATAATGGCCGAATGGAGCCTTGCGATATCTCCCATCAGGTAGTAGAAGCCGTTTCCTGCAACTTTTCTGGCACTGTCCAGGTCTATACCGTTTAATCTTTCCATTAAATCGATATGGTAGGGTATTTCAAAATCGGGAACAACAGGGTCGCCGAATTTTTGAAGTTCTACATTTTCACTGTCATCTTTACCTATAGGAACACTGGGATCGATTATGTTTGGTATAATCATCATTATCTTGGTTATTTTTTCGTTTAATTCGGCCTCTTTTTCTTCCAGTTCTTTAAGACGGTCGGATTGCTCTGTAACCTTTTTCTTAAGTTCCATGGCTTCATCTTTTTTGCCCTGGCCCATAAGGACTCCTATTTGCTTTGACAGGGTATTGCGTTCATATCTTAAATTGTCGGCTTCCTGTTTGGTTTTGCGGTTTTCGATATCCAGAGCGATGACTTCATCTACCAGTTCCAGCTTATGATCCTGAAACTTCTTTCTGATATTTTCTTTAACAATTTCAGGATTTTCTCTGAGAAATTTTAAATCAATCATAATATTCCTCCTTACAAATTTTTAATTACATATACTCGATTTAAATTAATTATTTTAAAGGTACAGGCAGGCAAAAACAGCCGTTATGCATATAATATAAAATCCTTCTGTCCCAATTTAATGGGACGGAAGGATCCGCGTTGCCACCCAAATTGCCGGCTAAAAGAGCCGACCACTCGTCAGTACTGTAAAGGGTACCAGCCTTTGACTCATCGCCAACAGCTCCAAAAGTGGAAAGATTTGGTCCTTCACCGATTCCCACCAACCATCGGCTCTCTGAAGAAGTTCACAAATCGTAGCTTTTATCATCGCTGATATGTCCATATTGATTTTTACCAATTATAAACCTTTTTATAATATTTTTCAAGGGGGTGTAAGCCTCAATAATAAATTTGAGTATGGTAAATACTGAAGCACTGATAAAGGAACCGAGTATAGACGGTCTGTTCATTGGAAGAAGCTCATGACAAACAGATAGTTTCTATCGGATTATAAAAAATATTGATATAATTATGAAAAGAGGAATTTTGACGAAGGGATTTGAAAAACATGGATGATATGATAAAATTGATAGGTGAGGAATTGAATGTTAAAAAGCATAGAAAGCAGTATTAAAAGAGCATCCATAGCTTCCGGGATTTATACTTGCCTACCATGGTATTGTGGTTATGGACAAGGACACTCTTAATACTTTTCATACGGCAGAATTAATTGAAGAAACCGCTCAGGTGGAAATCCTATAGGTTTGATAAGCATACTAAGTTTATATAATTTATGTACAGGATGGTAGAATAGTCATGAATTTAAATATGCGCATTACAATGAATAATGTTAATACAGATGTTATTCAACATAACAAGCTGCCTAATTTAGTTCTTGATAAACTGATGGATTGGATCATGGACGGAAAACTACATATGGGAGAAAAGCTAAATACCGAAGAGCTGGCCAGCAAACTGGGAGTCAGCCGTATGCCTATTCGCGAAGCCTTAAGCAGCATGGAAAAGATGGGATTGGCAGAATCTATACCTTATGTGGGAACCAGACTTGCTAAGCTTACGCAGGAAGATGTAAGGCAGATTTATATAGCAAGACAAGCATTGGAACCTGTTGCAGCAAGCTATGCCTGCAATAAAGTCACTGAGAAA
The DNA here is from genome assembly GCF_002904165.1 of Herbinix hemicellulosilytica. Classification (GTDB taxonomy): domain Bacteria; phylum Bacillota; class Clostridia; order Lachnospirales; family Lachnospiraceae; genus Mobilitalea; species Mobilitalea hemicellulosilytica. Next base: position 21,065 of record NZ_CVTD020000026.1, on the reverse strand, counting down.
GACATTGAACTTTTGGAAAAGATTCATGAACAGTATAAGATGACCGTACGCCAGGACGAGGTACCGGCCAAAGAGATATATATTCTTAACCGTTATTATCATTTCAGTATTTATAATATAAGCGGTTTAACCCGTATATGTTCCATGATTGAATCGTTGTGGGACTGTTTATCTTTCTTTAAGCTGATTTACGGACAAAAATTTATTAAAGATAAGAATGACAGGGAAAACATGATCTTAGAGCACGAAAGCTATCTGCAGGCTTTGAAGATGAAAGATTCAGACAAACTTTACAAGCTTTTGTGGGATAACTTGGCTAAACGGATCGAAGATATTCCCTATGATGCAACGGCATATTTTGAAGAGTAGCAGACAGTTTTTTAATCGGATTGGAGCATGATAAAAAATGGACCAAACGGTTATGGCAGGCATTTCTTTGGAAGAGATAGCCAAAGAAAAATAAGAATTGGCTGTTGCGTTAAAAATCTGGGGTAAGAGATGAGGTTTATAAACAGTTTTAGCCAGGGATAAACTTAAATACCGATAATTAATATATAATTTAATTTAATTAGAGAAAATGAACACTATTTAAGGACGGAACTTTAATTCCTAAAATAGTGTTTATTATTTTGCCTTTAAAATATTAATTTTGGTAATAAATGATAATAGTAATCAATTAGTATTGACATACATATAGTAGTATAATATAATATATCATACAATATGTTGTGCCGAATAAAACCAAACGGTTTATCCAAATATAATTGTGAAATGATTAATATTAAAAATCCATAGGAATTAAGCCGACAGGAAGGAGTACGGAAATGGAACGTTTATTATCAGAGGAATTTTTAAGTACATATCGCAATGCAAAAAACCCGCTCAGTCCCATCGGGGAATTTGTTTATCTTCGGACCTATTCCAGATATCTTGAAGATAAAAAAAGACGCGAAACATGGTTTGAGACGGTTCTTAGGACAACGGAGTATAATGTAGGCCTGGGTATCAAGTTTAAAAAGAAAATGGGCATAAATATAAATATGGACGAGGAGATTAAGGAAGCCGAGCTTTTATTTGACAACTTATTTAATCTCAGGACATTTACTTCCGGAAGAACCCTTTATATGGGCGGGACCGAAATTGTGGAAGAATATCCTTTATCCAACTATAACTGTGCCTTTACCAATATAGAGAAATTATCCGATCTGGTAGATGTCTTTTATCTGCTTATGATAGGAAGCGGAGTAGGAGTCCGTATAACCAAAGATTTGATAGGAAAGCTGCCAAAGGTGCGCCGCGTTACCTTGGAGGGTAGATATGACGGTACCATAAGGGCCGTTACTTCCAAAGAGGAAATGGAAAATACCAGATGCATTCATGATGATAAGGATAATTCCATTGCGGTAATTATTGTAGGCGACAGTAAAGAAGGCTGGTGTGATGCTCTGGACAGCTTTTTTAAGCTGGTTACCCTTGACGAATTTAAAAATGTAACAAAGATAATAATTGATTACAGTTATGTAAGACCTGAGGGTGAGAGGTTAAGAAGATTTGGAGGCAGAGCTTCCGGTCATAAATCTTTAAAAAAGATGTTTGAAAAAATTAATAAGGTTATAAATCGCAGGCAGGACGGCGTTCTTAAGACCATAGACATACTTGATATTGCAACAATCATCAGCGAGAATGTGGTATCCGGCGGAGTCAGAAGAAGCGCTATGATGGTGATATGCGATGAAGACGACGATGAAGTTATAAATGCAAAACGCAATATATACAAGGTTATTGACGGTAAATGGATAGAGGATACAGAAATATCCCACAGAAAGATGAGCAATAATTCCGTACTTTATACTGAGCGCCCCTCTAAAGAAAGAATTAGAGAGATTTTGGAATCAATTAAAATAAACGGAGAGCCGGGCTTTATAAATGCGTCTGAAGCTTTAAGAAGAAAGCCTTCCTTTAAAGGCTGCAATCCCTGCGGTGAAATTCTTCTTAGGTCAAAACAGTGCTGTAATCTTACTACCAATAACCTGATGGGATTCGTTAAAGGATCTGTTTTGGATGAAGAACAGCTTAAAAAAATTATTAGGCTGTCAACCAGGGTGGCAATCAGGATGACTTTGGTTGATGTTGAACTTCCAGAATGGAATAAGGTTATGCAGGAGGACAGAATTATCGGGGTATCTCTTACCGGCATAATGGACATGGTAAATAAAACCGGCATGAGCTATGATGACCTGGCAGGCCTGCTTTCGAGATTGAAAGAAGAAGTTCACAAAGAAGGCCATCGTTACTGCAAAGAACTGGGAATTGAACCTCCGAGTCTTATGACCACTATAAAACCGGAGGGAACATTATCAATGTTACCTTGTGTTAGCAGCGGAATTCACTTTGCTCACTCCAATTATTATATTCGCAGGATAAGAATTTCCGTAAACGATCCTTTGTATAAAATGGTTGAGAAACTTGGATGCTATCCGATCTATAATGAGGTAGGACAGACCGATGAAGATTGTACCATTAAGGTTATAGAATTCCCGGTTAAGGCATCCGAAGGCAAGACAAAATTTGATGTGGGAGCTATAGAGCAATTGGAGCTTTATAAGTTGTCAATGAAACATTGGACCGACCATAATACCTCTATTACGGTTCATGTCAGAGATCACGAATGGGATGAGGTTGCACAGTGGGTTTATGATAATTTTGACGATATAGTAGGAATAACTTTCCTGCCTTTGTCAGAAGAAACATACCCTCTCCTTCCTTTCGAGCGTACCACAAAGGAGGACTACGAAGAGAGGCTTCAAAAAATTAAGCCCTTCGATTATGAACTCTTGGCAAAATTAGAGAATGACGATATCCATGATATAATCGATAAAGAATGTGAAACAGGGGCTTGTCCTATAAGATAGAAGATTTATAAACTGAATTTAATAATATATTTATAATAATGAATGAGATATGCCCGGCAATATAATGTAAACAGTAATATAATGATAAGCATAGATAAACGGTATCAGGCATATGATTTGATAAGAAAACTTTTCGGAAGTTGAATTATATGCCTGAATGCCGTATTTTTGTTGGCAAGAATGTTATAACACAGGAAATGTATTATAAAAATCAGGTTATTTTGACCTATACAGTTAACTATCCTTATTTCACTTCACATTATAATCTGCTTATTCTGGAGCAGATAAATGCCTATTACAGGACAAGGGCCATGATGTACATAAATAAAGAAATCAAAAACCTATATATGCAGGCAACGGTTGATTATGAATATGCGATGGCTAATCAATTTCCGGTAAGACAGTATGAGATATATGAAGATTTTACCGTAACATACAACCGGGATTGTATTTTAAGCTTTTATTTTGACCGGTATGTGTATACCGGAGGAGCCCACGGGTCAACGGTCCGTACATCGGATTCATGGAATATAGCCTGCAGCAGGCCGCTTTCTATTACAGACCTGTTTTCTGCCGGTACGGATATTAGGGAATATTATATAAGGGAAATACTGGAGCAAATAAAAAATGAACCTCAAAATGGAATAATGATGTATTTTGATGACTACGAAAATCTCGTAAGGGAAAATTTAAATCTCAGCAATTTCTATTTGACAAACGACGGCGTTGTTATATATTTTCAGCAGTATGAGATTGCCCCTTATGCCAGTGGTATACCAGAATTTTTAATACCTTTCTCCGAAGACGGAGCCGTATTACCTGATTTTTGCTGATAAAGTAATAATGAAAATGACTTTATGAAGTTGAATTTGAGCCTATTAGGTAACTGAAGTAATAGTTGTTAAGAGTTAACATTTGCAAGTTGAGCATAAAAAACATTGACCGGATTTTACCTGGTCAATGTGATTTTGTGGGACATTATTTTGCTTTTTACTAGATTTATAAGAGCAAGCATCGGGAAAATTTCCAGCCTTCCTGCCAGCATGTCAAACATTAGAACAGTTTTGGTCAGGTTTGAAAAAGCACTGAAATTACCCATAGGGCCAACCGTTTCAAGACCCGGACCAATATTATTTAATGTAGCCGCAACGGCCGTAAAGCTTGTGGTGAAATCCTGGTTATCCAGTGATACTATCAGAAGAGATGCAGCAAATATGAGTATATAAGCTACAAAAAACACATGAATGGAACGTATGGTTTCATTTTCAATTTTCTTTCCGTCAATTTTTAATACTCTGACGCTTCGTTTATGCATAAGTGAAGAAACTTCATGGCGCACAGTTTTAATTAGAATAACAATACGGGAGACTTTCATACCCCCGCCGGTACTGCCTGCACAGGCTCCGATAAACATTAAAATTACAAGAATTACTTTTGAAAATGTAGGCCAATAATTAAAGTCTACAGTGGCAAATCCGGTTGTAGTGATTATTGATGAAACCTGAAAAGCCGCAGGATGAATTGCAGCGAAAAATCCTTTTGGACCGCCGGTATTTAAGGATATCAGAAAAATAGAAGCAGCTACAATTGATACATACCATTTTAATTCTTCACTTTTAAAGGCATCTTTGAATTTTCTTAATAAAAGAAGATAGTAAACATTAAAATTGATACCGAACAAAAACATAAATATTGTTATAACGGTTTGCTGGTACCGGGTGTAATCAGCAATACCGGTATTTTTAATAGCAAATCCGCCGGTTCCCGCCGTACCGAAAGTAATAGTCAGAGCATCAAAAAGAGGCATACCGCCGATTAAAAGCAAAACAATTTGTAAAAGGGTCATTCCCAGATATATTTTATATAGTAATAGGGCAGTTGCTCTAATTCTGGGTACCAATTTTTCCACAGACGGGCCGGGGCTTTCCGCACGCATGAAGTGTATACTTTCACCGCCTGACATAGGAATAATTGCAAGCAGAAAAACTAAAACTCCCATACCGCCTATCCAGTGGGTAAGGCTTCTCCACAACAGCATACCATAATCCATTGCCTCAACATCGGTTAAAATACTTGAACCGGTGGTTGTGAAACCGGATATAATTTCAAACAGGGCATCGATATAATTGGGTATTTGCCCACTTATGAAAAATGGAAGTGCACCCATAATACTTAAAGACATCCAGCAAAGGGCGACCGTAATATATCCTTCTTTTGCAAAAAATATTCTGCTTTTAGGTTTTCTTAAGGACAAGGGAAGTCCTATCAATAAGCAGGCGGCTATTGTAATTAAAAAAGCGAATCCGCTTTTTTCACCGTATATTAAGGCACAAATAGCCGGAAAAATCATCAATGCTGCTTCTATATTTAAAATCCATCCTATTATGTAGAATATAATCGATTTATTCATTTCTAATCCCAACCCTTTTGACTGTTTTAGATATATTTAAATGATTTAAACTGTTCTTTTATATATAAAAATAAGAGAAAATATATAGTGCTGTTTAAGATACACAGCACTACAGCAGAATGTCATTAAGATCGTATAAACCTTTATTTGTAGTCACAATAATGACGGTATCTCCTTCCAAAATATAATCCTTTCCGGTAGGGATTGTTATTTCACCGTTTCTGTTTATGCAACAAACCAATGTATTTGGTTTAAGTGAAAGCGCTTCCAATGGGATGCCAAGAAGTTTTGCATTCTTTCCTGCATAAAATTCTAAAGCTTCGACTTTATTACTTACTATTCTGTATAGCGCTTCTATACCGGAACCTCCGCAATTTTGCATAGCTCTTACGTGCTGCAGGATACTGTCGGTTGTAATAAACTTCGGGTTAATAATTATTCCCAAAGGCATTTCGGAAATAATATCTTCATATGTCAGCCGTGTAATTTTTGTAAATATCTTTGCTTTAGAATGCTTTTTAGCATAAAGGGACAGTATTATATTTTCTTCGTCCAGATTTGTAAGAGACGCGAATGCGTCGATATCTTCAATACCCTCTTCTATAAGAACATCCCTGTCTGCGGCGTTGGCGTTGATAATAATCGCATCGGGAAGAAGTTCACTAAGTTCTTCACATCTTTCAAGATTTTGTTCTATTATTTTTAAGTTAATATTGGAATCAGCCAACCTAAGCGCAAGGTATTCTGCAATGGTACTGCCGCCGACTATCATGATATTTTTTATATCGTTGACCAGTATTCTGGATTTATGCACAAAGTCAATGGCATTCTGCGGAGATGCTATTATTGATATCAAATCGTTTGAACTAAGTTCAAAACCTCCCGACGGAATGTAAACATTATTTCCGCGCTCTACCACACACACCAATACCTTACAACGAAGTGTGTCGGACAGTTCCGAAATTTTCATACCGTCAAGCACTGAGTGTTCCGGTATATGAAGTTTAAGCAATTCTACCTTGCCTTTGGCAAAAGTTTCGACTTTTATTGCGGACGGAAGCCTTATAAGCCGTTCTATTTCAACCGCGGTTTCCAATTCTGGATTTATAGTCATAGAAAGACCCAAGCCTTCTTTTATAAATTCAATTTCCTCGTTATATTGCGGATTACGTACCCTGGCTATGGTATGGCAGCGGCTCGTCTTTCTTGCTATAAGGCAACAAAGCAGGTTAAGTTCGTCAGAACCGGTTACCGAAATTAAAAGGTCAGCCGTTTCTATTCCGGCTTCGAGCAAGGTACGGTGGCTGGTTCCGCTTCCTATAACTCCCATAACATCAAGGGAATCGGTAACCTTTTTTAGAGCAGCACTTTTTTTATCCACAACAACGATATCATGGCCTTCTTTATCCAGTTGCTCGGCAAGGGTACTGCCTACTTTTCCACACCCAACAATTATTATTTTCATTTTGATATTCCTCTCTGCTATATATACTTTTAAAAATATTTTATGATTCATCTAGATATAGGAATTACGTTCACTCATTATAGCACTATTTATTCAAAATGCAAGATATTACGATAGCAAAATTTTAACTATACTGTGTTTTATATATAGGAAATTAGTAGGGAATTTTTACATAATTATAAACAAAATGAGTCTGAAATACACATGAATTTTATGTGTATCCAGTCTCATTTTATTATTATTTCATATTTAGTTGCCTCCCGGACCGCTGCGACCGGGTGAATCATCAGGAACCTGGGCATGGGAATTTTTTACCGAGTTTTTAGCTTGATTTTTCTCCTGATTTTTTACAGAATTCTTGTTTTTGTAATTATTGTTTTTGTTTTTGGCCATGATATCTCCTTTCTGTGAATAACAAAGCAAAAATGCATTGTTATATCTTATGGAATTATACACTACTATTATTTCAGAAAAGAGATATATTATACGGCCATAAGGAAAAATTAATCAACCATTGTAATTCTGCCCATTCTTAAATTCCTAATTGCTCTTTCATGCAACTTATAATCATATTTGGGAAGGATATTTTCAGTATATTGCTTGCTGAAAGCTTCTTCTTCCTTATCTTTGATTGCTTGTTCCACAGCATTGTTATAGGCTTCTGATGAATTGTTGTTAATCATGCGAACAACATAATATCCGTCTTCTGTTTCAAGGATTTCACTTATTTCGCCGTTTTCCAGTGCCATTACAGATTCTTTAAATTCATCGGTGAAAAATGTATCTTTGGCAAGGAAGTTTGTTTTTAGGTATCTAAGCTCGTTTTCCTCAACGGGAACAAGTGTGGACCAGTCTTCAGTATTCAGGGCTTTTTCCCTCATATCGGCAATTTTATCATAGGCGGCTTTCTTTTCATCTTCACTCATAGGTTCAGTGGAAGAATTTTCTTCATTGGTTTTTTTGGTGGATATAAACAGATACTCTATATCGTATTGCCTGTATTCGTCATAATTTATATCTGCTTTGATTGCTTCTTCATCAATGGGCAACAGGTCAATAACATCCTGTTTGTATCGCTCCGCCAATTTGATTTTAGTGAATATCTCAGTTAGATATTCAGGGGTAAATCCGTTCCGTTCAATAAATTTCTCGGATAAGCCGCTATCGTTTAAAAATTTATCAATGTCTTCCTTAATAGTATTCTCTTCTTCTTGGGTCAATGTATATCCGTTGGCTACGGCTTCTCTATAAAGGACTTCAGTATAAATGACATTATTTATTGTTTCCAATTTTGCGTAGTCCCTAACAGTCATGCCGGTAGAATAGTCGTAAGTCATGTCCCAGTAAGAACCGCCAAACAACTGATTCATATAATCATAGGTGGACTCGCTATTGTAAAAATAGTAAGTAAGGTCTTCAAGATATAATTTTTCACCTTCTATGGTTATTAACGGCCTTTTATACAATTGATCAAATAAAATGGCGCCTATTAATAACAGGCCTAATACTGCAGAAGTCGCAATCCATATTTTGGGGCTGATTTTAAACTGTTTTTTCTTTTTTATATTCTGAGTACCTTTTATTGTTTTCTTTGTTTTGTTCACTTTGCTACCTCCAACGTTTTATCATGAAGTTAATTTTAAACGATTCTGACGATAAGTCAATATGTAGCTGATTATTTTTTACTATGTAGAAAATTTCTCCTATATATTTTAGTAAAATTATAAAAATATAATTTTTTAGAAGATTTTAAAATGTTAAGTCTATACTAATTATCTTATTAAATCCAGAGAAAAATGTTAATAATTTACATATATATTGACTACTTGGGTTCCAAATTAATTGAATTGGTGTAAAAATATGTTATAATAACAACATATACAGAAATAATTGGATAACAGGAGTGGCCCTGATGGAAGTTTATAACAGTAAAGCATTGCAAATTATAAACGAAGTAAATGAGGTTGTTATAGGAAAAAGGGAAATAATTATCAAGGTCCTGGCGGCTGTTTTGGCCAAAGGTCATATCTTGCTTGAAGATAATCCCGGGGTCGGAAAAACAACTATGGCTTTGGCATTTTCAAAAGCTATGGCTCTCAAATATAACAGGCTTCAATTTACGCCGGACGTACTGCCTACGGACGTAGTTGGATTTCATCTGTTAACCAAAGATGGGGAAAGTTATCAGTACAAACCCGGTGCTGTTATGTGTAACCTTTTTTTGGCTGATGAGATAAACCGTACATCCAGCAAAACTCAATCGGCTTTGCTTGAAGTTATGGAAGAGGGCAAAGTTACGGTTGACAGCATAACAAGAGACGTACCCAAACCCTTTGTGGTTATAGCTACACAAAATCCGATAGGGTCCATAGGTACTCAGATGTTGCCGGAATCTCAACTGGACAGGTTTATGGTAAGATTATCAATAGGATATCCTGATTTAAAAAGCGAAATAGGAATTCTTAAAGACAGACAGAATTCCAATCCGCTGGACAAGGTTACTAAAGTAGTTGAACGGGACGACATTTTATATATGCAGAATATGGTAGAGGGTGTATATATTCATGATTCCATTTATGAGTATATAACCTTACTTGTACAGCAAACCAGGGAAAATCCTTTGATAGAACTGGGAGTAAGTCCGAGAGGGTCCCTGGCTATAATGAATATGGTAAAAGCCTTGGCTTTTTTAAGCGGCAGAGATTATGTAATACCGTCGGATGTCCAGTATATATTTAAAGATGTTGCTGCCCACAGGATTATATTAAAACCGAAAGCAAGGGTAAACAACATTACCGTGGACAACCTGCTGGACGATATTTTAAGAATAGTAAGGCCGCCAAGAATTATTATAAAAGGAAAAGAAGCGGAATACGGCTTTAGATATTAAGAAGGTGGGCAATGGTACAAAATCAGTTAAAGTATATTGCAATTATAATCCTTACAGGGCTTTTAGCTGTATTATACAATGATTATTATATGGGGATTTTGTTTCTTGCGGTTGTGATTTGCCCTTTTATACTTCTTGCTATTCTTTTTTATGTCTATGTAAGCCTGTCCGTTGAACTGGTTTCTTCAGCACATGTGGCAAGTAAAGGGGAAAACATACCTGTATCCGTGCAAATTCATAATCCTACCTTATTTCCTGTTACTGTAATATGCATAACAATCAGTTATGTAAACTCTTTTTCGGACCGGTTTAAGCAGCACAAACAGGTTTTTTACGTATCCGTTGACAGCCGTTCGACTACCCATGCCACTTGTAACCTTAAATCGGATTATGCAGGAAATATAGTTGTATCCTTATCTAAAGTTAAAATATATGATTATTTAAAAATATTTTCTCTCAGAAAGAAAAATTTAAATGAAATTAAAGTAGCGGTGCTACCAAATTTATATGAGATGACCGATGACATAATTAATGCCCGCTGCGGGATGCAGATAGAAAGCGATACTTATTCAAATACAAAAAGCGGAGATGATCCCTCTGAGGTATTTGCCATCAGGGAATACCGGGAGGGTGACAGGCCCCAGAGAATACATTGGAAGCTCAGTCTAAAACAGAATCAGCTTATGATAAAGGATTTCAGCGAGCCTTTAAATTGCTCGGTGGTGATAATAGCCGATATGGCCATATCCGGGCGGAATGACGGACCGGATATAATAGATTCATTGCTGGATTGTACTCTATCTTTGTCATATTCTTTTATGCTGAAAGGTAAAATCCATTATCTTGCCTGGTATGACAAGACACAGGAAACCATAATAAGAGTAAGAATAGTTAATGAAAATGACTTATATGAAGCTATAGACGGATTGTTAAGCAGTGGCCCTTACATTAAAGATGTGGATGTAGCGGCAGATTATTTTGCACAGTACGCCAACGAGTTATATACGGATGTATTCTATATAACAAACAGGGTTAATGACGAAAAACTGGATTCTCTTATTTTGATAAAAAGCACCTGCAGACTTATTATATACGTTAATAAGGATGAAGAATCCGCCCAGTACAGTTCAATTGCTCAAGAGGATTTTACCGCCGATAATATTAAAGAAAAGTTGCTTGAAACCGGAATGGGCCTGTTTTTTGTAAGTTCTTCAGACATAAAGTCAGGACTTAAAAATCTGAAAATTAATTCGGAGTGACGATGAAGGTATGAAAAAAAAGAGAAAAGACGGTATAATTTTTGATAATACCGTTTATCTGGAAGAGGAAAACAAGAAGAAATTTCCTTTTTATATGAGATTAATACAACTGCTTGCTGTATTAGGCGGTAGCTGCTTCTTTATTGACTTTTTAATAAGATGTTTTAGTTTAAAAATTTTATACATTTGGCTGTATTTTAGTATACTCATAACAGGTTGCATATTTTTTGTTTTTTTCATACACCCTGCCTATGACTTAATAAAAATGATAATTTCCCTTGTTATATATGGCGGTTTATTCCGTTATTTTTTTAAGAATATCCGGAACGGGTTTTATCTCTTGGAAAATGCAGTAATAAAACGGGCAAGCGAGTATTATGAATTTGAGGCGTTCAAATTTGTTGTCGATATTTCTAACGCCAAAAAGGATTTAACCCTTGTTATTATATTTTTTCTTGTACCGGTAACCGGTATTTTGGCTTATTCGCTGCTTAGGGGCCGGTTAAACCGGATGATATATGTCCTTATGCTTTTTCCTGTGGCGGTAAGCTTTGCCATGGGCATTACCCCTCCGGAAATTCAACTGATCGGATATATTCTGGTTTTTCTTTTCATGTCTGTATCCAACGGTCTATTGCAGGTTGCGGACTATTCCCATAATAAATCAAGCCGGTTTCAACAGAGTATGATTCGCCGTATTGGAATAAAATCAGCCATGATAATCTGTCTCTTGTCGCTGTCTTTATTTTTTACCTTAAAACTTATTATTCCTGCCAGGCATTATGAAAATTTCAACAGAAGCAAAATATACGAAGCAAAATCCAGGATACAAAACAAGATTATGAATTTTTCCATACAGGATGTTTCGGAGAAAATTGCCGATGTTAAATGGAATATAGGTTCCGGCAAGATTACAAGCTCCGGCGGACTTAATTTTGGAGATCTTGGGAAAGTGGATCAGGTGGTTTATGACAATACAGAGCATCTTCTGATAAAAGTTCCGCTAAGCTCGGTAACGGAAGGCATATACTTGAAAGGTTATGTTGGAAGCGTTTATACCGGTGACAGCTGGGAACCCCATACCAGAGAGATTGCCGACAGGTATAAAGAAATTATAGGAGATATGTCAAGAGAAGAGTATGATCCTGTTATAGGAAATGCTATAATTTTAAGCTATTATCCGTATCGGCACTTTGTTCAAAAAGGCCGATATACGGTTATTTATCTGAAAGCCGATAAAAGATTAATATACGTACCCTATTTCAGTATTTTTTATGAGAAGGACAAGGTCGGTTATGAGTATGACCTGTCGGTTAAGAACGACGAAAATATTAAAATAGGAACCTATGATTATTATTACAATTTAACCACCGGTTTTAATGAATTTTTGTATAGAAGTTTTTATGAAACATTAAGGGAAGGGCTTAAATCAGACGATCAATTGGCTGAATATAAAAAAAATGAAGAAAAATACAGAGCGTTTGTATATGATATCTATACCAGACTGCCCGAGAAAGGATTAGAACGATTAAAAAATGATTTTTCTAGGGAAGCATTGGGAAGGCGAGCGGAAAATCTTGCCGATGCCATATCGTATATAAAAGAATATTTGTTTAATAATACACGGTACACCCTTGCACCGGGCAAGCTTCCAAAAGACAAGGATTTTGTAGAATATTTTTTGTATGAAAACAAATTAGGGTATTGTACCCATTATGCTTCGGCAGGAGCATTGATGCTTCGGGCTATGGGATATCCGGCCAGGTATGTGGAAGGGTATGCCATAAACAGTTCCGATCTTATGAATTCTTCATCCATTTATTTAGATGAAATAGACGGAGAAGACAGCAGTGTAGAAATAACCGTAAGGGACAATAATGCCCATGCATGGGCTGAAGTTTATTTGGACGGTTTTGGATGGATTCCGGTGGATTTTACTGTCGGGTCAGGCATGGATGATATGTCTGACATAATTGCAGATATTAACGGGACTGAACAAAGCAGGGATGATGTATTACCTACTCCGGTTCCTACTAAGGCTATGGCTAGTCCCAGTCCAGAGCCTACCAAAATTCCGGATAATATGAATATAACGGTCGCACCTGAGCCTGGTGAAAATAAAGCCGTAAAGAAAGATGGCATTAATGGCAAAAAAGCCGAAAAAAATTCATCAGGCACCATATGGTACGGTTTGGCGATACTTATTCTTACCGCGGCATTATGTTCATATATATTTAAAAGAAATTTCGGCAAAAAAAATGAAAACTTCAGCAAAAAAGCATTAAGGATTTATGAAAACATTGAACGGTTATTTATTATCGGCGGTTTGCTTCCAAATAAAGCAAAAAGCTTAGAAGACAATGAAGAATATGTAAAAATGAATTTTTCATTGCTTCCGGTTAAAGACTTTGAAGAATGCATGGATATTGCCAGGAAAGCCAGATTTGGAAAAAATGAAATTGGTTTCATGGAGTATTTGATCATAGAGGAGTTTTATAACAATTTATACAAACAGTTATATACCAGTTCTTCCGCTATAAAAAGAGTGATTTTAAAAGCAAGATTTTTAATTAAAAATTAATCTTATTTTGTTCTAATATTAACAATTATAAAAAATAGTATGATATACTGAATTTGGATGTATTAAATAATGTATTTGATAATGTATTTGGGGGTGAATACTATTAAAAACATTATTACAATAAGCAGGCAATACGGAAGCGGCGGAAGGGAAATAGGAGAGAAACTGGCTAAAAAATTCGGTGTTCCTTTTTATGACAGAGAAATAATTACAAGAGCTGCAAAAGAGAGCGGCTTTTCTGAAGCTTTTTTTGAAAATGCGGAAAAAAAGGCAACCAACAGCCTTCTATATACCATAGCTATGGGGATGAATGCATACGGAAACCAGGATATAGGTTTTATTAATCTTTCTCTGGATGATCAGATATATCTGGCTCAGTCTGATGTAATCAGAAAAATAGCCGGGGAAGGGCCGTGCGTTATAGTAGGAAGATGCGCCAATTATATATTAAAAGACCGCCGGGAAGCTGTTCATGTATTTATATGGGCAGATTTGGCTTACCGCAAGGAAAGAGCAATTAATTTGTACGGTATGCCTAAAGAAAAGGCCGAGGATAATATTTTAAAAATCGATAAGCAACGAGCGAATTATTACAATTATTATACCGGCGAAAAATGGGGCAGGACTGAAAATTATCATATATCTGTACGAAGTGATTATGTGGGTATAGACAATGCGGTTGAAATTATTGCGGATTATATTAAATACGGCGAAAGGAGATAAATCGTTTTAATGAAGCTTAAAGACCGATTTAATCGTAAGTATTTGCAGATATCCCTGTATGTTATTTTCACGGCTATTATTATTTATATACTTTCTTTATTGGCGAAAAATGCATGGCAGATTTTGTCTGTACTGATTGAAAAGTTAAATTGGCTGCTTAAGGTGATAAAACCGGTAATATTAGGTTTTGTATTTGCTTATCTGATGGATCCGGTTGTAGGATTTTTTGAAGAAAAATTTCATAAGTTTAAATTGTTTAAAAAAATGAAAAGGCAAAGAACCTGGGCGGCTGTTTTGTCTGTTGTACTATTGTTTATAGTTGTGGCTTCTTTAATATCACTGCTGATTTACAGCGTGACGGATCAGCTAAAACTGGCTAACTTTGATGATATTATAAGACTGGCGGAAGGTTATAAAAAGAGTTTGGAAGCTTTTTATAATTCTATTTTGCAAAATATGGAGAAGCTAGATATTCGTTCAAGCCAGTTGGAGCAGTATGTGGAAGAGACCGTGACTGTAATACTGGATGCACTAAAGAATTTGGCACAAAACATAGTCAATACTCTTACTAATATATCAAAATATCTTACAACGGTTATTTTTAGCTTTATCATCGGATTTTATTTTATCATCGACGGAAAAATAATTAAGGATTTTATAAAGAAAACATTTTATGCAGTCTTTTCCGAAAACACCAACAACAGAATTACCCTTATACTGAATGATTTGGATTATGCCTTTTCCGGTTATCTTAGAGGGCAATTGACCGATGCTCTTGTTATGATGGTACTAATAAGCCTAACTTTGTCTCTTACCGGTGTCAGATTTGCACTGGTTATAGGCATATTTGCCGGAATAGGCAATTTAATACCGTATTTCGGACCGGTTATTGCCTATGTAAGTACGGCATTCGTTTGTCTCATAAACGGTGAAATAAAAAAACTTGTAATATCCATTATAATTCTTGCCGTCATTCAGTTTATTGACGGAAATTATATCGGGCCGAAACTTTTAAGCCGTTCAATTAAAATTCATCCTCTGATAATAATAATATCTCTAATCTTCGGCAGTGCGGTCGGCGGCTTTTTGGGTATGCTTCTTGCGGTGCCGGTAGGTGCTTATGTGAAACTGGTATTTGTAAGATTTGTTGAAAACAGAGCCGCTAAAAAAAGTCAGACTGTAAAACCTGCAGATACGACAAATGATGCTAAACCGAACAAAATTTGAATAAATTTACAGAAATAAAAAAATTTATAAATTTTATAAATTTAATGGATATATTTTTTTGTTTCAATCGTCTAATATATAGTACATCAGGAAAATAAAAGAAATTATTTATTGATTAAAATTTTAACAAGGATTATAATGTAATATATTGTAAACATAATACTGGCTTTGCCTAAAATTTGCCTAAAAGTATAGGATGGTGCCATATGAAAAACGATCAGGATATTATTATACAGGTCAAAAATGCGAAAAAGATTTACCGAATGGGTAAGGAACGTATTGTTGCCGTAGATGACGTAAGCTTTTCTATAAAAAGAGGAGAATTTTGCTGCTTGTACGGCGCATCGGGATCCGGTAAATCGACTTTGCTGAATCTGATGGCCGGCATAGAAAAGCTTTCGAGGGGCCAAATAATTATTAAAGGGTATAATATACATAAAATGAGTGAAAAAGCATTGGCAAAGTTCAGGCAAAACACTTTGGGCTTTGTATTTCAGTCATATAATTTGCTTAATTCCATGACAGCCCTGGAAAATGTGGAACTGCCTCTTGTTTTTAAACATATGAAGCCAAAGATTAGACGGAAGTTGGCCCGCCAGATGCTTATAAATGTCGGTTTAGGGTCACGCCTGAAACATAAACCTACGGAAATGAGCGGAGGACAACAGCAAAGAGTAGGAATTGCCAGAGCTTTTGTCAGTAAACCGGAGATTGTATTTGCTGACGAACCTACCGGTAACCTGGATTCGAAAACGAGCAGAGAGGTTATGGAGCTCATAAAAAGTATGGCAAAGGCGAATAATCAGACGATAGTCATGGTTACCCATGACAGGAGTTTAGCTGATTATGCTGATAGAATTATTCACATACTTGACGGTAAGATTCAGGAGATTATTGAGGTTAATCCTGACAGTAAGGAAAGTCAGGAAAGCTCCGAAAACACACCAAATCAGGTTTATGAGCAAACAGCTGATAATATAAATGCCTTATCGGCAAGCAATTAGCAATTGTATTAATGTCTTAAGATTAAAACTAATTTAAACTCAAAGATATAATAACAAATAATAGGAAGTAGAGGGATATTGGATGAGTAAGAGAGTAGAAAGATTTATATCAACATTTTTATCGGCAGTATTGTTAATTATGATTTTGGCAGGTAATACAATACCGGTTAAAGCACAGGGAATTCAAGTGATTAACCCCAAGCCGGAAGTTTATGTTTTAACTCCCGGTGAGACAACAACACTTAAAGTTCCGGTAAGGGCTGTGGGATCTTCCATACATTCACCGGTTATAATAGCCGATACCAGCGGGACTCCTTATACCGCTACACAGCCGAAACTGGTTACGCCCGGATTAGGTTTAAATACCGATATAATTTATGAATATCAATCTGTTGATCAGTACATAGAATTTGATGTTACAGTTTCAGAAACTGCAAAAATAGGTATTTACCAGATTAAATTATACATTTACAGTACCGATGAGAATGGGAATCCGGCTTCAACGGATTTTACAGTTAATACTCAGATTTTACAGGAAATAGGACCGGCGCAGCTGGGAATTTATAATATTAAATATAGCAATGCGGTTATAGGAAAAAGTACTGAATTAACATTTACCGTAAGAAACGACGGTGAAATTACTGCCAGAAATGTTTTTGTAAGTGTAGATTACGGCGATACAGGAATGATAGCCGACTATGCTACTAAAAATATTAAGCTTCAGGATATTGAAAGACTTAAGGAAGTAGCCGTTAAAATTCCTATTAAGATTTTGTCCAGTGCAAAACCGGGAATGAATGTTATTAAAGTTAATCTGACTCATAAGACAGCAGAAGGAGAATCCATAACCGATTCTTATGATGTATATATTACCTTAAAAGAAAATAATGATGCGCCTAACCTTATTTTGGACGGTTATGAATATGAGAAAAGTGTAAAACCCGGTGAAAAACTGGGCCTCATTGTAAAGTTTAAAAACAACGGTAAAACAACAGCCTATAATCCCAGAATCAGTGTGGACGAATCAAGCCTCGGAGCTTCAAAATTTATAAAAGATTATTACACCGACTATATAGAATTGTGGGATATAGATGCCAAGAGTACATATAAAACCGAAATCCCGTTGCTGGTTTCCAAAGACATTACGGGAGGAGTAAAAGAAATTAAATTAAATCTGGTATATTTTGATGAGCAGGGAGTGGAGTATAAGTCTACTTTAACAATTTACCCGAGTATAGAAGCGGAAGGGGTAACAGAAGACGGAAATCCAGTCGTACTTATAAGCAACGTTAAACAGACTCCCGAAAGTCCTGAAGCAGGAGGAAGAATCTCCGTATCCTTTGATGTGGAAAACAAGAGTTCAAAGGATCTTAATGATTTTAAATTGCTTATAAAAAATCTGGCAGGAAGCAGCTTTATTCCTGTAGATTCCGATCCTTACTACTATATAAATGTGCTAAAAGCCGGAACTAAAAAGAGAGTAACTATGAACTTTACGGTATCTGAAAGTGCCGTAGAAGGATTAAATATCCTGACACTGGGATATTCATATACCGATGGCGGAAGTGATATAGACATACCTATTTTAAATGTAAGAAATGAGTTGGGAAGTGCCAGCAAACCTAAGCTTATAATCAGCAATTACGGATCGGATGCAGAAGAACTCCGTGCCGGTTCAATATTCAATTTCACATTTGAGGTACGCAATACCCATTCATCGGTAGCAGCTAAAAACATTATTATAACTGTATCCGGTAAGTCTTCGGGCAGTCAGGGAGAGATATTCTCCCCTACCCAGGGAAGCAACAGTTTCTTTGTAAGTAAGATCGGACCCGGAGAAACCTATACCAATACTCTTGAGCTGAAGATCAAATCGGATGCGGCAACCGCAGCATATCCGATAACGGTAACCATAGAATATGAATACGACGGTATTAAGCCAAATCCTACTACCGGAGAAATCGGAGAGAAAGTAACTCATGAATTAAATTTACAGGTTGTGGAAAATGCCAGACCGGTGGTAGATAATGTCCAGGTCTATTCCTGGGACGGTAATGTAATGGTGGGCAATCCGGCAACTTTAGGGTTTGAATTTTATAACATGGGTAAATCCATGCTTAATAACGTTATAGCTACGGTGGAAGGCGATTTTGTTGGTTCTGCCGGAAGTATGTATTTTTTAGGCAATGTCAATGCGGGAGACCGCCAATATGGAGAATTTGATGTAATCCCCAATGTGGAAGGAATGGCTAAAGGAATATTAAAAATAACATATGAAGACAGCAACGGGGACGAACAGGTATATATTAAGGAATTTGAGACCTTTGTAATGGGAGCACAGGTTTGGGATCCGGGCATTGAAGACGGAGGGGTTGATGTTTTCAATCCTGTCCTGCCTGAGCCTAAGAAACCTATTCTTCCTACATGGGCATTTGTAGTATTACAGGTTGCATTATTTATAGTATTTGTTCCTGTATCCAGGAAAGTAATCATAAGCATATATAAAAACAGACTTCGCAAGAAAGAAGAGGAAATGTTCTAATTAGCCTTATAAAAGGTTTTTATAGGAATGGAGGATATTATGGGTGAATTTATGAGAATTGGAAAAAATACAGCAGCTACGGAGGAAATGTCTACTATGGATGTTATATCCGATGAAAATATAACCATAGATGCAGAAGCAGATGCCATTATGAACGAAAATACAGCTTCGGATGAAGTAAATGCCGGAGAGTTCGACGCTGTTTCCGAGGAAAATACTTCCGGAGATGCTTTTAATGAAGGCATGGAAGACGGAGTGACAGCGGAGCCGTCTTTCGAAGAAGGAGAAATTGGAATCCCGGAGTTCGATGAAGGATATGTTGATCCCGGATATGTTGAAGGAGAAATAATGTATCCGGATATGGAAACTGGAATGAGCGAGGTGAAAGATCCGTTACTTTCTTCATGGCCGTTTGTGATAGGAATATCCGCAGCCGTGCTTCTTGTAAGTATTGCTCTCGGTGCGTTCCTGGCCAAACTTAAAATCAAAAAAGGAATTGATCTGTATGAGGATTAGTGATTTGCTGAAAATGGGTTTCAGAAGCCTGTTCAGAAGAAAAGTAAGAACCATTCTAACTGTACTGGGGGTCGTTATCGGCTGTTTGTTCATTATTATAACCATTTCTATCGGTCATGGAATGGATAAAAGTTTCGAAACCCAGGTAAAGGAATTCGGAAGCCTTACTATGATAACCATATACACCTGGGGAGATATCTATGACGAGAGCGGAAACTGGACCGGAAGCCAGCAGCAGAAGCTGGACAAAAATCTGGTAGAGAAAATAAAATCTATTGATCATGTAAGGGCGGTAACACCTGTAGTAAATGTAAATGGAACATTCTATACGGGAAAGTATGAAACCCGATGGAGCAATATGATGGCAATGGATATGGCCGTATTCGATGACTTTGAATTTCCGGAACTGCAGTATGGCGAATATCCTTCTGAAGAGAATGACAGTGTATTTGTATTCGGATCCGGTCAGCCTGAATTTTTTGATTCAAAGAATTGGAGAAACTATACTCCTATAGAACTTGACCTGCAAAAGGAAAAAATATATTTCAAATTTAATGATTGGCAATATAGGAGAAATGAAAAAAAGAAAGAGTTTGTATGGCAGGTAAATAACATTGCCAAGATGGTAGAAACCAAATCGGAACACGATTACTACATATATATTGATCTTGGTTTCTACGAAAAAATATATCGTCAATATGCTAACACCCTGGTCTTGGAAGACAGAAAGAAAGCCCTTCAAGAGCTGGAAAATTATCAGCAGATAAGACTTAATGTAGACAATATTGACCATGTCGAAGAAGTCCAGGATAAGTTAAAAGAAATGGGGTATCAATCATACAGTGTGATGCAATATATCAAGCCTACTATAGAAGCATCTAAAACCTTACAGATCATATTCTTCTTCCTTGGTGCCGTATCCATGTTTGTGTCTGCCATAAGTATAGCTAACACCATGGTAATGTCTATATATGAAAGGACTAAGGAAATCGGTATAATGAAGGTTTTAGGATGTATGGTCAAGGATATCCGCATGTTATTCCTGTTTGAAGCGGGAATGATCGGATTTTTAGGCGGTGTTATCGGCGTAGCATTTAGCTTTGTGGCCTCATTTCTAATCAACAAATACGGGCAGCCTTTGTTTGGAGCGCTGATGTCCGGAAGCCAGCCTGCAGAAGGTATGGCTGCTACATTTTCAATAATACCGTTTTATTTGCCTTTCCTTGGTCTGGGAATATCAGTGGTGGTAGGACTTTTGTCCGGATATTTCCCTGCCAGACGGGCGACAAAGATCAGTGCAATTGAGGCTATGAGGACTGAAAATTAAAGTATAAATGAATGCATATAGTAACCTGATTACGATATTTAAAAGTAATAATTTGCTTTAAAATTTTGGCAATTAATCTGAATGGCTTTAAATTTAAAATAATAAAAGATTTAAATAGGCTCTGTGCCAGTTATTAAGAAATATATCAATTATTCTTAATATGGCATAGAGCCTTTTGACATTAAGTATTTATTTTTTATGGCTCTTTG
>NZ_CVTD020000025.1 GCF_002904165.1 Herbinix hemicellulosilytica | reverse complement strand
TTTTTTATTCTAATAAATAACCATAATATAATATATTTCTTTCGATTATTACATGTTTAGCAAATACCATGCTAATAAAGACACTTTTGCTTCTGACTATCGAATAGGGAATATCCAGAACAATTTCTCGAAAGTTATCTCCTTCATAAAAGGACAATTCTTCACTATAAATACCCAATGAACCAAATTCAGTATTGGCATAAACCATAAATAATCCGGTATTATAGCCACTGCGGTCTGTAATAGAAAAATTCAAATGTATATCTCCTTCAGGCCATAAAGGGCCAACAATGAGATATGTAGTATATTTGGGTGGAAAATTAATCTCTTTCAATGAAGCAGCCGATACAGGTGAAAATCCGGTAGCCAAAGTTAATATACAGATTAGGGCAAAAATTCTTTTAAGCAATTTTTTCATATAAATTCCCCTTTCTATATAATTTAATTATTACACTTAAATCATACAATAATTTACAATTATATACAAGCAAAGCATGGCACTAATATACGTTTTGCCAGAAAGATTTTTTCAATAAATTAAATATTATTTTATGCAATATTTATAGTAAAATGGATTATTTTTCACATCTTAATATATATAAAAACACCGGAATTGATTTTTGTAATATATGTGTTATAATGAAAAACAAATGAAAAATGAGGTGGATTTATGATATGCCATACCTGTGGAAGAGTTATAAAAAATGAAGAAGCAAACTTTTGCGAATACTGCGGTGTATCATTTCGAGGAGAAAACGCATTTGACATAAATTCTTCACCCGTAGCTCCGGTGACTGAAACCGTTATAGTCAATCCTAAAGATAAGCCTGTATCTTTTTTAAACTGGTTTGGGTCACAGTTGCTTATGTTTGTTCCTTATGTGGGATTGATAATGCTGTTTATATGGGCTTTTGGAAACAATACCCCTGTAAGCAAGAAAAACTGGGCCAGGGCTATGCTGGTTATAATGCTTATTTCTGTTATATTGCTGCTGGCAATTAAAAGATCATTAGGGTATGAAGAAATAATTAATAATTTTTTTGGAGATATGACTGAGTATAATAATAGTATTTATTAGAAAACTGCGGAAAAGACCAAAGACAGAGAGGAAGATTATTATGTGTAAAATAAGAACAAGATTTGCGCCAAGTCCTACGGGCAGAATGCATGTAGGTAATTTAAGGACTGCGTTATATGAGTACTTAATTGCAAAACATGAAGGCGGAACTTTTATTTTGAGAATAGAGGATACGGACCAGGAACGCTATGTAGAAGGGGCAGTTGATATAATATACCGTACATTGGAAGGAACCGGGCTTATTCATGATGAAGGGCCCGATAAGGACGGGGGATATGGCCCTTATATTCAGAGCGAACGCGTTAAAAAAGGGATATATCTTGAATATGCCAAGCAGCTTATCGAAAAAGGCGAGGCATACTATTGCTTCTGTACAAAAGAACGCCTGGCTTCACTAAAGCAAACTGTAGGAAACCAGGAGGATGATGACGAAGATGAGGTAAAGGAAATTACAAAATACGATAAACATTGCCTTCATCTTTCAAAGGAAGAAATTGAAGCAAAACTGGCAGCAGGTGTACCTTACGTTATAAGACAGAATATCCCTACGGAAGGGACAACCACTTTCCGTGATGCAATATACGGAGAAATAACCGTAAAAAATGAAGAACTGGATGATATGATACTTATTAAATCTGACGGTTTCCCTACCTATAACTTTGCAAATGTTGTGGATGACCATTTGATGAAAATTACCCATGTAGTAAGGGGCAATGAGTATCTGTCTTCAACACCCAAATATACAAGACTTTATCAGGCTTTTGGCTGGGAAGAGCCGATTTACGTACATTTGCCTCTGATTACAGACGAAAACCGCAAAAAACTTAGTAAGCGAAGCGGTCATTCTTCTTATGAAGACTTAATAGAGCAGGGCTTTATACCTGAAGCTATTGTAAATTTTGTAGCTTTGTTAGGATGGAGTCCGGCCGATAATAATGAGATTAAGTCATTGGAAGAATTAATTAAAGAATTTGATTACCGCAATATTAATAAATCTCCTGCCGTCTTTGATATGGTAAAGCTTAGGTGGATGAACAGTGAGTATATCAAGAAGATGGATGACGACAGATTTTATGAGCTGGCCTTACCGTATATCAAAGCAGTTATACACAAGGATCTGGACTTAAGAAAAATAGCCGGACTGGTTAAGACCAGAATTGAAACCTTATGTGATATTGGAAAGCTGATAGATTTCTTTGAAGAATTGCCTGAATATGATGTAGAGATGTTTACTCATAAGAAGATGAAAACTACCACAGAAAGTTCCCTGAAGGTTTTAACCGACCTTTTGCCCAGTTTTGAAGCTCTTGATGATTATTCTGAAAGTTCTATTGAGAAAGTGATTATGACCTATATTCAGGAACAGGGTATAAAGAACGGCCAGGGATTATGGCCGGTAAGGACTGCTGTATCAGGTAAGCAATCAACACCCGGCGGCGCTTATGAAATAATGAATATAATCGGTAAGGAAGAAAGTTTAAGACGTATAAGAATTGCTATTGATAAACTTAAAAAAGCACTGAACGGTTAATATTTTTTCTTATCATAGGAAGGCTGTTTCTAAATATTAAAAATATAAGAAACAGCCTCATCCTTTTCTTAAATATCAATTCAATGATATTTATAATACCCTGTCTTAAATATTTGCCATATCTGATAATCCAATCGTTAGGAGAATAAATATGAAATTAAATCAGGCACAGCATGAGGCCGTAAGGCACAAGGATGGGCCTATGCTTGTATTGGCCGGTCCCGGTTCGGGTAAAACACTGGTTATAACAGAGAGAACCAAATATCTGATAAAACGGCACAAAATACCGGAAAATAATATTCTTGTCATTACATTCACGCGGGCTGCCGCAAGAGAGATGAAAGAGCGTTTTTTAAAAACTATGGGAACAGACAAAACCGGTGTAAGTTTCGGCACTTTTCACAGTGTTTTTTTTACCATACTGAGACATGCCTATAATTTAGGTACGGATAATATAATCGGTGAAGAGGAAAAGACTGTCTGGATAAAAGATATTGTTAAAAGATTGGGATTTGAATATGCCAATGAAAAAGAATTTATTGACGACTTGCTGTCGGAAATCAGTATGGTAAAGGGCAATAAAATAGAATTGTCGACATATTATTCTTCAACCTGCGGGGATGAAGTGTTTCGAACCATTTACCGGGAATACAACAAAAAACTCAGGCGTAATAACAGGATAGATTTTGATGATATGCTGCTTTTGTGTTATGAGCTTCTTATCGCAAGAGCAGATATACTAAAATTATGGCAGAAAAAATTTAAATATATTTTGATAGATGAGTTTCAGGATATAAATATATTACAGTATGAAATTGTTAAGATGCTGGCCGAACCGGAAAGAAATCTTTTTATAGTAGGCGACGACGACCAGTCTATATATAAATTCCGGGGAGCCAAACCTGAGATAATGCTTAAGTTTCCGGCAGACTATCCGGAAAGCAAAAAAATTCTTTTAGATATCAATTACAGGTCGGGCAGTGAGATTATAAAATCTGCCGGGTGTCTGATATCTCATAATAAAATACGTTATTTAAAAGAGCTAAAAGCCTATAAAAAAACTAACGGACAGGTAATTATAGAAAGCTTTAAAACCATGTCCGATCAGAATAAAAAGCTTGTAGAGGAGATACTTATTCAGGCAAAGGCAGGTATTTTGCTGTCTGACATGGCAATTTTGGTGCGTACCAATCTTGGGGCGGGGGCTGTTATTCACAAGCTTATGGAATATAACATTCCGTTTTTTGCGGGAGATAGCCTGCCAAATATTTTTGACCACTGGATTGCTACAGATTTAATATCTTATATTAGGATTGCCCGGGGAGAAAATGACAGGGAGTTATATTTAAGAGTTATTAACAGGCCAAAGCGTTATATCAGCAGGGATTGTTTTGACAGCCAAAAGGTGGATTTTGATTCTCTTTACAGTTATTATGAAGATAAGGAATGGATGCTGGCAAGAATAGAACAGCTGGAATATGATCTTGCATTGATAGCAGGAATGAATCCTTATGCTGCCATCCAATATATAAGAAGAGGTATAGGATACGAAGATTTCCTAAGGGATTATGCCAACGAGCGAAAAATAAACCCGGATGAACTTATGGATGTTCTGAATGAAATTCATGACAGTGCCAGGGAGTTTAAAACATTTTCGGACTGGTTTTCTTATATACAGCAGTATAAGGAAGAACTAAAAAGACAGAAACAGAATGAACATATAAAAAATCCTGAAGGTATTAACATTTTAACCATGCACAGTTCCAAGGGGCTGGAATTTTCGGTGGTCTTTCTTGTGGATGTCAATGAAGAAATTACTCCCCATAAGAAAGCGGTATTGCTTGAAAATATAGAAGAAGAAAGACGCCTGTTTTATGTGGCTATGACCAGAGCTAAAGATAAATTGTATATATTCAGTTCAAAGCAGCGTTATAATAAAGATATGCTTCCATCAAGATTTATAAAAGAAATAACAACTGACAAAAGTGAAGACGTTGCGACATAATGAAACTTATATCGCAACGCCTTCATTTTTAATTATTAATTTTCCTCGTCTTCATAATCTTCGTAGTCTTCAAAATCGTCGTAATCGTCATAATCATCGAACTCATCAAACATATCATCATATTCCTGAGCATCCAAAAGTTCTTCAAACGCATCGGCTACAGCTTCGAATTCGTCGTCGTCTTCTATATTCAGAAGCTGAGGCTCGTCAGCGTCATCTCCCTCTATATAACGGTATAAGAATACATTGTCTTCTTCTTCGCCTTCAACCGGTTGAAGAGCAATATAATCTTTACCGTCTACTGTAAAGATTTCCAGCACAATGCACTCTAATTCTGTACCGTCGTCTAATGTTAAGGTAATGGTATCATGAATATGATCATGACCGCATCCGCAGTTTTCGTTAGTATGATTGCCCATTTTACTACCTCGCTTTTTATAATTTATTCCCTTTATTCACCAAGGAATATAAATAGAATGTATCAGATTAAAGAAAAAAATGCAAGTAAAATAATAGAATTATAAGAAAAAAATATATTGACATTGTACTAAAATATTTTAAAATAGAAACGTAAAAACCAGCAAATAAAAGATTTTTAAGAGAGGGGTACATTTGGGTGGCGACTACCAAGGGCTTTTTTAAGGACGCCTATGCGGATTTTGATGATGATGGTTTTACCAGAAACGATGCAAGAAGTCAAAAGATGGGAGAAAATCTTAAAACGAAGCTTCCGCCTGATAAACATCCGGACAAATATGAAACCTTGAAGCGACTGGAAAGAGAAAAGAAGGCCATGCAAAGGAAACTTATGGATGAGGAGTACGGAAAGCAAAAGCGTCAGATAAAGCAAAAGAGGAGAGAAATAACAAACTGGACAAAACAATATCAAAACGGACTGCTGGATGAGGATGAATTTTCGGATTACTAGAAGATGAATCCTTGGCATAGTTAGGTACATATGCTATACTGTACATAATATATGCAAC
The DNA here is from genome assembly GCF_002904165.1 of Herbinix hemicellulosilytica. Lineage (GTDB taxonomy): Bacteria > Bacillota > Clostridia > Lachnospirales > Lachnospiraceae > Mobilitalea > Mobilitalea hemicellulosilytica. The sequence continues at coordinate 71,723 of NZ_CVTD020000025.1, read as the reverse complement.
AGCTGATTATGCAACATCTTAAGAATTTAATTCTTAGGATGTTTTTTTAATAAGTAAAATATGTGTCTTTTTATCTGGCAAAAAGTTTTTGATGACAGATTTAAGGATTTAATTTTTTGGAGGATTTATTATGCCCGATGCACAAAAGGAAGTTAAAATTTCTGTCAGGAATCTGGTAGAGTTTATCATGCGTTCCGGAGATTTGGATAATACCAGGGGTGGAAAAATCGATACGGAAGCTATGCAGGCAGGGAGCCGGATTCACAGAAAAATTCAAAAGCAGATGGGAGCAAATTATACTGCGGAGGTTCCGTTAAGTATTACGGTTCCAATAACTTATGAAGACGTTTTATTTGACTTGACTGTTGAGGGCAGGGCTGACGGTATTATATTAAACGAGGTAAAAGACAGAGTTGATTCTGATAAAATATCAGATGAGTACGAGGAGTTACCGGAAATTACAATTGACGAGATAAAAGGTGTCTATATGGACCTGCATATACTTAAGGAACCGGTGGCTGTGCATCGGGCTCAGGCCATGTGTTATGCCTATATGTATGCGGTTAAAAATGGTCATGAAAAAATAGGAATTAGGCTTACATACTGCAATCTTGAAACGGAAAATGTGAAATATTTTGAAGAAGTGCTTTCATTACAAGATTTAGCCGAATGGTTTGAAGAACTTATAAATGAATATGCCAAATGGGCGGTTTGGCAGATGAAATGGGTTGTAAAAAGAGATGAGCAAATAAAAAAACTGGACTTTCCTTTTGCATACAGAAAAGGACAGAAGGAATTGGTTACCGGTGTATATAAAACCATTCTCAGAAAGAAAAAGCTATTTATCGAAGCGCCTACCGGTGTTGGCAAAACCATATCAACTGTTTTTCCTGCCGTAAAAGCAATGGGTATGGGCATAGCCACCAGGATATTTTATCTTACCGCAAAAACCATAACTAGGACCGTTGCGGAGGAAACCTTTCGCTTATTGGCACAAAAAGGCCTTAACATGAAAGTAACAACCATAACAGCCAAAGAAAAGATTTGCATTCTGGCAAAACCCGACTGCAACCCCGTATCCTGTGAAAGGGCAAAAGGGCATTATGACAGGATTAATGATGCGGTTTATGATATGCTGACAAGTGAGAATGAAATATCCAGAGATTCGATACTTTACTATGCAGAAAAACATAAGGTATGTCCTTTTGAAATGTCCTTGGATTTAAGCCTGTGGTCAGATGCTATTATCTGTGATTATAATTATGTTTTTGATCCAAATGTGTATCTTAGAAGATTTTTTGCCGCTGACAAAAAGGAGGATTACGTTTTTTTGATTGATGAAGCCCACAATCTGGTAGACAGGGCTAGAGAGATGTACAGTGCAGTTTTATATAAAGATGATTTTCTTGAGGTAAAAAAATTCATAAAAGAATTAAGCCCAAAACTAGCTAAATTACTTGATAACTGCAATAAGGAACTTTTAAAACTTCGCAGGGAATGTGATGAATTTGAAGTATGGGAGGAAATCAGTTCATTTTATTTTTCTTTATTAAGGTTAATGACTGAGTTTGAAACATTTTTGCAAGAAAATGATATCAACGAAGGCAGGGAAGAAATTCTGAAACTTTATATGGATATTCGGCATTTCATGAATATATATGAGCTTTTGGATGATAACTACAGGATTTATACCGATTATGATGAAAGCGATAAATTCCGTATAAAGCTTCAGTGTATGGATCCTTCAAAAAATCTTTCAGGCTGCTATGAGAAAGGAAGAAGTGCGATTTTATTTTCCGCAACCCTTCTGCCTATAAGATACTACATGGATCAGCTTGGCGGTACGGATGAAGACTATGCCGTATATGCACCGTCATCGTTTAGCAAAGAAAACAGGCTGGTAATGGTCGGGGCAGATGTAAGCACAAAATATACCCGAAGAAATGAGAGAGAATACCGGAAGATAATAAAATATATTAAAGAATTTACAGATGCTAAAACAGGAAACTATATGGTTTTCTTCCCTTCTTATCAGATGATGCAGGCTGTAGCGGATTTGGCAAAAGAGGAACTGGAGGGTCTTGTAATACAGGACTCCAATATGACCGAAGGTGAAAGGGAAGCTTTTCTTGAAAACTTTGTCGAAAATCCCAAAGAAAGCAGAATAGGTTTTTGTGTCATGGGAGGAATTTTTAGTGAAGGAATTGATCTAAAATACAGCAGGTTAATCGGTGCGGTTATAGTAGGAACAGGATTGCCTATGGTATGTAATGAAAGAGAATTATTTAGGAATTATTTTGACGAAAAGAAAGGGAAAGGATTTGATTATGCATACCTGTATCAGGGCATGAATAAAGTCCTGCAATCGGCCGGAAGAGTAATCCGTACCAATGAGGACCGTGGTGCCATTCTTCTGTTGGATGAGAGGTTCCTTTCACCTCAATATTACCAGCTTTTTCCTGGAGAATGGTTTCCGTTTGAAATTGTAAATCTAAATAATATAAGAAATACAATTAAGTCTTTTTGGGATAAATCTTAATAGTATAAGGTGCGGCTGTTAATTCTAAAGTCAGATTCTTTGGCTAAAAAGTCCCTTCCCGATATAGCCCGGTAAATTACATTGGTAAGATGAAACCATAATGCTCCAATCACCCCGCCAATGATGGCATAGACTATATCGTCAATGTCGCATCTGGCGGGGATTATGAAATATTGGAACAATTCAATGGCGGACGGAAGTAAGAGAAGAGATATAAACCGGATTAATTTTGATTTATTTCTGAGCAGTAAAATCACATAAAATCCGTACGGGATATATGTAAGTATCCTGCTTAACAGGTAAGTTGTTATATCGCTAAACGGTACCATGCGGTTAATATAATCTTCAATTAGAGTGGCTATAGACCAAAAAGGAGTGAAGTTATAGCTGTCCGTTTTCATACGGTAAACCCAGGGGAAGGCATCAGCCGCAAAAGAACCGTATATCAATATACCTAAATAAAAAAGAATAAATATTATGCTTACATTCCGATAGAATGTATGGAAGTTTTCAATTCTTCCGCCGTAATCAAACATATTGCGCAAAAAACAGTGGATGGTCGGCACAAGCCAGTTTAAAGCTACTATGCCGATTAATGTATTGGTATAAGGTATCAGGGTATCGGCCCCTAAATAAGTAAGCAATGTTATTATAAATGAAATAAACAAAACCAATATTGTGTAAATAAAGCAGGGTTCAAAATTTAATGATATTTCCGAAAGTATATAGGTACAAATTATCAGCGCAACAGCGCTTATTCCAAGAATAAGATATTGTGAAGCCAGGAAATAATAGGCTACGAACTGAACAATAATGCTTATAATACTTAGGAAAACAATAAGTGAGGATATTTCCATATTAGAGCGCCTGCGCATGGGTACACCTGCTTTCATTATATTATCATACGTATTTTTCTCGGAACACAGCGTATAGCAATATGTGAACTAAAGGCAGGAGTTTCGCCGTCTGTATGAACCGCAGCTTTCCGGTCTGCTATAATTTCAATATTTGAACATTTAAAATATTCGACACCTTTAATGTGAATATGTTTTCCGAAAATTATGGTAGGAAGTAGTAAAAGTATTAGAATGCGGGAAAGACCGTGGACCAGGCAGACACTTAATTTACCGTCCGCCGGATCGGCACCGGGGGCCATCTTAAGTCCGCCACCTTCAAAGGGATGAATCATTCCGGATATAAGAAGAACATTTTTATATGTGCCCTTTTTAATACCGTCCACAATAACAGTGGCATTAAGAAAATCTATACCAAGCACCTGTTTTATTGCTATTGCAAGATATATTAGCTTTCCGGCACCAAACCTGTTTAATTTCTTTTTTAGTTCTGATGACTGAACTTCTACGCAGACATTTGCGTCATATCCGATCCCGCTGGAGCATCCGAATTTTCTGGATTTCAGATCTTTTTCCTTAAAAAACATTTCTCCGTAATCCAAATATACGAACTTTTTAGGTTTCAGTATATTGGACAGAGCCTTAATCGGATCTTTAGGAATATTTAAACTTCTGGCCAGGTCATTGCTGGAGCCGGAAGGAATATATCCCAATAATACTTCGTCAAAATTGTCAATTCCGTTAAGAACTTCGTTAAGAGTACCGTCACCGCCTAAAACGACAATATTTTTAATGCCTATATACTGCAGGCAGATTTTTCTGGCAAGTTCTGTGGCATGCCCTTCATGATGTGTCATGTCCGCAGTGTATTCAATGTTTTGGCGATCTAACTCTTTTTTTACTGTCCACCAGTAACGGATTCCCTTACCGGAACTTGATTTTGGGTTGATAATGAAATGATACATCTACTAATAATCTCTCCTTGCCTTTTATCTGCCGATATAAAATTGATAATTCAATATTATATTATATCGGTTTTATTGTCAATAATTTGCACATATAATTATTTTTTGTTCAGAAAATTAGGATGTTGAATTTAATATATGTTTATCTTTTTTTGACGGATACAGGCACAGAATTGTCCTCACATCATAAGATATATAGAACAAAAGAGTATTATCGGTGTTATGTATATTTGAAAGGAGAATTTAGAAAGGAGCATTTGGATGGATAGACGGATGTATCGCCAAATAGGACGCGGCAGATATACCGCTCCGTACAGACCGGCCCAGCCGGTATGTGATGACCTTATAGACAGGTATACACCGGATAATGACTGTGGGTGTGGAAAAGACAGAAATTACTGCGAAGATGATTTCAGGCCTGAACATTTCCCGATAGGGATGTGCTATGTTCCGTGGCAATGTTTCAGGGATTTGTACGAAAACGAATTTGTCGCCCTGGAAAACGGAACACTGTTTAAGGAATTGGATAAAGACTGGTATGGAAGGGGTTGTAAGTAGTGGATAAGACCAGCAGAGAGAAATTGTTTGCCTGTATTACAGCAACCAGCTTTGTCCTGGATGATTTAAGGTTATACCTTGACACTCATCCCAATGACCAGGAAGCACTGGACTATTGGAGAAAAGTTCAAAGAGTAAGAAATGAAGCTGTAGAGGAATATACAAAATGCTTTGGGCCTATCTACAGCTATGATGTTGATGTAAGCAACAGGTGGACCTGGGTAGATGAACCTTGGCCATGGGAGGGAAGGTGCTAGTATATGTGGAGTTATGAAAGAAGATTACAGTATCCGGTAAATATTAAAGAGCGTAACCCCAGACTGGCTCAGGTAATAATGAGCCAATTCGGTGGACCTGACGGTGAGCTTGCTGCTTCCATGCGTTATCTGTCACAGCGTTATTCGACAAAAAACAGAAAGGTTGCGGGTATTCTTACCGACATAGGAACAGAGGAACTGGCTCACATGGAGATGGTCTGTGCCATAGTTCACCAGCTTACGAGAGACTTGACACCTCAGGAAATTATGGAGGGTAATTTTGAAAGATATTATGTAGATCATACTTTAGCCTTGTGGCCTCAGTCTGCAGGTGGAATACCGTTTAACTCTTGTTTCTTCCAGAGCAAAGGTGATCCTATTACCGACATGATTGAAAATATGGCAGCAGAGCAGAAGGCAAGAACAACGTATGACAATATATTGCGGCTCGTCCATGATCATGATGTATGTGAACCTATTAAATTCTTAAGGCAGAGGGAAATCAACCACTTCCAGAGATTTGGCGAGGCCTTAAGAATTATAACCGACGAGTTGGATTCAAAGAACTTTTATGCAGTCAATCTGGATTATCTACCGGACTTGCGTAAATAATTTTATAAAGCCCAAAGGCTATTGGCTTTTGGGCTTATATTTCATATAAAAATATCCAGAAGAAAACACAATGATCATTAATACTATTTTAAAAATTTGCATAGGTAAAGTGGTAACCCGGGTAATTTCATTAGATGCCTGAAAGAATGATCGAATCAAAGCTGAAATAAAATCTAATGAAGAAGTAAACATTTGAGAAAAGCCGGCTATAGCTAAAATTCTTTCACTATCTTGTAAGATTACGAACTGCCAATAATATAATAAAACTGATATTATTCCAATAGAATTGGCCAAGGATATTGCTATAACAGGGTTCTTGATAATCTTTGCATATTTCATACCTGCCCAAAACCAATATACAAGCATTAGAAAAGGAGCCAAATAGATAAGAAAAGGTATAAATCGTAATATGAAATTAAGCATATAACCTATCAAAGTTGGAGATGTAGCTATTAATATTAACTTTGTTTTATTCATCATATCCTCCCGTGAATTATAATTATTTTAGAATGTTTAAAATAAGTTTGTTATATATAATTGTTATTACATATAAATGACTAGGTATACACCCAGTCATTTATATGTGAATGCTGAATTTTGCTATACCAGACTCATTAATTATATATAATACTTTTTAATTAAAATAATTATAAAATGCTTCTGCTATCATTTCTCCATTGTTAGGGCTAAATCCGTAATTAAAACTTTTATATTCCCACTTAGTTACTCCAGTAGCAAGATTGGCAATTTGCCAATATAATTTACCTCTAAAGGTTTCAAAATAAATTGTTCCATATATTCTAACCCTATAATCATAGTGAAAATTATATGTTGCTAATTTAATACTCTGTGTATATGATACTATTTCGCCAGCAGTAAAAACGATTATGCCTATAATGGCAAAAACCAGACTTCCTGGCATTAATAATGATAGATATGCTATTATCGCACTTGCTGTGTCACCATATCCAAAAACATATGTACTTGTCTCTCCAGTATATGACATAGTATATTTTCTATATAGATAGGCATAAATGTCAGGTGCATGCCAAGGTCCTGCTGCTGAACCTAATAAATAATATCCGTCACCATATCCAGAGGGAGAAAGACCATTATTTTCAACAGGCTCATCATAAATTGATGTAAGTGTCATCACTTTTTGGTTTATTGGAATTTTTTCAGTTGAGACTGGTTTATGTATAGTTGTGTTAATAAATCCGTTAGTAATATGATTTTCAGTAGATGATTTTAATAATACAGTGTTTTTTGGTCATAGATTTCGGTAAGTATAGTTTTACTTGAGGCATCTGCCACTGACTTTTGAGCAAGTATACCATTAATATAGACTTTTGTGGTTGCAACATTATTGCTTTTATCTACTAGTGCGGTGATTAGTTCTCCGTTTTGATTAACATATGAGAATGCATATGAATCATGATTGGAGTTAGAAGCGTATACCGGTAAGGCACCAATCGATACAAATAATATAGTAGCCATAACTATACATATAAATTTCCTCATATTTACTTCCTTTATCTAGACTATTAAAGTAACAATAATATATCATAAAAGGATATAATTGTCAAAATATAAATAAAAACACCATATTATCTAAATATGGCATATGTCTACTTTCTATTTTATGGGGGGGGATTATTATTTATAGGTAAAATGGTTGGCCATATATAATTTGTTATAAAAGCTTGATAAATAATTATCATTAAAAAAGGTAGAAATACTGATTACAAAAGTTCTTACAAGTAAGGAATAGACATATATAATATGGAATCGTATTTTATATGTTTTTTCACTAACATCTGAACGATTCGGTGAAGCTTTGAGAATTTTGACCGATGAATTGGATTCCAAAAACTTTTATGCCGTAAATCTTGATTATCTGCCTGATTTTAAATGTTAAACCAGCAAAAAAAGCCCAAAAGTGCATGCTTTTGGGCTTTTTTTGTTTTATACAATAAAACTATTTGCTGTGCAGGTATGTCTCCGATTAGTATTTTAATATTAAACCTTATATGTTTATCATAAAAGTGGGTTTGCCAACCAAATATGAATGCCTATTAAGTGGTGGCAGCAATATATAACATAATTAAATTAAAAAATAATAAGATATGACAAAAATGGCACAATATAATATTGGGCTGTTTTTTTATTTTAAAAAAAGACAAACTATATATAAGATAATGCTTTAGTCTTGATTGGCATATATTTGAAGAATTAACTTTTGGTAAGGAGGAGCCACGAAAGTGCTTAACATATTGCTTGGATATAGATTTTTCCTCAATATGCCTGACAGATTAATAGCAATACTTGTACTGACAGCTATTTTCTGGTGCATTCTTGTGTTTTTGTACATCCGCTACAGGCATTTGAGAAAACGGATACATTTTCAGATGGAAACTGAAGACACAATAAGCATGTACAAGCCCGAAGACATAAGAAGGCAAATGCTTGCTCTGGCAGCGGAGCACAAGGATGTCAGGCTGATGAGATATAATTTTGTCCTCGATGACTATAATCAGGTTGCATATAAAAGGCTGAATAAAATCAGAAAAAGCATTACGGCTGTTCCGTCCGATATTATTGCCATGATACCGGCAGCAAGATGGCTGTTTGACAATTATCAGATGATGTATCGTCAGATTAAGAAGGTAAGAAGCTCAGGGACCAGCTATGAGGTACTTCCGATTTTGAAAGCCCGGCAGTATCGCGGATACCCGAGGGTTTATATACTGGCAAAGAAAATGGTCGCCCTTTCCGGAGGCCATCTCAACTATGAAAACATTTCCCTTATGCTGAAGGCTTACCAGGAGGAAATACCCTTGACAGACAAGGAGATCTGGGTTCTTCCTGAGGTTATCGGCTTTTGCCTGCTGGAAAACATAATAGAGGTTGCTGACGATATTCTTAAAATAATCAAAATCAAGGCTAAGGCTGACAAACTGGTTAAGGAAAAGTTGCGCCAGGGGAAGGAAATAACGGATATCGCATCCTTGCTATGTGAAACCGAGCCGGATTGCAAGGATAACTATTCCTTCCACTCGCATGTTATATATCTGCTTAAAAATATGTCATTCAGTGATACCGATATATTGCGCTATGTCGAATACCATTGCAATGGCAATGGCATGAAGCTTAGCCCGACACATATATTCCAGGAGGAGGGTAAAACCCAGTCCCATCTGGAGGCTATCATCCGTGCCCTGGTTATCAGCCTCCGGGAAATCAATGAGATTGATGAAGAAAAATTTTATGCCGAATTTTCCAGCCTGGAGCATATCCTGTCAAAGGACCCGGACGGTGTTTATCCCAGGATGGATTCAGAGAGCAAGGGTTTATATCGCGGCAAAATAGTAAAACTTGCCATTAGGTATAAACTGAGTGAGGTTGATATTGCAGATGAATGCTTGAGGCTTGCTGTGGAGGGTAAGGCTGAACTAAACTTCCCCCATCATGTAGGCAGCTATCTTATGGGCAATGGTTATAAGCTGTTGAAGGCAAAATTATTGCACAAAGCCATGCCTGATATAAAACGAAAAAGAATTAATATCAAGGGCTTAATGTATTTTGCCACATATATTTTTGTGCTGGCTGTAAGCATTAGCCTGCTTGCGTCAATTATAGCCGCAAGCTTCTATAGGAACAAGGAAGCTATAGGCTTAGTTCCAAAGCAGGTGGCAACCATCTTAATGATAATTGCAGCCTTGCCCTTGCTTATGGGGATAGCTCAGGAGATAGTAAATAACATCTTTACCAGAGCTGTTCAGACTAAGAAAATACCTGCCCTAGACTATCTTGACGGGATTCCGGATAGTGCAAGAACTTTTGTTGTCATGCCTGTTATTGTATCCTCAAAAGAGCAGGCACTCGAGTATATGGAAAGGCTCCATAAGCTATATCTTGCCAACCGGCAGGATAATCTCTATTTTGCCCTTTTGGCCGACTACATGGACGCTCCGGCAGAGAAGATGGAGACAGATGTTGTTATAGAAGAAGCGCTTATTAACCGTCTTAATGAACTTAATGAGCTATATCCGGCACAGCCTGCGCGCTTTAGCCTTTTTATCCGCTATCGTAAGTGGAACCCATCGGAAAAATGCTACATGTGCTGGGAAAGAAAAAGAGGAAAGCTTGAGGAGCTTAACAGGATTTTGGTTGGACAGGATGAGGCCGGTACCAGTTTCTCACATATTCTGTGCGACAGACAGTTGCTGAAAAGCTTCAAATATGTAATTACCCTTGATGCAGATTCTGACCTGATCAGGGACAATGCCGCAAAACTTGTGGGCCTTATAGATCATCCGTTGAACAGGGCGGTTATTGACAGGGAAACTAAAAAGGTGAAAGAGGGTTACGTTATTATTCAGCCTGAGGTAAGAAATCATATCCCCCCTGCAAACTGCAGCCGCTTTACCCTAATATTTGGCGGTCAATCCGGGCTGGACAGCTATTCAACCGTGATATCCGATATATATCAGGATATTTTCGGCCAGGCAATTTACACAGGCAAGGGAATTTATAATGTAGAGGCCTTCCACTATTTACTTGACGGAGTTATTCAGGAAAATACGGTTTTAAGCCATGACCTGCTGGAAAGCTGTTATACCAGATGCGCATTTTCAAGTGCAGCCAAAATAATGGACAGCTTTCCAAGTAGTGTGCTTTCGTATATAAAGAGAGAACACAGATGGATAAGGGGCGACTGGCAGCTTCTGCCCTGGCTCTTTAAGAAGGACAAAACCGGCAGAAGCTTATGTGCCTTATCAAAATGGAAGATATTTGACAATCTGAGGCGCAGCCTTGTTCCTGGCAGCAAGATACTGTTCATTATCTTAAATCTTGCTCTGCTTCCGGATCTATTTTATCTCTGGCTGCCTTTGGTGTTTTTCAATGATATTCTTAACCTGATAATTTTGCTGGTCACAATAATAGCCAAGAAAATCAGCCGTCCAAAGCTCGCTCTGCTGTATAGGCAACTGATTAAGGATATATACTATACGCTTGAGCGAAGCTTTCTTGAGCTGGTGCTTACCCCTTACCGGGCATATTCCGCTTATGATGCAATTATCAGGACCCTATACCGGCTGACCGTTAGTAAAAAGAACTTACTAAACTGGAACACGGCTGAAGCGGTAGATGCCTCAATACGAAATACTAAAAAGGGATATTTTTTATCCATGTGGAGTTCTCTGCTTCCTGTGGCAGTTATTTTGCCCCTGCTTTTTTTAGCAAGGCTTAATGTAGCAGGCAATTTAATATACGGCATACTTGTATTGTTATGGATTATGGCCTTTTATATTGCCTATTTAATAAGCAGGCCCAAGGAGCAAAAAGGAGCCGCGCTCAGTGCCGATGACAGGGAATTTTTATTGGATACCTGCAGGCATACCTGGCAGTTTTTCAAACAGTTATCCGGCCAAGAAAACAATTGGCTGTGTCCGGATAATTATCAGATAACAAGCAGCGTAAAAATTACCGATAAAACCTCACCAACCAATATAGGCCTCCAGTTCCTTGCCATTTTGTCCGCCAGGGATCTGGGTTTTGAAAGTCTGAGCTCAACCATAGACAGAATTGAAAAACTGCTTGATACGGTTATGCAGCTTCCTAAGTGGAAGGGGCATTTGTATAACTGGTATCAGATAAAAACGCTTGAGGTGCTTAATCCGGATTATATTTCCACAGTTGACAGCGGTAATTTTCTCGGTCATATGATTGCCTTAAAAAACGGCCTCCTTCAACAGCTGAGAACTCCGGTTATAACGGGGGATTTGCTGCGGGAGATTAAAAAAACCGCAAGGTTATGCAATCCGGAATTTGAAATTAAAGACAGCTATTCAACCTTTAATGACCTATTGGAGGATATCAGCTATATCTGGGATGATATTTCAGAAAGGGAGCCAAAGCCCAAGGAAAATCCTGTCTGGTTTGCCCAGCTTGCTGAAAATATAGAAACACTGATTGATGAAATAACCGGCTATAATCTTAAAGATTATGCAGTTGCTTCATGTCCAAGCCTTATGGAGCTGGTCTTTCAGGATAACAAAAAGGCAAGGGCAACTGCAGAAAAAATCAATGAGCTGTGCAAAAAAATTGACGGTATTTTAAACGACATGGATTTTGGCTTCCTCTTTAACAGAAAAAGGCTTCTGTTTCATATAGGCTATCATGTATCATCAAATACCCTTGACAGCGGCTGCTATGATTTAATAGCCTCTGAATCTGCCCTTACCAGCTTTCTGGCTATAGCCAGGGGAGATGTGCCCTTAAAGCACTGGTTCCGTCTGGGCAGGCCACTTACCTTAATCAAGGGAATACCCTGTTTTGTCTCCTGGAGTGGTACCATGTTTGAATACCTGATGCCAAATCTGGTGATGAAGGAATTTTCCGGCTCGGTTTTTGCAGAAAGCGCTAAAGCTGCTGTATTGCAGCAAATGCACTATGCAAAAACCAAGAAAATTCCTTGGGGTATATCTGAATCCCAGTATTACCGCTTTGATTTGAATGCAAATTATCAATACAGGGCCTTTGGTGTTCCAAAGCTGAGGCTGCAGCCGGTACGCAAAAATTCCTTTGTCGTATCTCCATATTCAACAATGTTAGCACTTGAATATGCAGGCAGTGCCGGCATAAAGAACTTAAGGCTGCTAAAAAAACTGGGGGTATATGGTAAGTACGGCTTTTACGAAGCGGTGGACTTTAACGGACCTGATGCCATTAATATGAAGCCTTATAAAATCGTAACTTCCTTTATGGCCCATCATCAGGGAATGAATCTGGTTGCCGTCAATAATCTTTTAAATGATGGCGTCATGAGAAAAAGATTTCATGCAGAGCCTATGGTGAAGTCGGCCGAAGCCCTTCTTGAAGAAAAAAGGCAATCCTATTTGATATCGCTTGCCAAGAGGGGATATACGATAAATATAGACAAAAGCTATTTTCGCGAAAATCTTTACAGCAACAGATATGTCGGAAGCCCTGCTCCGGACGTTCCGATTGTATGTTATCTGTCCAACAACAAATACTCCCTGATGATAACTTCGGACGGAGACGGCTTCAGTAAATATATGAATATGATGATTCATCGTTTTAGGGCTGATGTCCATGCCAATACCGGTCAGTATATCTATATAAAGGATCTTGGCACAGGCAAGCTTTGGAGCAGCACCTACCATCCCACAAGGACTGAGCCTGACGAATACCAGGCCATATTCTCTCCGTATAAGGCAGAGTTTAAAAGGAGAGACGGAGATATATCCACCCATACCCAGGTGAGCCTGTCACCCAGCCATAATATTGAAATCAGAAAGGTAAAACTTACAAACCGTTCAAAGGAAGCAAAAAGACTGGAAATTACCAGCTATCTTGAGGTGGTGGCAGACAGCCATCTGGCTGAGCTGAGCCATCCGGCATTCAACAAATTATTTATAGAAAGCGAATTTTTGCCTGAGCAAAAAATATTCCTCTCCAGGAGACGTTCCGGCAAAACAGGAGAAAGCCTCTACCTGATGCATACAGTAAAAACCGACAGAAGGCCGGTTAAAAAGATTGAATATGAAAATGACAGGATGAGATTCATAGGCAGAAATAACAGTCCTGAAAATCCGGCGGCAGTAGTAGAAAGCCTACCTTTCTCCAATCAGGCAGGCTTTTGCAATGACCCGATTATGAGCCTTCGTGTGACTATAATTATACCAGCCGGCCAAAGTGCATCCGTCAGCTTTATAACCGGGGTATGCGAAAGCGTGGAAGAGGCAGTTATGATTTCCGAGGAGCTTGATAATGAATACAGGATTGATGATGTATTCGAAAAGTTCAAGCTGCAGAGTGAAATAGAGCTCAAGTATCTTGAAATAGGCAGAAATCAGCTGACGGCCTTTCAGGATCTTATTAGCCCGATATTCTATCCGAATGCAGCCTACAGGGGGCCTCAGAAAAATATAATAAGGAACATTAAAAACCAGAGTGCTTTGTGGAGATTTGGTATATCAGGTGATAATCCGATTATGCTTTTAATTGTAAAGTCAGTCCAGAATGCCGGAATAATAAAGGATGTTCTGAAGGCCTATGAATACTACAGAATCAACCGCCTGGATGTGGATTTGGTAATAATGATAGAAACCAAGCAAGTCTATTTGCAGGAGTTGGATGAAATGATAAATGACATGACAAGCTCGCTTAGGATTTATGATGCAGGCAGCAAACCCGGCTTTCATGTCCTGCATACCTATGATATGAGCGAGGATGAAATAAATCTTATATATACTGTGGCAAGGGTTGTATTTACTGAAAAAAGCGGCATTTATTTCAGAAAATTCAGTGAGGAATTTTCCGATTCCGAGGACTAGGAGGTGAATGATTTGGATAGAAAGCCAGGAAACCTGCAGATGTTAAATTTGGCCGAATATGAGTTCTTTAATGGATTTGGAGGCTTTATTAATGACGGAAGCGAGTATGAAATAGTGCTGGATGGACATAAGCGGCCGCCTGTCCCCTGGATCAATGTTGTTGCAAACAAGAAATTCGGCTTTCAGATATCGGAATCAGGAGGAGGCTTCACCTGGGCAATCAACAGCCGGGAAAACAAAATCACCTCCTGGAGCAATGACCCTGTTTGTGACAGGTCTTCCGAAGCTATTTATATTCTTGATGAAACCAGCGGTACCATAATGACTCCAATGTCGCTTGGCAGAACTGATCGGGGCCTTTACAGGGTCAGAGACGGAATCGGCTATAGCAAATTCCTGCATGAGGAAGAGGAGCTTGCACAGGAACTTGTGGTATTTACCCCCATTGATGAGTCAATCAAGCTATGGCTGCTTAAGCTAACCAATAATTCATACAGGAACAGGTATCTGAGGCTTAGCTATTATCTTGAGTGGGTGCTGGGGACCAGCAGGGAGCATACCAGCCCTTATATATGCACCGGATATGACAAGGAGCAGGATTACTTCTATGCGAAAAACTTGTATACATTTAACTTTGGCGACAGAATTTCATATATCTTTTCTAATCTTCCCACCCTGGGCTATACAGGTGACAGGAAGGAGTTTATAGGCTTAAAGGGCTCCATACAAAGCCCCAGTGGAGCGGATAAGACTCTTTCTAAAAATTGCGGTGTTTGCTACGACTCTTGCGGAGCTATACAGGTATCACTTGAAATGAAGCCCGGTGAAAGCTCCACCGTCCTTTTTGCCTTGGGACAGAGCAACGATCCGAATGAGATAAAGCAGCTTCGCAGCAAATACAGGGATATTGCAAATGCTGAAATTGAACTTGAAAGGGTTAGGCAATACTGGGATAAAATTCTGGGAACTGTTCGGGTAAAGACCGGCGACAGGGCAATTGATATACTTATTAACAGATGGCTCCTATATCAGACCATTTCCTGCAGACTAAATGCCAAGACCGCCTTTTACCAGTGCGGAGGTGCCATAGGCTTTCGTGACCAGCTGCAGGATTCGCTGGCATTGCAGCTTGCTGATCCTGATGCTTTGCGCACTCAGATTTTGATTGCCTGCAGCAGGCAGTTTGAAGAAGGGGATGTTCAGCACTGGTGGCACCCTCCTCATGGTGTGGGAGTCCGCACTAAGATAAGTGATGACCTGCTGTGGCTGCCCTATGCGGTGGAAGTCTATATAAGGGCAACGGGGGATTATTCTATACTTAAGGAGGAGGTAAACTATATAAAGGGGCCTTTGCTTGATGAAAGTAAACATGAAATTATGTTTACCCCTGAGGTTTCGCCTAAGGCCGGAAGTGTGTATGAACATTGCAAGAAAACAATAGACAGAATCCATTTTGGACAGCACGGTATCCCGCTGATGGGAGGGGGAGACTGGAATGACGGAATGAACGAGGTTGGAATAGGAGGAAAGGGTGAAAGCGTATGGCTGGGCTGGTTCTTTTATAAGGTGCTGACGGATTTTATTCCTTTGTGTCTGCATATGAAGGATACCGAATATGCGGCTCAGCTTGAGGCAAAAAGGGACGGCCTGCAAAGAAGCCTTAATGAAAATTGCTGGGACGGCAATTGGTATCTGAGGGCGTTTTATGATGACGGCACAAAGCTGGGCTCCAAGGACAATGACGAGTGTATGATAGATTCCATCAGCCAGTCCTGGAGTATCATATCGGGGGCCGGCAGCAGGGAAAAAAGTATACAGGCCATGCGGTCGGCATGGCGCTATCTGGTGAGGGAGGAGGACTTTGTATCTTTGCTTCTTACCCCTCCCTTTAACAAGACTAACAAAAATCCCGGTTATATAAAGAACTATCTGCCGGGTATCAGGGAAAACGGCGGCCAATATACCCATGCCGCCATATGGCTGGCTATTGCCACCGCCATGATGAGGGAGTATGACATGGCCCATAAACTCTTTACCATGCTTAATCCTATCCATATTTGCTCCAACAGCAGGGATACAATCAGGTATGAAAAGGAGCCCTATGTAATGGTGGCGGATATTTCCTCTTGTCCGCCATATGCCGGACGCGGCGGCTGGAGCTGGTATACGGGTTCAGCAGGCTGGATGTACCAGGGTTTGCTTTTTTGGTTTTTGGGCATAAGGAAGGAGGCGGATACTCTTGTTATCGATCCGGCCACTCCGGCCGGCTTCGGAGATTATACGGTTTGGTATAAATATGGAAGTTCGGAATATGAGATAAGGGTGGAAAACAGGAAAAGGGGCAGGCTCACTACCGAAGCACTGCTGGTAGATGGCAACAGGGTGAATGGCAAGCGCCTTAAGCTGGTTGACGACGGCAAAAAACATGAGGTTATTGTGTTGTGAAAGCTTATCTTTTTAATCACCGGAGTGGTAAAATGTAAATGCTCATTTTTGAGTGCTGTGGAGACCAATCTAGGCAAAAATCAGCAGAACAAGAGCAAAGAAATCTGCTATACGCAAAGACGATGATATAAAATTCAGCTTGATTATCTCGTTAATAAGCTGAATAAATATTCACTTTTATGACAGAAGATACTTGACAAAATTTTTAAGTCGTATTATTATGCTCATAATAAATAATATAGTTAAACCGATGAGAAAGAGGAGTAGGCTATTGTACGAAATCACAGAGAGTCGCCGGCGGTGAGAGTGCGATATGGAGTCTTTAGCTGAATGGGCTTTCGAGGGCAACCCGAAATTGCAGTAGGCGTTGACGGAATCCATCTCCGTTAAAAGGATGGCATATATGTAACGTATATGTAAGAGGTGGGCAAGTATTTGCCAAATTGAGTGGCACCGCGGATTTTATTCGTCTCAAGTATTTTATACTTGAGATTTTTTTATTGGGAAAATATCCGCTTTAAATCTGACAATTACTCAAGTAAGTGTAAAAGATGTGCTGAAATATCGAAAAACATAAATTAAGCAATCAGATAATATTTTTATATCCAAGCATTTTTAGAGATATCATTTTAATTTTAAAAGAGGAGGAGTAAGTATGAAAAAAATTATCACTGTAATTTTGTCTTTATCCTTACTTGCAGCACTTTTTGCCGGATGTTCCAAGAAAGACAATGAAGTTGTTATAGGCATAGGGCAATTTGCAGAGCACGGTTCACTTGATAACTGCAGGGAAGGTTTTATAGCAGGACTTGCGGAAGCCGGATTTAAGGAGGGAGAAAACCTAAAAGTCTTGTATGAGAACGCTCAGGCCGATGCCAATATGGCTTCCCAGATTTCAAAGAATTTTATAGCAAAAAAAGTTGATTTAATCTGTGCCATTGCCACTCCTATGGCTCAAAGTGCTTTTGGCGCAGCAAAAAATACGAATATTCCGGTAATATTTACAGCGGTTACTGATCCTATAAAAGCGGAACTGGCGAAAGAAGACGGTACCCCTAACGGCAATACAACAGGTACCAGTGACAAGCTTCCGGTTGAAAAGCAACTGGAAATGATAAGAAAAATTCTGCCGGAAGCAAAAAAAATAGGTATAATGTACACTACCAGCGAGGTTAACTCCCTGTCGGCTATAGAAGAGTATAAGGCTGCCGCTCCCGGTTTTGGTTTTGAAATCATAGAAAGCGGAATCTCTACTGCGGCCGATATTCCTCTGGCAGCAGATAATCTGCTGGAAAAAGTGGATTGTATCAATAATCTGACGGATAACACAGTGGTCAGCGCCCTGCCTATTATTCTTGATAAGGCTGCCAAAAAGAACATTCCCGTATTCGGCAGCGAAGTTGAACAGGTGAAGATAGGTTGCCTTGCAACTATGGGGCTTGATTATTATGACCTTGGCAAACAGACAGGCAGAATGGCGGCACAGGTTCTTAAAGGAGAGAAAAAGGCCAGTGATATTAAGTTTGAAATTATAGAGGAATTTGCATTCTACGGCAACTTTGCAGTGGCAGAAAATCTTGGGATAACTTTACCCGATGACCTGGTAAATAACGCAAAGGAAATGTTTGACAGTATAGCGGAATAATGACAGAGATATATTGGGGTTTATACAAAATCATATATAATTATAGTAAGAGAATTCAGGATATGTTATATTAAAAAATTCGAATAATACAGATTAGCTTAAATATTGGCATAAGGCAGAATAATGATTTTAGGTTTAAGCTGACTAAGGAGGAAAAATGCAGACTTTTATTCTCGGTATATTGGAAGAAGGATTTGCATATGCAATCCTGGCTTTGGGGGTATACATAACTTATAAAATATTGGATTTTCCTGATTTGTCGGTGGACGGAACCTTTCCGTTGGGAGGGGCTTTGACTGCGATTTTAATTACGGCAGGGGTTAATCCCTTGCTTGCCCTGCTTCTTTCCTTCATGATCGGAGCTGTGGCAGGTATTGTAACGGGGATTATTCATGTTAAATTTAAGGTACGGGACCTGCTTTCAGGAATTATTGTAATGACCGGCCTGTACTCAATTAATTTAAGAGTTGCCGGCAGTGCCAATGTGCCGATTTTTATGAAGGATTCGATTTTCGAAAACAGGTTTACCGAAAGACTTATACCCGACCGGTTCAATCCTTATCTGGTAGTAACCATACTCTTTTTAATAGTTGTAATTATGAAAGTTCTGCTGGATTTGTATCTGGGGACTAAATCCGGATACCTTTTAAGGGCGGTCGGTGACAACGAAACGGTTGTGACTTCACTTGCTAAGGATAAGGGAGTAATGAAGATAATAGGACTTTCCATTGCCAATGCCTTTGTTGCCGTATCCGGCAGCATATTTGCCCAAAAGAACGGTTATTTTGATATATCTATAGGTACCGGGGCAATTGTTACCGGTGTAGCAAGTGTTATTATAGGTATAAATACCTTTCAAAGGTTTTCAAAAGTTAAGGCTACGACTGCAGTTATCATAGGGTCCGTACTATATAAAGCATGTGTTGCTGTTGCGATAAACTTAGGGCTTAAGGCGCAGGATCAAAAGCTGATAACCTCCGTATTGTTCCTTATAATACTTATAACAAGCAACGAAAAGAAGAGGAGGGCAAAAAACCATGCTCAGGCTGATTGATATTAATAAATATTACAATCCCGGGACTGTCAATGAAATGTGTCTGTTCAAAGGATTTAACCTGACTATAAAAGAGGGAGAATTTGTATCAGTCGTGGGCAGCAACGGTTCAGGCAAGACCTCCATGCTGAATATTATTTGCGGCAGTATTCCCGTAGATCAAGGAAGAATAGAAATTAACGGACAGGACATTACTCATATGGCCGAGTATAAAAGAATGATGAAAATAGGGCGGGTTTATCAAAATCCTGCTTTAGGCACATGCCCTAATATGACCATTTTGGAAAATATGTCCCTGGCTGACAATAAAGGAAAAGTATTTAACCTAAGCCGGGGGACCGATAAAAAAAGAATTGATTACTATAAAGACCTTTTAAGGAAGCTGGGCTTGGGCCTTGAGGATAAGTTATATGTTAAAGTAGGCTCCCTGTCCGGCGGACAAAGGCAGGCCCTTGCCCTTGTTATGGCTACCATGACTCCTATAGAGTTTTTGATACTGGATGAACATACGGCGGCTCTGGACCCTAAAACGGCGGAATTAATTATGGTTCTTACAGATGCCATTGTAAGAGAAAAGAAGATAACCACTATTATGGTTACCCATAATCTTCGTTATGCTGTCGAATACGGAAATCGCTTACTGATGATGCACCAGGGGGGTATAGTTCTGGATAAATCGGGAGAAGATAAAAAAAAGCTACGGGTAGATGATATTCTGGATATATTTAATGAAATCAGTGTTGAATGCGGAAACTAGTGCCTTGACGCTTCTATACAGGGCATGATAAAATTGGTAGTTGGTAATAATGGTAAATGAACCATATCATAAGGAGGGCTATAATGAATAATTTGTTAGTGGCACAATCGGGAGGACCTACTGCAGCGATTAATGCTACCCTGGTTGGAGTTTTGCAGGGAGCACGTATAAGCGGTAAGGTTGATAAGGTTTACGGTGCCAAAAATGGTATTGAAGGGGCAATTAAAGGAAACCTTCTTGATTTGAGTGACCTGATGAAGGATACTCAGGCATTGGATACTCTTACCTACACTCCTTCTTCTGCTTTAGGCTCATGCAGATTTAAGATGAAAGACTGGAGAGTAGATGAAGAAAGCTATAAGAAAATAATTGAAACATTTAAAAAATACGATATTAAGTATTTTGTCTATATTGGCGGCAATGATTCCATGGACACGGTTAATAAGCTGTCGGAATATTGCAGCGTTAACAACTATGATTATTATATTATGGGAGCTCCCAAAACAGTTGACAACGATCTTAACCTTACTGACCACAGTCCCGGATTTGGTTCTGCGGCTAAATATATAGCTACAACCATAGCAGAACTTGAAAGAGATATCAGCGTTTATGATATACCTGCGGTAACGATTGTAGAAATAATGGGAAGAAACGCAGGCTGGCTTACCGCATCATCTGCTTTGGCAAGAGTTAACGGCGGACCGGGTCCCGATCTGATTTATCTGTGTGAGAAAGACTTTGACGACGACAGATTCATAGAGGATATTAAGAAGAAACAGGCTGTTAAACCCGGCCTTTTGGTAGCCGTAAGCGAAGGTATTAAATACAAAGACGGATCATATGTTTCAGATTCCATGTCCAGCGGTGCTGTAGACAATTTCGGACATAAATATATCGCCGGTGCTGCAAGGGCATTGGAACAACTGGTAAGAAACAGAATCGGATGCAAGGTAAGGGCCGTTGAACTTAACCTGATGCAAAGAGCTGCCGCTCATATAGGAAGCGAAACCGATATTATAGAATCTACCATGCTTGGCCAGAAGGCCGTAAATTGTGCTCTTAACGGCGAAACCGGCAAGATGGCGGCTATTAAAAGAGTTAGCAATAATCCTTACAGGGTTGAATTTATTTCCGTTCCCGTAAGTGAAGTTGCAAATCACGAAAAAACCGTACCCCTTGACTGGATTACTCCGGAGGGCAATGATGTGACTGAAGAAATGATGGAATATCTCAGACCGCTTATTATCGGAGAGACTAACGTCAAGTATGAGAACGGTATTCCAAAGCATCTGAGACTTTACTAAAAAATTAATGAGGCTGAACCGTTAAATACGGTTACAGCCTCTGTTTTTTTGATTTTTACAATGAAGATATTTGCTGACAACTACCAAAACAGTTGATCGCCAATTTTGATGCAATTTTTATTTTTATGATAGCCTTTTTTTACCGAAGCCTTATATCCGTTAAAATATAAACGGTTGCCAATATTATTTTCGCCTTCCAGGGCTGCCTTGGCGGCTTTAATAGCCTGCAGTTGGGATTTTGACGAATAATTGTCGTATTTTTTCAGCTGCTTTGCCAAAGAACCGTTTTTTACCACAGTAAACTGGCCCGGTTGATAGATAACATCCTTTATAGTGTTCGGAAATTTTGAGGATTTTACCCTGTTTATAACAACATTTGCCACAGCCAGTTTCCCTTCATAACTCTGATTGCCTGCCTCCGCATAGACCAGGCAGGCTAAAAGTTTTAAGTCTTCTTTGGAGTAATCTAAAGGATCTCGGTTTTTAAGTCCGGTATTATATTTGTTTTTTTCTTTTTGTTCTGATTTATTGAGTTCTTCTTCATTTATGGATATTGCTGTTTTAAAATCAACGAGCAAATTAACATATTCTTTGCTAACAAAACCTGTGATATTTTTATCAGGTACTTCAATTTCTACCCATTCGCCTAAAAAACCGGTTACGGTATAACATTCATTCCGATATATTACACCTATTCTTTCCGAGTCAATTTCAGGGCTTTTTCTTACATTTAAACCGTCGGTATTTACGGTTATACGTAAGGTGCCATATTTTTCTATCAGATCTAAAGTTGGAATACCTGTTTTAAGATATTTGGATTTTATATATCCTTTAACGTTCCCCGATTCTATATAATACCAATCACCGACCGTATTAAGGATTTTGGCTGCACCGTCCCTGTAAAGTTTACCTTTAACGGGGCTGTCGGTACTGGCTTTTTCTCTGATATTTACATAAGTATTCGCTATGGATATTCCTATATCGGAATAATCAGATGGAACAAGCTCCTGAATTAAATCGCTTGTTTCATTAATCTCATTTAATGATTCATCGCTTAATTTCAGGCCGGTTTCAGATTCCGCTTTAAGAGTAAGACTTTCCTGCGAATCTTCAGGTGTGGCGACGTCTGCTTTGGCATTCTGGTACTTTTCGTAAATAAATGTTTTAGTTGAAATGGAAGCTATCGATTCATTGTTGTTAAAATTTTCTATAGTATTGCTATTATTTTCTTCTATAAGCGCCGTATCTTCATTGGCTGCCATATATGGAGGTTTAAAAATGCATATTAAAATGAAGATACAGTAAATTGACAAAAACACCGCCAAAAATAAGGCTTTTTTTATTCTCATAATTCACCTTCCGTTTTTGCATGGCCGCCTGCTGTAGTCATATTAGCATAGTTTGTAAGTAAGCAGGCTAGGCATAAATTATTATGTTGGACAAATGTGGTAATATTATATACATTTTCCAAATAATTTATTCTATGCTTTATTTACAGATAGTATTTTGCTCTGTATCATGTCAGAGACAGTTCGGGCTATTTCGGTTGATTTCATATCTTTATAGTCTTCGTAATAGAGTGGTTTTAAGTAATGAATCTGTACCGTTATCTTTTTTATGGACCCGGTATCAAAGGCCTTATATGAATCAATCAGGGCTACAGGAACAATTGGGCATTTGGCATTTATGGCACTTTTAAAGGTTCCGCCTTTAAATTCAAGCAGAGTATTGCCCTGTTTTGAGCGGGTACCTTCGGCAAATATCAAAAAATTTTCCCCGTTTTTAACTCGTTCGGTCATATTGTTAATTACTTTTAAAGACTGTCTGATATCTTCACGGTCTATAATTTCGGCCTGGAGTAAAGTTATCGCCTGTTTAATCAGGAATATATCCTTAACTTCTTTTTTCATAACAGGCACAAAAGGCCTTTCATGTGTCTGTATAAAAGCCAGAGCATCAAAAAGTCCCTGGTGATTGGGGAACATTATATACCCGTTTTCTTTGGGGAGATTTTCAAGTCCTGTTACATGAATATTTATTCTGCCCCGTCTGACTATGGTAGGCATAATTTTATGCAAAAATGCATATCTGGTCCTGGCATCATATTTTTCCGTATTGCATAACTTAAATATCTTAAAAAGCCAAAAAGGAAGATTAAATAAGCTTCTAAAGACCATTAATAAAATTCTTTTCATAAACATTCCTTTCCAATATGTTTTTTAAGTTCCGTTTTACTGCCTATTTAACGAAACGCATATTAAAAAATCTTAGAATCATTTGGCTGGGGAATTCTTTTTTATATTATTATAAATTATGATATTTATGGCAAATCCTAATACTATTTCAAACATAGCCCATTATTACCTGTGAAAACAACATTGCTCTATATTATAACACAGCTATAATTTTTAGAAAACAAGTAAGAATTTGGGAAAGTAAACATGACACAAATAAAATAGGTATTATGATGTTTATATAATTAATATTTCCAATCATAATACCTATTTTTCGGCAGATATTTATGTATGTTATCTAATAATTTATCTTTGAACAACATATACAACGTTTATAAAAAATATTAAATATCAACTTTAGGAAGCAGGTCAAAACCTTTCTGCAAATCTTCATCACTGGGAATATAGTCTGTCATTGTACCGCTTAAATATGCATTATAGGCGGTCATATCGAAGTAACCAGTGCCTGTAAGACCGAAAAGAATGGTTTTTTCTTCACCGGTTTCACGGCATTTTATAGCTTCATCAATTGCCACCCGGATGGCATGAGCCGATTCAGGTGCGGGAAGGATGGTTTCCTGTTTTGCAAAAAATACGGCTGCTTCAAATACCTTGGTCTGTTCAACGGCAACTGCTTCCATATAACCGTCATGATACAGCTTTGATAAAATAGGAGACATACCGTGATAACGAAGGCCGCCGGCATGATTGGCCGAAGGGATGAAGCTGCTTCCTAATGTATACATTCTGGCAAGAGGCGTAACTTTTCCGGTATCGCAAAAATCGTATGCATATTTTCCTCTGGTAAATGAAGGACATGAGGCTGGCTCAACCGCAATTATCCTGGGAGAAGCCTTTCCGGTTAACTTATCCTGCATAAAAGGCGCTATAAGTCCCCCCAGGTTTGAACCTCCACCGGCACATCCGATAACAATATCGGGATATTCGTCCAGCATTTCCATTGCTGTTTTGGCTTCCAGGCCGATTATAGACTGATGTAAAAGTACCTGATTCAAAACTGAACCAAGAACATAACGGTAACCGGGGGTGGATACGGCTTTTTCAACGGCTTCGGAAATGGCGCATCCTAAACTTCCCGTAGTTTCCGGGTCATTTTTTAAGATTTCCTTGCCTATTATTGTGGTATTGCTAGGGCTTGGGATTATTTCTGCTCCGAATGTCTGCATAACAGTTTTGCGGAAAGGCTTTTGCTCGTAAGATACCTTTACCATAAATACGGTAAGGGGAAGTTTGTAGTAAGCACAGGCTTCTGCCAGTGCGGTCCCCCATTGGCCTGCTCCCGTTTCGGTAGTAAGGCCTTTAAGTCCCTGTTTTTTGGCGTAATATACCTGAGCAATAGCTGAGTTTAATTTGTGACTGCCTGAAGTGTTGTTGCCTTCAAATTTAAAATAGATTTTTGCGGGAGTTTGCAGGGCCTTTTCTAAGTTATATGCCCGGATTAAAGGAGAGGGGCGATACATTTTGTAAAATTCCTGTATTTCTTCCGGAATATCGATATACCTTGTTGTTGAGTCCAATTCCTGACGGGCAAGTTCTTCGCAGAAAACAGGATATAAATCTTCTGCCGTAACTGGTTTAAGTGTTGCGGGATTCAGCAAAGGATCCGGCTGTTCTTTCATATCGGCTCTGAGATTGTACCATTGCTTGGGCATCTGCTCCTCGGTCAAATACAGTCTGTGCGGTATTTTTTTAGCCATATTAATTCTCCTTTCTTTTTAAATTTAAATTTATACAATTGATAATTTAAGAAATTAAAAAAGCTTTTGCTCCAGTAATTTTACTGGGACAAAAGCTTTATTGCTTCTGCGGTACCACCCACTTTGGTGCAAAGCACCCCCTCATTTCCATGTACTGACATACATGCTCCCTTGATAACGGACGGAGTTCCCGTCAGGCATTACTTGTCGGCTTAAGCCGACTTTCTTCCTGCCCTCGTAAGCCCATTCGATATTACATTTATTACTGCAATTCCACCCTCTGCAGCTCTCTGTAAATAAATCGTAATATCTACTCTTCTTACTCAACGGTTTATGGTAAATATTAGATTTTTTATTAGTATAAATAGAAGAATAAAAAATGTCAATACATAAATTAGATATTATAATCAAATTATGTAAATTTATGCATAAAAATAAGTATTATCATAAGCAAATAAAAAAATTGGTTGATTGTAAAATCAAATTGAACAACTAAATAAAAGAGATCCATGTCGGATTTCTTTTGGTAGAATTAAGTCACCACAACAAAACCTGCCAAAGGAGAGCACGACCATGGATCAAACCTATTCTACCACATTTACACCCGATCGCGAAAGGGGCCAGCACTTAAATTTTGAAGACCGTTGCAGCATCAAAATTTTTATCAAACTCGGCTACTCCCTTCGAAAAACCGCAGAAGCAATCAATTGTTCTGCTTCTACCGTAATGTATGAGCTTCGGCGTGGAACAGGCAAGCGGAATGGAAACAGAGGACGAAACCCTGAGTATTCGCCAAAACGTGGCCAGTTGAACTACGAAATCAACAGGTCAAGATGCCATAAGCCACATACTCTAAAACAACATTCAAAGTTCCTACAATGGGTTGTTAAACAGGTTAAGGAGTATCATTGGTCTTTTGATGCCTGCGTAGGTTATGCCAGACTCCATAAGCTGTTTTCTGATGAGGAGATTGTCTGTACCAAGACGCTTTATAACGAACTGTGGGCCGGAAATTTGCCGTTGGTACCGCACGATTTACCAGAAGCCTTGTCAAGGAAATCCAAGAAGAATAATGCTCGCAGGAACAAACGTGTTCTTGGAAGGAGTATTGATGAACGCCCTGAAATAGCAAACATTAAAGAGGAATACGGCCACTGGGAAATCGATACGGTTGTCGGGCACAAGGCTGGTCATGAATCTGTCGTACTCACGCTGGTTGAGAAGAAGAGCGATTATTATATAGCACTTAAAATTCCCGGCAAAGATGCGGCATCTGTAATGGCAGCCATGGAAACCCTAAGGGAAGAATACGGAGAAACAAAATTCAGTGAAATCTTCAAAACCATAACTGCAGACAACGGGAATGAATTTGAGAGGCTGTCTGAACTTGAGGCATGGGGAGTGAAGATATATTTTGCTCATCCATATTCATCCTGGGAAAGGGCCCAAAATGAACGTCATAACAGGATTTTCCGCAGATATCTACCCAAAGGAGTATCAATAGAGAGATATACTGCAGAACAGATCCTGTGGTTTGCTGATGAGATGAATGAACTTCCTCGTAAGCATCTTGGATACCGGACACCAACAGAACTATTTGATGAGTTTTTGGATCAGGTGTATTCGATTGCCAAAGTACAGGTAACTTAATTCTATTAGTGTTCAATTTGAAATTGCAATTTTAGAAATAAAAAAATTATGTAAAATTGATAAAAATATTTAAAAAATTATAAAAAAATGATAGAATTTGTGATGTAATTATATTTTTGCTTAAAGGGGATGAATAGGGTGGAAGTACCAAACAATTTAATCGGAGAAAATAATCAAAATACTAATGAAGCTATGAATGAGCAAAGCTCTGATAACAGTATGGCTGAGACAGCTTGTGATAGTGCAAACGATATCAAGCTTAAAGTTCCGCTTCCGGTTATATTATTTTTGGGCACTATCATTATAGTGAGTGTTATCAGCCTGATTAAATTTCCCGGCATTTTAAAAGATTACAGAACATTTAAGACCGCAAAAGAAAGAGTAGAATACGGTGAGACATCACAGGTTTTAAATGACCTGCATATTTTGACAGAAAAATATCCTGAATCACTTCCTATAATAATCAGGACAATAGAACAGTCTTTGGAAAACGGTTATTATGAATATGCTGCATATGTTCATGATACATATATGGTCGGGAAGAAATTGACTAATGCTGAGTATCAATGGGTAGAGACATATACATCTTGGTTGGACAAATATTTTTATACTACGGATCAGGTTAATGCAATAATAAATCAGGCTTTAGATTACAGTGATGAAGAAACTATCAGACAGGAAATTATTTATAATTTAATAGGGCTATTATTTGATGAAAATATTAATCATGCGGTTGTCAATTATTTTCTGGGATTATATGAGTATAATACGGAATATGCAATTAATTATTTTATGGATTGCTACAGAGATGATCCAGAATGCTATGATGTTCGTGTACAGTTGGGTAACAGATACAGGAGAGCCGGCGATTATGAGAATGCTCTACTATATATATATGAGGCCTTGGCAAAAGATAAAAGGGACGCAGGGGCTTTAAGAGCTTTATCGATTATTCATATGCTAAAAGGAGATTTTGCAGAGGGCTTAAAGGCAGCACAAGAAGCTTATAATTATAATCCTGACGGAAACTACATACGTGAAACCTATATGATAGCTTTAAATTTTAACGGAAACAACAAAGAAGCAGAAGCAATTAAAAACGAAATTATCGAATTGAACGGACAGCTAGACCTGGATACTTTAAGTCTTTTAAATGGAGACTTAACATTGGAAGAATATTATCTTGACTGGGAGGTATATGCATGGTAATTCCTGGATTTATAATATCAATCTTAACATTTCCCGGAGTGATAGTTCACGAATTGGCTCATCAGATATTTTGTTACTTATGTGGTATTAAAGTTATTGAAGTTAAATATTTTCAGTTTAAAAATCCGAACGGCTATGTTATTCATGAATCAACCGACCATCCCGGCAAAGTGTTTCTGACATCTGTAGGACCGTTTATTATAAATACTTTATTGGGGTGCCTCATTATATTGCCGGCTTCTATAGAGTTTTTTGCATTTAAGGTAAGGACGGATTTTATAAACATTATACTTGTATGGGCCGGATTTTCAATTTTAATGCATGCGTTCCCCAGTACCGTGGACGCTAAAGCAATGATTAAACACATTCTAAAAAATAAAAATATCGGTATTATTCCTAAAATTCTAACTGCACCTATTATTGGCTTAATATATATCGGTGCTGTGGGATCGGTTTTCTGGCTGGATGCGGTGTATGCTGCGACAGTGGCTATGTTGTTGCCTAATATATTGGTATAAAGATGTACAAGTACAGTTAATAATATATAAGAAAATAAAGAAATGTTAACAAAAAAGTTACATATTGTTCATAATTTGTTTACAGTGTCAGGTACCAATAAAATTTTTTCTTGACAATTAATAACGAAAACCTTATAATCATTTAGCATGCAAACTTGCATGTAATGTATTTTTTGTGCGTATTTTGCTGATGATTATAGCATATACGATACAACTTAAAACCACAGAACTTCTTTATTTAATTTCAGGAGGTGAAAAATTAATGCCTACATTTAACCAGCTTGTCAGAAAGGGCAGAAAGACAGTTGAGTATAAGTCCACTGCACCTGCTTTGCAGAAGGGATTTAACTCACTGAAAAAGAAAGTTACGGACGCACCCTCACCGCAAAAGAGAGGTGTATGTACTGCCGTAAGAACCGCAACTCCTAAGAAGCCTAACTCGGCTCTTCGTAAGATTGCGAGAGTTCGTCTGTCCAACGGTATCGAAGTTACAGCCTATATTCCCGGTGAAGGCCACAACCTTCAGGAGCATAGCGTTGTACTGATCAGAGGCGGAAGAGTTAAGGATCTGCCCGGTACCAGATACCATATTATCAGAGGTACCCTTGATACTGCTGGCGTTGCCAACAGAAGACAGGGCCGTTCAAAATATGGTGCTAAGAGACCTAAAGATGCGAAGAAATAATTGAAAAAAGTGTGTTAAGTGCCGGATTAATTTTTTATTTCCTTTTGATTTGTATTTCTGTGGGTTACAAATTATGAAGTAGAAATATTTCAAGATGGAATATAAATTAAGCTGGGCACGGACACAAAAAAGGAAAGCAATGATCTTTCATTTGTGAGTACCTGTGAATTAATTTAACTAACGAAATTATTTCGTTAAGTATTGTTAAGGAGGGAAGAAGCGTGCCAAGAAAAGGACGTGTACCTAAAAGAGATGTTCTGGCGGATCCGATTTACAACAATAAGGTTGTAACAAAGTTGATCAATAACGTTATGATCGACGGTAAAAAAGGTGTCGCTCAGAAGATTGTATACGGAGCTTTTGATAGGGTAAGAGAAAAAACCGGAAGGGATCCCATCGAAGTGTTCGAAGAAGCAATGAATAACATTATGCCTGTACTTGAAGTTAAGGCAAGACGTATTGGTGGTGCTACCTATCAGGTTCCGGTAGAGGTTAGACCTGAAAGAAGACAGGCGCTGGCACTGCGTTGGTTAACATTATACTCCAGAGAAAGAGGAGAAAAGACCATGCAGGAAAGACTGGCGAATGAAATTCTGGATGCTGCAAATAATACAGGTGCAGCAGTTAAGAAAAAAGAAGATATGCATAAAATGGCAGAAGCAAACAAGGCATTTGCTCATTATAGATGGTAATAGAAAAGTATCATAGCATGTTCTTCTTTAATTCTTGACAATTTGTTAAGCATTTGTATAAAGGAGAAGGTCTATTAGAATTGCATTTGGTTTATCATGATAAACTAAATCGTGCGAACATGAAATCAGAAAATCGTTTATCATTCTATGCCATTATCAAGCAAGTTATAGACATGATTTGCTTGTCATGAATTAAGGAGGAATTATCTTTGGCAGAAAGACAATATCCGTTAGAAAGAACCAGAAATATCGGTATTATGGCACACATAGATGCGGGTAAGACTACACTGACCGAACGTATCTTGTACTATACCGGTGTAAATTACAAAATCGGTGATACACATGAAGGTACCGCTACCATGGACTGGATGGAGCAGGAACAGGAAAGAGGTATCACCATAACTTCGGCAGCGACCACATGTTTCTGGACTCAGGAAATCGAGCATAAAAAGGCTCCCGGCGCATTGCCGCACCGTATTAATATTATCGACACTCCCGGACACGTGGACTTTACCGTTGAGGTTGAACGTTCCCTTCGTGTTCTGGACGGTGCGGTCGGCGTATTTTGCGCAAAAGGCGGGGTTGAGCCTCAGTCTGAAACTGTATGGCGTCAAGCCGACAAATATCATGTACCGAGACTGGCATTTGTAAATAAAATGGACATTGCCGGTGCAGATTTCTTTAATGTTATAAAAATGATCAGAGAAAGACTGGGCAAAAACCCGGTTGCCATCCAACTTCCGATCGGTAAAGAAGATACCTTTAAAGGCCTTATAGATTTATTTGAAATGAGAGCATACTATTATAAGGACGATAAGGGTGAAGATATCGAAGTTACCGATATACCGGAAGATATGAAGGATTTAGCTGAAGAGTACAGAGCCAAAATGATTGAAGCCATCGCCGAAACAGACGATGAGCTTACCGAAAAGTACCTGGAAGGCGAAGAAATTACTATACAGGAACTTAAGACTGCGTTAAGAAAAGCTACAATAGACGTTCAAATTATTCCGGTACTTTGCGGTTCGGCATATCGCAACAAGGGTGTTCAGAAGTTACTGGATGCCGTTATTGAATACTTGCCGGCTCCTACCGATATAGCAGATGTTAAAGGTGTGGATCCGGACGGAAATGAAATTACAAGAAAATCCTCGGATGACGAACCGTTTGCGGCATTGGCGTTTAAGATTATGGCCGATCCTTTTGTAGGTAAGTTGGCATTCTTTAGAGTATATTCCGGTACATTAAACTCCGGTTCATACGTGCTTAACTCCACAAAAGGCAAGAAGGAAAGAGTAGGCCGTCTTCTGCAGATGCATGCAAACAAGAGAGAAGAGCTGGAAAAAGTATATTCCGGAGACATTGCTGCTGCAGTAGGCCTTAAGTTTACAACAACAGGTGATACCCTTTGCCATGAACAGCATCCGATAATTTTAGAGTCAATGGAATTCCCTGAACCGGTTATTGAGGTATCAATCGAGCCTAAGACTAAAGCAGGACAGGATAAGATGGGTGAAGCTCTGGCTAAGCTGGCTGAAGAAGATCCGACATTCAGGGCTTATACCAACGAAGAAACCGGTCAGACAATTATTGCAGGTATGGGTGAGCTTCATCTTGATATTATCGTAGACAGACTGCTTCGTGAATTCAAGGTTGAAGCTAACGTAGGTGCTCCGCAGGTTGCTTATAAGGAGACAATCACCAAGACTGTTGAAGTTGACAGCAAATATGCAAGACAATCCGGCGGACGCGGACAATACGGTCACTGTAAAGTTCGCTTTGAGCCTATCGATCCCAACGGAGAGAAGACATTCGAGTTTTCATCTGAAGTTGTCGGAGGCGCTATTCCTAAGGAATACATTCCTGCTGTCGGTGCCGGTATAGAAGAAGCCGCAAAAGCCGGTATTCTTGGCGGATATCCTGTACTTGGTATTAAGGCAGTTGTATTTGACGGCTCATACCATGAAGTTGACTCCAGTGAAATGGCATTTAAGATTGCCGGTTCCATGGCATTTAAGGATGCTATGAGCAAAGGTGATGCTGTACTGCTTGAGCCTATTATGAGAGTAGAAGTTACGGTACCCGATGATTACATGGGTGATGTTATCGGTGATATCAACGCCCGTCGCGGTCGTATCGAAGCTACAGAAGATCTTAACGGCTCCAAGCTGATAAGGGCATATGTTCCTTTGGCAGAAATGTTCGGATATGCAACATCACTTCGTTCTCGTACACAAGGTCGTGGTGCATATTCCATGTTCTTCCATTCATATGAACAGGTGCCTAAGAATGTTCAGGAAAAAGTATTGGCAACTAAAATTAAAAAATAGGCTTGCCTGTAAATAATTTATTAAACAATTAGTATAATTTCATTTCTTAGTGCTTGAAAATATTTCTAAGTTGAAATATAATAGGGCATATGAGACAATATATAAACAAGCCGTATGAGGAGATCCCTAGAGGGAATATCCGGGCGTAAATATTTGCTTAGAAGCATTTAATAATTAAAGGAGGACGTTGTAAAATGGCTAAGGCTAAATTTGAAAGATCAAAACCGCATTGTAATATCGGTACAATAGGTCACGTTGACCACGGCAAGACAACTCTTACCGCAGCTATTACCAAGACCCTTCATGCAAGACTTGGTACCGGTGAAGAAATTCCTTTCGATAAGATCGACAAGGCTCCCGAAGAGAGAGCAAGAGGTATCACAATTTCCACTTCTCACGTTGAGTATGAGTCCAATAAGAGACACTATGCTCACGTTGACTGCCCAGGACACGCTGACTACGTTAAGAACATGATTACCGGTGCTGCTCAGATGGACGGCGCTATCCTGGTAGTTGCTGCTACTGACGGTGTTATGGCTCAGACTAAAGAGCACATCCTTCTTTCCCGTCAGGTAGGTGTTCCTTACATCGTAGTATTCATGAACAAGTGCGACATGGTTGACGATCCTGAATTATTAGACCTGGTTGAGATGGAAGTTAGAGACCTTCTTAACGAGTATGGCTTCCCTGGAGATGAGACTCCTGTTATCCGTGGTTCAGCTCTCGGTGCTCTTGAAGATCCTAACAGTGAGTGGGGCGACAAGATTCTTGAGCTTATTGAGGCTGTTGACAATTGGGTTCCCGATCCTCAAAGAGAAAGCGATAAGCCTTTCCTTATGCCTGTTGAGGACGTATTCTCCATTACCGGTCGTGGTACAGTTGCTACCGGCCGTGTAGAGCGTGGTACCTTAAAAGTTTCTGAGGAAGTTGAAATCGTAGGTCTTACCGAAGAAAACCGCAAGGTTGTTGTTACCGGTATCGAAATGTTCAGAAAGCTTCTTGACGAAGCTGTTGCCGGCGACAATATCGGTGCACTTCTTCGTGGTGTTCAGAGAAATGAAATTGAAAGAGGACAGGTTCTGTGCAAACCCGGCACAGTTACTTGCCATAAGAAATTCAAAGCTCAGGTTTACGTATTGACCAAGGAAGAAGGCGGACGTCATACTCCTTTCTTCAACAATTACAGACCTCAGTTCTATTTCAGAACAACTGACGTTACCGGTGTTATCACTCTGCCTGAAGGCGTAGAGATGTGCATGCCTGGCGATAACGTAGAAATGACTATCGAGCTCATTTATCCTATCGCTATGGAACAAGGTTTAGGCTTCGCTATTCGTGAAGGCGGAAGAACCGTAGGTTCCGGTAAGGTTGCTGCTATTATCGAATAATTAAACGTAAGCGGGTTAATCCTTGGAGAAATTATGGTGATTTTTTCAAGGAGAAACGGTAAAAATGCCGAAATATATCTGACCTGCAACAATTAAATATATCTTGGTAATTCAAACTCCCGGATTAAGCATGCTTATATCCGGGAGTTTTTTACAATAACTATGAAAAATATGATTTTGAGTCAATAATTGGATGTAATATAAATTTTATAATAATACTGTTATTAGGCTAAATAAGTTTTAAAAAAATTACGATAAATATATTAAGTAAGATATTGTTTCGTAAATTTTATACTATCGATTTATTTTGATAGGATGAAAATAAGCAAGTTCATTTTATGTTAATGTATATTGAAAATATTCCGAGACACAGAAATATATGGAGTTTAAGTTTAAAATAGATTTAAGTTGCCACAAAAGTATGGTGTATATTTTGACGATTTATCCAACTTTATAAAATAACCTTTGAAAAAAACGGAAAATAAGATATAATATATTTCAGAATTTATATTAATATGTTAAGTTCGGCAGACTTGAAGAGAAATTAAGATTTTACGCCAAAGAAATGAAGAAATACTGCATTATTTTCTTTTTTTCTGTGAAGAATTTTATTAAGAACTATTTGCTAAAATACCAGATAAAATGTAATTTTTACGGTATAGGAAAGGAGTTACAAGATGTTGAGCACCGATATAGGAATTGATTTGGGAACGGCAAGTGTATTGGTTTATATAAAAGGGAAAGGTGTTGTTCTTAGAGAACCGTCTGTAGTTGCATTCGACAGAGATACCAATAAAATTAAGGCTATTGGAGAAGAAGCCAGGCTTATGCTGGGAAGAACCCCAGGAAATATTGTGGCGGTAAGACCTTTAAGACAGGGTGTAATATCCGACTATACGGTAACCGAAAAAATGCTTAAATATTTTATTCAAAAAGCCGTAGGCAAGCACAGATTCAGAAAACCCAGAATCAGTGTCTGTGTCCCAAGCGGTGTAACTGAGGTTGAAAAGAAGGCAGTTGAAGATGCAACATACCAGGCAGGTGCCAGAGAAGTAGCTATAATTGAAGAACCCATTGCCGCAGCTATAGGTGCAGGTATAGATATATCAAGACCTTGCGGAAATATGATTGTAGATATTGGTGGCGGAACTACAGATATAGCAGTTATTTCCCTGGGAGGCACCGTAGTAAGTACTTCGGTTAAGGTTGCCGGAGATGACTTTGACGATGCCATAGTAAGGTATATGAGAAAGAAACATAATCTGTTAATCGGTGAAAGAACTGCCGAAGAAATAAAGATAAAGATAGGTTCGGCTTACCGCAGACCCGAATCGGTATCAATGGAAGTAAGAGGAAGAAATCTGGTAACAGGTCTTCCAAAGACTATAGTTGTAACTTCGGAGGAAACCGAAGAAGCACTAAGAGAGCCGACAGCACAGATTGTTGAAGCGGTTCATAGTGTTTTAGAAAAAACCCCTCCGGAACTGGCAGCCGACATAGCGGACCGCGGTATAGTACTAACAGGCGGAGGTTGCCTGTTATACGGTATAGAACAGCTTATCCAGGAAAAAACGGGCATTACTACAATGACTGCTGAAGATCCTATGACTGCAGTTGCTATAGGTACAGGTAAATTTGTTGAATTTTTAAGCGGGAAAAGAGGAAAATAAAATGGTAAGAGGCTTATTTACAGCTTACACAGGAATGTCAAATGAGCAGAAAAGATTGGATATAATTGCAAACAATTTGGCAAATGCCGCTACGGTAGGTTATAAAACAGATAATGTAACCAATCAGGCATTTGACGATGTCCTTACCATAAAGGTAAGGGACGCTTCCGAAGCCTATAACGACAGGCCAATCGGAAGGATGAGCCTTGGAGTAAAGCTGGGTGAAGTTTATACAAACTTTTCACAGGGTTCTTTAAGGCAAACAGGACAACCTTATCATCTTGCATTGGAAGGCAAAGGATTTTTTACCCTGTCGGTTACGGACAGGTACGGCAATACCACTACCAAATATACACGTAACGGCAGCTTTACAATGACGAATGAAGGCTATATTGTGGATACAGAAGGAAACCGCCTTATGGGTGAAGCAGGAGAGATAGTAGTTCCTTTAGATGCAACAGATATAGTTGTTGATGCAACCGGCGCTATCTATGCAGACGGTAATTACGTGGATACTGTTTTACTTACCGATTTTGAGGATTATAACTATCTGAAAAAAACGGGAGACACTATGTTTGAGGCTGTTGACGGTGCAGTGACCGTGCCTGCCGAAGCAAAGGTTATGCAGGGTTATACCGAGCAATCCAATGTAAACGTCGTGACGGAAATGGTTGAAATGATTGCTATAACCAGAGCATATGAAGCCAATCAGAAGGTCATACAGTCCATCGATCAAACCCTTGATTTGGCTGCAAATTCAGTCGGTAAAGTTTAATTTTAACTTTAATTTCTTACCCGAATAGGAGGAAAATATTATGATGAGATCATTGTGGACCGCAGCATCAGGTATGACGGCCCAGCAAACAAACGTAGACATTATATCCAATAATCTGGCTAATATAAATACTACAGGTTATAAGAGAGAATCGGCAGAGTTTAAAACCCTTTTATATCAGACAATTCAGGAAGAATCCTATGACAATAACGGTAATCCTAAACCGGTAGGCATACAGGTTGGATTGGGTGTAAGAAATTCGGCGGTTACTTCTCAATATACCCAGGGAATTTTGGTTGAAACAGGCAACGATTTCGATTTTGCCATAGAAGGAAAAGGATTTTTCATGATAGCTTTGCCTGACGGAAGTGTAGGCTATACCAGAAACGGATCATTCGGACTGGCTAACGGGCCTTTAGGTTTAACATTGGCCGATTCTGACGGAAACCCGGTTCTTGATATCAACGGAGAACCCATAGTTATAGATGACATATATAATCCATCAAACATTACCGTAAACGAATACGGGGAATTTTATTATAGCAATGAAAATAACGAACAGATTTTTATGGACATAACAATCGGAGTGGCTCAGTTTAATAATCCGGCCGGCCTTCTGAAAGTATCCGGAAGTATACTGAAAGAAACTGAAAGCTCCGGAGCACCCAGATTGGAATTTGAGGATGAAACATTGTCAAAAAGTAAGTTGAGGCAAAGATATCTGGAGGGTTCCAATGTCCAGGCGGTTGACGAAATAGTTAACCTTATAGTTGCTCAAAGGGCATATGAAATGAACTCCAAGGTTATTACAGCGGCTGACCAAATGCTTCAACAGGCTAATAATCTTAGATAATAAAATTTAAACGGTTTTTACAAAAAGAGTTTAAGATATTACATAATAAACTTTTAGACACCAACGCTTCCTAAGAGAAAAGGAGAGAAGCCTTAATGAGTTTTTCAATAGATTCTAATATGCAGTATTTAACGGCGGGTAAAGTTGCAGCCGGTGATATTCAGGCAAAAACATTAGAAGACAAATTAAAATCAAAAATTGCCACCGATGATGAACTTATGGAAGTATGCAAAAGCTTTGAGGCATATTTCCTTGAGCAGGTCATGAAAGGTATGGAAAAAACAATTCCTTATGAAGAGAAAAAGAATTCATACAGAGAGTTTTTTGGTGACATGCTTTATCAGGAGTATGCAAAAAGTGCCACAGAAAACCAGGGGCTGGGTCTGGCTCAGATGCTTTATGAGTCAATAAAAAGAAACGGCTAATTACATAGGCAACAGTTGAATTATAGTTTTGTCAATGTCATTTTAAACATATAGCCCTTATGGGTTATAGTTTGAAATGACATTTTTTACAAACACACGTTTTAGGAGGTGGCCCCTATTGCTGCAACAGTAGAAGGTTTTGTAGACAGGATCGTTTTTCGTAACGATGAAAACGGTTATACGATTTTTACAATAATACAAAATGAAACAGAAATTACCTGTGTCGGTTACATTACATTCATAAATGAGGGAGAATTTATTCAGGCAACGGGCGCCTTTACGGAGCATCCGGTGTATGGAGAGCAATTTCTGATCGAGTCATATGAAATCAAAGAACCTGAAGATGCCTATTCTATTGAGTTATATTTGGGTTCCGGTGCCATTAAAGGCGTAGGAAAAGTTCTTGCATCCAGAATAGTTAAAAAGTTTGGTGACAACACTTTCAGAATAATAATTGAAGAGCCTGAAAGGCTTTCGGAGGTAAAAGGCATAAGTGAACGCATGGCTATAGACATATACAGGCAGTTTGAAGAAAAAAGAGACATGAGAGATGCCATGATGTTCCTGCAAAAATATAATATTACCGGGAATTTGGCCGTAAAGATATTTAAAGAATACGGTCGGAGGATGTACGACATAATAAGGGAAAACCCCTATAAACTGGCTGAAGATATAACCGGGATAGGATTTAAAACCGCAGATGAAATTGCAAGAAGAGTGGGTATAGAACCGAATTCGGAATTCAGAATTAAAGCAGGTATTTTGTATTTGCTTATGCAGGCTAATACAGAGGGGCATGTATATTTGCCTGAAACTGATCTTATAGCTAGAGCAAAAAGTTTGCTTTTATCCGACGAAGAATCAATCTACCGCCAAATAACCGATTTAAGTTTAGAAAAGAAAATTGTAGTGGTTGACGGAAAAGAGGGACGGTTAATTTATTCTTCCGTATTTTATTATATGGAATTAAACGTAGCCAGGATGCTTCATGATTTAAATATAAAATATGATTATGATCAAAAGGCCTTAAGCAACAGGGTGGCCCAGATTGAAGAACAGACAAAAACAGTTCTTGACGGACAGCAAAGGACTGCGGTATTTGAGGCCGTAAGGAATGGCCTTTTGATTATAACCGGCGGACCGGGGACGGGTAAAACTACGACCATAAATGCAATTATCAAGGTATTTGAAGCGGAAGGTTTAGATATCCTTCTTGCAGCTCCGACCGGCAGGGCTGCAAAAAGAATGAGCGAAGCCACCGGCTATGAAGCGAAAACTATCCACAGAATGCTGGAGCTTAGCAAACTCACACAAGGGGAAGGAAGCAGCTTTACATTTGAAAGAAACGAATATAATCCTTTGGAAGCTGATGTGATAATTATAGACGAGATGTCCATGGTTGATTTGGGCCTGATGCATGCTCTATTGAAAGCCATATCTGTCGGGACCAGGCTTATATTGGTTGGTGACGTTAATCAGCTTCCCAGTGTCGGACCGGGAAATGTTCTAAAAGATATTATTAATTCTCATTGTTTTAATGTTGTTATGCTAACTAAAATTTTCAGGCAGGCGGAAGGCAGCGATATTATTGTAAATGCCCATAAAATAAATGCAGGAGAGCAAATTAACCTTGACAACAAAAGTATGGACTTCTTTATGCTAAAAAGGGATAATTCAGCCGTAATAACTGCCGTAATTATTAATTTGGTTAAAAATAAGCTTCCTAAATACGTTGATGCCACATCTTTTGATATACAGGTACTTACACCTATGAAAAAAGGTGAACTGGGAGTCGAAAGATTAAATAAAGCCTTGCAGGCTGCACTTAATCCTCCTTCCGAAAATAAAAAAGAAAAAGAGTATAATCAGAATATATTTCGTGAAGGCGATAAGGTAATGCAAATAAAAAATAATTATCAGCTGGCCTGGGAAATAAAAAACAACTTCGGGATAACAGTTCAGATCGGTACCGGTGTATTTAACGGTGATTCCGGTATTATAAAAGAGATCAACTTTTTTTCCGAAAGTTTGCTGGTGGAATTTGATGACAACAGGCTTGTGGAATACAGCTTCAGCCAGCTGGATGAGTTGGAACTGGCTTATGCCGTAACTGTTCATAAGTCTCAGGGAAGCGAATATCCGGCGATTGTAATGCCGATTTTGGACGGACCTAAACTTTTGTTTAACAGGAATATTTTATATACTGCCGTAACCAGGGCCAAACGCTGTGTTGTAATTGTAGGCAGTGAATCTATGGTAAAATTTATGATTGACAATAAGAATGAGCAAAGCCGCTATTCCAGGCTTTGTGATCAGATTAGAGATATGGCCCTATAAATAGTTAGTGAAAAAATATAACAAGTAGGTTATAATATATATAGAAATTTTTAGGAACGGAGGTTTTTACATTGTCTTCTGTTACATCATTAGTTATTATGGCAGCAGGTATGGGGAGCAGATACGGGGGAATTAAACAACTGGAGCCTGTTGGACCAAACGGCGAAATAATTATGGATTATTCCATATATGATGCTATCGAAGCGGGATTTAACAAAGTTGTATTTATCATCCGCAAGGATTTGGAAAAAGATTTTAAAGAAGTTATCGGAAACCGTATAGAGAAACTTATAAATGTAGAATATGTATTTCAGGAACTTGATGATTTGCCTAACGGATATAAGGTGCAGGAAGGGCGAACAAAACCCTGGGGGACAGGCCAGGCAGTCTTATGTTGTAAAAATGTAGTAAACGAACCTTTTGCTGTTATTAATGCAGACGATTACTACGGAAAGGAGTCTTTCAGGTTAATATATAATTTTCTTAACTCCGAAAATGATCCGTATGTGTATTGCATGGCAGGTTTTGTCCTTGGCAACACCTTAAGTGAAAATGGGGCCGTTACCCGCGGTATCTGTAAAACGGATGATAACGGCTGGCTGGTGGATATTGTTGAAACAGGCGGAATTATAAGAGACGGAAATGTTGCCAAAGCCCGGGATAAGAATGAAAAAGAAATTACCATAGACCTTGACAGTGTGGTATCAATGAATATGTGGGGATTTAAACCCAGTCTGTTTAATGAGCTTAAGAAGGGATTCGAAGAATTTTTAGCAGAACTTAAACCGGATGAAGTCAAGAAAGAATATCTTCTTCCGGAAGTAGTAGGTAAATTGGTTAATTCGGGCAAAGTAAAAGTTAAAGTATTAAAAACAACGGATCAGTGGTTTGGGGTAACTTATAAGGAAGATAAAGACTTGGTAGTTTCGTCAATAAGAAACCTTATCGATAAAGGAGTTTATCCTGTAAAACTTTTTGACAGGAATTAATTTTTAAGGTTGGTTAATATTATATGGCAATACGGGAGTTTGCATTGCTTAAGACATTTTTAGATATGTTATATCCGGTAAGGTGTCCGGTATGCGGTAACATTGTCATTCCGAAGGACAGAAATATCTGCACCCAATGTGAAGATAAGCTTCAGTTTATCAGCGAGCCTCGCTGTAAGAAATGCAGTAAGCCTATAGACGATGAGCAAAAAGAATATTGCATCGACTGCGAGAAAAGGGAATATCATTATGAGCAGGGCTTTTCCGTATGGATTTACGATTCTGCAATTAAGAAAGCAATTATGGACTTTAAATACAGGCATAAAAAAGAGTATGCGAAATATTTTACCCAGGCAGTAGTCGAAAGGTACGGAAATAAAATTCTTTATCTGGCTCCGGACGCTCTTGTGCCGGTGCCGTTACATAAAAGCAAATACCGTGAAAGAGGGTATAACCAGGCGGAAATTTTGGCAAGAAGTATCGGAAAAGAGCTTAATATACCTGTTCTACCGGATTTATTGGTTAGAAATAAAAAAACCTTACCTCAAAAGCAGCTAAGCGACAAAGAAAGGCTTAAAAATCTCAGGGAAGCATTTGAAATTAACAAGGCCTACGATGAAAATAAGATAAGTAAACTAAACAGATTAATGCTAGTGGACGATATTTATACCACAGGAAGTACAATTGAAGCTTGTGCCAGCGTGTTGAAACAAAAAGGAATAAGTTGTGTTTATTTTATAACCTTATGTACCGGAAAAGGCTTTTAGAAGTCTGAATCCGAAGCCATGAAGGGGAGGATATCGAATGGATGTAAGAAATTGCAGAACATGCGGAAAATTGTTTAATTATTTAAGTGGGCCTCCTTTATGCCCCACCTGTATGAATGCATTGGAAGAAAAATTTCAGGAAGTAAAGCAATATGTGTATGATCATCCGAAAGCCGAGATGCATGAAGTATCCGAGGTATGTAATGTAAGCATTGGACAGATAAAGCAATGGATACGGGAAGAAAGACTTGCTTTTTCGGACGATTCCGTTATAGGAATAGATTGTGAAGGCTGTGGTGCCACCATAAAAACGGGAAGATTTTGCAAAGCCTGTAAGGACAAATTGGCCCGTGGGTTTCAGGAGCTCTATCCGAAGACTGAAGATAAGAAAAAAATCAAAGATTTCAAAGACCAAGCCAAAATGCGTTTTTTGGATCAATCTGAAAGAATACAAAAGGATTGATATACATTCTAAATAATATAGGCGAACATTAATGTTCGCCGTTTTATTTTTACCAATTGCCTGGCCTCATATTAAATTTAAAAATAGTTATTGTAAGTTTTTACGGGTTAAACTTAGTAATGATATTAAAGCCATTTAAATACGAAACATTGTTTTATGGCTTATTTTTAAGGCGTATACCGTCCTCTTCTATGATAATGGCCCCTTCTTTATAGAGTTTGCCTATAGCCCTTTTAAATGCTTTTTTACTCATTTGGAATTTATTCTTTATAACAGCGGCATCGGTTTTATCATGGTAGGGCAAATAACCGCCGGCTTCTTTTAATATTTTCAATATAACAGCGGCATCATAATCCATCTGAATATAAGACCGGTCTCTTAAGCTTAAGGTAAGTTTCCCGTCATCTCTTACTTCAATAACCCTGGCTTCAACAATGTCGCCTATTTTTAAGGGTTTAAACAGTTCTTTTTTTGGAATAAGAGCCGAATACTTGTTGTCAACCGCCACAAATGCACCGAATGCTTCAATTATTTCATAGACGATACCCGATACCGTGTCTCCTTTTTTATAATTGGAATTTGTATAAAGAAGGTCATATACCTTCATAGTGGCACAAAGCCGATTGCTTTTATCTACATACAGGGATACAAGAACCTCATCGCCCTCGCTAATCTTAGCTGTCTGTTCTTTAAAAGGCAGCAGCAGGTCTTTTGATAGGCCCCAGTCTAAAAATGCGCCTATCTTTGTTACTTCTTTTACCCTAAGAACAGCCAGTTCACCGACGGTAAGAGGAACTTTTGCCGTTGTTGCAATTTCCCTGTCTTCCGAATCTTTATAAACAAATACAGTAATTTTATCGTTAAGCTGAGTGCCTTCCGGTACTTCCTTCTGAGGGAGAAGAACCGTGTGACTTTTGTCTGAGCCGGGTTCACATAAATATATGCCGAAATCTGTCTTCTTACATACTTCTAAAAGCTGATACTTTCCTAATTCTATCATTTTAATATTCCTTTCTTAATTCTTATGTGTAAGAAAATTATTTCTGATAATAGAATATCATATATTTCAGGTAAATATTAAATTCACTCTTAATTGCAATTTCTGAATTTAAATAAATCTTACCGATATAAAAATCTTTATTAAACTTAATAATATAAATTGCTGGTATTTATTATTTTGCTCTGCTATAATATGTTTAACCAAAATGAGGGTAAGAACAAGCAATTACAAGACTAACTTAAGAAAAAATTTATAGACGCTTGTAAATGAATCTAAGCTGAGCACAGCAATTATAAATACCGGGATATAGATATATTTAATTAAGCAGATATGCCGAATTAAAATATCCCGGCTGTCATAATTGCGAAAATGGATGAATTTAGTATAACATATAAAAACCGGATTTCAAACATATTATCAGGAATAAAAGGAGGATTAACATGGTTTATGATGTAATAATAATCGGCTCAGGGCCTGCGGGACTGGCTGCTGCCATATATGCCCAAAGGGCTGAACTTAATTGTATAGTTATCGAAAAAAACGTTATTAGCGGGGGACAAATAATAAATACCTATGAAGTGGATAATTATCCTGGTACTCCCGGTATCAGCGGATTTGATCTTAGTACTAAGTTCAGGGAGCACTGCGAAAAATTAAATACAAAATTTATTACAGGTGAGGTTACGGATTTTAGGCTGGACAATGAAATAAAAGTAATTACATTGGATGACGGTAATGAATACCGTTCAAAAACGGTAGTTATAGCGACAGGAGGCCAACCCCGTCGTTTAGGCGTGGAAGGAGAAGATAAATTTTCTGGGCTTGGTGTATCATATTGCGCTACCTGTGACGGAGCCTTCTTTAAAAACAAAACGGTGGCGGTTGTCGGGGGAGGAGACGTAGCCGTTGAGGATGCTATATTTTTGTCCAGGCTATGTGAAAAAGTCTATATAATACACCGAAGAGATCAGTTCAGGGCGGCAAAAAGCAGCGTTAACAAGCTTATGGCATTGGAAAATGTAACGATTTTATGGGACAGTGTGGTAGAGAAGATAAACGGAACGGAAACTGTAGAATCTCTTGACATAAAAAATGTAAAAACCGGTGAAATATCTAATGTGGAAGTAGCAGGTGTGTTTATTGCGGTCGGTTATATACCAAATTCACATATATTTAATAAAATTGTTGCCACAGATGAATACGGTTACATTATTGCCGGAGAAAACTGCGAAACCAATGTTCCCGGAGTGTTTGCCGCCGGTGATATAAGGACAAAAGAGTTAAGGCAGATTATTACTGCGGCATCTGACGGAGCAAATGCTATTACAGCAGTAGAAAAATATTTGAACAATAACTAATGCCGGACAATTAAATGCAATTTTTTTCGAAAAGTTAAAAATATAAGAAAATACCTGATTTTCCGGTTTTACTTTACATTAATTTATTGACACCAAGTATAGGGTTTGCTATAATGA
Organism: Herbinix hemicellulosilytica; assembly: GCF_002904165.1. Classification (GTDB taxonomy): domain Bacteria; phylum Bacillota; class Clostridia; order Lachnospirales; family Lachnospiraceae; genus Mobilitalea; species Mobilitalea hemicellulosilytica. The sequence goes on along the minus strand of NZ_CVTD020000025.1, from coordinate 27,192 downwards.
TTTTAAACAATGTAATAATTTTGTAACAATTTGAAACAGTTCAACCCGTAGCAAAATGAATACGAGAGAAGAATAGCTATAAGCGTACTTGGGAGGAATACAGATGAAAAAATGTCCGGCTTTGAGAGTTGCCGTATTGGCAGCATCGGCCATAATAGTTTTATTAAGTTCTAAAGATAAAGCATACGCCGAGCAGTCGACATTGGTTGATTGTGGTGTGGCCGGAATATCAAAAACCTTGAATAGTGTATTTTCATGCGGAGATAGTTCGGTTACAGATAAAATAACGGAAATATATAAGACAGAATTATATTCTCCTTATGCTAATTTGGGGATTTCGATTGCCGCTAATTATGTAAATATCAGAAACCAACCGTCTACCGAAAGTGAGATAGTCGGAAAGTTATACAAAGGAAGTGCAGCCGATATTCTTGAATGGCTTCCCGGAGACTGGGTAAAAATAATATCCGGTGATGTGACTGGTTATATCGCTGCCAATTATCTTGCAGTGGGCAAAGATGCGGAAGGATTGATAGACAAGTATGCTGAAAAATATGCTACGGTAATAAATACCCAAACTTTGAGAGTTCGTGAAGAACCCAGTAAAGAATCAAGAACTCTGGAATTGATACCTTTGGGTGAGAGTTATCCTGTTCTGGAGGAAACCGATGAATGGGCAAAAATCCTTATAACTTCCGACGAATACGGCAATGATTTGACAGGTTATGTACATAAAGATTATGTAGAAATAGAAGTAATATTTAAAAAAGCCATTTCTATAGAAGAGGAGCAAAGATTAATCCGCATGCAGCAGGAAGCGGAAAGAGCGGAAGCTGAAAGACTGCAGCGGCTGGCTGAAGAAGAAGAGAGAAGACGCCAAGAAGAAGCAAGAAGACAGGAAGAAGCAAGAAAGGCTGCAGAGCAGAAGAAAAATGAACAGAAGCAATCTAATAATGAAGAAAAAACAACCGTAAATATAGGCAACGTAAGCCAGCTAAGGAAGGAAATAGTTAATTATGCCCTTAAATTCGTCGGCAACCGTTACGTATACGGTGGCAACAGCCTTACCAACGGAACGGACTGCTCCGGTTTTGTTAAACTGGTCTTTGCTAAATTCGGTATTTCCCTTGAAAGACAGTCAAGGCAGCAGGCTAAACAAGGGCGTAAAATAAGCGAAGGAGAACTTAAGCCGGGTGATTTGATCTTTTATGCCAACAGCAGTAACGTTGTAAACCACGTTGCCTTATATATCGGTGATGGAAAAATAGTACATGCAGCAAATTCAAGACAAGGTATTATAACTTCCAAATATAATTACAGAAAAATATATACTATAAGAAATGTTATTGATTAAATAAGCTAATATAAGACTGTCCTGGAGTAAAAGCAGGACAGTCTTTTTTGGCTCTTTGTCTAGTGTTGGGGTATGATATGTTTGAATCATGCTAAAACACTAGGCTTAGAGCCTATTTTTATGATTGACTCACCAATACCTGTTTTTGGGCATGACAAATAAACCTCGTGCCAGTCATATTTATTTTTATTTAATTGCAAGAATGTAAGATACGTGTACGAAATCTTTCAAAGTTTTTTATACCATAAGATATACGCTAAGTACCTTTATTTTATTATTAAATCCCTCTGTTACACCATTGGTTAAGCCATATTTAAATGCATTTAGTATTTCTTTTGACCAATGTCGGAAAGTTGCTGCACATTTTTTAAACTCTTTAATGCCTGAGTTTTCTGCATTCTTTATCCATTCAAATAATTCTTTTCTTTGAATAGAATACTTTTCATTATGACAAATATCATAAAACCATTCTTTAAGCATATGAGCTTTCCTTAAATCATCGTTATAAAGCAGCATAAGATCACAGGCTTTTTTATCTTCATCCTTTAACTTATAATACCTGGTAAGAATTAATTTACGGCTTCTTTTGTAGTATTTTCTCAAAGTAGGAGACATGGATTTTTGTATTCTTTTACGTACATTTTCTATTGCCCAGGTTACATGCCTTATGAAATGATATTTATCAATAATTACTACAGCATTAGGAAAATAACTATAAGCTAAATCAACATATGGCTGCCACATATCACAAACAAAGAATTTTACCCGATGCCTTTCATTACGATTCATTTCTCTAAAATAAGCAGAAAGATGAGATTGAGTTCTGTCAGGTAGGATGTCCATAATGTAATTCTTTTTAGGATTAACAATAATACATTGATATTTACCTGTTTCAGCGTTACCTTTAAATTCATCAATAGCAATAGCATCTTTCAAAGGGAAACTAGAATAATGAATAGTATCCAGAATTCTAGTGACCGTTGAATGAGATACATTAGATTTTTCAGCAACAGCTTTTATAGAAACCGAATTTCGTAATTCATTAGCTATGTATTGAGTAAGACGAGTGGTTCGTTGCTGATATCTAGCTAAAAAGGGATATTTTTCATAAAAACGTTTTCCACACTTACAACGATACCGCCTTTTTTTAAGAATTAGATAGCAGTCTTTGAACTGTAAAGGTAAATCTTTAATTTTTTGATAACGGTAATCATGTATCTGTTTAGTTTGTTGATGACAACAAGGGCAAATCTGTGTTGTGGCTTTTGTTTCAATATAAATTTTTAAATAATTATCTGCGTGGTTGATTTTTTTTACAAAAATACCTTCCAAATTTAATAAAGATGTGATATGCTTATTAAGCATATTTATTTACCTCCTGGTGGTCTACTTATTGACTGGCACTGGGAGGTTTTTTTATTATAAACTAAAATGCTGGGGTTGTGAACTAAATGATTCACTTACCCCAACATTTATTATAGAACCTCTTTTTTGTAGTTATTTAAGCTGTATTTTAATAAAATTATTGGAAAATAATTGAATTTGTGCTATTATTTTATTGTGATACCCGTATAATTTGTAATATCTTTTCTAATTCCAGAAGGGGTGTTCATGTGGATAACAAACAAATAAATGAAAGAAGAAGGTATAAAAGACTGCCTATTGATCTTAAAATGGAAGTAGACGAGCTATTTAAGCAAGATAATATAGTAGTAAAAAATTTAGGGGTTTCGATAAGGGTTTACGATATTTCAAAAAGCGGTATTGGTTTTGTAAGCGAAGCAGTCTTACCCGTTGGATACTATTTTAGAGGGACTATTAATTTAAATAACGGAGATTTCATTAGGGTTGTAATGCGCATTGTCCGGACGCAGAAGGTGGAAAAAAATTTATATGCTTATGGAGCGGAATTTGTGGGGCTTGCACCTTTTCTGGCAGATAAAGTTGATAAATATGAAAAGAGTTTAATGTCTTAATATTATAGTTATTAAATAAAATAAGCGTGATAGCAGGCTGTACTAAGTGAGTCATCATTTAGGACGGCCTTTTTTATTAATAAAATGCATGATAAATGGGATATATTAAAAAAAAGGAAGCAAATTACGAATTAAATCGTAGTATTTGCAATAAAATTTATCAACTTTCATAAAGTTTTGAAAATTGATTAAATTAGAGAAATTTTAATTTGAAATAAGATCAAAAAAATCATTAACAAAAACCTATTGACAAAGCCGGATATGGTTATCTTGCACAAAAGAAGAAAAGTTATTTACATAAAATGGATATAGTAACTTTAAGTGGATAACTTTATTAAGAAGTTATCCACATAATAAAAGCACTAATTTTAATTGAAAAGAAGTTATACACGAATTTATCCACATTATCCACATTTATAAACTACTCTTGTCGCACGTTAAAATTCATGTAAAGTTCGAAAATTCGTTTTGTTACTTCTGATAAATCGACATTTTATGTAAATCTATACGAAAAAGTAGCTGATTTTTATATTGTCGGATAATAGTTTTTTATAGGATTAATTGATTAATATTTAACGAAAATTGTTGGAAAATATGGTAATATGAAAATAAATAGAGTTTTATCTGTATAAATGAACCTTAATCTTAAAAAGCTTGTAACAAGATTTTGGCTATGATATAATAAAACTACAATCAAATTAGCATATTAGTTTATGTGCTAATTATGAAAAGGAGTTGATCATATGCGTTATATTATCAGTGGAAAAAATATTGATGTAACGGAAAGTTTGAAGAACGCAGTATATGAAAAGATCGGAAAACTGGAACGTTATTTCACTCCTGAAACAGAAGTTCATGTGACGTTTAGTGTCGAGAAAGATAGGCAAAAAATTGAGGTAACAATTCCTGTTAAAGGAAGTATTATAAGAGCAGAAGAAGTAAGCAATGATATGTATGTTTCTATAGATTTGGTTGAAGAAATCATTGAACGCCAATTAAGAAAATACAAAAATAAGCTGATAAACCACAAGCAGGCTGCTGCCAATTTTAACAAGGCGTTTATGGAAGATGATTATGCCGAAGACGATGGCGTAAAAATAGTCAAGACTAAAAAATTTGCCATAAAACCTATGGACCCTGAAGAAGCTTGTGTGCAAATGGAGCTTTTGGGACATAATTTCTTTGTATTCAGAAATGCGCAGACAAATGAAGTTAATGTGGTATATAAAAGAAAAGGCAATACCTATGGACTGATAGAACCCGAGTATTAAGATGGGTGTTACACAGTTAGATGTGTGAATACTTAACTAGATAATAAGGACTGCCGCAAATATTTCCGACATTATTTGCGGCAGTCTTCTTGTATTTGCTATGGATATGCCTAGGGGATAAAATTAAGTTGAAAAAATATAAACGGTAATGTTACAATAATAGGTGAATTATTACATTGAAGAACCCAGACGTTATAAGATTGAAAAGAAAGATACGGGAGTGAGTATATAATGGGACTGATAGAAAAAATATTTGGAACACACAGTGAAAGAGAAGTTAAGCGTGTGTTGCCTTTAGTTGACAGGATAGAAGCTCTTGAGCCTGAGATGGAGAAGCTGTCCGACGAAGCTCTAAGAGCCAAAACTGTCGAGTTTAAAAACAGACTGAAAAACGGTGAAACCCTTGATGATATATTGGTAGAAGCTTATGCGGCGGTAAGAGAAGCCGCAAAAAGGGTCCTTGGAATGAGGCATTTCAGAGTACAGCTGATCGGTGGTATAATTTTGCATCAGGGACGCATAGCCGAGATGAAAACCGGTGAAGGAAAGACCCTGGTGGCTACGCTTCCGGCATATTTAAATGCTTTGGAAGGAAAAGGCGTACATGTCGTTACAGTTAACGACTACCTGGCCAAGCGTGATACCGAATGGATGGGCAAGATTTATGAATTTTTAGGTTTGTCGGTCGGGGTAATTTTAAACAGCATGGACAGGGAAGAAAGAAAAAAGGCCTATGCTTGCGATATTACTTACGGTACCAACAATGAGTTCGGCTTTGATTATCTTAGGGATAACATGGTCATTTACAAAGAACAACTGGTTCAAAGGGATCTTCATTATGCCATAATTGACGAGGTTGACTCTGTTCTTATAGATGAGGCAAGAACACCTTTGATTATATCAGGAAGCAGCGGTAAGTCCACCGAATTATACAGGGTATGTGATATACTGGCAAGACAGCTGGTAAAAGGTAAAGCCAGCGGCGAGCTTACCAAGATGGCGGCCATAATGAAAGAAGAAATAAAAGAAGAAGGCGACTTTATAGTCAACGAAAAAGAGAAAAATGTACATTTGACAGAGCAGGGAATTAAAAAGGTAGAGCAGTTTTTTAATATTGAAAACCTTGCCGATCCTGAGAACCTGGAAATCCAGCATCATGTAATCCTTGCCCTCAGGGCTCATTATCTTATGCACAGAGATAAAGATTATGTAGTTAAAGACGATGAGGTCCTTATTGTGGATGAGTTTACGGGCCGTATTATGCCGGGAAGACGCTACAGTGACGGACTTCATCAAGCAATAGAGGCTAAAGAAAGGGTTAAGGTAAAGAGAGAGTCAAAGACCTTAGCTACCATAACTTTCCAGAACTTCTTTAACAAGTATAAGAAAAAATGCGGTATGACCGGAACGGCGCTTACAGAAGAGCAAGAATTCAGAGAAATTTACGGTATGGACGTAATTGAAATTCCTACCAACGTTCCCGTAATCCGTATAGACCATGAAGATGCGGTTTATAAGACAAAGAAGGAAAAGCTGGCTGCCATAATAAAAGATATTGAAGAATCCCACAAGAAAGGACAGCCGGTACTGGTGGGTACTATTTCTATCGAGGCGTCGGAAGAAATCAGTGAGTTGTTGAAGAAGAAGAGAATTCCTCATAACGTACTTAATGCCAAATATCATGAGATGGAAGCTCAAATAATAGCCGAGGCCGGAAAACTCGGAGCAGTTACAATTGCCACAAATATGGCCGGCCGTGGTACAGATATTAAACTGGGAGAAGGTGCTGCCGAAGTAGGCGGACTGAAAGTTATCGGTACCGAACGTCATGAATCAAGGCGTATTGACAACCAGTTAAGAGGACGTTCAGGAAGACAGGGAGATCCCGGTGAATCCCGCTTTTATATTTCATTGGAAGACGACCTTATGCGTCTGTTCGGTTCGGAACGACTTATGAATATATTTAATTCTTTGGGTATACCCGAGGGAGAGCAGATACAGCACAAGATGCTTTCCAGCGCCATTGAAAAAGCACAAAAAAGAATAGAGAACAACAACTTCGGTATAAGAAAGAACCTGCTTGAATACGACCAGGTAAATAACGAACAGAGAGAAGTTATTTACGCCGAAAGAAGAAGGGTCCTGAACGGAGAAAACATGAGGGATACCATATTCAAGATGATTACCGATACCGTAGAAGGGTGTGTAAATACTTGTATCGGTGATGATCAGTCTCCGTCCGAATGGGATTTGGATGAGTTAAATAATATGCTGCTTCCTATAATACCTATGGAGCCTGTAGTGCTTACACCGCAGCAGATGAAATCCATGAAGAAAAATGACCTGATTCAGCAGCTTAAAGAAAAAGCGGTAAAATTCTATGAGGAAAAAGAAGCCGAATTTCCTGACAGCGAACATTTAAGAGAGATAGAACGGGTTATTCTGCTTAGGGTTATTGACCGTAAATGGATGGATCACATAGATGATATGGACCAGCTGCGTCAGGGTATCGGGCTTCAGGCATATGGTAACCGTCAGCCTATAGTTGAATATAAATTCCAGGGCTTTGAAATGTTTGAAGCAATGATAAACTCCATCCGCGAGGAAACCGTTAAGGCTCTTATGCACGTAAGAGTCGAGCAAAAGGTTGAAAGGGAAGAAGTTGCTAAAGTAACAGGAACAAACAGGGATGACACTGTGGCAAGGACTCCGATTAAAAGAGCAAGCAAAAAGATTATGCCCAATGATCCGTGTCCTTGCGGAAGCGGAAGAAAATATAAGCATTGCTGCGGACGTAATGCTTAATAACGAATTTTTATACAATTTTGGTTGAATTTTTATAAATGGTAGTATATAATACTAGAAAGAGGTGATACAGTGGTAGAGTTAGATCAATATAAATATACCTTGGAGAATTTTGAAAAACCGCTGGCTGAAGTGGGGGATGCACTTTGACCTGGCAGGTAAGGAATCGCGAATAAAAGAGATAAGTTCGATAATGGAAGCCCCGGGATTTTGGGATGATGCAAAAAAGGCTCAGGAAATTATAAAAGAATTAAACGGGCTAAAAAACATTGTCGAAAAATACAACAGACTTAAGAATGAATATGAGGATCTAGAAACTCTTATTCAGATAGGATATGAGGAAAATGATGAGTCGCTGCTTCCTGAAATAAAAGAAGCATTGGACAAATTTGAGGAAGATTTTGAGGAGCTAAGACTTAGAACATTACTGTCCGAGGAGTATGACAGTTACAATGCGATTTTAACACTGCATGCGGGAGCGGGCGGCACTGAAAGCTGCGATTGGGCCGGAATGTTATGCAGAATGTATCAAAGATGGGCCGACAAAAAAGGTTTTACCGTACAGGTACTTGATTATCTGGACGGTGAAGAAGCAGGAATAAAATCTGTTACCCTTCAAATTAACGGTGAATATGCATACGGTTATTTAAAATCGGAGCGGGGAGTTCATCGCCTGGTAAGAATATCACCGTTTAATGCGGCAGGAAAAAGACAGACTTCCTTTGTATCCTGTGATGTCATGCCGGATATTGAAGAAGATATAGACATAGAAATCGATGAAAAAGATTTAAGAATCGATACTTATCATGCAAGCGGTGCAGGCGGACAGCATGTAAATAAAACCGCATCCGCAGTCAGGATAACCCATCTTCCTACCAATATCGTAGTACAGTGTCAGAACGAACGCTCACAGATACAGAACAGGGAAAAGGCCATGCAAATGCTGAAGGCGAAACTGTATATGATGAAGCAGCAGGAAAATCAGGAGAAAATATCCGAACTCAGAGGGGAAGTAAAAGAAATTGGCTGGGGCAATCAAATTCGTTCCTATGTTCTGCAGCCGTATACTTTAGTAAAAGATCACAGGACGAATGAGGAAGTCGGTAACGCACAGAGCGTCCTTGACGGGAACCTGGATCCCTTTATAAACGCTTATTTAAAATGGAATGCACAAAGAAAGTTACAATCGAAATAACCGGTTATTAAGGCGGGACAGCTTAAGGAGGTTTACAAATGAGTATAAAGCAAGCGGTTTTTCAGATAAACGGAGAAGAATACGGATTGGATATAACCAAGGTAAGTACGATTGAAAAGGATTTGGAAGTAGTTAAAGCCGAAAAAATGCCAAAAAACATAAAGGGCAAGATAAATTTGAGAGGAACTGAAATTCCCGTATTCAGTTTAAGGAGGAAATTTAACCTTCCTGATGAAGAAGCAGATAAAGATACAAGGTATTTGATTACCAATGCAGGAGATGTGCAAATTGCCCTTGAGGTAGACCTTGTAAAGGGTATTAAAGATTTTGACCAATCCGATGTATTTGATGTTCCCGAGGTATTAAAAAACAGCGGCACCTCTTATTTAAAATCTATAGCATATTCAGACGGAGAACTTATTTTGCTTTTAGACAGTAATTTACTTCTTTCAGACGATGAAGTGAATGCTTTAAAAATGCCTAAAAGTAATTAAGTATGGCTAAAAAGTCAAATTCTCCGATCGGGTTTTAGAGTGGAGGACAAGATGAAAAAGAGGATAATCGGTATTGTAACATTAGCAATATTTTTAATGATTTTAGCTACGGGATGCAAATCAAAGCAGGATAATACCATAATAGTAGGTACAGAAGCAAGTTTTGCGCCTTATGAATATTTGGAAGGCGATGAGGTAGTCGGAGTAGATATGGATATAGCCAAAGCCATAGCGGATTACCTTGGAAAAGAGCTTGTAATAAAGAATATGGATTTTGACGGGGCACTGGCTGCGGTGGCAAGCGGCCAGGTAGATTTTGTGGCAGCAGGCGTATCCATCAGCGAAGAAAGATTGGAAACGATGGATTTTTCCGTTGAGTATGTGGATAACACGGAAGTTGTTGTAGTAAATAAGGAGAATCCTACCGTCTCAAGTTTAGATGATCTGGACGGAAAGATTATCGGTGTTCAGCAAGGGAATATAGCTGATTTCTGGGTTGAAGAAAACGTAAACGCAAAAGAAATCAGACGCTATACAAAGTTTGGCCAGGCAGCGGAAGATTTAAAGAACGGTAAAATTGACTGTATAGTTATGGATAATTTGCCGGCCGAAGAAATGGTAGAAGCAAATCCCGAACTTACTATTCTTGACGGGGTATTGTTTGAGGATAAGTATGCCATAGCCGTAAAGAAAGGCAACAAAGAACTGCTGGAGGCAATAAATACGGTTATAGAACAACTTAAAACCGAAGGAAAAATTGAAGAATTTATAGCAAACCATACAAGCAAAAGCAAAAATCAATAATTTTGCCGAAGGTACACATATCCTTGCATGTGTATCTTTGTAGACCTACCTTTAAATGTAAGGGCTGTATCTATAGTGCAGCCCTATATTAATGCAAAAAGAAAGTCGTCCCTTATATCTTGTTGCATTAATTTTTTCCAAGGAGGTTATGAAAGGAGAGAAAATTTTGTATTTATCAGGTTCATGGTTTAACTGGGCAAATGATTTATATAAGTCATTTTACAATGCGTTAATTCCAAACCAGCGGTATATGTCATATATTAACGGCCTGAAAATAACCCTGTTAATTTCATTTTTTGCGGTTATTATCGGTATTTTAATCGGTATACTGGTAGCGGTTTTAAAAGTCGCTTCCGTAAACTATAAAATGCGGTGGCTGTCAAACATTTGCAATATTTATGTTAACGTTATCAGAGGTACACCGCTGATGGTTCAGCTTCTCATTATATACAATCTTATATTTACATCCAGAAATACCAATGAAATTGTGGTAGGGGCTGTTTGCTTTGGTATTAATTCCGGTGCATACGTGGCTGAAATTATCAGAGCAGGCATAGAATCCGTAGATAAAGGGCAGATGGAAGCAGGCCGTTCTTTGGGGCTTAGTTATGTGCAGACTATGAGAAAGATTATTTTGCCACAGGCTATTAAGAATATTCTTCCGGCTTTGGGAAACGAGTTTATTACCTTAATTAAAGAAACTTCCGTAGCAAGTGTTATTGCGGTAACAGAGCTTACAAAAGCCGCTCAATATATCGGATCAAGAACATGGAAAATACTGCCTCCGTTAATAATAGCAGCTTTATGTTATCTTGTCCTTGTAATGGGCTTATCTAAACTTTTATCCTTATTTGAAAGGAGGCTGGCTAAGGGTGATCGTAACTAAAAATCTAAAAAAGGTTTTCGGAAACAACTGGGTTTTAAACGGTATTGACGAAACTATAAACAAGGGAGAAAAGGTGGTAGTTATAGGACCATCAGGGTCCGGAAAATCCACATTTTTGCGCTGCCTGAATTTGCTTGAAGAGCCTACGGAAGGTGAGATTTGGTTTGAAGGAAAAAAGATAAACGATAAAAATGTTGATATAAATAAAATCCGGCAAAAAATGGGCATGGTGTTTCAGCAGTTTAATTTATTTCCTCATCTTACGGTTTTGGAAAATATAACATTGGCTCCGACAAAGCTTGGCATTATGACCAAAGATCAAGCCGACGATAAAGCAATAGAGCTTCTTAACAGAATCGGACTTAAAGAAAAAGCGTTATCATATCCGAATCAGTTGTCCGGAGGTCAAAAACAGCGTATAGCCATAATCAGGGCTCTGGCAATGAATCCTGATGTGATGCTCTTTGATGAGCCTACTTCCGCCCTGGATCCGGAGATGGTAGGGGAAGTACTGGAGCTTATGGAAGCCCTGGCTCAGGAAGGAATGACTATGGTTGTGGTAACCCATGAGATGAGATTTGCAAAGAGAGTTGCCACAAGAGTCATGTTTATGGATGAAGGAAAGATAGTTGAACAGAATACGCCGGAGGCGTTTTTCGATAATCCACAGCATCCGAGATTAAAGGAATTCCTTTCTAAAATATTGTAAAATAAATTATAATAATTCAAACTTAAGAACACGTGCTGTGATTTGAGAGTCATAAGCGGGATTTTTGATCCGGTTAGTGGCGCAAAGGATTGCAGCAGGTGTTTTTTCTGTATATATCGTGAATTAGGTTCTTAACCCTTTATTTATAATTAAAACATCAAATTTATTCTTATAAGAAAATATGTATTTTTATACAAAGAATTCAATAGATAACTTACATAATCTGTCATAAGTGACAAAAGTTATTTTTTCCGACCGCGGCTTTGTAATTTCGTCTTGCATTATGCATAATTATATGATAAGATTTCTTTCTATCAAAGACAATTGTATCCGTAGAAAATACAACTGAAAAATAAAAATTGGGAGGTATTTTGTTGTGCGGGATGACGAGTATTACATTGTAAGAAAGAAGGCTTTGCCTGAAGTGCTTTTAAAAGTAGTGGAGGCTAAAAGACTTCTTGATTCTGAGCGGGCTATGACCGTGCAGGAGGCAACGGATGCCGTTCAGATCAGCAGAAGTTCATTTTATAAATATCGTGATGACATTTTTCCTTTTTATGATCATTCCAGGGGCAAAACAATAACATTTATGATTCAAATGGACGATACCCCGGGGTTGCTTTCAAAAGTTCTGAATAATGTGGCTAAAGCTCAGGCGAATATTCTGACAATACATCAGTCTATTCCGGTTAACAAGATAGCAATGTTAACCTTAAGCGTAGAAATCTTACCCCAGACGGACGATATTTCACTGATGCTGAAAGCCATAGAAGATTTGGATGGTATTCATTATGTAAAGATATTGGCAAGAGAATAGTTCATATAAAAACAATTACTATAGCTAGGAAATGGAGGTTTTCAATGATTAACATAGCGGTTCTAGGATACGGAACAATAGGTTCTGGTGTTGTCGAAGTTTTGAAATTAAACGGGGACAGCATATGCAAAAGAGCCGGTGACAGAATTAATGTAAAGTATGTATTGGATATAAGAGATTTTCCCGGTAATCCCATTATGGAGATATTGGTTCATGACGTTAATATAATTCTTAATGATCCTGATGTTAAAATTGTGGTTGAGGTCATGGGAGGAACAGAACCTGCCTACACTTATGTGAAGGAAGCGTTGTTAAGAGGGAAAAGTGTTGTTACATCAAACAAGGAATTGGTGGCAAAGTACGGTGCAGAACTTATTGATATAGCAAAAGAAAGGAATACAAACTTTCTTTTTGAGGCCAGTGTAGGTGGAGGAATACCTATTATAAGACCCTTAAACCAGTCATTGACTGCGGATGAAATTGTTGAAATTACCGGCATTCTAAACGGTACAACAAACTATATACTGACTAAGATGGCAGAAGAAGGTATCGATTTTGAAACGGCGCTAAAAAACGCACAAAGCCTCGGATATGCCGAAAGGGATCCCAGTGCTGATGTGGAAGGGTACGATTCCTGCAGGAAGATAGCCATACTCTCATCCCTGGCATACGGTATGCAGGTGGATTATGAGGATATTTACACGGAAGGCATTTCTAAGATAACCGATACCGACATAAAATATGCCAAAGCGCTTGGTGCCAGGATAAAACTGTTTGCAACCAGCATAAGGGAAGATGACGATAGTGTATATGCGATGGTTGCACCGGTTATGATCAGGGCTAATCACCCCCTATACAGTGTGAATGATGTATTTAACGGTATTTTTGTCCGCGGCAATGTAATTGGGGATGTAATGTTTTACGGAAGCGGAGCGGGAAAACTTCCTACTGCCAGTGCAGTTGTAGCCGATGTGGTGGACTGTGCAAAGCATTTTAACAGGAACATATGGACCATATGGAGCAGCAAGAAACTCGAATTAACTGATATTAACAAAGTAAAACACAGATTTTTTGTAAGGGTTTTAAAGAATGAAAACTCAATTGATAGTTTAAGAGAATTATTCGGGGATATTGAGATTGCTCCCGAAGTGGTTGAGAATGAAATTGCTTTTATTACAAAGGAAATTGCGGAAAAAGAGATGAAGGATAAGAAAGAGAAATTAAGCGGATTCTTGGGAAGCATCAGAGTAAGGTTTTAAATAAAAATAAACGAATCTTACGTTTGAAGGGATTGGAGAAAATGAAATACATTATAGTACTGGGAGACGGGATGGCTGACGAACCGATCCAAAGCCTTGGCGGGAAAACCCCCATGATGGCGGCCAATACTCCATGTATGGATGCTCTGGCCAAAAAGGCGGAAATAGGTTTGGTAAAGACTATTCCGGAAGGGATGAGTCCTGGCAGTGATACGGCCAACCTTTCGGTACTCGGCTATGATCCACGCATTTATTACTCCGGAAGATCTCCTTTGGAAGCATTAAGTATCGGAGTGGATCTTGATGATACCGATATAGCATTAAGATGCAATCTTGTTACCCTTTCTGAGGATGGGGGATATGAAGACAAAGTTATAATAGATCACAGTTCCGGAGAGATTTCAACGGAAGATGCCGCCGTTTTAATTAATGAAGTTAAGAATTATTTTGAAAATGAAGTATATAAATTTTATGTCGGAACCAGTTACAGACATTTGACCGTATGGAAAGAGGGAGAAGTGGTTCCGTTATCTCAACCCCACGATATATTGGGAAAGGTAATCGGAGATTATTTGCCTAAAGATCCTGCCCTTAAAAAAATGATGAAGGACAGCTTTGATATCCTTAACAATCATCCTATAAATATTGAGAGAAAAAATAAAGGACTTAATAAAGCCAATTCCATATGGTTCTGGGGCGCAGGAACAAGGCCGGCTCTTACTTCCTTTAAAGAGAAATATAAAAAGAAAGGTGCTATGATATCGGCTGTGGATTTGCTTAAAGGAATAGCTGTCGGTGCCGGTATGAAAGTTATTGAAGTACCCGGGGCGAACGGGACCCTTCATACAAATTATGAAGGGAAGGCTAAAGCAGCCTTGGAGGTGCTTTTAAAAGAAAATTACGATTTTGTCTATATTCATGTGGAAGCCCCCGATGAAATGGGTCATCAGGGCAATGTCATGAATAAAATAAAAGCGATAGAGTATCTGGATCAAAGAGTAGTAAAACCCGTTACGGAAGGTTTGGAAAAGGCAGGTGTGGATTTCAGACTGCTTATTATGCCCGATCATCCCACACCGATCCGCTGCCGGACCCATACTGCTGATCCGGTACCTTATATGCTGTATGACAGCCGGGAAGACAAAAAAAATATTTATTTATTTGACGAAATTGATGCCGCAAAAAGCGGTATTGTAATCAGCGAAGGTCATACCATCATAGGGAGGTTATTTCACCAATGATTATGAGTAAGCACTATAACTTTGATTTAGGAGGCATCTATGTTAATAGTTAAGAAATTTGGCGGAACATCTGTAGGAGACAAAGAGAGGATTTTTAATGTTGCAAGAAGAATTGCCGAAGACTATAAAAAAGGGCATGAACTTGTGGTAGTACTGTCTGCTATGGGAAAGCAAACGGATATTTTAATACAGATGGCAAAAGACATTAATCCCAATCCGTCAAAAAGGGAACTGGATATGCTGCTTACGACCGGAGAACAGGTGTCCGTTGCCCTAATGGCCATGGCCCTTGATGTCCTTGGTGTGCCTGCAATTTCACTGAATGCTTTTCAGGTTGCAATGCATACCACATCGGTTTACGGCAATGCCAGATTAAAAAGAATTGATACCGACAGGATCAGAAACGAACTGCAAAACAGACGGGTAGTATTGGTTACGGGATTCCAGGGAGTAAACAAATTTGAAGACTATACCACCCTGGGAAGAGGAGGCTCGGATACCACTGCGGTTGCATTGGCAGCTGCTTTACATGCCGACATGTGCGAAATATATACGGATGTCGACGGAGTATATTCGGCCGATCCGCGGATTGTTAAGAATGCTATAAAGTTAAATGAAATTACATATGATGAAATGCTGGAACTGGCTTCGCTTGGAGCCGGTGTATTGCATAACCGTTCTGTAGAAATGGCTAAAAAATACGGGGTACAGTTGGTTGTTCGTTCCAGTATGAATGAAAACGAAGGTACAATAGTTAAGGAGGCAGTTAATATGGAGAAAATGCTTGTTAGCGGTGTGGCAGCCGATAAAAATGCAGCCCGTATTGCGGTAATAGGATTGGAGGATCAGCCCGGTGTGGCATTTAAATTATTCCACCATCTGGCAAGGCATAATATTAATGTTGATATCATATTACAGTCCATCGGGAGGGACGGAACCAAGGATATAAGCTTTACCGTAAAAGAAGACGATCTTGATGAAGCGGTTGCTACAATAGAACGTCACCGCGAAAGCATAAAATATCAAAAGCTGGATATAGAAAAGGGAGTCGCAAAAGTATCCATAGTCGGTGCAGGTATGATGTCCAATGCCGGTGTAGCAGCAAAGATGTTTGAGGCTCTGTACGATGTGGGAGTAAATATCAAAATGATATCTACTTCAGAAATCAGAGTTACCGTACTTATTGATGAATCACAAGTAGAAAAAGCCATGAATGCTGTTCATGATAAATTCTTTCCTACCCAAATGAATTAACCGGTTGCTTATAAAGATAAAATATAAATAGTTGAATTGACAGGGGTATACGGTTGTAAACACCAAGAAAGAGGCGTGTTTAGACCGTATACCCCATTTTTATAGTTGGATTATAGGTAAATTAATAATGCTACACTGTCTGTCACAGGCAGGTTTTATATTGATTTTCGTTAATCATTTTGATAATATAAAAATAACGCGTATCCATAAGTAAAAATATGGTTATTATATCGGTTTATTAAAACATAAAAAACTATTATGAAACAGGAGTAAGAGATGGATATTTTATATCAATTGAAAGAAGAACTAAGTATAAGACTGGAACAGGTAGAGGCAGCAGTCAGGCTTATTGACGAAGGCAACACCATACCTTTTATAGCCAGATACCGTAAAGAGGCAACAGGCTCGTTAAATGACGAGCAGTTAAGATTATTGTATGAAAGACTGCAGTATTTAAGAAATTTGGAAGAAAAAAAGAATCAGGTTATAAACAGTATTGATGAACAGGGAAAACTTACCGAAGAATTAAAAAATCAAATTCTTGAGGCAAAGACCCTGGTTGAAGTGGAGGATTTGTACCGGCCTTACAGGCCAAAGCGAAGGACCAGGGCTACAATAGCCAAGGAAAAGGGTCTGGACGGCCTTGCAGAACTTATAAAAGCCCAGGATACGGACAAGCCCATAAGTGAACTGGTGGTGCAATTCTTATCCGAAGAAAAAGAAGTTAATACAGTCGAAGAAGCCATTGCGGGAGCACTAGATATCCTTGCCGAAGAAGTATCTGACGAAGCGGAGTATAGGAGCTATATCCGAGATATAACAATTAAAGAAGGAAAGATTATATCTCAGGCTAAGGATGAGAATGTAGAATCTGTATACGAGATGTATTATAACTTCGAAGAAGAAGTCCAAAAAATACCGGGACACCGGGTGCTGGCCATTAACCGCGGAGAAAAAGAAAAATATCTTTCGGTAAAAATAGCTGCTCCGGAAGAAAAAATACTTAATTATCTGGAAAGAAAGGTTATAATTAAGGACAATCCATATACAAACGATTTATTAAAGGCTATGGTAGAAGACAGCTATAAAAGGCTGATTGGTCCTGCTATAGAAAGGGAAATTAGGAATAAACTTACCGAAGAGGCGGAAGACGGAGCCATAAAAGTGTTCGGAAAGAATCTGAAGCAACTGCTTATGCAGCCTCCTATAGCCGGCCATACGGTACTGGGATGGGACCCGGCCTTTCGTACAGGATGTAAACTGGCTGTTGTTGACCCTACAGGTAAGGTGCTTGATACGGTGGTAATATATCCTACCCCTCCCCAGAATAAAATCGATGAATCTAAGAAAATTCTTAAAGAATTAATTGATAAATATAATATTACACTTATATCTCTGGGAAACGGAACGGCTTCCAGAGAATCCGAAAAAGTGATAGTAGAACTCCTTAAAGAGATAGACAGACCGGTGAGTTACGTTATCGTAAACGAAGCGGGAGCTTCAGTATATTCGGCAAGCAAGCTTGCCTCGGAGGAATTCCCGGAATTTGATGTGGGACAAAGAAGTGCTGTATCCATAGCAAGAAGGTTGCAGGACCCTCTGGCTGAGCTTGTAAAGATTGACCCTAAGTCCATAGGGGTGGGACAATATCAGCATGATATGGATCAAAAGAAGCTCAGCGAAGCTTTGGCAGGGGTCGTGGAAGACTGCGTAAATAAAGTTGGAGTTGACCTTAACACCGCATCCGTTTCCCTGCTCGAATACGTTTCGGGAATCACTAAAACGGTGGCTAAAAATATTGTTGCATATCGCGAAGCTAACGGGCCGTTTAAAAACAGAAACGAACTGCTTAAGGTGCCTAAGCTTGGCCCGAAAATTTTTGAGCAGTGCGCCGGCTTTCTTCGCATCCGTGACGGTGAAAATCCCCTGGATGCAACCGGTGTTCATCCGGAATCTTACGAAGCTACAAATGCTTTACTTAATAAACTGGGATTAAGCTTGGAGGATATAAAAAACATTCAGGCTCAGGCTGCAGCGGCTAAATTAAATCCGGAAAGCATTCGCAAGAAAACCGCAAAGAAAAAGCAAAACTTGGTCGTAAAATCCGATAACACCGAAGTGGCAAAAGCTCTGGCATCAGCTGTAAAAAATGAAACAGTATCGGAGGATATGAAGACCGGTACAGACCTGCCTGAATATAGTTCAACATTATTAAGTGACAGAATAAAGGATATTAAAAAACTGGCTAATGAGTTGGGTATAGGAGAAATTACCTTAAGCGATATAATTAAAGAACTGGAAAAACCGGGCAGGGATCCTAGAGACGAAATGCCAAAGCCTATTCTTAGGACTGATGTTTTGGAGATATCCGACCTTAAGGAAGGAATGATTTTAAAAGGTACTGTAAGAAATGTCATAGATTTCGGAGCCTTTGTCGATATCGGAGTTCATCAGGACGGACTGGTTCATATTTCACAGCTTACAAACAAGAAATTTGTAAAGCATCCATTGGAAGTAGTCAGTGTAGGAGATATAGTGGATGTAAAAGTAATCGGTGTGGATGTTACTAAAAACAGGATTCAGCTTTCTATGATATTATAAGTTGTGTCATATGTGTTTTTCTGTGATATTATAAACTGCGGTAATCTGTTTCTTGCGGGGTATGAGATGAATACGGTCAATTATTTGATACTGGCAGTGGGGATACTTTGTTTAATTTATTACGGAATTATAATTTGCTATGCCGGAATCGGGGCTGCTTTTTCCCGGTTCTGGCTTTTTACCGGCATATCCTGCGTATTATTGTATATATCAAAAAGATATATGACTATAAAAAACATAACCTTGCCGTGGCAGACCAGATTAGGTGCTATTATTATACTTTTAGGCGGAATATGTACTTTTGTCATAATTGAGGGCTTGATTATATATCATTCAGTTATGAAAGCTAAGCCTGATGCGGAATATTTAATAGTTTTGGGAGCCCGGATAAGGGGAACAAAGATTACCAGAAGCCTGTATATGCGGCTTAAAACGGCGAAGGAGTACCTTAAGGATAATCATAAAACTCTGGTAATCGTGTCCGGCGGACAGGGACCGGGGGAAGATGTGCCGGAAGCGCAGGTAATGAAGAAATTTTTACAGGAAAACGGCATAGAAGAAAAAAGAATTTTGGTTGAAGATAAATCAAAAAATACCCTTGAAAATATTTTATACAGTAAAAAATTATTATGTAAAGATGATGCCGGGGTAGTGGTGGTAACCAGCGGTTTTCATATATTCCGTTCACTTTGTATAGCAAAAAAACAGGGATTAAAAAATGTTCAGGGCTTATCGGCACCCTGTGACAGGATTCTTTTAGTAAATTATTATGTAAGAGAAGCTTTTGGTGTTATAAAAGACTTTTTATACGGAAATATGTGATAGCCTGCTTGCAAATACCGGTCCAGCAGGTTTATCTGCTTTTATATATAATTTATGATTCCGGTGTTTTATGCAAATCGTACAGAAACTGCATATTATAGAGACAGTATTTGTAAAGTTGCCGGATTGACAATATAAAAACAGTGATATATTATATAATGGAAAAATAGAATAAAGGCAAATCTTCGGGGCAGGGTGAAATTCCCGACCGGCGGTATAGTCCGCGAATCACAGTAAATAAATTTTACTGTGACCGATTTGGTGAAATTCCAAAACCGACAGTAAAGTCTGGATGAGAGAAGAATAATAGGCTTAGTTATTACTGGCCCCGATATTCGTATCGGGGCTTAATTTTTACCTTTTTGCCTATTAAACCGGGATTTCCTTTAGAAAAAAAGGAGAGGTAAAATGAAAGCAAATATGAATCCGAATAAGAATCAGAAAACTGCAGGGGTCTTGTCTATAGAGTCCCTGACTATTATGGCCATGCTTGGCGGAATTTCCGTGGTACTTATGCTGTTTGATTTTCCGCTGTGGTTTGCTCCACCCTTTTATAAGCTTGATTTTAGTGAGGTCCCGGTACTTATAGGAGCTTTTGCCCTGGGACCGGCAGCAGGCATTATAATTGAGATGATCAAGATACTTTTGAACTTCGTCATTAATTTTACGGATACTGCCGGAGTAGGTGAAATGGCTAACTTTCTTATAGGCTGTTCCATGGTTGTACCCGCAGCTCTTATATATCACAGAAATAAGAAATTAAAGTCGGCAATAACAGGATTAATTGCGGGAACATTGTGTATGGTTGTTTTGGGAAGCTTTATGAATGCCTTTGTCCTTCTTCCTACTTACGCTTATTTCTTTAAAATGCCTATTAACACCATAATAGAAATGGGAACAAAGATAAATTCTTCCATAAAAAGTATGTCAACTTTTATTTTCTATGCGGTAGTACCGTTTAACCTTTTTAAAGGAACGGCGGTATCGCTCATAACACTTTTGCTTTATAAAAGACTAAGCAGAGTTATAAAAGCCGTTACAGGAATGTGATAGAACTATAAGAAATGATTGAATACTAAATCAAGTAAGACTGTCGCAACTTGTCTTGCGGCAGTCTTATAAATTTTCTTTAAAAATATAAAAAGAGGGTGCAGGCAAAACCAAATATTTATGAATAGGCAAAAGATTAAATGCTTATGTTCACCTTAATAAGTATTCTATGTCAGATGGCACACAAATAAAGGCATGGGTATTTGTTTATTTTTTTTGGTTTTTTTGCTATAATTGTCTTGCAAAAATTTAAGGAAATGTTATAACATACATGATACATGAAATAAAGATATCGTTTGTTATCTTTTGCTAACGAGATGTTGGTTAAATGAGGGAAATTATGATTATTGAGAGCTTTAGTCCTGAAGAAACCTATAAAATCGGATATGATATTGGCTGTAAAGCAAAAAGGGGACAAGTGTATTGCCTAAACGGCGATTTGGGAGTAGGTAAAACCGTATTTACCCAGGGGTTTGCAAAAGGGCTGGGAGTAGACGAGCCCGTAAACAGCCCTACATTTACCATTGTCCAGGAATATATGGGAAAAGACATGCCTTTTTATCATTTTGATGTATACCGTATAGGCGATGTATTGGAAATGGAAGAGATAGGATATGAGGAATATTTTTACGGAGACGGTGTCTGCCTTATAGAATGGGCGGGACTGATAGAAGATATATTGCCCGAAAACAGGATAGTTATAAATATAAAAAAGAACCTGCAAAAAGGTTTTGATTACAGAGAAATAGAAATTATTAATGCAATTAAACCATTTGAGGATTTAAAAGGAGAAACATTATGATAATACTGGCACTGGACAGCTCCGGACTGGTTGCTTCCGTTGCGGTGGCATCAGAAGAAGCGCTGCTGGCCGAATATACATTTAACTATAAAAAGACCCACTCACAGACTTTACTTCCAATGCTTGATGAAGTGGTCCGAATGCTTGACCTTGACTTAGCCGATATAGATGCTATAGCAGTTACGGCAGGACCCGGTTCTTTTACGGGACTTAGGATAGGTTCGGCGACAGCCAAAGGTTTGGGACTTGCTTTAAAAAAACCGATAGTTTCCGTTCCGACTTTGGACTGTATGGCTTATAATTTATACGGCACGGATATGTTAATCTGCCCCATGATGGATGCAAGAAGAGATCAGATATATACGGGACTGTATGAGTTTAGTAATGATGAGTTTAAAGTTATCACCCCTCAAAAGGCCGTAAGTATTGATGAAATTATTGAGGAAGTAAATAAGACCGGACGAAAAACGGTATTTCTGGGGGATGGGGTACCGGTTCATAAGGAAAAAATTACAAGGCAAATAACAACAGAGTATGTATTCGCACCGGTGCATATGAACAGGCAAAGGGCCGGAAGCTTAGCTGCTTTAGGAATAGAATATTTTAAAGCCGGACGAATTGAATCAGCCGCAGACCACCAGCCTGTATATCTTAGAATGAGCCAGGCCGAAAGAGAGCGGGCCGAGCGGCTTAAACGGGAAAATGAAAATAATACCGATAACATTTAATATAAGGAGCCAATCGGATGTTAGTCAGAAAGATGGAAGAAAGCGATTTGGAAGAAGTATGTACTATCGAGAAGGAAACCTTTTCCGAACCCTGGAGCAAGGCAGCCTTTATAGAATCTCTGTCCGGCGATAATAACCACTTTTTTGTAGTTGACATAGAGGGTACTATAGCCGGATATTGCGGTTATTACGAAGTTGCCGGAGAAGGTTATATATGCAATGTTGCGGTAAGAACTAACTTCAGAAGACAGGGCATAGGGTATAAGATGCTTAAGGAACTTATAAGGCATACACAGGAGAGAGGAATATATTCTTTGACCCTGGAAGTTAGAAAATCAAACTTGCCGGCAATAAATTTATATAAAAAGCTGGGATTTGTCGAAGCCGGTCTAAGAAAAGATTTTTATACCAAGCCCACTGAGGATGCAATTATTATGTGGAGGAACGACATACATTAATTCCCACTGTAAATATAAGTGTGTTGCGTTTATAATGTAATAAGATACGGGCAGGGCTGTCTATATTTCAGGAGGGATAAGTGGTGAAAAGAGCAGCAAGCAACAAAAATGATGATATGCAAATCTACTGCAACGCATGCGGTAAAAAGCTTAAAGTCGAAAACGGAATATTAAAAGAGGATGCTTTTGAGGCAGTTAAGGAATGGGGATATTTTTCCGAGTGGGATACACAGATTCATCGATTTAATTTATGTGAGATGTGTTATAAGAAAATTACCGGTGAATTTAAAATTCCCGTTGAAGTTAAAAATAAAACAGAAATCATGTAAACGTAAATTTAGGGAAGACGGCATAAAATGTACCGCCTTCCTTTTTTTAGGTAAAATGTAAAATAAGCATAATAGCACTTATATGATTTCGCAGAATGTGGTAAAATGATATTGTAGCCTATACTTCTTTATAGTAGAATTTAATATACTGATATGACATGAAAGGTACGAAATGTAATGTTGGATGTATGCTTATTGGGAACAAGCGGAATGATGCCGTTGCCCGGAAGATGGCTGACGGCTCTTATGACAAGATATAACGGAAGCAGTTTACTCATTGATTGCGGAGAAGGGACGCAAATAGCTATTAAAGAAAAGGGGTGGAGTGTTCATTCGATAGACATTATCTGCATTACTCATTTTCACGGAGATCATATAAGCGGCCTTCCAGGTTTATTACTATCGATGGGGAATTCTGACCGGACAAAACCGGTGTATATGGTGGGACCGGCGGGATTAAAAAAAGTGGTTGATTGCCTGCGGGTTATAGCCCCTGAACTTCCATATGAACTTAAATTTATCGAATTAAACGAAGCTGAACATGAAATAGAGCTATGCGGTTATACAATACGGGCATTTCAGGTCAATCATAATATCCCATGTTACGGTTACAGCTTAATTATAAAAAGGGGCGGTAAATTTTATCCGGAAAAGGCCAAGGAGAACAATATACCTATAAAGTATTGGAATTTACTTCAAAAAGGTGAAACCGTAGAGGATGATGGAAAAATATATACTCCGGAAATGGTACTCGGCCCCGAAAGAAAAGGCATCAAGCTTACCTATTGCACCGATTCCAGGCCGACGAATTCTATTATAGAAAATGCAAAAAATGCCGATTTATTTATATGTGAAGGTATGTACGGTGAAAAAGACAAGGATATCAAGGCAAAAGAATACAAGCATATGACATTTTGCGAAGCTGCTAAAATTGCAAAAAAGGCACAGGTTAAAGAGCTGTGGCTTACTCATTACAGCCCGTCTTTAGTTAGGCCTGAGGATTTTATAAATGAGGCAAAGAGGATTTTTACCAATACTAAAGCAGGTAGGGACAGAAAGAGTGTTACTTTGAAATTTGAGGATGACGGGGAGGATTAATATTTAAAACCGTTCAGTATTTATAAGCCGGAGGTGCAGTCATGAAAAGAGCAAAAAAACCTTTAGCTAATATATTTACATTAATATCGCTAGTTGCGGTTATAGTAGTGCTGTTTATCGTAAATCAATCGCAAAAAGCAAACAAGCAAAGAGAAACTTCAATAGAAAAGTTGACTGAAGTACAAAGAATATTGAAAATGGATTTGGTAAACGATTATCCTAAAACCCCCAGGGAGGTGGCTAAACTTCATGGGGATATGACCAGGCTTTTATATTCGGGAATTAAGGATGAGGAAATCGAAGAGCTGGCGATAAAAATAAGAGAACTGTGTGACGAAGAGTTTTTGGAACTTAATCCTATGGAGCAATATCTGACTGATTTATATTCTGATATATCTTTGTGGCGTAAGGTTGACCGAAAGATAGAAAATAACTTTATCGTTAATGAAGAAAAAGAAGAAAATTATAAAAAAGACGGCAAAGAATATGCTACGGCGTATATTTCCTTTACCGTGACAGAAAAGGGAAAAACATCGGAACTCAGAAAATATCTGATGAGAAAAGACAAAGACAACAGATGGAAAATTCTTGGATGGGAATATATAGCAGATAAATAAAAATAGTTATTAGACAAAATATAACTCATGACGAAAAGAGGAAATTATGAAAAGCAACATTAATATTTTGGCAATAGAAACCTCCTGTGACGAAACTGCTGCCTCAGTAGTAAGAAACGGTCGGGAGGTCCTTTCTAACATAATATCATCCCAAATTGAAATTCATAAAATATACGGAGGGGTTGTTCCGGAGATTGCATCAAGAAGACACATTGAAAAAATCAACCAAGTTATCGAAGAAGCGCTTAAAGAAGCGAATGTTACTCTGGATGATATAGATGCAATTGGTGTAACTTATGGTCCGGGATTGGTCGGGGCACTTTTAGTCGGAGTTGCAACGGCTAAAGCCATAAGTTTTGCAGCAAATAAACCCCTAATAGGTGTACATCATATCGAAGGACATGTATCAGCTAACTACATTGAAAACAAAGAACTTGAACCTCCTTTTTTATGCCTTATTGTGTCGGGAGGACACACCCATCTGGTATTGGTTAAGGATTACGGTGAATATGAAGTGATAGGAAAGACCCGGGATGATGCTGCCGGAGAAGCCTATGACAAAGTGGCAAGAGCGATAGGACTGGGTTATCCCGGAGGGCCAAAGATAGACAAACTGGCTAAGGAAGGAAACAGCCGGGCTATAGTCTTTCCCAGGGCTCATATTGAAGGGGCCCCTTATGATTTCAGCTTCAGTGGGTTGAAATCTGCTGTGCTAAATTACTTAAATTCCTGTGAAATGAAACATGAAGATATAAACAGGGCGGATGTGGCGGCATCTTTCCAGGAAGCCGTAGTGGACGTTCTTGTGTCAAAAACTATCCAGGCTGCAAAAGATTATAATATGAAAAAGGTTGCCATTGCAGGGGGAGTTGCTGCAAATTCGGCTCTGCAAAAAGCTATGAAGGAAGCCTGCATAGAGCATGGTTTTGAATATTATCATCCGTCACCTGTATTTTGTACTGATAATGCGGCTATGATAGGCTGCGCAGCTTATTATGAATATATAAAGGGCAGACTAAGCGGCCTTGACCTGAACGCTGTTCCTAATCTCAGAATAGGGGAGCGGTAAAAAATTACTTGCTTTTATTTTGATTAAAAGGGGTAAATAAATATTTTATATTACCTACAAGTTTTAGCTCCATAATAGCAGAATAAGGAGTATTGGGTAAACCTTGATAAGGATTTTAAGGTTTATAACGGAGAATGATTAAAATGCAAAATTTGCACAAAACGCATACGATGGACGATATACTTAAATCGGATGCCGGTCATTTGGAAATAGACGGGGTATATGAGTTAAAAAAATATGTTACTGCAATAATCCTGGCAGCCGGACAGGGTAAGAGAATGAATATGCCGGTGGCAAAGCAATTTATTATGCTGGATGGAAAGCCGATTATCTATTATTCTGTCAAGGCATTTGAAGAAAGCTGCGTTGACGATATAATTTTGATCTGCGGACAAGGGCAGGTTGATTACTGCAAAGAAAATATAATAAAAGCATATGGTTTTAAAAAGGTAAGGCATATTATAGAAGGCGGCAAGGAAAGATATGATTCTGTATATAATGGACTTTTGGCAATAAAAAACACCGATTACGTTCTTATACATGACGGAGCAAGACCTTTTATATCTGTTGACCTGATAAACGAAGTTATTAAAACAGTGTATGAAGACAAAGCCTGTATAGTTGCTGCTCCGGTTAAGGATACAATAAAAATGGTTGATAAAGGCGGATGGGTTAAAGATACACCGGACAGAAAATTGTTATGGGCTGCCCAAACCCCTCAGGCTTTTGAATATGGATTGATAAAAAAAGCTTATGAGGATTTGTTTAATTCTGAAGAGTTGCTAAGGGAAAATATTACAGACGATGCCATGGTGTTTAATATGTTTATAAATATGCCTGTTAAAGTTGTGAGGGGCGATTATTATAACATAAAGATTACTACACCTGAAGATTTGATATTTGCAAAAGGTATTCTTGAAGGGAAAACCAGGTAGATTATAGTTGATGGCTTCCTAAATTTTTGAAATTGTAATTAAAGTACAAACAATTCTAAAATGAAAAACAGAAAACCACTTGACACAAATTTGTTGTGGTGATACAATAGCTTAGCGACGTTCGAAATACGACGTAGGGAGAGGTGCCCGAGCGGCTTAAGGGGCTGGTCTTGAAAACCAGTGATTCCGCAAGGAACCGTGGGTTCGAATCCCACCCTCTCCGTTTAACATATACTATATGGATTTATAATAATCATATATGTATATGTTGAATATATTGAATTGTCCAAACAATTTAAAAAGTTTGACAATTTGATTAAACAGACAAAATTTGATATGGACATAATTATCAAAATGTTGTATTGTAATTAATACGGAGAAATACCCAAGTGGTTGAAGGGGCTCGCCTGGAAAGTGAGTAGGTCGTTAATAGCGGCGCGAGGGTTCAAATCCCTCTTTCTCCGTTCTGCTTTTCAAGTAAAATAAAAATCAAAAAAATATTTGAAAAGTAGTTGACAAAATAAATGAGGCATGATAATATTTTAAAGCTGACGTTAACAAGCGGCAGCAAAAAAGAAGGTTTTAAACGATAAGCGTATTAAGTTGTCGTTAGAGACT
>NZ_CVTD020000024.1:165000-184971 GCF_002904165.1 Herbinix hemicellulosilytica | reverse complement strand
TATATTTTATGTATTAGTTTTAAGGGATAAGGAATAAGGAGCAAGGCCGAAATTAAGATAAATCAATGGATTGGAAGATTGAATGGAAAAGAAAATGAAATGAAAAATGGACAAAATCCCCCCTTAACCCTTCCCCCTTAACCCTCAATCCTAAAAGCACTTTATTTTCATTTTTTGCCCTAAAAATTGAGAAATGAAAGGACTTTAGGAAGTAAGGAATAAGGAAAGAGGAATTAAATGGGAAATTGGAAGAGAATAACAAGCCAGTATTTTCAAGGGTTTGAGGGGGATTTGTGAAAGGAGTTTATTTGAAAAAGGAAAGAAGTTTATTTGGGTTACATATTTGTTTATATGTAAATATTAACTATACCTATGAAATTTATAATGTTAATGAAGAACATAGTAAGTAACTCAATAAATAAATAATATTACTTTACTTAAACAGATTTTATTACAAGTAAAATAATACAAATATATCTTGAACATGGTTTATTAGGTTAGAAACCTTCTAAACCATATTTTTTTGTAATTATAAATATTTTTTTACATACTATATTTTCATTTTGAAAAAAGTAAAAAAGTGATATTATAAA
The DNA here is from genome assembly GCF_002904165.1 of Herbinix hemicellulosilytica. Lineage (GTDB taxonomy): Bacteria > Bacillota > Clostridia > Lachnospirales > Lachnospiraceae > Mobilitalea > Mobilitalea hemicellulosilytica. The sequence continues at coordinate 184,378 of NZ_CVTD020000024.1, read as the reverse complement.
TACAAATAACGGTAAAAAAGAAAATATTATATATAATGTTTTGAAGGGGAGAGTTAAAATGCGAGGTAAATATCTATATATTATCATTCTTTTATTTATGGTTTTTGTACTTACTGCCTGTTCGTCCAAGAAATCATCAGAGATTGAACATCGGGCTTATGTTATGACCGAATCGGAAGAGCCTATAAAACCGACAGTTATACTATCTGACGATAATAAATTTTCCTTTTCCTATTCGCCTTTAAGCAGCTATATAGCTATAGGAACTTATGAAATAGATGATAGTAATATAATTCTGAAAACTGATGACGGATTATATAAATATGTGTTTAAAATTGAAGATGGCGCTTTAATATTTAATGCAAATGAATCGTCATCAATTCCGTCATACGCTGAGGTACCTGATGGGGCCATTTTCGAATAATAATCTTAGTCTGTCATTAATGAACAATTACTGTAAAGATGATATAATAGGAATATTTATATAAGCTTATTTAGTCAGACTAGGAAAAGATGGACTTACATCAATAAAGTAGACATAAAAAGTTTAACTTCCTATGCAGCTCCGGTATATCAGGCTACTTTGATAAGAAAAAAGGATATTGAAGATTTAAGTTCTTTCAGGGAGTTTATTACAGAAAAGTTTAAAGGAAGATATAAAAGGCTCTAATTAAATGTTTTATATATATGAAGAACTTATAATCTCATAATTAATTTTTGAACTTTTTGATGTTAATAACAGTCTTATTGAGCTATATATTTAGGCACTAAAGTTAATATATTTTAGGTGGCTTACTATATTTGCGTATTTTTTTATTGACATATATATAACATCTATATATATTATATATAGATAATCGATATATAGGAGGTCTATATATGACTGTTGATAAAAGCCTGATGTCGGGAAGTACAACAATACTAATTTTAAAAATGCTTGAAGAAAAAGATATGTACGGGTATCAAATAATAGAAACTTTGGCCCAAAGATCGAATGATACTTTTAATTTGAAAGCAGGAACGCTTTATCCTATCTTACACAATCTTAACAAGCAAGGGTACGTAGAGTCCTATGAAAAGGAAGAAGGCAACGGGAAGGTAAGAAAATATTATCATCTTACTTCAGAAGGCAAAAAACTTCTTAAGGAAAAACACCAGGAATGGATAACTTTTTCTTCGGCAGTTAATAGAATTTTGAACGGAGGGGTTAGTTATGAATCCGTATGATGAAATAAAAGCATATAGTAAGACTGTTTGTGAGCAAATACGGTGGAAAAAAGCCCATAAAGTTATTGCTGAAGAAATTGAAAATCATATATGCGACCAGAGAGATGCCTATATTCTTCAGGGGGACGATGAAATAACGGCTACCAAAAAAGCTATATTACAAATGGGTGATGCGGTATCTGTCGGTATGGAACTTGACAGAATTCACAGGCCTAAACCTCAGTGGATAATGATTTCATTAACTGCTCTTTTAATGTTAATAGGTGCGTTGGCAAATTATTTTATTGATAAATCGGAATATACTTTATTTTGTTTTGCACCTTATATTATTGCTTTGACTGTATTTTTAATATGTTATTTTCTTGACTTTACTGTTTTAGGCAGATATGCCGGGTATATTTATTTGCTTGTTTTGGCTTTTTCAGCCTTTCAGATATTACTAGGCAAATCTGTAGGGGGCAGAATGTATTATTCGACAGGAAGATTTACTGTAAGTTTGTCATACCTTACTTTGATATTTCCGCTTGCATATGCTCTCCTTTTTTATTCTTTACGTCATATGAATTATAAAGGTATTGTATTATGTGAAATAGGATTTGTCTTGTTTGCAGTTGTTTTATTACTTATACCATCATTTTTCGGTTTTATAATTTTTTCTATAACTGCATTTGCTAACTTTTATATCTGTGCTTTAAAAGGGTGGTTTGGTTTTGATAAAAAACAGGGTTTGCTTTTAGCGCTTATAATTCCAATCAGTGCCGTTATTCTTGCTCTTGTTTATATAATAATAAATCCTGGTTTTTTAACCGGAATTACTTTTGCATTCAATCCATATAATGAAAGCGACGGTTACGGCTACCTGTCTTGTCTGATTAGAGATCTGCTGGTGAATTCTAAATTTGTGGGCAAGGGTTCCGTACCTTACCGGTTTGAAAGTAATATACCGGAAATACCTTTTGCAAAAACAGATTATATTCTGACCGCAATAACTTATAATTTTGGCTGGATTGCTTTCATAGTAATAATTGCAGTTATCTTGGCGTTTTCGGTATTGGGAATATATTATGTAACCAGGCAAAGAAGTGTTTTGGGAACATTATTATCATTATCAATAATTTTAACACTGATTTTGCAGGCAAGCCTTTATATTATCAATAATCTTGGATTTGGAATAATACCCGAAGTATCAATGCCTCTTATTTCTTATGGCAAAACGGCATTAGTAATTAATTCATCCATGATTGGTTTTATGCTTTCTGTCTTTAGGACCGGTGACATAATAAAAGACAGCAGTATATCTTTATTAAAGCCACAATCAAGAATTTTTATGAAAATGGAGAATTAATAGCAAACCGGACCAAATCAATCATGGTTTTTAGTGTTACTAAAATCATTAATTACAGATTACAGGAGAATGGTATTAATGGATACGAAAAAATGGTTTTTAGAAAACCTGCCTGTTGAATTAAGAAAAGAAATCAATAAATGTGCATGGGAACAGAATACGGTAGGAATGTCGGGGGCATATACATATAGGCTGACAGATGCAAAAAAGCAAAACCGATATCTTAAAATAATGCCAAAAGTGCTTAATAATAGCCTTAAAAGGGAAACAGAAATAATGAAATGGCTGGAATGAAAGCTTCCGGTCCCGAAAGTTTTATTATTTATAAATGATCAGGAATATGAATATCTCTTAATGACAGAAGTTGAGGGGGCTTTTGCCTGCGATCCTTCTTTTAACAGTGATATGCCAAGGCTTGTGAGATTATTAGCCGAAGGCTTAAGGATGATACACAGCATAGATATAAAAGAATGCCCTTTTGACTGCAGATTGGAGATTAAGCTAAAGGAGGCCGAATACAGAGTGAAAAACGGGCTTGTTGATGAAGATAATTTTGACCATATCAGACAGGGAATGAAAGATGTGGAAGTGCTTGAGGAGTTATATAAGTTAAAGCCTGCCGATGAAGACCTGGTTTTCACTCACGGTGATTATTGCTTACCCAATATTTTCATAAATAACGGAAAGCTTAGCGGATTTATTGATTGGGGCAGAGGAGGAGTTGCAGACAGGTATCAGGATCTTGCCCTGGCCGCCAGAAGCTTTGAACATAATTTTGACGCTAAGTGGGTACCTCTTCTTTTTAAGGAATATGGAATTGAAAATATAGATTATTCAAAGGTTGAATATTACAAATTGCTGGATGAACTATTTTAGGACGGGGTCGGGTGGTATATATGAATGTTGATATAAGAGGATACGAGAAAAAAGATATTTTGGAAGCTATAGCCATATGGAATGAAGTTGTCGAAGAAGGCGTGGCTTTTCCGCAGACGGAGGTGCTTACGGAAAGCAGCGGAGATGAATTTTTTAGTGAGCAGACATTTACAGGAATTGCTTATGATATGGATAGCGGTAGAATTGTCGGATTATATATACTTCATCCAAACAATGTGGGACGCTGCGGACATATCTGCAATACCAGCTATGCAGTTAAAAAAGAATTTCGCGGTAAAGGAATCGGCAAAAAGCTTGTGATTCATTCCATGGAAAAGGCGAAAGAGCAGGGGTTTAGGATATTGCAGTTTAATGCAGTGGTAAGATCTAATGAAAGGGCTTTGCGCCTTTACGAAAAACTGGGTTTTGTTAAATTGGGCATAATACCGGGCGGATTTTTAATGAAGGACGGTACATACGAGGATATTATACCGCATTATCGGATATTATAAAAAATCGTTTTATTTAAATATGAGATTTTCATAGCTTGATTAGCTTTATTATGTTTTTAGAAAAATGGGAAATGTATAATTTATTTAACTTTTAGAAGAATGAGGAGATTTAAAAACTGATGAAATATAAATCGGAAACAAGACAGGTTGAATGCGGACAAAACTTAGTGACATATACACTTACAAGGAAACCGGTAAAGAATATCAATATCCGCATAAAACCGGACGGCAGAATACTGGTATCGGCCAATAAAAGAGTACCGTTAACATATATAGAAAACCTTATAAGAGAAAAGCAAGAATACATTTCCGGTGTTTTAAAGAGATTTGAAGAAAGGCAAAAACAAGTCCTACCGACGCTGCCGGCAAAATATAAAGACGGAGAGAAAATAAGGTTTTTGGGTGAATACCGAATTATAAAAGTTATAGAAGGGAGTCCGGAAACTGTATTTTTGGACGGCCAAGAAATATATATTAGGGTAAAGAACAAAGACGATGAGAAGCGCAAGGAAGGCTTGGTTAACAAATGGCTAAAGGAGCAACAGGAAAATATTTTTACACAGATATGTACGGAAACACACAGGATGTTTGAAAAATACGGAGTTAAGTATCCTGTAATTAAAATAAGAAAAATGAAATCAAGATGGGGCTCATGTCAGTGGCAAAAGGGTATTATAACATTAAACAGCCGACTGATTGAAACTCCAAGAATATGTATAGAATATGTTGTACTGCATGAATTTGCCCACTTTATACATCCGAATCATTCAAAGAAGTTTTATGAATTAGTGGAATCACTGATGCCTGATTATAAAGTTAGAAAAAAAGAATTAGAAAAATAAAATAAAAAAGCAATAAATGATAACGTAAAAAACCTACGGATCAAAGAAACCGTAGGTTTTTTAGTCTCTTAAAGCCTGATAATCCATTCAAAAACAAAAGACAGATACTAGTAGTTTAAATATATTACAGGTGTACTTATGCCTTACATGCTGTCCGGACAAATAATTTACTTGTGACTGTCTAAAACAAAGCTTTTATCTAATCTAGAGCTTTGCAAGTTATGCATGTTAACAATTTACATAAATTATCCCAAATTTTATTAAAATACCTCTTGACAAATGGCAAAACTCATACTAATATAATAACAGTAATAATTACTATTATTAATATATTACATAAATAAAATAATTGTAGGAGGTATAGAACATGTCATTAGTAGGAACACAAGTAAAGCCTTTCAAGGCACAAGCATACCATAACGGTAAATTTATTGAAGTAACAGAAGAAAGCTTCAAGGGACATTGGAGTGTTGTTTGCTTCTATCCTGCAGACTTCACATTCGTATGCCCTACAGAGCTTGAAGATCTTCAAAATATTTATCCGACCTTAAAGAGCATGGGTGTTGAAGTTTATTCTGTATCTACGGATACCCATTTCACTCATAAGGCATGGCACGATACTTCAGAAACAATCAAAAAGATTGAATATATAATGATCGGCGATCCTTCTCATGTAATTTGCCGTAACTTTGACGTGCTGATTGAAGAAGCAGGTCAGGCAGACCGTGGAACATTTATTATCGATCCGGACGGTGTGATTCAGTCTATAGAAATTAACGCCGGCAATATCGGTAGAGATGCTGACGTTTTAATTAATAAGATTAAAGCAGCTCAATATGTAAGAAATCATCCGGATGAAGTATGTCCCGCAAAATGGAAAGAGGGTTCGGCAACATTAAAGCCCAGCTTGGATCTTGTAGGTAAAATCTAAGGAGAGAGCTTATGATACTTGATACAGAAATCAGAAACCAACTGGCAGAATATCTAAAGCTATTAGAAGGCGAAGTACTGATTAAAGTAAGTGCGGGAGCCGATTCTGTATCAAAGGATGTTTTATCTTTAGTTGAGGAACTTAAAGCTTTGTCTCCTAAAATTAAATCCGAAGAGGTTAAGCTTCCTCGTACACCAAGTTTTAGTATAAATCGTATTGATCAGGACATGGGGATCACCTTTGCGGGTGTTCCCCTTGGTCATGAGTTCACTTCATTGGTTCTGGCCCTTTTGCAGGTCAGCGGAAGACCTCCCAAGGTGGACGATAATATAGTACGCCAGATAAAAAACATAGATGCCAAACTTAACTTTGAAACTTATGTAAGTTTAAGCTGCCAGAACTGCCCTGAGGTGGTTCAGGCTTTAAATATTATGAGCGTACTCAACCCGAACATAACCCATACCATGATTGACGGCGCAGCATTTCGGGATGAAGTAGAAAGCAAAGAGATTATGGCTGTTCCGGCCATATATCTTAATGGAGAATTCTTCGGAAGCGGACGCATGACTATAGAAAAGATTTTATCTAAACTTGATGTAGAAGTTGCGGATAAATCGCAATTTGAGAATAAAGATCCTTTTGATGTTCTGGTTATCGGCGCAGGTCCCGCAGGTGCCGCAGCGGCTGTATATGCTGCAAGAAAAGGAATAAGAACAGGAGTTGTTGCTGAACGTTTCGGCGGACAGGTAAATGATACAATGGGCATCGAAAACTTGATAAGCGTAAAATACACCGAAGGACCTAAACTGGCTTCTGCCTTGGAAGAGCATATAAGAGAATATAACGTGGATATCATATACCCTCACAGGGTTAAGCATATAGATAAAAAAGACATGATAGAGGTAGAGCTGGAAAACGGTGCTGTTCTAAAGAGTAAAACCGTAATTATAGCTACCGGAGCCCGCTGGAGAAATGTAAATGTCCCGGGTGAAGCCGAATTTAAGAACAAGGGAGTGGCTTACTGCCCTCATTGTGACGGGCCATTATTTAAAGACAAACGGGTGGCTGTAATCGGCGGCGGAAATTCCGGTATAGAAGCAGCTATTGATCTTGCCGGAATAGCAAGCCATGTAACGGTACTGGAGTTTATGCCGGAACTTAAGGCAGACCAGGTATTGCAAAAACGCTTGTACGAGTTGCCCAATGTAACGGTTCTTAAAAATGTCCAGACCAAAGAAATAACCGGCGACAAAAAGGTTAACGGCATAACTTATATTGAACGGGATACCGGTACAGAAAAACACATCGAGCTTGAAGGAGTATTTGTCCAGATAGGACTTGTACCGAATACCGAATGGCTTGGAGATTTTGTGGAACGCAACAGAATGGGAGAAATTGTGGTAGACAGTCACAATGCCACCAATGTACCCGGTGTTTATGCAGCAGGTGACTGCACAAACAGTATACACAAGCAAATAATTATATCTATGGGTTCAGGCGCCAACGCTGCTTTAAGCGCTTTCGAGTATCTGATAAGAAATAATTAACGAAGAGTTTAATACCGCATATGATATTAAGAGGATACCGCAAATAAGAGAAAAGATTTTTGCGGCATCCTCTTTTTATTATATGTTTTTTCATTTTATATTTATTGCATTTATAATCTTAAGAGTATATAAATAATTGCATTAAGCAGGTATTCATGCAATGTCTTCCGGTGTTTTATTCAATACATAAAGATCAAATTAATACATTAATATCAAATTAATTTATAAATCAAATAAATATATTAATATCAAATTAAGATATAATGCATACTCTAGTTTTTAGCAATTAATATCTGAGTATTTTATAAAGAACTATACGCTGTTATTACATTAAAAAACAATTATATAATAAATTCTTTAAAATATATGAGCAAATATTATATATATATTGACATTTACAAAATTTATGCATATAATATAAACAAACATATGAGCAAACATTCATATATTCTATGCCTTATTCATATATTAAAAACAGAATAAAGTATATATAGTATAAAAGACAGTACATAAGATTAATACAAAGAGGAAGACTAACGATAGATTAATAAACAGGATAGATCAATAAACAGTAAAGAAACGGGGGTAAGGCAATGACCCAGAAAAATCCTACGGAAGACAGATGCTACTGTGAGGTTATACATGAAGAAGTTGTAAACAGGGTACGCGAAAAAATGCCCAAAGAAGAAACTCTTTATGATTTGGCGGAATTGTTTAAAATGTTTGGTGATTCTACAAGGATCAGAATTTTATGGGCTTTAGATGAAGCTGAGATGTGTGTCTGCGACATAGCTGCTTTGCTTAACATGACCCAATCGGCTATTTCCCATCAGCTAAGAATTTTAAAACAGGCAAAACTTGTAAGGAACCGTAAAGAGGGCAAGGTTGTATATTACTCATTAGATGACGAACATGTAAGGTTAATTTTTGATCAAGGTTTGGCTCATATAAGCGAAGAGAGATAATGATTATCAAAAATAGCAATTAAAATATTTATACTTGTGTGGATATATTCTTATATTGTAACACATGAATAATTGCTCAAGTGTTCATTATATAATAAATAATCAAGAAAATAAAACCTTAAATTCTTGTCTTTAGGCTTTATTATAAAATATAATATTCGGATTTTGGAGGATGAGTTATATGAAAAAGAAATATATTATTGAAGGTCTTTGCTGTGCAAATTGTGCCTCAAAGATCGAAACAGCAATTAATAAATTAAGCGGTGTAAAAGAAGCAACTGTAAATTTCATGACGCAGAAGTTAATTATTGACGGGGACGATGAACTTATGCCGGAAATTATTAAGGAGGCTGAAAAAATTGTTACTAAAATAGAGCCGGGCGCAAGACTGAAGAATGCATAGGGGATGAAATTTATGAAAAAGCGTATTTTGCGAATACTCTTTGGTGCACTGATATTGGTTTCGGCAATTATAACGGAAAGGTACTTTAGACAAATCGGTGTAATCTTATATTTAGTAAGCTACTTTCTTATAGGCGGAGATATATTATTTAACGCTGTAAGAAACATACTAAGAGGCAGTGTGTTTGATGAGAACTTTCTTATGGCACTGGCAACGGTAGGGGCTATGTTTATAAGTGAATATACCGAAGGTATTGCGGTTATGCTTTTATACCAGATCGGTGAAATGTTTCAGGACTATGCAGTTGATAAATCGAGAAAATCTATTGCGGATTTGATGAATATTCGGCCTGACCATGCCAATGTAAAAGTTGATGATACTCTGGTAAAAAAGGAACCCGATGAAGTAAAGGTTGGGGATATCATAGTGATTAAAGCCGGAGAGAGGGTTCCTCTGGATGCCATAGTGGTTGAAGGAACATCCCTTATGGACACATCTGCCTTAACCGGTGAATCCATACCCCGTGAAGTGGAGCCCGGTGATGAGATACTAAGCGGATGTATTAATGTAAACGGACTTATAACTGCCAGGGTTACAAGAGAATATGGTGAATCTACCGTAAGCAAAATTTTGGACCTGGTAGAAAATGCAAGCAACAAGAAATCCCGCTCGGAAAAGTTTATTACAAGGTTTGCAAGATATTATACGCCAACAGTTGTAATACTGGCGGTTTTATTGGCATTTGTTCCGCCTCTTATTATTAAAGATGCAACATTCGGTGATTGGATTTACAGGGCTCTTTCTTTTTTGGTTGTCTCATGTCCCTGTGCCCTGGTTATTTCTATTCCGTTAACATTTTTTAGCGGTATAGGCGGGGCATCCAAAAAAGGTATTCTGGTAAAAGGAAGTAATTATTTTGAAGCCTTGGCCAATACTGAGATTGTGGTTTTTGATAAAACAGGAACTCTTACAAAAGGCGTGTTCGGAGTTAAAGAAGTACATGCAAAAGAGGTATCCGAAGAAGAACTTATAAAATTGGCCGCTTATGCGGAAAGCTACTCCAATCATCCCATATCTCAATCTATTTTGAAAGCCTACGGAAAAGAAATTGATAAAAAAGCGATAACCGACGTGGAAGAAATATCAGGCCATGGCGTTATAGCAAGGGTAAACGGAAAAAAGATTGCAGCGGGTAATGCTAAGTTAATGAAAAAGTTAGGTATACCATATTTTGATGGAGAACTGGCCGGAACTGTAGTTCATGTGGCGGTGGATAATATTTATGCAGGATACATTTTGATTGCCGATGATATAAAGAGCGATTCTGCTCATGCAATTAAAGAGCTTAAGAATTCAAATATAAAGCAAATCATAATGTTAACCGGAGACAGCGTTAATGTGGGAGAAAACGTTGGAAAGGAACTGGGCTTAAGCAAAGTATATGCGGAGTTGTTACCGGCCGATAAGGTGGAAAAACTGGAAGAACTGCTTTCTCAAACATCCGGTAAAGGCAGCCTTGCATATGTCGGTGACGGAATAAACGATGCTCCCGTGCTTGCCAGAGCAGACGTGGGAATCGCCATGGGAGGACTGGGATCCGATGCTGCGATTGAAGCGGCCGATGTGGTCATAATGACCGACGAACCGTCAAAAGTTCCGTTGGCTATCAATATAGCTAAAAAGGTTTTGGGAATTTCCAATCAGAACATAGTGTTTGCTTTAGGCGTTAAAGTATTAATTCTATTGTTAAGTGCTTTGGGAGTTACAAATTTGTGGGTTGCCATATTTGGTGATGTGGGAGTAGCCATGCTCGCCATATTAAATTCTTTCAGGGCTATGATTATTAAAAATAAATAAGCTGCAAAAACTGATTCGGATATGTCCGGGTCAGTTTTTTTTAGGTATAAATATTTGTCGGCTAAAAAATATACATAATCTTGTTATTTATAATTATTAAAGTGGAGGTATTTATAATTTCGATATTTGAAAATAATAATTTTGTAAAAGCTATGGCCATACGCATTAATAAAATTAATATTAACACGGGAAATTTTAAGAAAAGTCTTTCATAAAAAACCATATTCGTATAAAATAAAGACAAAAAGTATTATATTTAATATTACCGGAGGAACCTACATATGAAAAGAAGGGACAAGGTAAATTACTATCTCGATTTGGCTGAAACTGTGGCTCAGAGAGGCACTTGCCTAAGAAGAAAATACGGAGCCGTTATTGTTAAGAACGATGAGGTAATATCTACGGGTTATGTGGGGGCACCAAGAGGAAGAAAAAACTGCTGTGATTTAGGGGAATGCATAAGAACAAAGCTTAATGTTCCCAGAGGGGAACGCTACGAACTATGCAGGAGTGTTCACGCAGAAGCAAATGCCATAATAAGTGCCTCCAGGGATCAGATGATAGGAAGTTCTTTATACCTTACAGGTATCGAAACCGATACCGGCGAATATGTTAAGAATGCCACCTGTTGTTCGATGTGCAAGCGCCTTGTTATAAATGCGGGAATTAAAGAAGTCTATATAAGAGATACCAAGGATGACTTCCGGCTTATTGATGTTGCCGAGTGGGTTGAAAACGACGAATCTTTGGAAGGGATATTCGGTTATTAAAAATACGGGGACGGTAAACGATCATGGGATTTTTTGAGGGTCTTTTTATATCCAAAGAGGAAAGGGAAAAAAGAGATAGAGAATACTTAAAAAAAATATTTCCTTACGGGGAAAAACAAAAGCAAAAGGTACAGGATATACTTTATGCTTTTACAGACAAAAAACATAGGCCTGAAATTATGATGCATTATATTTTAATCAAAGAGGGAATGATAGATTCCGAATCAAAGGATTATGATTCGGTGGCGAAAAAGATAGAAAAAATGAAATTGGTTAAATTGACTTCCGAACAGAAAGCCTGCATACGCCTTTTGATTTTTATAGACCTGGAAATAGATGAAAACTTAAATTATCCTACTCCTGATGAATTAAAAGCAAAAGCTGCAAAAGAAGGGGGAAATAGTAATGGATGAAGGTAATATATTACTTGAGGGTGTGCAAAAGCTAAATGAGATTAAGGCAGATCTTACTGAGCTTTACAGATATAAGGACAAAAACGACGATCTGATTGTAGAACTTAAAAAAATAGAGAAGAATATTCAGAGTCTTAAGAAAGCGGCAGAAGACGAGGTACAGGCAACGGTTAAAAAACGCAGGTCTGAAATCGAAACGGCTTATGATAAGCAACTGGACAAAATAAAAGCCGATATGAAAAAAGTTAAGGATAAAAGGGATAAGAGAAAAGACAGAAAAATATCGGAAAGAATTGATGAAGAGACAGCTTCTTTACGTGAAGAAAATCGCAGGCTTAAATTGGAAGCAAAGTCTTTGTTCAAGCAAAAAAATGTTCCGGCTTTTTGCAACACCGGGCTTTACTATGCATTATATTTCCCAGGATGTTTCAGGGATTTTATAATCATTCTTATTAGCCTGGCACTGACTTTGTTTATAATTCCGTGCGGCATATACTATTATGTTCTTCCAGAAGAAAAAATTATATATCTTGCTGCCCTTTATATTGCTACCGTGCTTGTATTCGGCGGCTTATACCTGTTAATCGGAAACCGCACAAAGGATAAGCATGGGGATATAATCAGGCAGGGCAATAAGATTCGCCATGATATAATTAAGAACAATAAGAAAATAAACAATATAAAAAGGAATATAAAAAAGGATAAAGATGAAAGCACCTATGGGCTGGAAAATTTTGATGAAGAATTGGCAAGGCTTGATAAAGAAGCACAGGATCTTACCGAGCAAAAAAAAGAAGCACTGATGACATTCGAGAATTCTACTGTCCCGATTATCAGTGCCGAAATTAAAAAACAGTATGACGGAAAACTCTTGGCCCTAAAATCGGAATATGAAAAAATCAAGGCAGAGGTAAGTACGGCAGACGAAAAAATAAAGGCCTTAACCCTGAAATTAGCCCGCGAATATGAGCCATATATAGGTAAAGACCTTATAACATTTGATACTCTTGATACTTTAATTAATATAATCGAAGCCGGCAATGCAGCCAATATATCTGAAGCGGTACAATTTTACAGAAAAAATATGGGATGAGGAAGCTGAGCTTTTAGGTGGCTTAAGCAGTAGTTAATAGCAAGACATATTTGGTCTGCCAGGGACATTACCACATTTAACCGGGTTGTCTGTAAAAGCATATGTTCCAGCATTCCCGAAAAATTCACTATGCCTGTGATGAATAAATCTCCTACCTCTGGCAAATCTTTGTTGACACCCGCTCCGGGTTTTAACGGCCCTTCACCCAAGGCAATATATCCGATGTGTTCTGATTTGCCAAGGGAAGCGTCAATTGCAATGATAAAAGCATTATCATGTTTTTGATATATTGTTTCAATGGTTTCTTTAAGATTTTTGGCATGAACCGGGTGTTCAAGAGTACCGTAGATATGAAAATTCGGATGGTTAAGATACTTGGACAGCTTATAACCTATTATAGGGCCCAGGCTGTCACCTGTGGCACGGTCAGACCCGATACATAAAAATATAATATTTTTATTATACAAGACGTGTTTTTTTATCAGCGCTGACAATGCCAATCCCAGTTCATAAGCGGCGTTTTGCTTGGACGAATCAAAGTAAATAGTTCTTTTTTTATTTTTATAGAAAATACCCATAGTACCTCCATAATTCCGATGATTAATTTACGCTAGTTTAAATCCTTACAAATCAAATTTTGCTATTACTTTTACTTAAATGTTTTATGAAAATACGCTTAGGTTAAGTATTACCAAAATCTTTAAAAATAGACATTCAAAACCAAATGAATCTTAAATTAAAATCCCAAAATCATACTCAAAACGCAATTATTTTAATTATTTTAGGGTTTAAAATTAGAAATTAGGCGTATTTGTGAATTAACAGTAGAACTTTGAAGATAACTTCTTACCCTTCCCAAACCAAATACGACATACTGCCTGTCCAAATTATGCTAATATAGTAAGAAAGCTGTGCATAATAAGTATTTTGTTTCAGATGGGAGAAGGGTCTATGGTAGAATCGGTTTATAGTAATGATAATGCTGAAGCAAATCGTGCATGCAGAGCACAGACAAGCTTTAAGATGCCAAAAAATATCAGGCAGGTCGGAAAAAGCAATGTAACTAAAAAAATTTATGTAGAGGATTATGTGATGACCTTTGCCAGGTATCTGGCAGGAGATGATTATTCTTCGTGCCGGATAGCCGTATTGGTAGGTCAATATGTCAAGCTTGAAAGCGGAAACTGTCTTTTTATATCAGGAGCAGTGGAAGTAAAAAATATTGATGCTGCGAATGAAATAGTATTTACTAACGATCACTGGACCCAGATATATGAAGATATCAAAAAGTATTTTCCGGAATATGAAATAGTGGGATGGTTTATCGGAGGTCCGGGGTATTTACTGGAGGATAAGGAAAAAATTCTAAAGACACACCTGGATAACTTTGCGGGACAGGACAAGACCCTGCTTACATATGACAATATTGAAAAAGAAGAAGCGTTTTATTTATACGAGAACGGCAGTTTATGTCGTCAGGAGGGATATTACATATACTACGAGAAGAACGAAGAAATGCAAAATTATATGATTGACCATAAACAAAAGCCCAGCGAGGAAGCCCAATATGACGACCGGGTCTCAAGAGAAATCAGGGCCGTTATTCAAAACAAGAAAGGATCTGCGGATGAAGTAAAAAGTATAAACCGGCTGGTTTATGCGGCTGGTACTTTACTGGCTGTCATTATTCTGGTTGTGGGTGCGGCTATTTTGAATAATTACGATCAGATGAAAAATATGCAAAATACACTGAACGCATTATCTCAAAATTTAAAAGAGGTTGAATCCGTATTTCGTACTAAAGAAAATCAGCAGGAAAATACGGATCAAAATTCAAAAAAGACTAATGAAGCCGCCACAGACAAGGAAGGCAGCCTGAATGTTGAGGTAGTACCCGGAGGAATAAAACCGCTGGAAGAAAATAACGAGAAAAAAGAAGATGAAAAATCAAATGATAATGTAGCTGATTCTTCCGCAAACAGCCAAAAGGCCCAGAAATCTGAGCAAGCCAAAAATACAGAAACCGCTGATGCAAATAGTGAGGTAGTAATCAGCGGAGGGGTAAAGTATTATACGGTTAAAGCAGGGGATTCCCTTGCCGGAATAAGCTATAAACTTTATAATTCTGCCAATTATATTTCCGTAATCAAGGAACTTAATAATATAGAAGATGAAAATTTGATTTATATAGGGCAGAAGCTGATAGTACCGTAAATATAAATTTACCCGGTAGACTGCATCTTACCTTTTATATCTTAAACCTCGCATTAATTTAGGCAAACGAATTTTAACAATGTATTTATAGATATAATTACATAACTGCATATACAGGCGGTTTTATATGGTGATTAAGATTTTTAAATGAGACAGTAACCATTTTATTATAATGATACCAGAAATTAAGACAGACAAAACGGCCAAAATAAGTTAGAATGGAACTATGGAAAAGAGAAGAAATTTTACACCGGAAGAAAAAGCAAAAATAGTGATTGAGGTCTTAAGGGAAGAAAGAACGCTGAATGAGATTGCTGCCGAATATGAAATACATCCGAACCAGCTAAGTCGCTGGAAGGCAGAATTCATAAGCAATGCAGGCAGAGTTTTCAGCAAGGAAACTGATGAAGTAGAGAAGGTCAAACAGTCGTATGAAAAGGAGAAGGACGAACTGTTTAAGCAAATTGGACAACTTTCATATGAGGTTGCCTGGCTTAAAAAAAAATCTGGCCGACTCTAAGTCCCGTGAAGACCGCATGAAGATGATTGACAGAGAAGAAAAGAAACTGAGCATCACAAAGCAAGCCGAACTGTTGGGAATTAACCGTACAAGCCTTTACTACAAGCCGGTTCCAGTAAATGATGAGGAATACCTGATTAAGCGTATTATTGATGAGATTTACACGGCTCATCCGGAGTATGGCTACCGCAGGATGACGAATATCCTGAACCGGGATTATCACATTCATATCAATCGAAAGCGAACCCGGCGTTACATGAGGGAAATGGGGATCCATGGTTTCTGTCCTGGACCTAATCTTAGCAAACGTCTGCATGGCAAGTATTTGTATCCGTATTTGCTGAGAGGCTTGAATATTGATCATCCAAACCAGGTATGGTCTATAGACATAACATACTGCCGGATGAAACGTGGTTTTATGTACATGGTAGCCATTATAGACTGGTATTCCCGGTATATTGTTGGATTTGAGTTATCAAATACTTTGGAAAGGACATTTGTATTAGAGGCAATAAAAAAGGCGATCAAACGGTACGGGAAACCTGAAATTATGAACAGTGACCAAGGTTCACAGTTTACCAGTGATGATTACATAAACTTACTAAAAAGTAACAATATAAAAATTTCAATGGATGGGAAAGGAAGAGCACTGGATAACCAAAGGATAGAGCGCTTCTTTCGATCTTACAAGTGGGAAAAGCTTTATCTTGAGGATTGCGAAACAGGGCACCAACTCCGGCAGATTACCAGGGATTATGTTGAATATTATAACAACCGGAGACCTCATCAGTCGTTAGACTACAAAACGCCAGCAGAGTATTATTTCGGGGTTTACAAACAGTTTCAGGCAGTCGTATAAAACCTTGGGGCTCTGCCCCAAACCCCGTCCTCGCCGGAAGGCAGCCGGTCTGTCATGACAGACCGGAAAGAAAAATGATGTATGTGTATTGGATGTCAAGGGTCAAGATGAACTCGCTTACGCTCGCCCTTGACATCCTCAGACATAGTAAATAAATGTAAAATATAGAAATTTAAAGAAAGGAGAATCTAACTTAGAAAAGCTGAAAAATTGTCTTGACAATGGGGGGCATTATATATAACTATAAATAACAGAGACGGTTGCCGCAGAGTTACATGTTCTTTTTTAAGTTGTGATTCTGCGGCATATTTTTTCTAAAACATAGTGTCTTTGATGATAAAATGATGTATAATTTCTATGAAAGTTATTTAACTATGTCACAAAAAGCAGGTGGCGACATTGAGGGATTACACAAAAAGAAGTAAAAGATACCGAAGAAACAGGGCTATAATAATAATAAGTTTGTTGGTTCTTATAGTTGTGTTATGTGTGGTTTATCTGATTAGACTTTTTAACCGCAACTATCAGGACTATGAGCTTATGAACAGAGTAGCAAATACCGAAGAAAACCTGGGTGGGTATCTGGAATACAAAGGGGCTGTAGTAAGATACAGCAAAGACGGTGCGGTTGCTATTGACAGCAAAGGAAATTTGCTATGGAACGGTTCGTATCAGATGGCGGACCCCATAGCGGATACATGCGATGATTATGTTGCTGTTGCTGACAGAGGCGGCAAGCAGATACATATATTTAACAGAAATGGCCTAAGCGGAAATATACAGACAAACCATCCAATAATAAAGGTGCAGGTAGCAAAACAAGGGGTGGTTGCAGCCCTAATGATAGAAGGAGAAAGCAGCTATATCGAAATTTACAGCAAAGAAGGAGAACTGCTGGGAGAAAAAATTTCAAATATGGCAAAAGACGGCTATCCAATGGATTTTTCTCTTTCAGATAACGGAGAAAAAGTGGTGGCAACATATTTTTGCCTAAAAAACGGTGAATTTGTAACCAATATCCTGTTCATGAATTTTGGCGGGGTTGGCAAAAACTATACCGACAGAACGGTCGGTGCGGATATATATAATTCCATACTGGTGCCAAGAATCACATTTTTGGATAACAATACGGTTTGTGCTTTTAAAGAAGACGGGCTTTTGATTTATGCCATGGAAGAAATCGCGGAATTAATTAAGGAAGTAAACATGGAAGGAAAGATAATAAGTGTACTGCACAATGAAAAATATGCAGGGATTGTGCTTAACAGCGAGAAAGATAATGAAAGAAGGCTTTTCCTTTATGATCTTAAAGGAAATCAGCTTATGGATATGAAACTGGATTTTAATTATGACAACATATATCTTTCCGGAGAAGAAATTATAATGTTCAATGATCTTTCCTGTGTGATATACAGAGCAAGCGGCAAAGAAAAATTCAGGTATACATTTACGACAAACATATCGGCATTATATCCGATTAACCATATTGACCGTTATTTCATGGTAAATCCGACGGAAATATGGGAAATACAACTGAAAGAATAATTTTACGGTAATGCTGTTTGTTTTAAGAAAGGGGATTTAAATGAACTGGCTTTTAATTGCGGTTTTGGCAATAATAATCATTAATGCCTGGATAGGTAAAAGGGTCGGATTTATAAAAATAGTTTTTTCTTTGTTTTCATTTATAATAACCTTACTGATAACAACATGGATAAGCCCTAAAATAAACGGTTTGCTTAAAAACAATGAAACCTTTTATCAAAAGACTTATCAAAAGGTTGAAAAGACACTTTCTTTAGATACAAAAGAAAATAATGACCAGGATGAGATGATTAATGATCTTCCTCTTCCCAAATCCATCAGGGAAAATCTTATTGAGAACAAGAAAAAGCAAGAAGCAAATATCAAGTCTTATATAGTATCCCGGGTTACCGGGATTGTAATTAATGCCATTGCATTTATTCTTACATATGTAGTGGTATTTGCAGGTTTATGGATAATCAGTGCGGCTATTAATATAATAAGTAAGCTGCCGATAATCAATCAGATAAATAAATGGGCCGGCTTTATAGTCGGAGGAATGCAGGGGCTTTTTATTGTTTGGCTTTTGCTGCTATTGCTTACCGTATTTGGCGGATCGGAATTAAGCCAAAGCGCTTTTAAACAGATTGAAGAAAGCAAATTTTTAAGCTTTATATATAATAAGAATTTTATCCTGCATATAGTCTTGAATGCAGTAAAACTGTTCTAGCGATACATGAAAATATTTACTTAAATAAATATATACTAGAAGGAGAATGTCAAAATGAACGAAGTATTAAGAAAGATTCAACTGACGGGTATTGTACCTGTCATAAAGCTGGATGATGCAAAAGATGCCGTTCCTCTGGCTAAGGCTTTGTGTGACGGCGGCCTGCCCTGCGCCGAAGTGACCTTCCGTACTGAAGCTGCAGAAGAGGCAATAAGATTAATGAGAGAAAACTTCCCTCATATGCTGATAGGTGCCGGAACCGTTTTAACTACTGAGCAGGTTGACAGGGCAATCAAAGCCGGTGCAACATTTATAGTAAGTCCGGGATTTAATCCTAAGGTTGTGCAATATTGTGTAGAGAGAAATATTCCTATTACACCGGGTTGCTCTACACCAAGCGATATAGAAGCTGCCATTGAATTTGGCCTTGATGTGGTTAAGTTCTTTCCTGCCGAAGCGGCAGGCGGCCTTCCTTTTATAAAAGCTATCTCGGCTCCTTATGTAAATATGAAATTTATGCCTACAGGAGGCATAAATGCTTCGAATCTTACTTCCTATCTGGACTTCCCTAAGATAATAGCATGTGGTGGAAGCTGGATGGTTAAGGACGAACTGGTTAAAGAGGGCGCATTTGACAAGATAACCGAGTTAACCAGAGAAGCGGTAAACAAGATGCTTGGTTTCGAACTTCGTCATATCGGTATTAATGCTGAAAATGAGGAAGAGGCTGACAAAATTGCTGGTTCCTTT
>NZ_CVTD020000024.1:0-160000 GCF_002904165.1 Herbinix hemicellulosilytica | reverse complement strand
TCTTAAATCGGCGAAGCTGTACCGGAAGGAGCAGTGGAGATTTAAGAAGAGAGAATGCCGGAATGAGTAGCGAGATAGAAGTGAGAATCTTCTAGGCCGAATATCCAAGGTTTCCAGGGTAAAGCTGATCTGCCCTGGGTAAGTCGGGACCTAAGGCGAGGCCGAGAGGCGTAGTCGATGGATAACAGGTTGAAATTCCTGTACCTCATACAGACAGAACTGTGGGGACACGGAAGGGTAGGAAGAGCCGGGAAAGGAAAGACCGGTGCAAGCACAAAGGCGAGCCATAGAGGCAAATCCCTAAGGTGATGCTGAAGTGTGATGCGGAGCGAAGATAGAAGTAGCGAAGCTTCCGAACCCATGCCGTCGAGAAAAGCCGCTATTGTTCTGTATGAGCCCGTACCGTAAACCGACACAGGTGGATGAGGAGAGAATCCTAAGGCCGACGGGTGAAGCATTGTTAAGGAACTCGGCAAAATGGCCCCGTAACTTCGGGAGAAGGGGCGCCTGAGAGATCAGGCCGCAGAGAAATGGCCCAAGCAACTGTTTAGCAAAAACACAGGTCTATGCGAAACCGAAAGGTGAAGTATATGGGCTGACGCCTGCCCGGTGCTGGAAGGTTAAGGGGAGAGGTTAGCCGAAAGGCGAAGCTTTGAACTTAAGCCCCAGTAAACGGCGGCCGTAACTATAACGGTCCTAAGGTAGCGAAATTCCTTGTCGGGTAAGTTCCGACCCGCACGAAAGGCGTAATGATTTGGGCACTGTCTCGACAATGCACCCGGTGAAATTGAAATACCAGTGAAGATGCTGGTTACCCGCGCCAGGACGGAAAGACCCCATGGAGCTTTACTCTAGTCTGATACTGGGACTCGGTAGCACATGCACAGGATAGGTGGGAGGCTATGAAGCGGCAACTCCGGTTGCCGTGGAGCCGCCGTTGGGATACCACCCTTGTGTTACTGGGTTTCTAACACGCGGCCGTGATCCGGCCGGTGGACAATGTCAGGCGGGGAGTTTGACTGGGGCGGTCGCCTCCGAAAGGGTATCGGAGGCGCTCAAAGGTTCCCTCAGAATGGTTGGAAACCATTCGAAGAGTGCAAAGGCATAAGGGAGCTTGACTGCGACACCGACGGGTGGAGCAGGTACGAAAGTAGGACTTAGTGATCCGGTGGTATAAAGTGGGATTGCCATCGCTCAACGGATAAAAGCTACCCTGGGGATAACAGGCTGATCACTCCCAAGAGTTCACATCGACGGAGTGGTTTGGCACCTCGATGTCGGCTCATCGCATCCTGGGGCTGTAGCAGGTCCCAAGGGTTGGGCTGTTCGCCCATTAAAGCGGTACGCGAGCTGGGTTCAGAACGTCGTGAGACAGTTCGGTCCCTATCCGGCGCGGGCGCAGGATATTTGAGAGGATCTGACCTTAGTACGAGAGGACCGGGTTGGACGAACCGCTGGTGTATCGGTTGTACTGCCAAGTGCACCGCCGAGTAGCCAAGTTCGGAAGGGATAAACGCTGAAGGCATCTAAGCGTGAAGCCTCCCTCAAGATAAGATATCCCATAGCGTTAAGCTAGTAAGACCCCTTGAAGACTACGAGGTAGATAGGACAGAGGTGTAAGTGTGGTAACGCACTAAGCTGACTGTTACTAATAGGTCGAGGGCTTGACCTAAGTAAGGTTTGGATGTTTAGACGTATGGAAGTTTTCAAAAAGTATCTGATGAGAATTTTTGAAAACACTCTATGTGTAGTTATTAATATTCCTCGATAGCTCAATGGTAGAGCACGCGGCTGTTAACCGCGGGGTTGTAGGTTCGAGCCCTACTCGGGGAGTTATTGTTATATTAAGAATAATTATAATCGGCGACATAGCCAAGTGGTAAGGCAAGGGTCTGCAAAATCCTGATCACCAGTTCGAATCTGGTTGTCGCCTTAAAAAAGCAGATGTATCACTATATGTGATACATCTGCTTTTTTTTGGTGTCAGGTACTGTAAATAAAGTGTTAACAAAACTACTATCTTTGTTCACAATTTGTTAACAGTGCCTGACACCATTAATCGTTTGTTACGTCTCCGTTACCGCTTACCGGGATGCTGTCTCCAAGATAAGTTGGCTTAGGTTTTACAATTACATAAAAGAAATCTTTTACTCTGGCAAGAATTTCTCTGACATCCCGTGCCCGCTGTCCCACATACTGGCGGGGATCTGAGGCGACTCCATATGCTTCAAGACCCAGCTTGTCTGCTACATATAAGGCTCTGTACAGGTGATATTCTTGTGTTACGATAATTATCTTTTTAGCCTGAAAAATATCTCTTGCCCGGTAAAGGCTTTCATAAGTTGAAAAACCTGCATGATCCATGAAAATATGGGATGATAATACGCCTTCATTTATAGCATACGATTTCATTACATTTACTTCATCGTAATCTTTTCTGCCGTGATCTCCGCTCATAAGTAAACGGTCTGATACACCCTTTTTATATAACTCAATACCGAAATCAAGACGGTCCTGAAGCATAAGGGTAGGCCTGTCTCCCCATACACCTGCACCCAGTATCAGGATGCAATCTATTCCTTCAAGGTTTGAGGCTTGATCAAAGGATATAATTCTCTTTTTTGCTGATGATTTTATATAGGCATTTATACTGAAAACTCCTGCAGCCGCAAGTGCCACAAATATCATAAGTATAATAAATGTTCTTAGGATTATTTTTTTAGCAGATAATTTATGCATAACCTGTCGACCCTTTTTATACGAAGTATAATAATGGATGTTTGTTTTATACAATATAACATAATCATATGTAAAAATAAAGCATATACGGAGAACTGAATGTGTGGAATTGCCAATGACATGAAAAAGACAAGGTTTAAAAGATATAACATAATAAGTTATATTTTATATTTGTTAGCTATTGACGTATAAATGGACAATTGCTATAATAAAATAACCATAAGAAAACATAATTATGGCGACATAGCCAAGTGGTAAGGCAAGGGTCTGCAAAATCCTGATCACCAGTTCGAATCTGGTTGTCGCCTTGAATATGAAATCTCTAAACCTTAATAGAATAGGGTTTAGAGATTTTTCTTTTGTTATTTAGTATTTTGTGATAGTATAAATATATAAATACTTAGCAAATTTAGTTAACAGCTTTATCTGTATAATAGTTAAACAGAATATTTGTGAAAAATACTTTATTTCATAGAGGTAATAATATGATTTTAAGTGTAAGCAGACGTACGGATATACCAAATTATTATTCTGACTGGTTTTTTGAACGTATAAAAGAAGGATATATACTGGTACGCAATCCTTTCAACATGCATCAGTTATATAAAATCTCACTGTCTCCGGAGGTTATTGACTGCATTGTTTTCTGGACAAAAAATCCTCTGCCTATGATGTCCAGGTTAAACGATCTTGATAAATATAAATATTATTTTCAGTTTACCTTAACCGGTTACGGTAAAGATATTGAACCTAACGTACCTCATAAAAAGGATGTAATGATACCGGTCTTTATAGAGCTTTCAAAAAGAATAGGAAAAGAAAGAGTTATATGGAGATATGACCCTATATTAGTAAATGACAAGTATACCGTGGAATATCATGAAAAAGCTTTCGGGCAAATTGCGGAAAGGCTTTATCCATATACGAATAAGGTTGTAATAAGTTTTATTG
This sequence comes from Herbinix hemicellulosilytica, assembly GCF_002904165.1. Lineage (GTDB taxonomy): Bacteria > Bacillota > Clostridia > Lachnospirales > Lachnospiraceae > Mobilitalea > Mobilitalea hemicellulosilytica. The sequence goes on along the minus strand of NZ_CVTD020000024.1, from coordinate 156,310 downwards.
ACTTATACGCCAAGACCAAAAGAAATACAAACGGTTTGTCAATTGAAGAAATAAATCCGGACATTATTTTTGATATTGCCGGACGGCTTTCTAAAATAGCCAAAGAATATAATTTAGTTATCCAATCCTGTGCCGAAAAATTTGATCTTTTGCAGTTTGGTATTAAGCACGGAAGCTGCATTGATAAAGAAACTATTGAGAATATTATAGGATGCAAAATCAATTGCGGGAAGGACAAGAATCAGCGACCTGAGTGCGGATGCATTGAAAGCATAGATATAGGCACTTATAATACATGCAAAAATGGCTGTAAATATTGCTATGCAAATTTTAATGAGGATATGGTAATAAAAAATTCTAAGTTGTATGATATCCATTCACCTATATTATGCGGGGAAATAACAGATAAGGATCTTATAACAGAAAGACAGGTAAAAACATTAAAAGATAGTCAGCTCAGCTTTTTTACTTAATAATAAATTTGTACAACAATAAATTTTTCTCTCCATTCTAAAATATTATGTTCTTATAGCATCTAATACTGTCTTATTTCTACGTTATAAGAGTATTTTCTATGAAAACAAATATACATCCAAAATGTTATTATGCCTAACATTTTGGATGCAGTTCATACTAAAAACAGAGTTTGTCATATTGTTTCAGTTATTAAATAAGGATATTTCCTTTTCTCCTAAAATAAATTTTACATCACTTAATCTGTAAGGTGATTTTATTAAGAGATAAGCCCGCTTTTTTTCATTCGTTTTTGAGTCGGCAATTTCGACAATTCTTCCGCCGATAACTCCGTCCGGTATTAATTCACAATCAACAGGATTAATAAAGTGGTTAAAAATTTTTATGTCATTCATTATATCAGCCGAAAAAGTTTGTAAAAATAGTATATTTTCTTCCACGGCATATACATACATCATATCACTTGATAACGGATGTAAAAATACATAACTGCCGTCTTCTGATACAAGAGTCTCACAGTAATTATCTCCTTCAATATAATGACAATCTATATATTGCAGATCCAGTGTTCTATAAATGCTTTCCGTATCAATATTATACACAAACAATCCGGTATTGACTCTAAAAATAACAAATTTATCGGATGCAAAATATAAATTTGAAAAATCGGGTGCCAAAACAGGATCGTTTTTGCTCCAGCTTACAGGTACTGCTTCTGCTTTATTGGATTTCTTAAATAAATTACTATATACATTTTTTCTGTAAATTTTAGAAGATAAAAAAGATATAAATAATATGCTTATAATAATTGCAGAGAAAATAAACATAATCATTAATGAGAATAACTTATGGTTTTTATTAATCATATAAACTTACTCCCATAAAGAATATATATTATAGAGTTATTTGATATTTGAGGAGTTGCAACCTTTGATAAATGTTATATTAAAAAAATTTCACAGCAGCGTCAAGAAGATAATGTAAAATATTACCTGTATTTGTACTTGCATCAGTTAAATAAATTCACATTATTAGCCTTGAAATTGGGAAAACTTCATATGCTCTGGACCGTATTTTTTAATCAATGCAAAAGCTATAAACAGTACGGTCTAGAGTATTTTTTTAACTGTTATTACGAGTAGTATATTGCATTAATCTAAAACCGATGTATAAACTCCCTAAATTACCAAGTATTTTTATTATATCGGTATTCTTTAAACTGACTTGAGTAAAATGGATACAGATTCCAATTATATGGGAAAAATGCAACAAGCACAATAAAAAATACAATTTATGGATAATAGTTTGTTTATAATATACAAAATAGGTCTTAAAATATTGTGGATATATAATAAACATTATAAACGTTATTGACAGAAATAATAAACAGAGTTATATTTTATATAAAGAAATATGTTTAGGAAAGTATTTTCGTAAAAGGGAGAATGACATTGAAACAGAAGATTTTAGTAGTTGGAAGCTTGAATATGGATATGGTTATTGACATGGTACAAATGCCTGCGGTGGGAGAAACTGTACTTGGATCATCACTAACCTATAATCCGGGAGGAAAGGGAGCAAACCAAGCTTGTGCTGCGGCAAGACTGGGAGGCAATGTGAAAATGCTTGGTTGTGTCGGAAATGACGAATTCGGTGAGCTCCTCAAAAAAAATCTTTCCCGCTGCGGAGTAGATGTTTCAGATATAAAGACGGGTTCTAAAAACACAGGGTTGGCATGTATCTATGTGGACAGTCAAGGTAATAACAGTATCGTCGTGATACCCGGTGCAAACCTTGAATGTGATGTGGAATATTTAAAAGCATGTGATAAAGCATTTCAGGAATGTGATTATTTGATACTTCAGATGGAAATACCCAAAGAAGCAATTTACTATGCGATAAACAGGGCAAAGGAACTGAGTAAAACCGTTATATTAAATCCGGCACCTGCACCGGATGAATTTCCTGAAGACATATTTCAGAAGCTGGATTACATAACACCGAATGGCACAGAGCTATTGAAGCTTGGCGGCGGATCGGGAAATACTATTGAAAAATATACTCAGGTGGCTAGGAAGTTGGTTGATAAAGGAGTAAAAAATGTATTGGTCACTATGGGGGAAAAGGGAGCTTTGCTGGTCAGCGAGAAAGGTGCTGAAATTTTCCCGGCCAGAAAGGTTACGCCGATTGATACTACTGCAGCAGGTGATTGCTTTAACGGTGCTTTTCTGGTGGCACTTTCGGAAGGGATGGACCATAATAAGGCAGTGATGTTTGCCAATGCTGCCTCGTCGATTGCGGTTACAAGAAACGGTGCACAGGCATCCATTCCGGACAGAAATGAAACAGATGAAGTTTTAGAAGACTGGATTTATAAAATTTCAAAAACTTCATTTGAATAAAAGTAAAAGACAACTAATCTTGTAGGGAAAGAAAGAGAGGTAATGTTAATGAAAAAGTTTTTAGCAGTATTACTTGTTGGGGTTATGATGCTAGCACTTGTAGCATGCGGTACAAAGAAAACCGAATCCAACAACAATAGTAACCAACAGAATACCGGTAGCGATACCAAAACAACAACCGAAACACAGACAAATGACAATCAAACCGGCGACAAAAAGAAAGCTATTCTTATTGTAAACGGTAACCTTGGTGATCTTGGTTTCTTTGATTCAGCCAATGCAGGTATGCAAAGGGTGAAGAGCGAACTGGGACTTGACATTCAGGTAATTGAAACAGGCGATGATGAGTCAAAATGGGAACCTGCCCTTGCAGATGCTGCAGAGGAAGATGTAGATTATGTTATTGCAGTATCACCTTCCATGGTTGAGCCTATTATGAACATAGCTCCGCAGTATCCTGAAAAGAAATTCCTGCTTCTTGATAACACTGTAGACTATTCAGCAGGAGATTTCAGCAATGTTTACTGCGCAACCTTTAAGCAGAACGAAGGATCCTTCCTTGCCGGCGCAGTTGCTGCCATACTTGCAAAAGAGACAGGCAAGATCGGTTTTGTAGGCGGTATGGATATTCCTCCTATAAATGATTTCCTTGTAGGTTATATTGAAGGCGCACTTGCCATTAATCCTGATATCAAAGTTATTGCTACATATCCCGGTGATTATTATGATCCTGCAAAGGGTAAAGAACATGGTATCGTATTAAGTGACCAGGGTGTAGAAGTAATATTCCCGGCTGCAGGACCTACCGGACTTGGTACTATTGAAGCTGCTGTAGAGGCTGACAGATATGTCATCGGCGTTGACTCCGACCAATCTTTGGGTTATGCTGCAAACGGCGATATGCAGACAGCACTAAAGATTGCTACATCTATGATGAAGAACGTAGGAGATGCAATTTTCAGAGCAATCGAACTGGATTTAAAGGGAGAGCTTAAGATGGGTCAGACCGAAAGCCTTGGTATAGCTGAAGGCGGAGTGGGCCTTGCAAAGAACGACGTTTATAACAGCACTCTGACTGAAGAAGAAAGAAAGCAGATTGAGGACTTAGAAGCAAAAGTTGTCAGTGGAGAACTTAAGGTTAGCACAGCTATCGGTATGACAACCGAAGAACTTGATAGCTTAAGAAACAGTGTAGCTCCGTAAAAGAAATAGGTTAATATTGAGGATGTCCTCATATTATAAAGGGCATCCTCAAAATTTAGTAAAGGACATAGGGTATCGTATGAAGGAGAAAGTAATATTAAAAGTTGAAAACATATTAAAAGTATATCCTAACGGCATAGTAGCCAACCGTAATGTAAATTTTGAAGTTTATGAGGGCGAGATACATGCGCTTATTGGTGAAAACGGCGCAGGAAAATCCACCCTGATGAAGATACTTTTTGGTATAGAAACACCTGAGGAGGGCAGAATCATCCTCAATGGTGAAGAGGTAAAGATAGAGAATTCGAAGAAAGCTATAGGCCTTGGTATCGGTATGGTACATCAGCATTTTATGCTGGTGGATTCCCTGACAATTGCAGAAAACATTGCCCTTGGTAACGAACCGAAAAAACGTGGCCTGTTCATCGATAAGGCCAAAATGATAAAGCAGGCTGAGGAATATGCAAAGAAATACAATTTCAAAATTAATGTTACCGATAAAATTGAGGACGTAAGCGTAGGCGTAAAGCAAAAAACTGAAATTTTAAAAGCACTGGTTAGAGGAGCAAAGGTTCTTATTCTGGACGAGCCTACAGCAGTACTCACGCCACAGGAAACCAGAGAACTTTTTGCCGAGCTAAAAACCCTTAAGAAACAGGGCCATACCATTATATTCATCTCCCATAAGCTGAATGAGATAATGGAGATATGCGACAGGGTAACAATTATGAGGCATGGTACAACAGTGGAAACATGCTATGTAAAGGATACCAACCCACAAGAGATCTCCAACAAGATGGTAGGAAGAGAAATAGTTCTGCATGTAGACAAAAAACCGGCAAAGCGCGGAGAAGTATGCCTTGAGGCCAATAACCTTGTATACGTAAACGGCATAGGAAAGAAAATGCTTGACGGAGTCAGTTTAAAGCTAAGAAGGGGCGAGATCTTAAGTGTAGCCGGTGTTGAAGGCAACGGTCAGGCAGAGCTTGCGGAAGTTTTAACCGGCATGAAGGTACCCATTAACGGTACGATAAAAATACTGGGGAAGGAAATCAAAACCTTTACTCCCGCTACAATGCGAGGCAACAAGGTGACATACATTCCGGAAGACAGAATGAGAAACGGCTGTGCTGCAAAGTTAAGTATTATGGACAATTTATTTACCGATAAAATAGAAAAGTATTTAAAATTAAAAATTTTCCTGGACAGAAAAAAGATGAAAAAGCAGTCTGAAGAATTGGTAAAAGATTTTAAAGTTAAATGCAGCTCAATAAACAATCAGGTCCAGGTACTTTCGGGCGGTAATATACAGAAGGTTGTTGCAGCAAGGGAATTGACTGAGGAAGCCCAGATTATCATCGCCGAACAGCCTACCAGAGGAATTGATGCGGGCGCATCCGAACTTATAAGAAGAAAAATAGTCGAATACAGAGATAAAGGTGCTGCAGTACTGCTTATTTCTGCAGATTTGAACGAAGTACTGGAATTAAGCGACAGTGCTATTGTAATGCATAACGGCAGGATTAATGCATATTTCAAAGATACAAGTACACTTACGGAAGAAGAGCTTGGTTATTACATGCTTGGAGTTAAGAACCAGTCTGAAGAGGAGGTGAATGCAATATTATGCGAAAAGTAACAAAAATGAGCGTAAACCGCTTTAACACATGGTTTGAAGTATTGAGATTTTTAATTGCGATTTTCATTGCATTTGCCATCTCCTTCATTATAATGAGTTTTTCGACAGATTCACCGTTTGCAGCAATCGGCAACCTGTTTATAGGACCCTTAACTTCAGTCAGAAGGTTTAGTACAGTACTGGAGATGATGATACCGTTAACCTTTGCCGGCCTTGCAGTAAATGTTATGTTTAAGGCCAACCAGTTTAACCTTTCTGCAGAGGGTGCCTTTTTCATGGGAGCACTGATATCGGCAATACTGGCAATATATATGCCTGGTCAGGCAAAACTTGTCCTCATAATAGCGATTATTGCCGCAGGCATCGTAGGCTCTCTGGTATGTGCAATTCCCGGAGCACTTAAGATTAAATGGAACTGCAGTGAGATGGTAGTATCTCTGATGCTTAACTATGTTATGCTATATTTTGGCACATATATTTTTAACCAGGTTGCAAGGGATCCGAATTCTGCATATAAGGCTTCTTATAAATTCAGGACGGGTGTGGGCTTGTCAAACATTATTCCGAAAACCCGTCTGCATTCGGGAATCTTTATAATGATTGCATTTGTAATATTGACCTATATATTCATGTACAAAACCAAATGGGGATATAAGCTGAGGATGACCGGAAGCAATATTCATTTTGCAAAATGTGCCGGTATAGGTGTTTCAGGTGTTATTATGAGCTCCCAGCTTATCGGTGGCTTTATTGCAGGCGTAGGCGGAAGCGTTGAAATGCTTGGAATGTATACCAGATTTCAGTGGTCGGCACTTCCGGGTTATGGTTTTGACGGTGTTATCCTGAATATTATAGCAAAAGAAAATCCGGCCTTTATTCCGGTTGCCGCATTCTTTGTAGCATACTTAAGAATCGGGGCTGACTATATGTACAAGCAATCCGATGTTGCAGCGGAAATTGTATCAATAATTGAGGGACTGGTTATTGTTCTTGTGGCTGCAACCGCATTCCTGGCAAAATTCAGGCACAGGATGACGACCAAGGTTTCCAAAAATATGCTGGAGGCAGGAGGTGCTAAAGAATGAGCCAGGTATTTGAATCAATATTTAGTACAGGATTTTTCTTTTCAGTTATTCGTGTGGCGACACCATTGATATTGGCATCAATGGGTGCGGTAATAACCTCAAATGCCGGAATAACCAATATCGGTATTGAAGGTGTTATGCTGGTTTCCGCCCTTACAGGTGTTTTTGCCAGCGCTTATGGCTTTGGCCCCTGGTTTGGACTTTTGATATCCATAATTACGGGTGTTCTTTGTTCACTTGCCATTGGTTATGTATCCATGAGCCTTAAGGCAGACAGTGCCTTGACATGCATAGCCTTCAATACTATGGCTGTAGGCGGTACCGTATATTTCATGTATGCTGTTGTAAAAGACAAGGGAACTACCATTGCCCTTAATTCAGGAAAGCTTCCTTCGCTGGAAATACCTTTGATTAAGGATATTCCGGTTTTAGGAGAGATTTTGTCCAACCACAATGTGGTATCATATATGGCTCTGGTAATGATTTTTGTGGTGTATGTTTTACTGTATAAAACACCGTTAGGGCTTAGAATCAGATCAGCCGGCAAGGCACCGAATGCACTTTCGTCCGTCGGAGTAAGCTTTTTAAAGACAAGATATATAGCGCTTGGAATCTCGGGAGTTTTGGGTGGAATGGCAGGTGCTTTCATGTCCATGGGATATGTTACATGGTTCTCAAAGAACATGACAGCGGGACGCGGCTTTATCGCACTGGCGGCAGATGCTATGGGAAACTCTACACCGTTAGGCGCCGCATTATCAGCCATGCTGTTTGCCATAGCGGAAGCACTCTCATATGCCCTCCAGATTACAACAATATCACCGGAACTGGTACAGATGCTTCCTTATGCAGTGACCATATTAGGACTTATTATATATTCGGTCAAAAAGAGTTCATCCGACAAGAAGAAACGCGAACAGCTTGCCAAAAATTAAGTGCAGGTGACGCAACTTAATACAAGGAGGTAATCATGAGTAAGAAAATCCCTATAATAATAGATTGTGATCCGGGTCATGACGATGCCATGGCTATACTGTGGGCATTGGCATCCGATAAGCTGGAGCTTAAAGCCGTGACAACGGTTGCGGGCAACCAGACTATTGAAAAGGTGACCACAAATGCAATAAAGGTACTGACAAAGGCCCGCAGATACGACATTCCGGTCGCAAAAGGAGCCGATAAGCCCCTAATCAGAAAGCTTACCGTAGGCGGCGAGGTTGTTCACGGAAGCTCAGGCCTTGAAGGGCCGATACTGCCGGAGTGCGGTTTTGAGCCAAGTAATCTTAGCGCATTGGAATTGCTGATAAAAACCATAGAAGAATCCGATGAAAAGATTACGCTGGTACCGATCGGTCCGCTTACTAATATAGCAACCCTGCTTATAGTAAGACCTGACCTTAAAGAAAAAATCGAAAGACTTTCAATTATGGGCGGCGGAGCTTATATGGGCAACTGGACACCGGCAGCCGAATACAACATATGGGCTGATCCGGAGGCTGCCAAGGTAGTATTCAATTCCGGCTTACCAATTATCATGTCGGGCCTTGATGTTACCCATAAGGCTTACGTCACAAGAGAAGAAAACGAAATTTTAAGGGCTCAGGGCAATGAAATTTCGGTATTTGCCGCAGAGCTTATAGACTTCTTCAGCAAATACCATTATGAAGTGGAAGGCTTCCCCGGATGCACCCTGCATGACCCGACTGCTATCGCCGCATTAATCCATCCTGAAATATTTACAGGTGTACAATGCAATGTTGATGTAGAAGTAACCGGTGAGCTTACCACAGGAATGACAGTGGTAGATACAATCGGCTATAAAGAAAAGATATTCGGAGAAAAGGTGGACAAGAACACCTACGTTTTATTCAATGTAGACAGGAAGAAATATGTAGAGTACTTCTTTGAAGCTATGAAGGCTCTAAATTAAATAACATAATTAATTCATTGCGAAACTCTATAGCAAAGCTTGAGTTTCGCAATTACATGAACAGACATTAGAAGTAAGAGGAGATATACTGTGAAAAAGGATCATTTACTTAGAAGAATTTTTGTTGCTATAGTAGGACTTATGATTTGCGGTATCGGAGTAGGTATATTTTTATACAGCCAGTTGGGGGTTGATCCCGCCAGTGTACTTGAATTAGGGCTTGGAAATGTATTTAACATAAGCTATGGTACGGCTTCTGCTCTTACCAATGTTATTATACTTGTAATAGTATTTTTCGTGGATAAATCCTATCTTAACATATCCACTCTGCTTGCCATATTCGGCATAGGATACACCGCAGACGTGATGTCATTTATACTTGACTCTGTAATTACAGGAGAACTTAACCTGGCAGTAAGAATTATAATGATACTTGTAGGTTGCGTAATTATGGGAATAGGTATTGCTACATATATAAGAGCCGATCTTGGAGTAGGAGCCATAGATTTGGTTTCCGAAATAATTAGCGATAAAACCAAATTCCCTTACAGAATAGTCCGTATAGTCGGTGATGTTACATTTGTAGTAGTAGGATATTTGCTTGGTGGTACCGTAGGTATAGGTACATTGGTTGCTGCTTTCCTTACAGGTCCGGTGGTACAGTTTGTAAGGCCTTATGTATACAAAGTTACTGATAAAGTAATCGGTACGAAATAATAATGTATCAGCCCGGAAGTTTTACCGGCATTATGCCTGTAAATTCCGGACTATAAAAAAGAGGTGAATACTATGGTTGATGTTATTCTTGATATAGATTCCGTGGGTGATGATATACTCGCGGTTATATTTGGCGCGTTAAATCCGAAAATCAATCTGCTTGGAGTTACGACGGTAAACGGAGCCTGCGGAAGCATTGAACAGGCAGTTAATGTAGCGCTTAATACGGTAGAGCTTACCGGAAAAAATATACCCGTATACGCAGGTGCCGATAAAATGCTTTCTCCCAGAAAATCCGATGATGAAGGAGATCCCGTAAATTTTGACGAGGAGCTTAGATGGAAGTTTGGCGACAGGCTGGATAAATTCAATGAAAAAGCCCCGACTCCTGTAAGAAAGCCCGAACCTATAAGCGCCAAGGAGTTTCTTATAAAATCCTTTAATGAGCGGCCGGGTGAAATCACTCTGGTTACGACAGGACCGCTCACAAATATTGCACAGGCATTACTTGACGATCCTTCTATTGCAAGTAAGGTAAAGAGGGCTTATATCCTTGGGGGAGCCTTCAACATTTACGGAAATATTACACCGGTTACTGAGTATAATATCTGGGCTGATCCGGAAGCGGCTAAAATAGTATTGAATTCGGATATGAAAATTACCCTTGTTCCTTTGGATGTATGTGAAAATAACCGCTTTGCCGACGGAATGCTGACAAGAGACCATCTTGCGGATTTAACTTATGGCGGCAAGGGAAAAGTAATAGATTTTATAACGGACAAATTTCCGATATATATCGATTTGTGGCGTGAGTTTTTCCAACTGGGCGGTTTCCCGATGGATGATGTAATTACTCTTGCGCTTGCTGCCTATCCCGAATTATGCGAGTATACAGAAGAGGTATTTGTTGACGTGGAACTGGAAGGTAAGATATCTCGCGGACAGACAGTTGCATATTTCGGAAGGCAAATTATAAAGAATAAAATGCGGGAGCATAAAAATACCGTAATAGCCAAGAGCATAAAGGGCAAGGAGTTTATGGATTTATTTGTGAATACAATAATCGGAAAGGAAGTCTAAGGACTTTGCATAAAGCATCTTTTATGCGGCTTAATTTTACAGTCGGGGAAATTAGTCCGCATAACAAGATGCTTTAATTAATATTGCATTTTTTTTATAAAAAATAGATAATATATGCAAGTATTGTAATTTTAGATATGACAAAAGGGGGTGAAAAGCAATGAACATAAGAGATATAGCCAAAATATGCGGGGTTTCACCATCAACGGTATCGAAAATATTACATAACAAGGATCAGGATATAAGCGCCGAAACCAGAAAAAGGGTATTGGAAGTAATCAAGGAGTACCAATATGTCCCGTATTCAAAAGTAATAAAAAGTGTTTCTCCAAAGACTAACATTATCGGAGTTATTTTAACTGCGGATGCTTATGGAGTCCAGGATATTCTTTACGGCATTGAAAGAACAGCGGCGGACAACGGTTACAGTATAATGGTCTGCAATACGGACGGCAGCAGGGATAAAGCCGTAAAGTACATGAAAGTCATGGAAAACAAAGGTGTAGACGGTATTATTGCCGTTTATCAGGACGAGGACATTTTTAACGGCTCAGGTGTGCCGGCAGTATGCATATTTGACCATAAAGTGCCTTCACGGCAAAGAAAAACCGCCGATATCTATTATGAAATGAGCGATCTAGGGTATCTGGCAACAAACTGCCTGATTAAGAAAGGGCATTATAAAATCGGCGCATTGCTCACGGAAAAGGATACCGGAATCGAAGAAGGGTATTACCGGGCTTTTAAAGAAAGCTTTCTGTCCCCGAGAAAAGAATGGATATTCAGGGGTACGGATGAAGATATAATAAACATAGGAATTGACAGGTGCCTTAATAATGACGTTACGGCAATTTTATGTACCGATGCGGAGATAGGAAATATTTTATATGGCAGGCTTAGGGAACGGGGGGATATGATACCCGGCAAGGTGTCAGTAATTAGCGCCAGAGACAGCAGACTTGCCGATAAAATGAAGCCAAAATTGACAGCAGTCAGTATATCTCCGTCAGAAATCGGGAAAACATCCGTGGAAAGTTTAATTCATATTATTGAAGGCAAGAAGCCTGTACATGAATGCAGGAAAAAGATTGAAGCAAAAGTTATAATCAGAAACAGCGTTGATGTGCCGATTAACCATAAACAGGGCGGGAAGCTGGTCGTAGTCGGCAGCATGAACATGGACTGCATGATAAATGTATCAAATATCCCAACGGACGGAGAAACCATCAGGTCAAGTAGTATTGTTATGCTGCCCGGCGGAAAAGGCGCCAACCAGGCAGTAGGAGCCGGAAAACTGGGCGGACAGGTTTATATGATAGGGCGCCTGGGAAATGACAGTGACGGCAAAGAGATATATAACAGCCTTCTAAACAGCGGTGTAAAGACGGACGGGGTTGTTTTTGACGATTCCATACCAACGGGTAAGGCGTATATTAACGTTGCCGCCGACGGAAAAAGTACGATTGTAATATATTCCGGAGCCAACGAAAAGTTGGACAATGCCCAGATAAAACAGTTTGAGCATCTTTTGGACGACGCAAAATATTGCCTGCTCAATCTGGAGATATCAGAGCAAACAGCCGCATACGCCATTAAGAAATGCAAGAAAAAGAATGTGGAGGTTATTTTGAAACCTTCTTCAGTCGAAAAAATCAGTGACAGCCTGCTAAATAACATTGATTATTTTATACCTAACGAGAAGGAACTTAAGCAGCTTATTCCGGACGACACATCAATTGAGGAAAAAGCCGAAGCCCTTCTAAAAAAAGGTGTTAAAAATGTCATAGTCACCTTAGGCGAAAAAGGCTGCTATCTTCGTAATGAAAAATATTCAATGTATTTTCCGGCAGCCGATTTCCACCCTGTGGACACTACCGGTGCGGCTGACGCATTTATAAGCGCCCTTGCCGTATGCTTAAGCGAAGAAAATGACATCATATACTCTATATGTTTTGCCACTTATGCTGCAGGTATCAGCATAACAAGACAGGGCGTACAGCCTGCCATGGTAGACAGGGTCGGCCTGGATATATACAAAGAGGATATTAACGCACTCTATATGAACAGCCTGCAGCAGGTACAATAATCGGACCAATGGCTTACAAAAATTAATTATACATATTAATATGCCGCTTTTTGTGATGAATTAAATTCATCATATAAAGCGGTATTTTTTTGCTTATTTTCCAGTGTCAATTCAAATTACACTTAATAACTTTTTGGCTGCTCTATAACGTTTAATATTTTTTGACTCTTAAACAAGCAAAAAGCTACACGGAATATCACTAGCCTGCCAAGCTGATTTGTCATTTGGGCTAAAGTGTATAATATTTAAAATTTATAATGAATTGAATGATTCTAGAAACTAGATTCCGGTAAGTGGACAAGTATCAGCCTGTTAATTTACATATAATTGTTAAAATTATAACATATTATTGATATTGACATTCATTCTCATTTATGTTACATTATTGCAGGACTTAAAAGTGATATGCATATCAGCCGGAGGTGATAATGAATCTTAAGATTTCTAATTTGCTACATAGGAAGCTGTTTTGGCTAATTATCCTGATTGCAGCTTCTGTCTATTCCCTCACCTTGGGAGTAAAGGATTTTAGCCTTTTGGGCCTATTTACCCGAAACGGTGAGGACATCAAACTGGCAATTATCAGCAGGTTTCCAAGACTTATAAGTATTTTGGTGACCGGAGCCAGTCTTAGTATATCAGGTCTTATCATGCAAACTATTACCGATAACAAGTTTGTTTCCCCTTCGACCGCAGGAACAATGGAGTGGAGCAGATTTGGAGTAATGATAGCCATAATGTTTTTCGGCGGAGAGGCGAAACTGTTTAAAATGCTGATTGCCTTTATATGTTCGTTGTTTGGAACTCTTATTTTTATGCAGATACTGCAAACTATGAAATTTAAAAATGCCATGATTGTACCTTTGGTAGGTATGATGCTGGGAAATGTTATAAGTGCCATAACAAGTTTTATTGCCTACAGGTTTGATATTATACAGAATATGTCGTCCTGGCTGCAGGGAAACTTTTCTCTGGTAATTAAGGGCAGATATGAGCTTTTATATCTGGGGATACCGTTTTTGTTTATAGCTTATATTTATGCCAATAAACTTACTATCGCAGGTATGGGAGAAAGTTTCTCAAAAAGCCTGGGAGTAAATTATAAGGCGATTGTTCTTTTGGGTATGGTTATAGTTGCGGTTATTACATCCACCGTGGTCGTAACGGTAGGAAGCATTTCCTTTGTCGGCATTATTATTCCCAATATTGTTTCCATGATGATGGGAGACAACTTAAGAAATTCACTGCCTGTCACTGCATTATTCGGGGCACTGTTTTTATTGATATGTGACATGATTGGAAGGGTAATTATATTCCCCTATGAGATTTCCATCAGCCTTATAGTCAGCATTGTGGGCAGCATTATGTTTTTAGCTTTACTGTTTAGGAGGAAGAAGAAGTGGAGTACATCTTAAAAGACAAAAAAAGCAAAAAAGTCATAATCCTTCTGCTTCTTCTGGATATAATGCTGATTGCGGCATTTTTGTTGCCGGGGCTTACTCCTAAAAACTTTCATTTTTTCATGCCCAGAAGAATAACAAAGATTCTCGCGGTTATTATAGTCAGTTATGGTATCGGATATTCCTCCCTCATTTTTCAGACGGTAACAAACAACCATATCTTAACACCAAGCGTAATGGGTTTGGATTCGCTGTATCTGTTTATTCAGACTTTTATTATATTTGTTGCCGGTTCACAAACTCTGTCGCAAATGATTGGCTATAAGCACTTTATTATCTGTGTCGGATTAATGATATTTGCTGCCTGCATTTTATTTTTGCTGCTTTTTCGTGGCAGCAGCAAAAATGTGTATTTTCTGATCCTTACGGGTATGATTATGGGAAGCCTTTTTAACGGAATGGCTACCTTTATGCAGGTACTTTTGGATCCGAATGAATTTGCGGTATTGCAGGGAAGAATGTTTGCAAGCTTTAACAATATTAACTCCAATTTAGTAGGGATAAGTATACTTATCATAATTTTGGTCTGCATCATATCCGTAAAGGACTTACCCTATCTGGACGTACTGCTTTTGGGTCCGGAAAATGCAATCAGCCTGGGTGTTGATTATAAGAAGCTGATATTAAAGACATTAATCATTTGTGCAGTCTTGGTTTCAGTTTCAACTGCACTGGTCGGGCCGATAACTTTCCTTGGTATATTGATTGTTAATCTGGCAAGGCATATGCTGGGCACATATTCACACAGAAGCTTAAGCTTTGGAACTACGTTTCTGGGTATTCTGTTTTTGACCGGTGGGCTTTTAGTCACCGAAAGGATATTCAAGTTTGAAACTACAATGAGTGTAATTATTAATTTTATCGGAGGTATCTACTTCCTGTACCTTATGTTAAAGGAGAGAAAGCGATGATAGCGGTAAGAAACATAACAAAGATATATGGTGACAAAAAGGTTGTGGACAGTGTAGATTTGGATATTCCCAAGGGAAAGATTATTGCCTTCATCGGCAGCAACGGTGCAGGCAAAAGTACCTTGATATCCATGATATGCAGAACCTTAAAAAAAGACGACGGAGAAGTATATATTGATGATAAAGAGCTGAAAGACTGGAAGAGCAACGAGCTGTCCAAACGGTTGTCTATATTAAAGCAGTCCAATTTCCTGAATATCCGCCTGACTGTTCGGGAGTTGGTATCCTTTGGCCGTTTCCCATATTCAAAAGGACGGCTTAATGATGAAGACATAAGGCACATAGATAAGGCCCTGGAGTATATGGGGCTTAAGGAGCTGCAGAACAGATACCTTGATGAGCTAAGCGGAGGTCAAAGACAGATGGCTTATATAGCCATGGTAATAGCCCAGGATACGGAATATATTTTTCTTGATGAGCCGCTTAACAATCTTGATATGAAGCACTCGGTAAAAATAATGAAAGTGTTAAAAAGGCTGGTCGGAGAACTGGGAAAGACTATTATGGTTGTTATCCATGATATAAATTTCGTATCCTGCTATGCGGATTATGTAGTAGCCATGAAGGACGGCAAGATAATAAAACAAGGGGACACATGCCAGATAATACAAAGCGGGGTACTGTACGATATATACGGAATGAATATTGATGTGCAGAATTACTGCGGAAAAAATATTTGTTTATATTACAGCTAGTTGATGATGCAAACTAATACGTTTGATTTAATAAATGGAGGAGATTTGACATGAAGAAAATACTTTACGTTATTTTATCTATTTCCTTGATTATGAGTTTATTTGCCGGTTGCGGAAAGAAAGGCGAGTCGGTTAAAAGTGATGCCGATTCCCAAATTACAACGGAAGCAGGAAACAGCGAAGAAACGGATGAAAATAAAAACGAAGAAAACACCAATGTAAAAAATGATGACGCAGAAGAAAATAGTGATACAAATGGTACGGTTAAGAATTCTGAGATAACTATAGAACATACCAAGGGAACTGTTACAGTATCTGCTGATGTAAAGAAGGCTGTTGTATTTGATTTCGGAATTCTTGATATAATGGATGCATTAAAAGTTGAAGTGGAAGTTGCGGCTCCTGTAAGCAGCCTGCCTTCATACTTAAGTAAATATGAAAATGCTTACAATGCAGGGTCAATTATGGAGCCTGACCTGGAAGCTATATTTGAATTTGAGCCCGATGTTATATTTATAGGCGCAAGGCAGCAGAATTATTACGATCAGATGTCTGAGATAGCTCCTACCGTTTATGTGCAGACAGGCGCCGATACATATTTGGAGGATGTTAAAAAGAATATAGGGTATGTGGCACAGATTTTCGGTAAAGAAAAAGAAGCGCAGGATGCTATAAATTCGTTAAGCAGTCTTGTGGAAGATGTAAAAGCTCTTACGGCAAACAGTAACGAAAGAGTACTTATAATGTTAACCAATGACGGGTCTATAAGCGTGTACGGATCAGGCTCCAGATTTGGCATGGTTCATGACCTTCTGGGAGCAAAGGCAGCAGATGAAAATATCGAAGCATCCACTCACGGTCAGTCGGTAAACTTTGAATATATCGCAGACGTAAATCCCGATATTATTCTTGTTATTGACCGAACATTGGTTGTAGGCGGATCAAATACGGCAAATACCGTACTTGATAATGATTTGGTAAACGGAACCAATGCGGCTAAGAATAATAAAATCATATCTTTAGATCCGGACATCTGGTACCTGTCCGGTGGCGGAATTACATCAACAATGCAGATGATCACGGATGTTAAAAATGCCTTTGTAAACTAAAAAATTTGATGTAATATTTTTAAACAGTATTATTAAAAGAGATTTTATATTTGTATAAGATTAAGAAGATATAGATTAATAGTAATGCGTCGCTAAAATAACGTAATTAGTGTTAATAGAAATGCAATTTAATTCATATTCCCCGGATCAATATTATCCGGGGAAATTTTTATATACTTATTTTATTCAGGATTCCTGTTAAATGGGCAATAGCAATCCCGTAGTTTGTCATCGGTACTTTTTGAGCCTTTGCTTTGGCTACCCGGTTAAGTACAAATTTACGGTTAAACATACAGGAACCGCATTGGATAATAAGGTCAAAGGGTGTAAGATCTTCGGGAAAATCATTTCCGTGGACGTTAACTATTGTGATTCCGTTGCCGGCTTTTTCACGCAACATTCGCGGAATTTTTACGGTGCCGATATCTTCGTTTATGGGAACATGGGTACAGGCTTCGGCTATAAGTACTTTGGATTTAGAAGTTAAGCGGTCAATTACGGCCGCACTTTTTATAAAGTAATCGATATCTCCTTTTAATGCTGCAAAGAGTACGGAAAAACTGGTAAGCATACTTTCCTGCGGTTTAAGACTGTAAACCAAAGGAAAGACCTGTGAATCTGTTATTATTAACTTTGGAGGCTTTGATAAGGCCGAAAGGGCTTGAGGAAGTTTATCTGCCGTACTTGATACCACTATACATTTTTTGTCAAGCAAATCCCGTATAGTTTGTACTTGAGGCAAAATGAGCCTTCCCTTTGGGGCTTGTATATCCTGAGGCATAACAAGAAGCACTAAGTCGTCTTCTGCAACCAGGCTGCCTGTTATGCTTGTATTGTTATAATCATCCGGAAGTTTTCGAAGAATTGCCTCCCGTATCTGATCTATACCGGTTTTTGAAACGGCGCTTATAATGATAGGCTCTTCTTTGCATATTTCAATTATCTTACTGCGGATAGTATCTGTATTTTTTAGTATATCGGCTTTATTTATCAATGGAATAACCGGGGTTTTTCTTTCACGGAACTTATGTATCCATTCGGTTTCCTGTGTGATATCCACATCGGTAAAAAGTATGAGGGCAATATCTGTTTTTTCCATGGCAACCTTTGTTTTATCAACCCGCATAGATCCCAAATACCCTTCGTCATCAAACCCTGCCGTATCTATAAGCACACAGGGACCGATACCATAAATTTCGATAGTTTTATAAACGGGGTCGGTAGTGGTTCCGGCTATTTCAGATACCACAGATACGTCATGGCCGGTAAGGGCGTTAATTAAAGTTGATTTACCGCTGTTACGTTTGCCGAATATGCCGATATGGATCCGATTGGCTCTTGGAGTATCATTTAAACTCATAGGTTCTCCTTTCAAGTTATCTGGCAATAAATTTAAAATAAATATTCTAGAATCTGAAATCTCTGTGTCCCTGTTTGATAAGACGCAGTTTCTCAATAGTTAAATTTCTTACCTTTTCGTTTGGAATGTTTTTTAGTTCCTTTTCTATTAATGCTTCCCCTTTAAGTCTGGTATCGTCAGATGCATAGTCTTCAAGGTATTCCTTTAAGGTCATAAGAGCGTTAGGATGGCAGCAGTTTGCAATTTGGCCCGATTTTACCAAAGTCATAAAACGGTCGCCTGTCCGCCCTTCCCGGTAGCAGGCCGTACAAAAGCTTGGAATATAGCCCAGGGATAAAAGCCAATTGACCACTTGATCCAGAGTTCTTTTGTCTTCTACTTCAAATTGGGAAGTGTCTTCATCTACGGGTTCTTCTTCCGCATATCCGCCCACATTGGTTCTTGAGCCGCCGCTGATTTGGGATACACCAAGATTGAGAACCCTTTCCCGGCTTTTTTGGGATTCACGGGTTGACACAATTATGCCTGTATAAGGAACTGCAATTCTAAGTACTGCAACAATTTTAGCAAAAAGATCATCACTTATTCCGTTGGAAAACCGGCTTGGATCTATATCGTCTGCAGGGCGGATTCTCGGTACGCTGATGGTATGAGGCCCAACCCCGAAAGCGGCTTCAAGGTGTTCTGCATGCATCAGAATACCGATAAAATCATATAGGTAATTATTTAAGCCAAATAATACTCCAAGGCCTACATCATCTATTCCGCCTTCCATAGCCCTGTCCATGGCTTCGGTATGCCAAGCATAATTATGTTTCGGGCCTGTAGGATGAAGCATTTCATAATTTCCCTTATGATATGTTTCCTGGAAAAGGATATAAGTGCCTATACCTGCTTCCTTTAATTTACGGTAGTTTTCCACAGTGGTTGCGGCAATATTGACATTTACCCGGCGGATTGAGCCGTTCTTGTGCTTTACCGAGTAAATGGTTTCAATGCTCTCAAGAATATATTCAATAGGATTGTTGACCGGGTCTTCGCCTGCTTCAATAGCCAGTCTTTTATGTCCCATATCCTGAAGGGCAATAACTTCGTTGCGGATTTGTTCCTGGGTTAATTTTTTCCTAGGGATATGTTTGTTGACATAATGGTAAGGACAATATACACATCCGTTGACACAGTAGTTGGAAAGATAAAGCGGGGCAAACATTACAATTCTGTTGCCATAGAACTTTTCTTTGATTTTTCTGGCAAGCTGACAGATTCTTTCTATTTCATCCGGAATATCGCATTCCAATAAGACAGCCGCTTCTCTATGGCTTAATCCTTTCATATCTTCAGCTTTTTTAATAATTTCGTCAATCAAAGCCTTGTTGTTTTTGTTTGCCCTTGCAAACTCAATTGAGTCAAGAATTTCCTCATGGTTAATAAATTCTTCTGCTACTTTCGATTTTACGTCATACATGATAACAGCCTCCTTCTTACATCCGCATTTATCCGATTAATTTTTGTTCCGGACGAGTCTGAAGGGAAGTAAAAATCCCTGTGTCCAAAACTGCTCTAGACACAGGGTAAGTAGGAAGCTGTATGTTAAATATTTCTCAGATGAAAATATATTTCATGCAAGGATACAAAAGTCACGGCAATCAATACATTTCCATAAAAAATATTTAATCTAAGATTTTCCTAACATGCCTTCCTACTTGGGCGAACCCTTGTCGTCAGAACATTTGTTATTTATTTAACAAAAATTATATAACATTATAATAGGGTTGTAAATGTTAAATACAACCAATTTTAAGCTGAATTACTGCCCTTATATGGTATATTTGATGAAGTATATTAGTTAGTTTGTGCCAATATCATAATAATTTGTATTACGTAAGGAGTATTACAATAATTAAAGGCTTCCAGAGCCGGAAACTTTGGAAGCCTTGGTTTTTAACATTTTTAAAATGGATAACTAAAATCTTAAATGGCTCTAAATCAGTCCATTTCTATGATCACGTATGGTCTGTTTTGCATAATCTTCCAGCAATCCAATATCATGCAGCAACCACAATACGGTATAGCGGTCTTTTGTATTACAAAGATCTGTTGAATCCGGCATTAAAAGGCCGTATCGTTTTCTCAGATCCTAACTCTTCATCAGCGGCATGGAACAACATTTGTATGCAAAAGCTCTTTTCTTCATACAATTGGGCTAATGTTATATGACCAGCCCAACTAATATTTAAGGGAAAAGACTGTAAACAACATATATAGGTAAATACATATAAATCTGATTATTACATGAATTTAACTATTATATCTGAACTGATTGCTTTATGAGTATAGCTTAATAGCTTAGGGGCTTATAATCCCCACGGTCAACAACAATTCTGTAACCTATGCGGTTAATCCTTCGTTCCAGGCAGTACCTGCATTCTGCAGCTTCGTCACCGGTGCAGATCTTATTGTCATAAAGTTCGTAATTCTTTCTGACATATGTGGGAGAAAGATTTGGCATGACTACGTTGGCACCGGATAGAATGCCCATTTCCCTGCCCTCGGGGTGTATGGTTCCCAAAGCCGTTGTGGCAGGAAGAAGCACATTCGGCAGCATAAGGCGGATTATACTAAGAAGCATTAAAGTAAGCCGCAAAGAGCCGGCCGCTTCGTTTGAAAAAGGGGTTTGGTGGTGGGGAATAAAGGGGCCGATACCTACCATATGAGGGTTTAGTTCTTTTATAAATAACAGGTCTTCTATAATATGGTCTACAGTCTGATAGGGAGAACCCACCATAAAACCGGCTCCTACCTGATAGCCGATTTCCTTTAAATTGACAAGACACTGCTTTCTGTTTTGCAAAGACAAACTCGGCGGATGCAGTTTCTTATAATGTTCTTCATTGGCGGTTTCATGGCGAAGTAAATATCTGTCCGCACCTGCTTTGAATAATCTTGCATAGGTGTCAAAACTTTTTTCACCTATGGATAAAGTAATGGCGCAGTCCGGATATTTGTTTTTTATGGCTTTTATAAGATCTTCCAGAAAATCGTCTGTATAGTAAGGATCTTCTCCCCCTTGCAGGACAAAGGTCCGAAAGCCAAGGGAGTAACCTGTGTCGGCGCAATTTAGGATTTCTTCCCGGGATAAACGGTAGCGTACCACTTCTTTATTGCTTCGGCGGATACCGCAGTAATAACAGTCGTTTTTGCAGTAGTTGGTAAATTCAATTAAGCCTCTAATATAAATTTTGTTGTCAAAGTATTTTTGTGCTGTAGAACAAGCACGTTCTTTTAAAAAAGCCAATTCTTCATCGGATATTTCTGTAATTAATAAACGAAATTCGTCTTCAGATAATATCCGGTTTGCTTCCAGTTTTTCTATAAGATATTTTACGCTTGGCATATTCATCCTCGCTTCCTGCTGATTATATAAAAACCCTGTGTCCTTCAGACACAGGGTAGGCTTTAAATTGCATAAAAATAGCATTGTACTGTTCATTCCTTTGTGACAGCTTATAATTTTTAAATATCTGCTAAATCGAAAATAATTACAATCTAGCCGTCACGCAGAATAACGAATAGTACAAAACACAAATTTACACCTTCCCACTTGGGCATAACCCTTGTCGTCAGGACAGTTTTTGTTATTTTCTTAACAAAGATTATATAATATCGGAGAATAAAAGTAAATAGATATTAATAATTTTTTCTGTTTTTTATCTGTATATATTTTCATAATATTTATGATTTAAATCTTTTAAGAATACAGGGTTTATATTATTTAAGATCCTTCTTTGTGGAAATTAATGAGAAATTTTCAATAACTATTGATTTTATCGGAAAATTTATGTATTAATATTAAGTACATACTGTTGAGGATGGGTATTTTATTATCAGGTTTTATTATTTAATATGTTAATTTAACATACGTATTTTTATGTTATTTAACAGCAAACCCCGTAATATGCCATAGATGGCTACGGGGTTTTGGTTTTCATGATTATTAAAAACTTATTTAATCCTGCATTGACTTGTAAATAGCGTCAGCCAGGTCGTCAAGTTCCTGCTCTCTGTCCTCTCTTAAGGATGATTTAATATCAATCGGAGTTCCAACAATCTCCATATTTTTCATATTGCTTATCATTTCTGTCATTATCTTGAGTGCTGCCGAAGCCCAGGTGTGGTTTCCGATCAAGGAGACTTTGCGGTTGCTGATGTTAAGCACAGCCAGTTCTCTTAAGAGAGAATCCATAGGGAAGTACAGATTCATATTATAAGTCGGTGCCGCAAAGACTACATGACTGTATTTAAAGATGTCGGATATGATATAAGACGGATGGGTTTTTGATATATCATAAACTCTTATGTCCTTAATGCCTCTTTGGGACAGTTTTGCAGCCAAAGCATTTACGGCGTTTTCCGTATTGCCATACATGGAACCGTATGCCAGGACTACCCCTTTCTTTTCCGGCTCATAGTTACTCCATTTATTGTACTTGTCCATGATGTAAGGAATCATGTCTCCGCGCCAGATATGGCCGTGTAAGGCGCATATCATTTTAATATCAAGTCCGGAAAGCTTTTTGAATAATGCCTGAACTTGTGTTCCGTACCTTCCTACAATATTGGTATAATAGCGTCTTGCTTCATCAAGATAAAAGCTGTCGTATTCTACCTGGTCGGCAAAAATATTTCCTGAAATAGCACCGAAGGCTCCGAAAGCATCGGCGGAAAACAGGATGCCCTGGGTTGTTTCGTAAGTAACCATAACTTCCGGCCAGTGTACCATAGGGGCCATATAGAAACGCAGGTTATGCTTTCCGAGGTTTATTTCCTGCCCTTCCTTAACCTCAATGCAATTGTCTGACATATCCATAGTGTAATACTGCCTAAAAAATTGAAATGTCTTGGTGTTGCCGATTACTTTTACATTAGGGAAACGCCTTAATATTTCCTCAATATTGGCACAATGGTCAGGTTCCATATGGTTTATTACCAGATAGTCAAGCTGCCTGCCATTTAGCACATGGAGGATGTTTTCTATATATTCAGCACTGATAGCCGCATCCACAGTATCAAGCAAGGCTGTTTTTTCGTCCATAATTAAATATGAGTTGTATGCTACTCCGTGGGGCAGGGGAAACATGTTTTCAAAGCGCTCAATCCTCCGGTCACTTCCTCCAACATAATAAATATTTGATAAAATTTCATATGTCGTATTTATAGTAAACCCTCCTTATCATAAAATCTTTTTTATCAGATATCCCGTTTTAAAAAGCAATTATACTTATACAATATTCTACCACATTTATCAAGAAGGCGGTCATAATATTTATAATATTTTTGGAATATGTTTTATATCAGATTATTTTTAGCAAATCTAATCCGATATAAGAAATATTATTTAAACATAGCTAAAACATTGATAAGTAATTATCATAATTTTGCACCTATGCGGTAGCTTACTGCAATAAAAATATTAATGTTATAAATTCATCAAAATATTTGTATTTTTACTTTCTTTTGTTATAATACTATAGATTATTTGAATTATAAAAAAATTATAAAAAAGAAAGTGCAGGTGAATGTATGGTAAATATTTGGCACGATATAAGTCCTGACAGAATTAAGCCGGATGATTTTGTTGCCGTTATTGAAATATCAAAGGGAAGTAAGAAAAAGTATGAACTGGACAAGGAAACCGGTCTGATTATCCTTGACCGAATTTTGTATACATCTACCCACTATCCCGCAAATTACGGTTTTATTCCAAGAACTTACGGAGACGATATGGATCCGCTGGATGTACTGGTTTTGTGTTCGGAATCTATCGAACCATTAACTTTGGTAAGATGCTATCCGATTGGGGTAATGAATATGATTGACAACGGAATGGGAGACGAAAAAATCATAGCCATTCCTTTTAACGATCCAAACTTTAATATATATAAAAATATTAACGAATTACCGCCTCATTTATTCAGTGAAATGCGTCATTTTTTTAGTGTTTATAAGGAACTGGAAAACAAAGAAACGGCGGTAAATGAATTTAGCGGGCCGGAAGAGGCTATGAAAATTATAGAGTACTGTATAAAAAATTATAATAAAGTATTTAATTCAAAGTAATTTTATAATTAAAGATTAATTATTTACTTAAAATAGAATATATAGCAGTTTTACTATTGTAAATTTTAAATAACATTATACAGAATGGGACGGTTATCCCATTCTTTTTTATTTAATTAAGAAAATATTTGCCTGTTATCAAAAAAGTGCTTTCATTATTAATAAAAAGGTATTGACAAATAAAGTTAAACGATATACTATTATGGTTAGTTAGTTAAGTAATTAACCAGCACAGAAAGGAGGGCACGGATTTGCAGATAAACTTTGACAATGAACGGCCTATATTTATTCAAATAGCTGAATGGATAGAAGATGCGATTTTAGCGGGAGCATTTCCGGAAGAAACCCAGATTCCGTCCATAACAGAATTTTCCGTTAACTATAAGATAAATCCTGCTACTGCTTTAAAAGGAATAAATATTTTGGTTGAAGAAGGAATTGTATATAAAAAGAGGGGGATAGGAATGTTTGTTGCAGCCGGAGCGGTTAAGAAGCTGAAAGAAAAAAGGAAAGAACAGTTTTATGATAACTTTATCAGAAAATTGGTTGATGAAGCCAAGCGTTTAGAGATATCCAAGGATGAGGTAATAAATTTATTGGAAAGAGGATATGACCATGAGTATAGAAATTAGAAAAATTTCAAAAAGCTACGGAAATATATTTGCTTTGGATCAGGTAAGTTTTACTTTTGAGGAAGATAAAATCTCGGTTTGCTTGGTAGAAACGGTGCGGGAAAAACCACCCTGCTTAATATTATAACTAACCGCATTTTTCCGGATACAGGTGAGGTTTTGATAGACGGCATACCCGTAAAAGAAAATGACGATGCCTTAAAGAAAGTTTATATGATGAGTGAAAATAATTTTTATCCGGCAGGTATGAAGATAAAAGAAATTTACCGCTGGACAAAAGAATTTTATCCTGATTTCGATACGGAGTATGCCAATAAACTGGCCGATATGTTCGAACTTAGCCTGAATAAAACAGTAAAATCTTTATCCACCGGCTATAATTCGATTTTTAAAATTATTATAGCTCTCAGCGTAAACACACCCTATGTTTTTTTAGATGAGCCTGTGCTTGGACTTGATGCCAATCACAGAGATATGTTTTACCGCCTTTTATTGGAAAAATATAGTGAATCGCCTTCAACGTATGTATTGTCTACCCATCTGATTGAAGAGGTTTCAAATGTAATTGAACATATAATTATTTTAAAAAAAGGAAAGATTATCAAGGACGAATCAAGAGAAGATTTAATGTCTTATGGATATGCCGTATCCGGCAAAGTAAGCCTTGTGGATGAATTTATTATCGATAAAAATGTTATAGGTATAGATTCTATCGGAGGGTTGAAATCTGCTTATATTATGGGCCAGGTTCCTAAGGGAAATTTGCCTGAAGGGCTGGAAATAAGCAAAATGGATCTGCAGAAATTATTTATTAAGCTGACTGATAATTAGAAAGGAGGATAAAAAATGAGAGTAAAAAGCGTGATAAAATATCAATCTCATGATTATATAAAAGCGGCACGGGGTTATTACTTAACCTTCATTGGTATTACAGTTTTTTTTGGATTGATTCTTAGAGGAAGAGGAACTTATACTATAGGCGGATATGAGTTTTTGACTTGTATTTTTCTGTTTGTAGTTGGTTTATCATCTTTTAAGGAATTTTTTCTTATGATGCTGCAAAACAGTATTTCAAGAAAAACAATGTTTATCAGCAAACTGATTACAATACTTTTCATGGGCCTGATCTTGGCTGTGTCAGACAGGATAATTATACTTATCGGCAAATTACTTAGTAATATAAGCGAAAATATTGAGATATTAGGATTTTACGACAGGGTCTTTAAATCAAGAATGTCATTACTAAATCCGGTTGTATCTAATTTAGAAGCAATCTTTATTACTATATTTACGTATATTGCGGTAACATTAGTCGGATATTTTGTCGGAATTATTTATTATAAAATGAATAAGACTTTAAAACTGTTTGTTTCCATAGGAGTTCCTGCAACATTATTTGTCTTACTACCTTTGTTTGATTCGATGTTTTTTGGCGGAAATTTATCCAAGTTTATTCTTAAAGCAATACAGTTTATATTCAATGGAAAGAACCCTTATAATCTGCTTTTGGTATGCGTAGGAGTTATAGCGGTTTGCATCGTGTTATGCTGGCTTTTAATTAGAAGGGCTGTGGGAAAAGATAAATGATATTATTATGAATATGTCGATAGACACAGTTTAAGTTTAATTAATCAATATAATGTTATTCCTTAATCAACATTAAATTTACGCCCCTGTTACCGGAAGGTAATAAGGGGTATTTTTTATACAAAGCTGTCAGGGAAGTTAATCAATAGACATTTTCCAGTCAAAATCTAAGCCCTGACATTAACCCGGCTATGTTTAGTTAAAATGAGAATAAATTATTAAGTAATCAGATAACAGAATAAGTTGTGGCAAAATAATAAAAAAATTTACAAAATATGGTTGACAAATTATGTAGAATAATGTATCATAATGAACGCAAAGGAAAATATTGTATATTATTACTAAATATTTATATAAAGAAGGTGATGATATTTTGGCATATTATTCTGATCAGCTTATTTATTTGACTATGGATTAGAAAGCTGCGTAAGGGGGTGATGAGGGGATAATAGCGGCAAATCTGTAGTCAGATAATAAGTTGGATATATATTTGGTAACTGTAAATACTTTCGATTAGAAAGGGGATGAGGTATATGAAAAAAGGATTTAAGAAAAGAATTTCATGGGTACTGGTTTTATCACTTCTTTTGGGTTTTGTGACACAACTTTCCCTGGGACAAAAGCAGCTTACGGCTTATGCTGCTTCTGACAATCCATACAAACAAAGGTTCCTTGAAATATGGGAAGAACTTCACGACCCTGCTAACGGATATTTCAGTTCTCACGGGATACCTTATCATTCCATTGAAACATTGATTATAGAAGCGCCTGACTATGGACATGTTACAACCAGCGAAGCCATGAGTTATTATCTCTGGCTTGAAGCTATGTACGGTAAATTTACCGGTGATTTCTCTTATTTTAATAAAGCATGGGAAACCATCGAAAAGTACATGATACCTACCGAACAGGATCAGCCTAACAGAAGTATGGCCAGATACAACCCTTCTTCCCCTGCTACATATGCTCCTGAATGGGAAGAACCGAATTTGTATCCGGCCCAGCTTGATTTCTCTGCTCCGGTAGGAACAGACCCTATTCATAATGAGCTTGTAAGTGCATACGGAACAAATACGCTTTACGGAATGCACTGGTTACTTGACGTAGATAACTGGTATGGCTTCGGAAGACGAGCCGATGGGACAAGTTCACCTTCATATATTAATACATTCCAAAGGGGAAGTCAAGAATCCGTATGGGAAACTATTCCTCAACCCTGCTGGGATGATATGACTATGGGTGGAAGGAACGGATATCTGGATCTTTTCACCGGAGACAGTCAATATGCTGCGCAGTTTAAATATACCAATGCACCGGATGCGGATGCCAGAGCAATACAGGCTACATACTGGGCATATCAATGGGCAAAAGAATACGGAATTGATTTAAGCGAGAATGTTAAGAGAGCATCCAAAATGGGTGACTATCTGCGTTATGCAATGTTTGACAAATACTTTAGAAAAATTGGAGATTCCAAACAAGCGGGAACAGGTTACGATGCAGCTCATTATCTGTTGTCCTGGTATTATGCATGGGGCGGCGGAATTACGGCTGACTGGGCGTGGATCATAGGCTGTAGCCATGCTCATTTCGGTTATCAGAACCCTATGGCTGCATGGATCTTAGCCAATGATCCTGCATTTAAACCGGCATCAACCAACGGTGCCAGAGACTGGGCTGAGAGCTTGGATCGTCAGCTTGAATTCTATCAATGGTTACAATCGGCTGAGGGAGCTATTGCGGGCGGAGCCTCCAATTCCTATAAAGGCCGTTATGAAACTTTACCCGCAGGTACTTCCACATTCTATGGTATGGGATACGAAGAACATCCCGTTTACCATGATCCCGGAAGCAATACCTGGTTCGGTTTCCAGGCATGGTCAATGCAAAGAGTAGCCGAGTATTATTATAAGACTGGCGATACCAGAGCCAAGAACCTGCTTGACAAGTGGGTAAGCTGGGTTAAGTCCGTTGTAAGACTTAACAGCGACGGCACCTTTGAAATACCAAGCAACCTTGAGTGGTCCGGACAGCCGGATACCTGGACGGGCACATATACTGGCAATCCCAACCTCCATGTAGAAGTCGTTTCTTACGGTTTAGACCTGGGTGTAGTCGGTTCTCTTGCCAACACATTATTATATTATGCAAAGGCTTCCGGCGATGACGAAGCCCGTACCCTTGCCAAGGAATTACTTGATCGTATGTGGAATCTGTACAGGGATGACAAGGGGCTTTCGGCTCCTGAAGTAAGAGAAGATTATGTGAGATTCTTCGAACAGGAAGTATATGTACCTCAGGGTTGGTCAGGAACTATGCCTAACGGTGACAGAATTGAACCGGGCATTAAATTTATCGATATTCGTTCAAATTATCTGAATGACCCTGATTATCCTAAGCTGCTTGAGGCTTACAATTCCGGAAAAGCTCCCGAATTCAGATATCACAGATTCTGGGCACAATGTGATATCGCTATCGCAAACGGAATATATGCGATACTCTTTGAAGAAAGCGAAGAGCCTGTTAATAATTCAATAATTACACCTACCTCCGCTACATTCGATAAGAATGAAGATAATCAGGCTGATATTAATGTTACGGTAACATACAACGGTAATACTTTAGTCGGAATTAAGTCAGGAGACTCATATTTGACAGAAGGTACCGACTATACCGTAAACGGTAATATTGTAACCATAAAGAAAGAGTTCCTGGCAGAACAAGCTGTAGGAAGCCTAACCCTGGTATTTGATTTCAGTGCAGGACTTGATCGTACTTTAACCGTCGATATTATAGATACCACCGAAGAACCCGGTGAACCACAAGAGCCGGAAGAACCAGAAGAGCCAGAAGAACCTGAAGAACCTGAAGAACCGGAAGAACCTGTAGAAGGCGTACTTAATATTCAGTCATTTAACGCCTTAACACAGGGAGTAACCAATTCCATTATGCCGAGATTTAGAATCAGCAATACCGGAAATACAAGCATACCTTTATCTGAAGTTAAGATCAGGTATTACTATACCGTTGACGGTGATATTGCTCAGAATTTCTGGTGCGATTGGTCAAGTGTCGGCAGCAACAATGTAATCGGCACATTTGTGAAGATGGATACTCCTAAGGCGGGTGCCGATTATTATCTGGAAATAAGCTTTACAAGCCAGGCAGGAGATCTTGCACCCGGAGCTTCAATCGAGGTTCAGGGAAGATTTGCGAAGTCTGACTGGACAAACTATACACAGACCGACGACTATTCATTCAATCCGACAGCCACCTATTATGCCGATTTCAATAAGATAACGGCGTATGTATCCGGTAATCTGGTATTCGGTATTGAGCCGTAAAAATGCCGCAGCATTATTTATAAAAGTTCGGGTGCATGGTAATCATGCACCCGGACAATAAAAGAATTTATAATGTCGTGGATTTATACTAATAAAAAATTTATAGGAAGTTTTTAAAATAAATGAAGGGAGGAAATATATGCGTAAGTATTTATCACTGGTTCTGATTTTAAGTTTGATTGGTTCTGTTTTGATTAATGTGCCTAAAAAGGCGGAAGCGGCAGATTATAATTATGGGGAAGCACTGCAAAAGGCTATTATGTTCTACGAATTCCAAAGATCAGGTAAATTACCTGAAAACAAAAGAGACAACTGGCGCGGAGATTCCGGTTTGGAAGACGGAGCTGACGTAGGTCTTGATCTTACCGGTGGCTGGTATGACGCCGGTGATCATGTGAAGTTTAACCTTCCGATGGCTTACTCACAGGCAATGCTGGCCTGGGCCGTATATGAAGCAGAAGACGCTTTGGAAAGAAGCGGCCAGTTGGGATACCTTCTGGATGCAATAAAATGGGTCAGTGACTATCTTATTAAATGCCATCCTTCTGCCAATGTATTCTACTATCAGGTTGGTGACGGTAATCTTGATCACTCCTGGTGGGGACCGGCAGAAGTTATGCAGATGAAAAGACCTTCATATAAAGTAGATTTGTCAAGTCCCGGCTCAACTGTAGTAGCGGAAGCAGCTGCAGCTTTGGCATCCGCTGCGGTGGTATTTGCCGACAGGGATCCTTCTTATGCGGCTACCTGCATAAGACATGCGAAAGAACTGTACAACTTTGCGGAAGTTACCAAGAGTGACAGCGGTTATACGGCAGCTAACGGTTTCTATACATCCCACAGCGGTTTCTATGATGAGCTTTCCTGGGCCGGAGTATGGTTATATCTGGCAACAGGAGATGAAACTTACCTGGATAAGGCTGAGCAGTATGTAGCATATTGGGGAACAGAGCCTCAGACAGATATCATATCCTATAAATGGGCTCATTGCTGGGACGATGTTCACTATGGTGCATGCCTTCTTCTTGCCAAGATAACCAATAAGCAGGTATACAAGGATGCAATTGAAAGACACCTTGATTACTGGTCCGTAGGCTATAACGGAGAAAGGATAAATTATACTCCAAAAGGATTGGCATATCTGGATACATGGGGAGCCCTTCGTTATGCAACAACTACAGCGTTCCTTGCCAGTGTTTATGCGGACTGGGAAGGCTGCAGCAGTGAAAAGGCTAATATCTACAATGCTTTTGCCAAGCAGCAGATTGACTACGCTTTAGGTAGTTCTGGAAGAAGCTTTGTGGTAGGTTTCGGTGTTAATCCTCCTAAGAGACCTCATCATAGAACAGCTCATAGTTCCTGGGCCGACAGTATGAATACACCTAATTATCACCGTCATGTACTTATAGGTGCTTTGGTTGGAGGTCCCGGAAGCGATGACAGCTACACCGATGATGTCAGCAATTATGTTAATAACGAAGTGGCCTGTGACTATAATGCAGGCTTTGTAGGTGCTCTTGCCAAGATGTATGAAGACTATGGCGGAACTCCTATACCTAATCTCACAGCGTTTGAAGAAATAACCAATGATGAATTCTTTGTCATGGCCGGTATCAATGCACAAGGTCAGAACTTTATCGAAATTAAAGCTCTGCTTCATAACCAGTCCGGCTGGCCCGCAAGAGTCGGAGACAAACTTTCCTTCCGTTATTTCATCGATCTGACAGAGGTTATTGAAGCAGGATACGGGGTAAATGATATTACTATTTCAACTAACTATAACAGCGGAGCAAAGGTTACCGGACCTCATCCTTGGAATGTAGCTGAAAATATTTATTATATAGATGTTGACTTTACTGGAACAAAGATTTATCCCGGTGGCCAATCGGCATACAGAAAAGAAGTTCAGTTCAGAATTGCCGCTCCTATGAATACAAACTTCTGGAATAACGACAATGACTATTCGTTTAAGGATATTAAGGGAGTATCTTCCGGTAATACTGTTAAGACCGTTTATATCCCTGTATATGATGACGGTGTTCTGGTATTCGGTCAGGAACCCGGCAGTGGCAGCGGTGAGAATAACTCAACCATATCAATAACCAATGCTACATTTGATAAAAATCCTGAAAATCAAAAAGACATACAGGTTGTTATGACATTAAACGGCAATACCTTTAACGGAATTAAGTACGGCAATACTCAGCTTAGGGCCGGAACAGATTATACGGTATCGGGTAATACGGTAACTATATTAAAGAGCTATCTGGCTTCATTCGATACCGGTACCGTCCGTCTGACATTTGATTTCAGCGGCGGCATCGATCCTGTGCTGACAATCACTATTGTCGATACAACTCCGGAAGAGCCTGAACAACCTAATGCCTCTATTAGTCCTACTTCGGCTGAATTTGACAAGAATCCTGAGGCAAGCAGGGATATTAAGGTTACGGTTGATCCTAACGGCAATACTTTATTAGCCATCAAAAACGGCAATACGGTATTGGTTCAGGACAGAGATTACAGCATAAACGGCAATGAAGTTACTATCTTTAAAGAATACCTGGCAACACTTGCTACCGGAAGGGTAACTTTAACCTTTGATTTTGACGCAGGCGTTGATCCGGTTCTTACTGTAAACATAATAGATTCCACACAGGTTGAGACAGGAAATATTAAGTTAGAAATGTACAGCGGCAATACTTCCGATATAATTAACGGAATTATGCCGAGATACAGGATTACCAATACCGGAACCACACCTATTAGACTGTCCGATGTGAAGATCCGTTACTATTATACAATCGACGGTGAAAAGAGTCAGAATTTCTGGTGCGACTGGTCTACAGTCGGAAGCAATAATGTAACAGGCACCTTTGTCAAGATGGCAGAACCTAAGGAGGGCGCAGATTATTACTTAGAAACCGGATTTACCGAAGAAGCAGGTTATCTGCAGCCTAATCAAAGCATAGAGGTTCAAAACCGCTTCTCAAAGAGTGACTGGAGCGACTATAATCAGAGCAATGACTACTCATTCAGTACAAATAGCTCTTACGGCAGCAATAATAAAGTGACCGTTTACTTATCAGGAGTTTTGGTAGGCGGAATAGAACCGTGATATCCAAATAACTCATCTTTTATAATAAATAATTAATAAAGAAGCTGCCGCTTCAACCTTACATGGGATGAAGCGGGCTTCTTTTTTTGCTTTATTGCCGGTAACAGGCAGTATGATGCTATAAAGAGTATTTAGTATAAAGCTTTTTTATAATTGAAATATTTATTAAACCTCAAAATTTTGAAAGTAAAATATTTAAGCTATACCTAACTTTAAATAATTATTTTTTTAATCAAACTATATAAACCAAATATTAATGGGATAGGAAAATAAAAATAATTAAATTGAAGAGATAAAAAATAACAAGTTAACTTCAGGCATCTTTATGAAGGTATCTGCTTATTATTTAATAAAACATTTATTAATAAGAGGGATAATTTATGGGAGGTTTGTATTTGGTTGCAGACATAAATGAAAAGGAAGGATGTCATTATCTGGGCCGGTTGGAAGACGGAAAAATTAAGCTTGAAGAAGTATATAGGTTTGAGATAAAGCAAATACAAAAAAACGGGAATGAAATGTGGGATTTAAAATACATATTCGAGCAGATTAAGGCAGGTATAGCAAACTGCAGAAAAATTGGAAAACTTCCGGTTCTGGTAAGTATCGCTGCATGTGACGATTTATTTGTACTTCTTGATCAGGATAATAAGGTTATTGATGATATGATATTTAACCTTGATGAGCTTAAAAATCCTGAAACTTTTAAAAATGAATATTTACCGTATATTAAACAGGCCAAATGTTTTCTTATGTTGGCCGACTATTTTTGCTTTTTGCTTACAGGAAGAATGCAATGTAACTGTACATACCTTATTCCGGGGGGCTTGGTAACAAAAGATACGCTAAACTGGAATGAAGAGATTATTGAAAAAATGGGACTAAACAAATCTCAATTTCCTCCCGTATCCCGTCCGGGAAATGTAATAGGCAATCTGACTCTTGAGATAACCGACGAAATCGGATACGATTTTATACTTATGGAAACGCTGTCAAGACAAACTGCCGCTTCCATATTTAAATCAGCAGAGAATAGTATTGGTAAAGAGAATGAAAACATACAAGATACAGACCAAACTCAACAGACGGATAGAATAAGTATTCCTGACGAGCTGAAAATTATTATAGGGTGTCTATGTATACTGTTTATAATCAGTCATGAATTAAAGGATATGGATGCTGCCATAGAAACTATTCGAAAATATCTGTTAAGCCAATAATAGGATAATGAATTATCTTATGGGGCGCTCAAGGGAACCTGAGATATATTAATATTAAATTAAGGTGGGTTTGTGAGTCATAGACGAACTTTTACATCCGTCTATGACTCATTATATATGAAAATCTATTACAATTTATTATCCGGTATCAAGAAAATTATGGCTTATTTTATTTAATAGGAATATACGGATTTACATGAAAATTTTTTTATTATGTTAATTGAATATGTTAAACAAGAATTGTTTGTGTTTTACATAATCGGGTAATTATCTTGAAATGTCAGAATATTTATCGCTTTATTACCATAAAGTACTTGAAATTTGTAAATAAAACATATAGAATAAAGTAGATTAATTAAGTATGCTAATGATGGTAAGAGGGGTGAAGCCGGTGGGCGATATTATTATTGAAGAGACAAACTACAGGGCTTTTGTTATTATGATGGCGGATATTTTTATGCTTATAGCATCGATTGCTGTCATGATATTTGGTATTGCAAAAGAAAAAAGGCTCTGTATCTTTGTTGGTATTCTGGCAACAGTTCTATTTTTTATTGGATTGATTGCCGCCATACTAAAAGCTTCCGTTAAAAAAATATTTCTTACCATTACGGTTGACGGCATATTGGACAGTTCATCAAAAGGCGGTTACGGCTTCATACCTTATAAAGATATTGAAGATTTTGAGATAATAAACTATTACGGAACAGAAACTATTGCCGTTATACTTAAAAATCCGGAAGATTTCATTGCCAAATTACCATTAAGCAAAAAAATGCAGGCAAGAAGAAATTTAAGTTTAAAACTTCCTGCTGTTATATTACATACGGACCTTGTTAAAGACATGATACCCCAGGACATACTTACCCTGCTTACAAAAAGGCTAAGGGATTATAATAGATTATATCTTTAAACGAAATGGTGCATCTTGTATATAAAATTTTTCTATAATTGTAAAAAAAATAGGTTGTTTTATTTTAGAATCTATGGTAACATAACAAATTGTGATATGTTATACATTAATCCTTGCTCTTTTAATACATGATCTAAATGCAGCTTTCATGAAGATTTATGTAGTAAAAAGGGCCAGAAGTCCAGAAGGAGGTGCAACGCAACTATGAAGAATCAATATGAATTAGCCTTAGTTGTTAATGCAAAGATTGAGGATGAAGAAAGAGTAGCAACCTTAGAAGAGGCGAAAGAAATTATAACCAGATTCGGTGGCACAGTTACCAATGTGGAAGACTGGGGCAAGAAGAAACTGGCATATGAGATTCAGAAGATGAAAGAGGGCTACTACTATTTCATCCAGTTCGAAGCTGATTCTACTGTTCCTAATGAGGTTGAACGTAGAGTTCGCATTATGGAAAAAGTAATCAGATACTTATGCGTCAAAAAAGATGCTTAAGCGTACTACCTACTAAGGCGATAGAAAAGGGGGTAGTAACGATTGAATAAAGTGATATTAATGGGCCGTTTGACCAGAGACCCCATAGTGAGGTATTCACAAGGAGAGAATTCGATAGCAGTCGCCAGATTTACATTGGCAGTAGACCGCAGGTTCAGAAGAGCCGGCGATAATCAGGATGCCGATTTTATAAGTTGTGTAACTTTCGGTAAACAGGCTGAATTTGTCGAGAAGTATTTTAGACAGGGTATGAAGATGGCTGCTGTCGGACGTATTCAAACCGGCAGTTATACCAATAACGAAGGGCAGAGAGTCTATACCACCGATGTGGTAGTGGAAGAGATTGAATTTGCCGAAAGCAAATCAAGCAGCAGCTCTGGTATGGCCGATAATTATCAAAAGGATTTCATGCCTGAACCGATCTCTGCTATGGGTGAAGGATTCATGAACATCCCAGATGGAATAGATGAAGAATTACCGTTTAATTAATTGTTATATAAAGATCGGATAAGGAGGTCATGGTATGGCGCAAACAAAGAGCGAAAAGACTGATGCTCAGGCTAAGAAGAAAACGTTTACCCGTAGAAGAAAAAAAGTTTGTGTATTCTGCGCTGATAAGAACAATACAGGCATTGATTATAAAGATGTAAACAAATTAAAGAGATATGTTTCTGAAAGAGGTAAGATTCTTCCCAGAAGAATTACCGGTAACTGCGCAAAGCATCAGAGAGCTTTGACTGTTGCAATTAAAAGAGCAAGACATATCGCATTAATGCCTTACACAACTGAGTAAGGTCTTGATTTTCAGGGCTTTCAGGCTTTGATAAAGGCATAGTACACGATTTAGACACACTTTTTAAAGGACTCTTAATTAAGAGTCCTTTTTTATGCCATCAATCTTTGAAAATATGCCAGAAATTATTATCAATAGAGTTTAGCAGAACAGAAGCAAATAAATCTTTTTTTTCATGAATGATTTTTCAGTGTGTGTCTTCATACTGAGGGACGGAAATGTATTTTTTTACGGAAACGGGACTTGATAAGACCATCCATAATCCCCGTGGTAAATCATTTGCTTTGTCATACCGCCGTCGACGGTAAAGTTCTGACCGGTAATAAAGCCGGCTTTTTCGCTGCAAAGATATAAAACCATATCGGCGATATCATCGGGGACACCGATTCTTCCGGCCGGATGCTGAAGGTGATCGATTTCAGAATAAGGTAAATGACCTGTATCTATCCAACCGGGACTTATAGAATTTACTCTTGCCCTGCCCGCAAGAGTTATACTCATTCCATGAGTTAAAGAAATGATGCCTCCTTTGGCAGCGGTATAACTTTCGGTATCGGGCTGCGACATAAATGCCCTGGTAGAAGCTATATTTACGATGGAAGCATTGGGATTAAGATGCGGCATAAGCAGTTTGGTAAGATAAAAGGGTGCGCTTACTCCAAGCCGCAGGACATAATTAAAATCTTCATAGCTGCAAGTGTTTAAGCCGCCTTTTCCCACGCAGGCGTTGTTTACTATAATATCTACCGCAGGATAAAGTTTTAAAAGTTCGGCTACAAAGTCTTCTATTACATTCGGCTCAGTTATGTCACCATGATAAAACATAATAGATTCTGCCGGATACTTGCTTGTCAGTAACTCACATGCTTTTTTATCCACATCAATTACGGCAACAAAATTCCCTTCTTCAATAAAACGCTCAGTAATTCTTAGGCCTATTCCGTTTGCACCGCCGGTTACTATGCATACTTTTTTCATAAAAATCCTCCTGTATTTTAAATCTTTTAATTAAAATGATTTATAAATTAACATAAATAAAACCGGTTTGAAAAAGAATACCTGCCGGGATTTAAATTATTATAACAAATTTTTTGGATGTATATATTTAAGATCCAATTCTAAGGTATTATTTTAAGTATCTTTTTTCAAGGCTTTTTTAATTAAGGTCCGATTGATTCCAGTAAAATTTAGTGAGATTTTTTGAGAAAGCTGATATAATTAAACCACTTATATATGTTTATTTAATTTTAATACAAAAATTTATTTCAGATATTTACACATATCATGAAAATTCATTCAATAAGGAGATTATTAAAAATAATGAATATCCTTCAAGAATCAATTCAAGCGGCTACACCGCAGGCAAAAATAGAATATCAGATTTTTATTGCGGATGCCGGGACCGAAGAAATTTTTAAATATGAAGATAGAGAAAGGTTTAATGCCTTATGTCGGAACAGATGTGATAATTTCGGCCGTAAATGGAGTTGTCCCCCTTATGCCCCTGCTTATCACGAATTTGCCGGAGAATATAATCGCATATACATATGTTTGACTTTAGCTAAAACCGACCAATTTAATTATATAAAACATGACTACTTAAAGATTAAAGCTGCCAATACAATCTTAAAAAGCAGAATTGATAAAACTTTAAGAAAATTAATTGAAAAGGATGTCTATTATATATCGGGAGGCAGCTGCAGGTTGTGCAAATCCTGTAAATGTAAGTTTCAAGAATCTTGTATTCATCCTGAACTTATGACATACAGCTTTGAAGCGATGGGTATAAATGTGGATGATATGATTCGGGATATTTTTGGGATACCGCTTTTATGGTATAAGGAAAGCTTGCCCAAATACACATGTGTAGTTGCGGGCTTGGTAAGCAAAGATAAGTTTGAGGCAGAAACGATAATAGAAACCTTGAAAAGTTTAAATTGAATCCGGAGATATAAACCGCTTTTTAAGGAAGATAAATATATATAAATAAATGGTATAATTTGATCTAGGACAGTCATGTATTGCTTGAACTTTGTTCCCCAAGGCTTATATAGTATAAACAACAATTTAACGAGAAAAATAAGAACTTTAAATACTCATAATTTAATGTTATAATAATTAGGATAGGCTTATTAATTGAAATTTCCCCATCAAAGGAGATATAACATGGGTAGAAAGTTTAGATTGAATAGTACATTAAAAGCATACTTTTTGTGGCCGATTTATATGACTGTGCTTTTACTACTCATGAATCTTTGGATATATGTTATTAACAAAAAAGCAGGTTATGTAATGAGCGTATTTACCCTGCTGTATTTTTTACTGGCTTTATCCGTATTTTATTTAAAACGGAATCAGATATATACAGAGCTTATAAGATACGGCATGGATTTTGCGCAGGTGCAAAAACGCTTGTTAAAAGAAATGGTTGTTCCCTATGCCCTTTTAGATAATGACGGTAAAATACAATGGGGAAACAATGAATTTGCAGACCTGTTTCAGGGGAAGAAAGTAATCGGCAAAAACATTTCAAATATAATACCGGAAATTACGCAGGATGTTCTTCCTAAAACAGGAGCAGATGAAATAGCCCATGCAACTTTAAATAATCGTAATTACAGAGTAATACTGAGAAAAGTAATATCGCCGAGTTTTGACGATGATAACTGGACGTTTTATGAATCTGAAAATGCATGGGATACCCCGAATTCCATCATAGCCATGTATATGTTTGATGAAACGGAAATTATGCTTCTCCAAAAAGAGAACAAAAATCAGAAGCTGGTTGTGGGCCTTTTATATATTGACAATTATGATGAAGCCCTGGACAGTATAGATGAAGTAAGACGATCCCTGCTGGTGGCTCTGGTTGAGCGAAAGATTAACAAATATATGCAGGGTATAGATGCGATTATAAAGAAACTGGAAAAAGATAAATTTATATTTGTTTTTAAACAGAAATATCTGTCTGTTTTACAATCTACCAGATTCTCCATTCTGGAAGAGGTAAGGAATGTAAATATTGGCAATGAGATGGCTGTCACCATAAGCATTGGCTTGGGTGTTAATGCCGACAGTTATATTACCGGATATGAATATGCCAGAGCTGCTATAGATCTGGCCCTGGGAAGAGGAGGAGACCAGGCGGTTGTAAAAGACGGTGATAAGATTTCCTATTACGGAGGAAAGAGCATACAGGTAGAAAAAAGTACCCGCGTAAAAGCAAGGGTAAAGGCCCATGCATTCAGGGAATATGTTGAAGCAAAAGATAAGATTGTCGTTATGGGCCACGCTATCGGTGATGTAGACTCTTTTGGAGCTGCAATCGGTGTTTATAGGATAGGGAAAACATTTAATAAGAAAGTATATATTGTTATAAATGAGATTACATCATCCCTAAGGCCTATGATTAGCCGTTTTATGGAAAATCCCGAGTACGAGGACGATTTGTTTATAAATAACGATAAAGCAAAGGAAGTTGTGGATGCCAATACCTTACTCGTAATTGTGGATGTTAACCGTCCAAGCCTCCTGGAATGCGAGGAGCTTCTTAATTATACAAGGACAGTTATTATATTTGACCATCACAGGCAAACTAACGAAGCTATAGAAAATGCAGCCCTTTCATATATTGAGCCTTATGCATCATCAACCTGTGAAATGATAGCCGAAATTTTGCAATATATCGGAGGCAATTTGAAACTGCGGCCCCTGGAGGCTGATGCTTTGTATGCCGGTATAATGATTGACACAAACAATTTCCTTACTAAAACAGGTGTAAGGACTTTTGAAGCAGCTGCCTATTTAAGAAGAAACGGTGCAGACGTAATAAGGCTCAGAAAATTCTTCAGAACTGAGTTTACCGAATTTAAGATAAAGGCTGAAGCAATAAGCAGTGCCGAAGCATATTTGGACCAATTTGCAATCGCAATATGTGCCGCTGACGAAGCGGACAGTCCCACTGTTTTGGCAGCTAAGGTAGCAAACGAACTTTTGGATGTTAAGAATATAAAAGCGTCTTTTGTGCTTACCGAATTTAATAACAAGATATATATCAGCGCCAGATCCATAGACGAAGTAAACGTACAGGTCGTCATGGAAAAATTGGGCGGAGGTGGGCACTTAAGTGTTGCAGGCTGCCAACTGGAGGACATTACTATAGAAGAAGCGGTTATTAAGCTTAAAAACACCCTTGATACTATGGTTAAAGAGGGAGAAATCTGAATATTGCGTAAGAATTATCGTATAGAGAGGAGTAATACAAATGGAAGTAATTTTGATGGAAGATGTTAAAAACCTTGGTAAGAAAGGTGATATAGTTAAGGTTAGCGACGGATATGCAAGGAATTTTCTTTTGCCAAAGAAACTTGGAGTAGAAGCTACGAAACAGAATTTACATCAGTTAAAACTTCAAAAGGAAGCTGAAGAAAGAAGACAGCAGGAGATATATGAAGAAGCTAAAGAACTGGGGAAAAAGCTGGAAGCTGTTACTGTGAACGTTAAGATAAAGGCCGGTGAAGGCGGCAGAGCGTTCGGCTCGGTATCAACAAAAGAAATTGTGGCAGCTTTACAGGAGCAGGCCAACATTCAACTGGACAAGAAAAAAATACAGCTTAATGATCCAATTAAAAATGCAGGTATTTATAAGGTCGCTGTGAAGTTGCATCCAAAGGTCAGTGTGGAACTTACGGTGAAAGTCGAAGCGGTATAATATCGCTTTATAGGGGGATTACCAATGGATGAGGCTTTCATAAAAAAGGTACTTCCGCATAGTCTAGAGGCCGAACGGTCGGTTATAGGGTCTATGATTATGGACAAAGATGCCATAATTGTGGCTTCCGAAGTTATAAGAAGCAGTGATTTCTATGACCAACAGCTTGCAATCCTGTTTGATACTATGCTTGAATTATACAATGAGGGGAAACCGGTAGATCTGGTTACCTTGCAGGACAGGCTGAAAGAAAAAGATGTGCCCGCACAGCTAAGCAGTCTGGAATTTATACGGGATTTGGTTGCCTCGGTGCCCACTTCGGCCAACATAAAATACTATGCGCAAATAGTAAAAGAAAAAGCCGTATTAAGACGCCTTATTAAGATATCGGAAGAAATGGCAAATGACTGTTATCTTGATAAGGAAAAACTGGATGTAATTCTGGAAAAAGCGGAAAAACAGATTTTTGATATAGTTCAAAATCGCGGAACCAAAGAGTTTACAGATATAAAGGAAATTGTTCTTAGGTCCATCGACAGCATAGAAGCTGCGTCAAAAAACCAGGGAAGTGTTACAGGTATTGCTACCGGTTTTTATGATCTGGATTATAAGACTGCAGGCTTACAGCCTTCAGATTTAATATTAATAGCTGCAAGACCTTCAATGGGTAAGACGGCCTTTGCACTTAATATAGCAGAGTATGTGGCTTTACGCTCCAACATAACTACCGCCATTTTTAGCTTGGAAATGTCTCAGGACCAGTTGGTAAAAAGGCTTTTGGCTATGAACTCCAGAGTGGATTCTCAAAAGATACGTACAGGCAATTTGTCGGCGGAAGAATGGGCAAGCCTTATGGAAAGCGCCAGAATTATAGGAAATTCCAATTTGATTATAGACGATACTTCAGCCATATCGGTCAGTGAACTTAGGTCAAAATGCAGGAAATTAAAAATTGAGAAGAATCTCGGACTGGTTATTATAGACTACCTGCAGCTTATGACCGGAAGCAAACGGACCGAATCAAGGCAGCAGGAAATTTCTGAGATATCAAGGGCGTTAAAATCGCTGGCAAGGGAAATAAATGTTCCGGTTATAGCCTTATCCCAGCTTAGCCGTGCTGTAGAGCAGCGTATTGATAAAAGGCCTATGTTATCAGACTTAAGAGAATCGGGTGCAATCGAGCAGGATGCCGATGTGGTAATATTTATATACAGAGATGATTATTATAACCATGATACTAAAGAACCAGGAGTTTCTGAAATTATAATCGGAAAACAGCGTAACGGTCCTACAGGTACCGTAAAGCTGGCCTGGCAGGCGCAGTATACCAAATTTGCTAATTTGGAAAGATAGTTGCTCTAAAAGCTTAAATTTGATCAAAATATAATAATTATTATGAACTTAATAAATTATTACAACAATTTCAAATATACAAGACATAACATACTCGAAATATTATACATATTGGAGTAGAATTGTCATAATTAAATGAAGTTTGTGTTGAAAATTAGAGGCTTTTTAAGAGCCTCTCTTTTTTATGTCGACAAGTTAAATGGAAATATTAGTAAAAGATATTGAAATTAAGGTGAGCTATGTTATAATTTAGAAGTGGAAAAAAGTTACAAAGCCTAGGAGCTTAATAAATTATGGAGGATTATCAATGGAAGATGTTAGGTATATGATTTCGGAGGCCTCAAAAAGGGTTGGAGTAGAATCTCATACGCTGCGGTATTGGGAAGAGGAGTTGGACCTGCCTGTAAAAAGAAATGAAATGGGCCATAGGTATTATAAAGAATCTGATATCGAACTTTTTAAGATGATTAAAAAGTTGAAAGAGCAGGGCTTTCAATTAAAAGCAATAAAGTTGCTGTTTGCTGATATGCAAAAGATAGATTCTAATGATAATATCGCTATGATAAAGCTAAAAGAAGAGTTGAACGGGAAGGTGGATGACATGTGGAGTGACAATAATCTTACTGATATGGAAAAAGATACAGAAAAAGAGACAAGCCTTATAGCAAACAAAGAAAATGATGAGCTTGAAAAAGAAAATAAAGATAAAATGAGCCAGTTTAAAACTATAATGAACCAGATTATAGTA
Organism: Herbinix hemicellulosilytica; assembly: GCF_002904165.1. Classification (GTDB taxonomy): domain Bacteria; phylum Bacillota; class Clostridia; order Lachnospirales; family Lachnospiraceae; genus Mobilitalea; species Mobilitalea hemicellulosilytica. The sequence goes on along the minus strand of NZ_CVTD020000024.1, from coordinate 113,068 downwards.
TCGGCTTTAAAGGAAAATAACGCTGAATTATCGGAAGAAATAAGTTCAACAGTAACCGATAATGTTATAAAAGAAATGCATTATCTTATGAGGCTTCAGGAAGAAAGAGAAGAAGAACGCTTCAGAAAGTTTGACGCGACATTAAGAGAATACCAAAAAAGTAGGTTACATGCAGCAGCAGTTCTGGAAGGTAAAGGAAGAAAAAAATCCAAGTTTTTTAGAAAACATAAGGTTTACATATAGAATTAAATAAAGAAGAGGGTTAGCGTACCTTTAATTCAAGATACGGCTTAACTCTCTTCTATGTACTTACCATAAATGTTTAATTATGCTGAAATTGAACCTGTAGGGCAAACGTCTGCACAAGCCCCGCAATCAATGCAAGTATTAGGATCAATTTCATAGTGATTTGCGCCTTCAGAGATTGAGCTGGTAGGGCATTCTCCTGCGCAAGCACCGCAGCTGATGCAATCGTCACTAATTGTATATGCCATTTGATATACCTCCTTGGTCATAATTATAACAATCTATTTTATTTTAATATATGTATAAAAAATATGCAAGAGAAAAAACATATAGAATATATTCTTGACGTATTAAATTCAATAGCATATAATGTTGCCTAGGCTACTAAAATCTAGCCGAGTTTGGTTTATAATGTGGTTAACGATATAGCCACTGGTTAAGGAGGTTAATGTATGGCTGCTGTAACTAAGGACATGACAATTGGTCAGGCAATTGCCATGGATCAGAATATTATTCCGGTATTACTCGAAATAGGTATGCACTGTCTTGGGTGCCCTGCTTCTCAGGCTGAAACTCTTGAAGAAGCTGCCTTGGTGCATGGTATAGATCCCGATGAGCTTATTGACAGAATAAATGCTGTAATCGGTGAGTAATTTTTTCGGATACCGAATAATACTTATTTATAAGTAAAAAAAAGAGGATGCCTAAAAGTAAAACTTTTTGGCATCCTTTTTTTAGAAGTTAGTGCTACATAACAGCCAGTATTTGTAATGCTTTATTCTTAACAATTACCTCATAATGCTCATTATAGAAAGTTACGGTAGCGTAATTAATTCGCTCCGGTTTACCGTATTCGGAAATTATATTAATTATTTTATTGTTTTCTTCAGGTGTGTGACCTGAAATATTTACAACTAAATAATAGGTTGATGTAACCGGATCTTTATACAGCGAATTACTGCCGTCATATATACCCTGAAGTATTTTTGCCAATTCGATAACTTCGCCAAGAGAAGAAAAGGAGTAAACCTTTGTCAAATCTGAGGATGAAACGAATACACCTGATTTGTTTACTTCGATAGATTCCGGTACCGTCTCAACTTCATTGACAGGCTCTTCAATTTCGTCATCATATTCGTCAAAATTTTCAAACGGGTTTACTATTTCATCCGCATAAGCGTCATCATCGAATTTATCGGATAAATCATGAGTATGGAAGGAAGAAAATTTGGAGAAACGGGTGTCCAATTCATCCGGATCTTCAACCTTAGTTATAACCAAAACCAAGCAATCCGTAGAGATCGGAATAGCTTCAATCATTAAAGGTATATCGTCTACTTCAAAACCAAACTCATAAAATGCCTGCTGTATCATATCACGGAATAAAGCTCTGGCTTTTTCGGTTCCGTAAGCGAGCTCACTAATCTTCAATTCTCTGTCTATCAAATCGTCCTTACTCAAAGTGCATTTAATCTGGTTGTCATTGATCTTTTCTATTTTCACAGAGAACACCCCTTTCTGTACTAACAGGAACTGATCAAAAGATACATCTGTAACCAACCATTGGTGTAAAAAGAGTATAAGTTAAAAAGCATGTAAAGTCAATACGCCAAGTTGTGAAATTTGCATTAACAAATATGCTTAATTTATTAAAGTTTTCATATAGTGGCTTTGACATCATGTATACTAATAGATAATAATTTTGTATTATTATACAATACACCTTGTTTTACTTCCATATAATGGGTATAATAAAGTCGATGATCCTGGCTACAAATTTATAACAGGAAAGGAGGATAAATTGAGGACATAAACGAAATATGGTTCGATAAGTACCGCATTATTAAGCTTCTCGGTCTTGGAGGTTCATCCAAGGTCTATCTTGCAGAACATATCAAACTCAAATCATATCGAGCAATCAAATATATCCCCAAACATCATCCCATGTATAAATTGCAGCTTAAGGAAGCACAAATATTAAAAGATTTAAAACATTCATGCATTCCTATAGTTTATGATATTGAAGAAGATAAAGATGGTTCCTATATAATTGAGCAATATCTTGAAGGTATTACACTAAAAGAATATGTTAAGAATTCAAATTGCCTTAACAAAGATGTCATAATACATTTTGCCCTTCAACTTTGTGATTTAATCCGTTATCTTCACTCGGTAAAACGGCCTATTTTATACTTGGACTTAAAACCTGAAAACATCATAGTTTCCGGAATGAAGCTAATGCTTATAGATTTTGGAAGCGCCATATTCAGGGATGAAGCCGATAAATTTACCGAGTTTTATGCAACTGTAGGATATGCTGCACCGGAGCTTTATCGTAACAGTCTTGCAGACGAAAGATGTGATGTATACGGTATAGGTATTTTACTATATTTTATGGCTACAGGTAAGGTTTTAGAATTTGACACCGGATTGGAGCATATTGATTTTTCGGCAAATATTGATAAAAAACTTAAAAGGGTTATAAGCCGGTGCCTTAGATACAATCCGTCACAAAGATACGCTTCCGTTGCCCGTTTGGAAAAAGATTTATTGGAAATTGGCAAAAAGAAAAAATTTAAAATAAAATCAGGATCATCGGTTGAAATAGGGATAGCGGGAGCACAAAAGAGAATTGGCACAACCCATATGGCATTTCGTTTATGCAACTACTTTATTGCTAAGAATATAAGCTGCCTGTATATAGAGCAAAATGACAGCAGGTGTATATGGCAGATTAAGAACAGATATTATGATTTGAAAGGCGATCAGGGTGTAATAAAATTTAAAGGCATTCCTATGGTAAGCCATAGCGATGTCGAAACAGCCGATTTGTCCGAGTACAATATAATCATAAGGGATTATGGCAACTTAGATATGAAAAATAAAGAAGATTTTTTAAACTCTCATATAAAAATACTTGTACTCGGAGCAAAAGACTGGGAATTGGGTTTTTCCGAAGATGCGCTTGAAATTATAACAGAATATAAAGATATAATATTTTTATTTAATTTTCTTAACGGTAAGCAATTCGGGCAGATAATAAAACATATGCCTGACAGAAACTGCATGCGGATACCTTATGAGCCTGATCCCTTTGCCATGCCTAAAGATAAGGTCAGCAAAGAATTTTTTACAGAGCTTGTAAAAATTTGTACCGAGGAAGTGGCAAATTGAAAAGAAAGCCCATGCTTTTAAAAAAGTACTTGGAATATACAAGACTAAGAGAAAAAAGAACAATAGGCATAATAGGGGTAAACCGCGGTGCGGGAGCAACATATACGGGTATGCTTTTGGCCTTTTATTATGGAACAGAAAAAAGAGTTAAGACGGCCTTTCTGGAATGCAATAATCACGGAGACTTTAAGCGTATACAGGATGCCTTCGAATGGAGCAGGGAAGATGAAAGAACATTTTCTCTTGACCGGATAACTTTTTTTAAAGAGGTTGCATCAAATGAAATTCCTGAAATTTTTTCGGATGATTATGGGTGTTATATTATGGATTTCGGTACGGATTGTGAATCCTGGAAAGCCGAATTTAAAAGATGCGGTATAAAAATCATAGTAGGAGACAGGGCATTATGGAACCAGTCAAAAACAGTTGAGCTTGTAAAATCTCTGGAAAATGTCAGGGGAAGCGATAATTGGACTTACATTATACCTTATGCCAATAAAAAGATGCTAAAGCAAGCATCAAAAAAGACAGGAAAAAAACTTATTGCAATTCCTTATGAAACAGACTGTACCCTTTTATCCAAAGAAACTATAAAATTGTTTGATAGGCTGTTTGGCTAAAAATTACAGCTTTATAAAAGAATTTGAATATAAAAGTATAACATATCACATATCAGGCAAACAGGCATAGGAAATATTAAAATGCCCTAAATAATTAATCAAATGCCATACAACCTTCTTATCAGATCTAAATCTGCACCTCTAAATAATGGACTATAAAGTTATTTGGCCGGACAGCGGATAGTGGTCTTCTTTAAGCTGAGGCTTTTTGATTTTTGATTAAAAACCGAATACAAAAGTTAAGTCGGATCTAAAAGCCCTCTATACTTTGAATTAAAAGTAATATTTATAATATTTTATATGCTTATATATTTTTTTCTTTACTTTTGTATTTGGAGTTAATTGGGATGGCTTAATGTTGGGTTAGAAAAAATATTTAAAGGCATCTATGCATTCCCGAAAGATCTTTCGAAGATAAGGAATATGCCGGTATGGACATATCCTTAATATAAAGCATTAGATTTGCCGGGACAGCACAGATGCCTTGTTTTATAAAAAATTTATACATTATTTTATAATAAATAAAGGATTACCCAAGGAAACCATTATGTAAAAATATAAAAACGTACTTTAAGACCATTGGCGGTAGACTTTAAAATAAAAAGGTTTCCGAAAAGATAAGTCGAAATTTAGTAATGACGATTGTCAGATTAAGTGTTATAATTGGAGATATAAATTGTAAAAGTCATTTTATCAGCAAGTAAGCCATCGGAGGATAGTATGGAGAAAAAAACAAAAATTGCAATTGCCGGTATTGTTGTAGCAATTTTAGTTTTAACTATAGGGATAGGGGTAGCCGTAGTAAAAAGGCTGATCCCCAGTAAGGAAATTATGCCTCTTAACGAGTATTATGAGGTAAAGGATAATGAGGTTTTAATAATACTTCAGGATGAAATCTATGACAAATACGGCATTATAGCCGACCAGAAAGTTTATATAGATTTTGATACTGTGGCAAATAAATTCAATCACAGGTTTTATTGGGACAGTAATGAAAATATACTTACCTATACTACACCTACTGAGATAATTCAGGCCGATGCTGCCAGCAATAAATATACAGTTACAAAAAGCATGATTAAAACCGAGATGTCCTCCGATTACCCTATAATAAAACTGTTTGGTGATAAGGTTTATGTGGCCTTGGATTTTGTGCAAAAGTATTCGGATATGCAATATCGTTTTTTTACAGAGCCTAACCGTGTCGTAATCGATTATAAATGGGGAGAATACTTATTTACGGAGGTTGCTAAGGCTACACAGTTAAGATTTAAACCCGATATAAAAAGCCCTGTTTTGGTACAGCTTTCTGTAGGGGAGGAGCTTATGTATATTGTTAAGGACGAAGCTCCGAATAATGGTTTTGTAAAAGTCATGACCCAGGACGGTGTAATCGGGTATGTAAAAGAAAAACGTCTTAAAGAATCTTATTACAAAACAAAGGAAAGTACTTACCAGGCTCCTGAATATACTTCGCTAACAAGAAGTGAAAAAATAAATCTGGTTTTTCATCAAATTTTTAATAAAGATGCAGGTGCAAAACTTGAAGAGCTAATACGCCATACTAAAGGAGTTAATGTGGTAGCACCTACCTGGTTTAGCATAACAGATGTATCGGGAACCATATCGTCCCTGGCAAGCCATGAATACGTTGAAAAAGCCAAGGCGTTGGGGATTGAAGTCTGGGCTTTGGTAGATGATTTCAGTAACAATGTGGATATGCATGAGCTTCTTTCTTACACATCCCGCAGGGAAAATTTGGCCAATGCCTTAGTGGAAGCTGCCATTCAGTATAAAATAAACGGTATTAATATAGATTTTGAAAAAATACCTTCAAAAGCCGGAGAACATTTCATACAGTTTATTCGTGAGCTGTCAGTAAAATGCAGAAATAACGGAATAGTTCTGTCGGTAGATAACTATGTCCCTGCTCCGTACAATAAATACTATAACAGAAAGGAACAGGGAGAGATTGTTGATTACATTATAGTGATGGCTTATGATGAATATCATGCCGGCTCTGATGTTATTGGGCCCGTTGCTTCTCTTGATTATGTAAAAGCGGCTATTGATAACACTCTCGAGGAGGTTCCTAAAGAAAAAACCATAATAGCCGTTCCGTTCTATTCCAGGTTGTGGAAAGAGACCGAAGAAGGTGAAATTTCGAGTGAAAGTTTTGCCATGACACCGGCAGCTAAAATTCTTTCAGACAACAGCGTCGAGCCTAAATGGGATGCGGCTGTGGGAAGTTATTACGGCGAATATGAAAAAGACGGAGCGGTTTATAAAATGTGGCTGGAAGACGAAAAATCTATTGAGGAAAAAATGAAACTTATTTATGAGTCCGATTTGGCAGGCGTAGGAGCATGGAAATTGGGTTTGGAAAAAGAAGAAGTCTGGAATGTTATTATACGTTATATAAATTAATGGATTATGAGGCGGTCTTAATACCAGACAGCCTCATAATTGCATACTGGGAAGAATAGGTCCATAATTTTTTTCATAATATATAGGGAAACCTGTATTGAAGGCATGGACTATGAAAAGTAAATATTTCAGTATCATTTTTTTGCTTCTGATAATAATTGCACGGATTTTAGTATCAGACCGGTCGGTTAAAGTCATGAGATTTTATGAAAGCGATATGGAAGGAAAATATTCCGGAATAACTATAGTAGTTGATCCGGGCCATGGAGGAAGGGACCCGGGCAAGGTCGGGGTAAATGGGGTTTTAGAAAAAGATATAAATTTGGCTATTTCATTAAAACTAAGAGATATACTTGAAGAAAAAGGTATAAATGTAATTATGACAAGAACGGAAGACGAAGGATTATATTCCGAAAGTGACTCAAATAAAAAGCGGACTGATTTAAAAAATAGAATAGAAATAATTAATTCAAACAATGCTTTATTAGCTATTAGTATTCACCAGAACAGCTTTACAGAAGAATATGTAAAGGGAGCACAGGTTTTTTACTATGCACAGTCAGAGCAAGGGAAAAAATTGGCAGAAATTATACAGGAACAGATAAAGGAATATTTAAAAGACGGAAACCACAGAAAAGCAAAATCCAACACCAATTATTATATGCTTAAACATACCTCATGCCCTTTGGTCATAGTTGAATGCGGCTATCTTTCCAATCAAAAGGAAGCTGCGTTACTGGCTGATTCTGAATATCAGGAAAAAATGGCTCGGGCCATTTATCTTGGCATTGAAAAGTATTTGGATACTTTGGATACAACGAAAAAATCAAATTTCCGGTAAGTATTAAGAAATCTTTATAAAGACAAACTAATTATAAATTATAGATATATATGCATAAACATGTTATAATCCTCGTTATGAAGTTCGAAGAACAAAAGACAATTTTGCAAATTGCTTTAAAAAGGAGTATAAAATTAAAATGAACACATTAATTATACAAGCAACTGACGGTTCGTTAAAAGAGGATGACCTAAAAAAGGCGGCCGATATTATAAAAAGCGGAGGCTTAGTGGCATTTCCTACTGAAACTGTTTACGGACTGGGAGCGGATGCTTTGAATCCTGAAGCTTCAAAAAAGATTTATGAAGCAAAAGGCAGGCCTTCGGATAATCCGCTGATTGTACACATAGCCTATCCTAATGATATAGAAGCTATTGCAAAAGATATTCCTAAAGAGGCTTATAGACTGGCGGAAGTATTTTGGCCGGGACCGCTTACAATAATTCTTGGCAAAAAAGAGATAGTCCCTTATAATACAACCGGAGGCCTTGATACTGTAGCTATACGTCTTCCTGCAAATAAAACGGCCAGGGCTCTTATTGAACGTTCAGGAGGGTTTATTGCAGCCCCCAGTGCCAATTCGTCGGGAAAACCGAGCCCGACTCAGGCTAAACATGTTATCGACGATTTGTACGGCAAGGTTGATATGATTATTGACGGAGGCAAATCCACTCTTGGCTTAGAGTCTACCATAGTTGACTTGACCGGAGAAAAGCCGGTTATCTTACGCCCGGGTTGTATAACAAAAGCAATGTTAGAGAATGTAATAGGCAAGATCGAATACGACAAGGCAATCTTAAATATGAATATGGACGAAAATATTATTCCCAAAGCTCCCGGCATGAAGTACCGCCATTATGCACCGGAAGGGTGTCTTACTATTTATGAAGGAAATATAGGTAAGGTTGCGGAGGCTATCAATAAAAGGGCGAAGGAATGCCTTGAAAAAGGGAAAACCGTAGGAATTATTGCCACGGAAGAAACAAAGGACCTGTATCAATATGGTACCGTAGAAGTAATCGGTTCAAGAAAAGAAGAGGATTCTATTGCCGCAGGCTTATATGCGGTCCTTAGAAAATTTGATGAACTTCATACGGAGTATATATTTTCCGAAAGTTTTGCAGACAACGGCTTAGGACAGGCTATTATGAACCGCCTGCTGAAAGCGGCAGGATACAGGTTAGTAAAAGTAGAGTAGAAATTAAGGAGGTATTGAATGTCAAAATATAAAAAAGTGATTTTTGTCTGTACCGGTAATACCTGCAGAAGCCCAATGGCAGAAGCGATTTTCAGAAATTTGGATCGGGACAGCGATATAAAAGTATCTTCAAGAGGACTGGTTGTTTTATTTGGTGAGCCTATAAATCCTAAAGCCGAAATTGTGCTTAAAAATCATAATTTGGAACTGGTAAACCACAGGGCAAAGGGGCTAAAAGAATCGGAAATTGATGAAAATACATTGGTACTTACTATGACTCAGGACCAGAAAAGAAAGGTGCTGCAGAACTATCCGGGTGCGGTAAATGTTTATTCTATTAAGGAATTTGCCGGTGAAACGGGAGATGTGGTTGATCCCTATGGGGGCACTCTTGTAGATTATGAAGAGTGCTTTAAAGAATTGGCCATACTGGTAAAAAAGACTGTCTATAAAATAAACGAACAAAATCAAAAGGAGGATACATTATGATAGCTATCGGAAATGACCATACCGGATATGAGTTAAAAATGGAAATTATAAAATATCTTGAAGAGAAAGGTATTGAATATAAAGATTTCGGATGCGGAAAGATAGACTCAAGTGACTATCCGGTTTATGCAAAAGCCGTATGTAAGGCAATACAAAACAAGGAATGTGATAAGGGTATATTAATATGCGGAACAGGAATAGGAATTTCCATAGCCGCCAACAAAATGAAAGGAATCCGTGCGGCTCTGTGCCATGATTGCTTCAGTGCTGAGGCTACAAGATTACATAACGATGCAAATGTCCTTGCCCTGGGAGCAAGAGTTGTAGGCCCGGGACTTGCGGTAAAAATAGTAGATACCTTTTTGAATACAGAATTTTCCGGACAGGAACGGCATATAAGAAGAATTAAAATGTTAGAAGAAGAATAAAATTTTAATATTTATATAAGGCAATTTTTTATAAAAAATGCATATTTACCTCCGTCTTTGGGAATACTGACAGTTAGTTAAAAATTCCGAAGGCGGAGGTGATTTTTTTGGAAAAAACCCATCGGTTATCAGAAAATATAAAGCGCATTTTTTCTTTAAAAAGAACAAAAATTACATTATATACGGCAACTGTTTTATGGCTGGCGGTAATAACCCAGATTGTCGTAAACAGAGTATTTTTTAAAGGGTTTCAGATAGCAGAGGCGTTCGTTATAACCGGTACCGAAGACATGGAATGCAGTTTGGAAATTGTAGTTCAGCATCCGAATGAGTTCCTCAGTGAAAACGATAAAAAGGAAATCATCAGATATATTGCCGACGTTATCGGGCTTAATATAGATAAAGACATTGATATAATTAAAGATAATGACAGGACGGAATATGTATTTGAAAAACAGGCTAAGAAAGCTGCAACTTCCCTGAAAGTAGTAAGTCTGGTACAGGATGTGGATTCGGCGGTAAAAATGAAACATTATGTTATTGCAAGGCTGAAAATAAAGGAATCAATTCAAAGCCTGGAAAAGTACAAAAGACTTCTTGAAAATGCTTTTAATAAACTAGGTATAGATAAGAAACAAATTACCGTGCAGTATGAGGGCTATATATCCGGTTTAATGACTAAGGAAAGTAAAGAGGCTATGGCCCGTCAATTGGTCAATGAACTTAAGGGGGAAATCGCACTTGAATATTGGCAGGATGATAATTATACCGTATATGCGTATACGGGCCTTTTAGATGAATATATTGAATCGGCGGGATGTAAAATCAACATTCAAATTGCCATGTCAAATGACGAAGATACTAAAAAGACAAAGGTTTATCTGGCATCTCCTATAATAAACAGCGGGTGGTAACACAGTGCTTATAAAAAAGAGAGATAGCAGTCAGAAGTTAATGCAACATAAATCTTAAATATAGTCTCATAATGTTCGGGGGAAGTTACCAATAACAAAGCCGTTATTGAAAAAAGGACCCAGCGCTATCGCAACTGGGACCGGTAGGCTACAATTTTGTTGATTAAAACCAGCGTCTTCTGCTGCGATAGCGGCGCCTTCTGTTAAAAATTTCATTAAGCAGAATAATGGTTACAAGATCTCTCAGTAAATTCTGCCGATTTCTGGGTGGATAGAAGTAACTATTAATTTCAACCTGAGGAGCTTCTTCCAAGTCTTTAACTTTTTCATAAACACGATCTATAATCTTTTCTAAGGTTACTTTATCGGGGTATTCATCAAACATAACACTTCCGTCGTATTCAAGTTTATCGCACTCTTCATCAATTTCTTTTTGAATACGTTTGGCTGTGTTGGGATAAAGCTGCTTCAGGTAATTCAAATCCCTGTCCAGATCTTCGCAATTGTCATAACCGTAAAGAGGATAAAGAGGAATTCCCATAGGTGTATTATAAGGAGTTACTTTAGGCAAAGGTACATAATTCAAAGAGCCGTACGGCAAATAACTTTGAGGCATATTAGGAGTTTCGGGGCTGATATTGTTTTGAGGCATACCAGTAGGTGGAGTAGAGCCGTTCATGGGAGTACCGGTGCGAGGCAAGGTACCGTTCATGGGCATACCGGTACGAGGAGTAGAGCCGTTCATGGGAGTACCGGTGCGGGGCAAGGTACCGTTCATGGGCATACCGGTACGAGGAGTAGTACCGTTCATGGGAGTACCGGTGCGGGGCAAGGTACCGTTCATGGGCATACCGGTACGAGGAGTAGAGCCGTTCATGGGAGTACCGGTACGAGGAGTAGTACCGTTCATGGGAGTACCGGTGCGGGGCAAGGTACCGTTCATGGGCATACCGGTACGAGGAGTAGGGCCGTTCATGGGAGTACCGGTACGAGGTAAGGTATCGTCAGAAGGCATACCGGTACGAGGAGTAGAGCCGTTCATGGGAGTACCGGTACGAGGTAAGGTATCGTCAGAAGGCATACCGGTACGAGGAGTAGAGCCGTCCATGGGAGTACCGGTGCGGGGCAAGGTACCGTCGGAAGGCATACCGGTACGGTGATCGGTACGATCGGTGTTTTCGGTGTTGGCTTGATTCGTGCCGGCCGAAAGAGTTTTGGGACTTGGGGAATTATTACTGTTTTGCCATCTATTTGCATTGTCCGATACGGTTATGCTTTTTGCATCAGGATTTGTATCAAGACGGGGTATGGACACACTTTTTTCCTGTGTTTTTTCTTCATTTATTCGGTCGTTTTTTATATCACCATCCGATTTATGCATATAAGAAAAATTTTGCATCTATGTGCTCCTAAACTTTTTATTAATAATATATGCAGTCCATAATTGATTGTGAAGTTTGCAAATAATAATAGATATAAATTTATGAAAAGTGTTTGAAGGGTTCTATCAAATAAAATTTTATTGTGCTATAATATACTTTACAGGCAAAATGATTTATGAAAGTTATGGTATTTTTAGTACCAATAATTACATTAAGGCTTGTGTATAAAGCCGTACATATATTTATTTTAATTAAAATCAAATGGGGAAAGGAAATTTTAATTGTTAAAGCAGATTTATCGCATTCTAATTTTAATAGGGGTATTTATCGTTTCACTTTATTATTTTAGTAAGGATATTAAGGAAGTGGTATTTGATTTCGATAATACTACTATTATGGAAGAAACCACTTTCCCATTGATTACATTAAGGACCGAAGGGGTTATTGTTAACCGTCTGCATGGATACAGCAGCAATTTGAATGCTAATACTGTAAGAGAAGCGCTTACACCTATAGGAGCCGATGGTACATTTGAAGTAATTATAGACGAAAAAGCTTATGAAATAAAAAAACTCAATTTTGAGGTTCGGGAGTTTGTCGGAAACGAGCTGATTGAAAAAGGCTCGGTTAGTGTTTTCGATGAAGAAAATAACCTTAAGACTGCTAAAATCAGGATTGGAAGCGAGCTTGAAAACGATAAGGAATATGCTGTTAAAATAACCTTAATCACCAGTGAAAGCAGAAAGATATATTTCTATAACAGGATAAAAAAATACGACGGTGCAAATCTGGCTCAAAAAGTTAATTTTGTAATGGAATTTCATGAAGCTATAAAGGACAAAAGTAAGGCCGAGGAATATGCCATATATCTAGAACCGGACAGGAAAAAGGATAATACAACTTTGGCTAATGTAAATATTCATTCCGGTTTTGATTTAATTACATGGGGCAATTTAAATCCGGAATTTATAACGGAAGTAATTCCTACCGTCGTAGAGAATTATTCGGATATTGCATCCTTTGTACTGGAGTATGTGGTCAAATCTGAAGTATCAGGTGTTCCTGAGTTTTATAAGGTGAAGGAATATTACAGGATAAGATATACGCCCAGCCGGATGTATTTATTAAATTATGAGCGGCGCATGGAAGCCTTCTTTGACATAAAGCTTGCCAGCACATCTGTAAGCCAGCTTAAATTGGGAATTACATCCGATACGGATATTCCTTACATGGTAAGCGACGATAAAAAGAAAGTTGCTTTTGTAAGAAACAGGGAGCTGTGGTATTATGACCTGGAAATAAATCAAATTGTCAGGGTATTTTCATTCCGGCAGGAGAATACGGATTATATAAGGGATATTTTTGATCAGCATGATATCCGGATTCTAAATATTGACCCTGAAGGCAATGTTAATTTTATGGTTTACGGTTATATGAACAGGGGTCAGTACGAAGGAAGAGTAGCCGTTGTTTTGTATGAGTTTATAAGAGCTGACCGGAGGATAGAAGAAAAAGTATATATACCTGTGGACGAGCCTTATCAGAAGTTAAAAGAAAATATGGGAGAGTTTGCTTATGTAAACTCAATGGATGTTTTCTATTTCCATTTATACGACAGCATTTACGCATACGATCTTATAACAAGACATCTTACAGTCTTGGCTGAAAACGTAGATAAAGATCATGTGCTGACCTTTTATAAGGAAGGCTATGTTGTATGGCAGGAAGCAGAAGGGCCGGGTAAGACAAAGGATATAAAAATTATGGATATTGAAACCGGTGAAATTCAAACTATTGAATCCCGCCAAGGATATAAAATAATTTTATTGGATAAGATAGATTCTAATCTGATATACGGTTTTGTGCCTGAAGATGAGATTACAACCTTAATTGACGGTACTGTCATCGTACCGATGACAGGAATTGAAATTTGTACCACCCAAAAAGAGGTACTAAAAACATATTACAAGGATGGGTATTATATTACCGGAGTTGAGGTTAAAGATAACATAATCAGCCTTTACCGGGCACAGAAAGAGACAATCGGAGGGCAAAATATATATCTGAATGTATCCGATGATTATATCATGAATCAAAGTGTTGAAAGCACTCCTTTTATTAAAGTGGTACCGAGGATTTCCGAGGAAGCCTTAACTGAGTATTATATACAGCTTCCTTCAGGTTTTACAATGGATAAACTTCCGGAAACGGTAACGACCGTAAATACAATAATTTCGGAAGACCCCACTGTAAGGCTGCCTAAGGATATTAGAAATTCCGGCAAAGATGAAGAAGAAAAGAAAGACCAAATGAAGTTTTATGCCTTTATTATGGGAGAATTACAGGAGGCATACGATGAGGCAGCGGATGCCATTATAGCGGCCGATGAGGGGGCCGGAGTAGTTCTTTCAAGCGTAAATCATCTTGTCTGGGAGCGGGGTGTGAAGGCAAATAAGTCGGTATTGTCACAGGTAGAAAGCCTGAATATTCCCGCAGATCAGAATACCGTGGAAAGCTGTATAAAGATATTGGCCCGTTACCTTGGTAAAAATATTGACAATGAAAATTTAGATACAAGAAGGATTTCCGCTTATGAAATCCTAAGTAAATATACAGATAAAGTTCCGATACGCCTTACAGGCATATCATTGGATCAGGCGTTATATTATGTATCCAAAGGAAGGCCGGTTATTGCCATGACCGGTTACAGCGAAGCCGTTTTGATATACGGATATGATTCTTTAAATATCTATGTTATTGACCCCAAGCAGGGAAAAACCGTTAGAATGCCTTTACAGTCAGGCAGTGAATTATTTGAAAAGGCGGGTAATGTATTTATTTCCTATCTGGAATAACCTGCCTTATTAAAATAAAGCAAATACAAAATAATATATTAAAGAAAGGAAAAGGAGACGACATATATGGATGAAAGAATTAAAACACTTGCAAGCAATCTTGTAAATTATTCAATGGCTGTAAAAGAAGGTGATAAAGTATATATTCATTATATCGGACAGTCTACGGAAGATTTGGCAAGACAACTTGTTAAAGAAGTTTATAAGGCGGGAGGTGTACCTTTTGTACACTATACCAGCCCGAGACTTTTAAGAGAAGTTCTTCTTAACTGTACCGAAGAACAAATGGCTTTAATGGCACAAATTGATGCTTCCGAAATGGAGCAAATGGACTGTTATGTTGCTGTAAGAGGAAGTGACAATGTTTCAGAAAATGCAGATGTACCTGCAGATAAAATGAGTTTATATGAAACATATTATCAAACACCGGTGCATCATAATGTCCGCGTAAGGAAGACCAGATGGGTGGTTCTTCGTTATCCTAACGCATCTATGGCCCAGCTTGCTAACATGAGCCAGGAGGCATTTGAAGATTTCTATTTTAAAGTATGCAATCTTGACTACAGCAAGATGGAAAGGGCCATGAAAAACCTGGTTGACTATATGCAGCGTACCGATAAAGTCCGTATAGTAGGGCCGGGAACAGATTTGACCTTTTCTATAAAAGGCATACCTGCAATTCCTTGTTCAGGGCACAGAAATATTCCTGACGGGGAAGTTTATACCGCTCCCGTAAGAGAAAGCGTAAACGGTGTTTTAACCTATAATACACCTGCTGTATTCCAGGGCTTTACATTCGAAAATATATCTTTCCGCTTTGAAAACGGTAAGATTGTGGAAGCTACCGCCAATGATACAGAAAGAATTAACAAGGTATTAAACACCGACGAAGGTGCCCGCTATATCGGAGAATTTGCAATAGGTGTAAACCCTTATATTATCAAGCCGATGAAAGATACACTCTTTGACGAAAAGATCATGGGATCCTTCCACTTTACACCGGGCAACTGCTATGAGGATGAAGCTCCAAACGGAAATAAATCTGCAATCCATTGGGATCTGGTATGTATCCAGACACCGGAGTATGGCGGGGGAGAAATTTACTTTGACGATGTTTTGATTCGTAAGGACGGAAGATTTGTCGTTAAGGAATTGGAGTGCTTAAATCCCGAGAATTTGATTTAAGGAGGATAAGTAAGGATGAAACTTTTGACTGCAGCAGTGCCCTGCTATAATTCGGCAGCTTATATGAGGCGTGCCATCGACTCTCTGTTATCCGGCGGGGACTGTATGGAAATCATTATTGTAAATGACGGTTCCACGGATGACACTGAAAAAATTGCCCTGGAATATCAGGAAAAATACCCCGACATAGTCCGTGTAATAAGCCAGGAAAACGGAGGCCATGGGGAAGCTGTAAATACGGGTCTAGCCAATGCAACCGGTTTGTATTTCAAAGTGCTTGACAGCGACGACTGGGTAAACGAAGAGGCACTAAAGCAGGTTTTGGATACCTTATCGGAACTGATTGCCGACGGCAATAGCCCGGATTTATTTATAACAAACTATGTATATGAAAAAGTCGGGGCCAAAAGAAAAAAGATAATTAACTATAACTGGGCGTTACCGAAAAAACAGATATTTACTTGGGACGATATAATGCACTTTAGGCAAAGTCAAAACATCCTTATGCATTCCACCATATACAGGACTAAGTTATTAAAGGAATGTGGATTGAAGCTGCCAAAACATACTTTTTATGTGGATAACATATTCGTATATCAGCCTCTTCCTTATGTAAAAACCATGTATTATCTGGATGTAAACCTGTATCGTTATTTTATTGGCAGAGAAGATCAGTCGGTCAATGAGAAGATAATGATTAAAAGAATCGACCAACAGCTCAAAGTAACAAAAATTATGATAGAATCTCACAATCTTATGCAGATAAAAAGCAAAAAGCTCAGGAATTATATGATAAAATATCTGTCCATGATGATGGCAATCTGCTCGGTATTTTTGATTAAAGAAGGCAGTAATGAAAGTCTGGCTAAGAAGGAAGCTTTATGGGAATATCTGAAGAGTTATGACAAATGGCTTTATAAAAAGATTAAATCCCAAATTCTTGGCCGATCAATGAATTTGCCGGGAAGATTTGGGCAGAGAGTTGTGGAAGTGGGATATTCTATAGCAAGGAAGATATACGGATTTAATTAGATCGTAAATAAACCTTTATCTATTAGAGTAAAAGTTGCCGGTATCATCATGCACAAAAGCACAAGCTTCTGTGCCTTGATGACCGACAACTTTTAAATTAAATTATATTGTTATTTTATGAAAGAGTTCACTAATTCAAGCCGATAAAATTATATCAAATATTAGATAACTCGTGGTCTGCTTCTTTTGACCTCCTGCTCCAGGCAGGGATATAAACGGCGGCATACATGATTAAACTCAAAATTATTGCACCAAATACATCCAATATCGAATGTTGTTTTAAAAATACAGTGGACATGCATATAAGTACGGTAAGGATAAAGGCAGATATCTGAAGCCATTTAATTCGGCGTAAGCGTTCATTTTTCCTGATGGCAATCATAGCACCGATAGAATTATACACATGTATGCTGGGACATACATTCGTTGATGTATCTACTGTATACAGTAAACGGACGATTCTAAGAAGAATATTGTCCCTGCCGATAGCATCTATATCCACTCTCAAATAATGGCCGTTTGGCCATAAGGTATAAATAGTAAGGCAAATGGTCATACCTATAAAAAGAAAGGCGCAGCACTTGTAAAAATCCCTTTTTGAAGTAAAGAAAAAGTATGCCACGGTTACAAATATGTAAGCAAACCACAGCAAATAAGGGATTACGAATATTTCCATAAACGGTATATAATTATCCAGTTTTGAATATACCGGAGTAAATCTTGTAACCGACCGTTCAAGATAAGTAAACCAAATCATATAAAAGAAAAAGTAAACAAGTATAACTCCGTGCCTGTACCGACTAATAATTTGCTTTAGCTTTGACTTATCAGTAAATTTCATTCCATTGCACCTCTGTTTGGATATTGGCGAAAGTAATACCGCCCATTATCAAATTGACATAATTTACAGCTAACTAAGTATATCATAATATGCATATGACTACAATATACAGAAAATTACATTAAGCAAAAATTAAGAAATTTATTTTTATTTAATAGAAAATTTCTGATTTTCTGTTGAATAGAAGTAAACATAGAAAGAGTAAGATTTTAAGTTGTCTACCAAAAGAGAAGGAGGAAGAACTATGAAAAGAGTATTTTTGATAGTGCTGGACAGCGTAGGCGCAGGAGAACTTCCCGATGCAAAAGATTATAATGATGAGGGAAGCCATACCATATATGCCATATCTACCAGCAAATATTTCAATGTACCGAATTTGAAAAAATTGGGATTTCTTAATATCGACGGAGTAAGGGAAAAATTTGATGCTTCTTATGTGGCCGACAGCTTTGAAGGAAGTATTGCCAGGATGGCCGAAAAATCAAAAGGTAAAGATACAACTACCGGACACTGGGAAATAGCCGGTGTTATCTCAAGCAAACCCTTCCCCACTTATCCCAACGGTTTTCCGGATCAAATAATTAAAGAGTTTGAAAAAAGGACAGGTAGGAAGGTAATATGCAATCTTCCGTATTCAGGGACGGAAGTAATAAAAGATTACGGAAAAGAACATGTGGAAACCGGAGCATTGATTGTATATACTTCCGCAGACAGCGTATTTCAAATTGCTGCCCATGAAGAGGTTGTTCCCATTCAGGAATTATACAGATATTGTGAAATCGCAAGGGAAATCCTTCAGGGTGAACACGGCGTAGGAAGGGTTATAGCAAGACCTTTTGTAGGCGAATATCCCAATTTTACCAGAACAAGCAACCGCCACGACTATTCCCTGGCACCGCCAAAGACCATGCTGGATCAGCTTGTTGAAGCAGGATATGAAGTACTTGGGGTTGGCAAAATTTATGATATTTTTGCGGGCAAAGGTATTACCGATACCGTAAGGACACAGGATAATGCCGACGGTATAGAAAAGCTTATTGAAAGAATGGACAGGGATTTTGAAGGTGTATGCTTTGTAAATCTGGTGGATTTTGATATGATATACGGTCACAGAAATGATGTAGACGGTTATGCAAAAGCCTTAAGCTACTTTGACAGCCAACTTCCGAGAATTATAGAAAAATTAAGAGATGAGGACATCCTGATAATTACGGCTGATCACGGATGTGATCCTATAACTCCTTCTACTGATCATTCAAGAGAATATGTTCCCATGGTGGCTTACGGTAAGAAGATTAAGAAAAACAACAATTTGGGAACAAGAGAGACTTATTCTGATGTGGCTGCTACAATTCTTGAATATTTTAACGTTGACAAGGAAGTAGCGGGAACATCATTCTTGAGTGAGATATTAGAAAATTAATATTAATATAGGGAGGATTAAATTGGGCAATCGTTTGGTTCATCCCGTATCTCCGGTATATAACAGTGAATCAAAAATTTTGATATTAGGAACTTTCCCCTCTGTTAAATCCAGAGAGGGAGAGTTCTTTTATCATCACCCTCAAAACCGCTTTTGGAAGGTAATCAGTGTCGTATGTAATGAAAAACTTCCTGAGACTATCGATGAAAAAAAGAGCCTTTTGTTAAGAAATCATATTGCCTTGTGGGATGTTGTGCAAAGCTGCGAAATAGAAGGCTCGGCAGACAGCACTATAAAAAATGTGGTCCCGAATGATATTTCACCCATATTAAAAGAGGCTGATATACAAAAAATTTATGCTAACGGAAACATGGCCTATACCCTTTATAAAAAATATTTATATGACCGGGTCGGTAGGGATATTATAAAACTTCCCTCTACAAGTCCCGCCAATGCATCTTTTTCTTTGGAGCGATTAATTGAAATATGGAGTTGTATTCGTGATTATTAAATGGTATATTTTTACTGATAAAACTTAAGAGAAAGGACATGATTATGAGAGTTTTAATACAGCGGGTTTTGGAAGCAAAAGTAGAAGTTGAAGGAAGATGCACGGGAAAAATCGGCAAGGGTTTTTTAATTTTTCTAGGGGTCGGACAGAATGACGACAAGCAAATTGCGGACCGATATATTGATAAGATATTGAAATTAAGAATATTTGCCGATGACAATGGCAAAACCAACCTTTCTCTGCAGGATGTTCAGGGTGAAGTCCTGGTAGTATCCCAGTTTACTTTATATGCTGACTGCAGAAAAGGAAACAGGCCGGATTTTTTAAAAGCAGCAGGTGCTTCAAAAGCAAAGGAAATTTATGAATATTTTCTTGAACAGATAAAAGAAAGACTCGGAAATGTAGAAAGCGGAGAATTTGGAGCGGATATGAAAGTATTCCTGATTAATGACGGACCTTTTACTATAATACTTGATGAGGATTTAATATAATTTCTAATAAATTTTTAATTACTCGTTAAAGCTTTTAATTTAAATAATTTATATTATTGAATTGTAATATATGTCGGACAGCATTTTACAGGAAATACAATCTTGCATTTTATAAAAAATATGTTAGGTGGGATAGTATGATTCAAATCAATGAACTGACTAAGGTCTACAAATTAACCAAAAAGCAAATGATGGAACAAAAGACCAAAAAGAAAATGATGAAAGCTGTCGATAAGGTAAGCCTTGTTTCAAAACCCGGTGAGATTTATGGGCTTTTGGGACCAAACGGCGCAGGAAAAACAACGGTTCTTCGCTGTATTGCAACCCTTCTGAAACCCACTCAGGGAGAGATAAGTGTAAGCGGGTATGATACGGTTAAAGAATCTGAAGAGGTAAGAAAGAGAATAGGTTTTCTGACAAATGAAATTAAGCTTGACCCTCAATTCTCGCCCAAGTATATGTTTACCTTTTTCGGAAGGCTTCACGGCCTGGATGATAAAACCATCGAAGAAAGACGGGAAAAGCTGTTTGCATATTTCGGAATTAAGGATTTTGAAGATAAAAAAATTGATGAACTGTCAACCGGTATGAAGCAGAAAGCTTCTATAGCCGTAAGCCTTGTACATGACCCGGAAGTAATTATATTTGATGAACCTACAACCGGTCTTGACATTGTTACCGCAAGAAGTGTTACGGATTATTTAAAGATGATGAGAGACGAGGGTAAAACGGTTATTATCTCCACCCACATAATGACCGAAGCTGAAAAGTTATGCGACAGGATCGGTATAATTATAAAAGGAAATCTGGTATTGGAAGGTACCTTGGACGAGATTCTTAACAGCACCAATACCCGTGATCTTGAGGATGCATTCTTTGAGCTGTATAAGATACATAATAAGGAAGGGGAATAATAATGATAGGGATAAAGAACATTATTAAAAAAGAGTTAACCAGAGTATTTACAGACAGGAAAATGATTATCAGCTTGTTTATCCTCCCGGGTGTCCTGATAATGGTCATGTATAGTATTATGGGAAGACTTATTTCCAATATGGAACAGGATATAAAAGAACATATCCCGACGGTTTACATCCAGAATGCACCTGAAGATCTGGCTGATGTTATAAATTATGTAAATTTTGAAGGCAATATTACATATATGAATTCTTCTGACAATACAAATGCAATAAGAGACGGGATTTTAGCCGGTGATATAGACCTTTTGGTAGTATTTGATGAAGGATTTAAAGAAACAATTGATAATTACAAAAATGTGGGAGACCCCATTCCTGAGGTAAAAACATTTTATAATCCTTCGGAAGATTATTCTTCCGCTGCAAGAAGCAACTTTGTAGCAAGTGTTTTAAATACTTATCAGCAAATGCTACTTGAACAAAGATTGGGTAATATCGAACAACTTCAGGTATTTTATATAGACAGGCAACCCGAGTCTTCCGTTATAGTTGATGAAGACAGAGCAAGCGGCAAATATCTGTCGATGCTTTTACCGTTCCTGATTAATATTATGCTTTTCCAAAGTGCCATGGGACTTGGTATGGATGCCATAACAGGTGAAAAAGAAAGAGGCACACTTGCCAGTATGCTGCTTTCTCCCATTAAGCGGAGAGAGATAGTTTTCGGTAAACTGACTTCCCTTGGAATTTTAACAGGCTTGTCTGCTATCATATATGTAATATCCGTGGTAATTGGCCTTAAGAATTTATCGCAAGGCGCCATGGGCGGTATGACAAGTATAAAATTTACACCTGTTGAAATAATTCAGTTACTGTTAATTCTTATTATACTGGTTTATCTTTATGTGTCTTTGGTTTCTCTTGTTGCGGTTTATGCACGAACACAAAAAGAGGCAGGTACTTATGTGACTCCTTTATATATTTTGGTAATGCTGGGCAGCATTATGACTATGTTTAATGCGGGTGGTGACAAAGGACTTCAGTATTTTGCCATCCCCGTATATAACGGAACAGTTGCTATTCAGAAGCTGCTTTTAGGTGAACTTACCATGGTGCAATTTGGCATAACCGTAGGTTCACTGGCAGTGGTTGCTTTGGTGATAATATCGTTTATAGTAAAAGCTTTTAACGACGAAAGAGTAATGTTTAACGCATAGTGCCTGTATAGAAGGAAGTCATGTGCCGGCTACATTGGATAACCTGTCAATAATATTAGTGTTTATCATATCGTTTAAATCTTGCAGATATTTTTGCTACATTTCCTGATACGGGCATGAGGACATAGCCATATCAAATAGTGTAAAAACATTTTATATGTTTTTACACTATTTTTTTGTCAAAAAAATCATAATTAAAATATATTAATAAATACAGTACCTGTCTTGGTATAACCTGTAACTTGTATGTTTTAATCAGATTTTTATTTTTCTGAAATGAAGTACATACTTTAATATTTAAACGATATATATATTATAGATGTTAAAATGAGGTGCCAAAATGATACTGGACGACAGAGAAAGAATAGTAAGTGAAGATTATGCCGATCTGATTATAGAATATAATGGTGATACCACGGTCTTTGAAGAATTTCCGGACAGAACGGTGCAAATCTTTAGCCGACAGTATGCATTTGTCCATGTTCCGGCAGAATTTGTAACACAGGATATTGTATATAGATACGGCTATGGAGCGTTGCCGACCTGTTTCGGTATAATCAGCCAGTCAAGCCTGGAAGCTTCCGGGGTTTTCAGGTTAAGAAACATACCTGTCTTTAACTTAAGGGGGCAGGGGGTTCTGATAGGCATAATAGATACGGGAATAGATTATACCAATCCTATTTTTTGCTATGCTGATAATACTACAAGAATTGTATCCATTTGGGATCAAACAATAACAAGTGACAATCCTCCCCGGGGCATGCTCTACGGCACCGAATATACAAGGGAACAGATAAACGAAGCCTTAAAGAGCGAAGATCCTTTGTCGGTTGTTCCGTCTACCGACGAAGTAGGGCACGGTACAATGATTGCAGGAATTGCCGGGGGCAATGCCGTAGAGGAAAGCGGCTTTTACGGAGTTGCACCGGATGCAGAATTTGTGGTTGTTAAACTAAAACCTGCCAAAAGGTTTCTAAGAAATTTCTTTTTTATTCCCCAGGATGCGGTATGTTTTCAGGAAAATGACATTATGCAGGGACTTCGGTACTTATTTAATGTGGCTTTGAGGATACAACGGCCGATAGTTGTATGTATTGCCCTCGGAAGCTCTCAGGGTGCCCATGACGGGTTGGGCACCTTAAGTACCTATTTATCGATTTCGGCATCTATTCCCGGAATCGGTATTATAGTTGCAGCAGGAAACGAAGGAAATTCCAGAAGGCATTATAGCGGAAGAATTAATGCCGCTACAGGTTATGATACGGTTGAACTGAATGTGGCCGAAAACGAACCGGGCTTTTCTATGGAAATATGGGGAACTTCCCCGGATGTATATTCTCTTGATATTTTAACCCCTACCGGTGAATATATACCCAGAATTGCCGTGGGAAGAAACGAGCACAGGGTTATAACCTTTATTTTTGAAGAAACGGTTATATATATGGACTTTCAAATGGTTGAAGGGCAAAGCGGTTCACAGCTTATTTTATTGCGCTTTGACCGGCCGACGCCGGGAATTTGGCGCTTTAATATCTACGAAAGAGGAGGCCTTAACAGGGGATTTAATATTTGGCTGCCTATGGAAGGCTTTATATCAGACGGAACGTATTTCATAAGATCGGATCCATATACAACCCTTCTTACCCTGGGCAATGCATTAAATCCTATTACGGTAACGGCATACAATGATGCCGATGACAGTTTATATCTGAATGCCAGCAGGGGCTTTACCGCCATAAACAGGGTTAAACCCGAAGTTGCAGCCCCAGGGGTAAATGTGCTTGGGCCTACTCTGGATGGGGGATTTGCCCGCTTTACAGGAACCAGTGTTGCTGCAGCACACACTACCGGAATAGCGGTCCTTATGTTTGAGTGGGGTTATTTAAGAGGCAATATACCTAATATGAGTACGGTAGAAATGAGAAATTTGCTGATCAGAGGAGCAAGAAGGGATGTAGACGCCGTATATCCAAACCGAGACTGGGGTTATGGGATACTCGACATATATAATGTTTTTGATGCCCTTAGGGGAGGTCTTAGTTTATAAAAATATATAAATATTAGTTGCATGAAAACATGAAAGGAGTATCCGATGCTCGGACAGGACAGGGATGTAATAATTGGGGATGAAGTCTTTGATCTTATAATTGAATACAGGACATATCCACAATTAATAACGTTGTTTGATAATGCCAATCTTCATGTTATGAATGAATTATATGCTATTCTTTATGTACCGATTAACCAGTTTAATGAAAATTTATCAGCGGTACGTTATTCGGAAATCCCCTTATTATACGGTCTTACCGATGAAACCAGCCTCAAGGCATCAAGGGTGCTTGATGTACGAAATACGGCAGCTTTAAATTTAAGGGGTGAAGGGGTAATAATTGCAATTATTGATACAGGAATTGACTATACCAATCCCATATTCCAAAGGCCGGACGGAACTTCAAAGATTTTATACATATGGGATCAGACCATCAATACCGGCCCATCTCCACCGGATGCCAATTTCGGAACCATTTTTACCAGAGAACAGATAAATCAGGCATTGGCATCAAACGACCCTCTTTCGGTAGTTCCCAGCATGGACGAAAACGGTCATGGGACCATGCTTGCCGGGATAGCGGCAGGAAACGATGTGGAAGAAGAGGGATTTTACGGGGTTGCCCCGGATGCGGACCTTTTAATAGTTAAACTCAGGCAGGCAAAGCAACCGGCCAGAAATTTTTTTCTGATTCCCGATAACGTGGTATGCTTTCAGGAAAACCATATAATGTGGGCCGTACAGTACTGTAATGACGTGGCAAGGCAATTGAACAAGCCTTTGGTAATCTGCCTTGGTATCGGGTCATCTCAGGGGCCACATATGGGGAGAACGCCTCTTGGTGTGATGATAAATTTAATTGCCGATTTGCCTGACAGAGCAATCATTGTTTCCGCCGGAAACGAAGGTAATTTGGGTAGACATTATTACGGAGTAATAGACCCTTCAATAGGGAGCAATACAGTTGAACTGAATGTAGATGAAAGCGATACGGGCTTTTCCATGCAGCTCTGGGGGGATACTCCCGGAATATATTCGATAGACATATTATCTCCTTCCGGAGAATATATACCAAGGATTCCTCCAGCCCTTAGGGTGAACAGGGTTATTTCATTTATTTTTGAAAAAACTATGCTTTATGTCAATTACCATACCATAGAATCCGAAACCGGAGACCAGCTTATATTGATACGTTTTGAAAATGCTTCTCCGGGTATATGGAGATTTAATGTTTACGGTCACGGAGACCTGGCTACGGGCTTTCATATGTGGCTTCCCATGGGCAATTTCATATCAAGAAATACTTATTTCATACAGCCCAATATATATACAACGGTTCTGTCACCGGGAACGACCTCCTATGCGATAACAGTCACTTCTTACAATCCGGCCAACAACAATTTGTATGTCAACTCCAGCCGGGGATATACCAGGGATAATTTTGTAAAACCGGAAATAGCCGCTCCGGGTGTTAATTACTTGGCACCAACCCTAAATCGTACCTTTCAACCCTTTTCAGGTACATCCGTATCCGCTGCCCACACGGCAGGAGTAGCTGCGCTTATGCTGGAATGGGGTACGGTTAGAGGAAACAATCCGGGTATGGACAGCAACGTTTTGAAAAATTTTTTAATACGTGGAGCAAGAAGAAGGACTAATCTGGTATATCCTAACAGAGATTGGGGTTACGGAATTTTAGATATTTTCAGCGTGTTTGAGAACATGAGAGAAGACTACGGCATATAATTTTATTTAAAAAAATGATTAAATAAATTATGGCTGATAAATGTATAAACTTTCCCATTTTACAAACAATATTAGTAGATTAAATTTATACACAAGTTACTTATAATAACAATCTGAAAAATGGAGGAAGAATATATATGAAAGCTACCGGTATTGTAAGAAGAATAGATGATCTTGGACGTGTCGTAGTTCCTAAGGAAATCAGACGTACATTGAGGATTAGGGAAGGAGACCCTTTGGAAATATTCACAGACAGAGAGGGAGAGATTATCTTAAAAAAATACTCCCCTATCGGTGAATTGGGCCAGTTTGCCAAGCAATATGCCGATTCAATGGCTCAAACGACAGGCTATATTGTAGCAATTTCCGATAAAGACCAGTTTATCGCCGTAGCAGGGTCGGTTAAGAGTTTGTTGTCCAAAGGAATAAGCCGTGAACTTGAATCTGCCATCAATGACAGGGAAACGATTATAGCTTCAAGTGATGACAAGAACTTTATAAGAATTACCGATGAAGACGAAACAGAATTTACTTATCAGGTAATTTGCCCTATTATAAGCGAAGGTGACGCTATCGGTTCGGTTATTATATTGACTAAAGATCCTAAAGTAAAATTCGGGGATACGGAAGTTAAATTAGCAAGCACCGCAGCAGCATTTTTGGGAAGACAAATGGAACAGTAGTAAAATAAATAAGAGAAACTGACTGCCGGGACGAAAAAGTCTTGGCAGTTTTTATTAACTAAAATATGGATTAAGACAGCATATTTTTCGTGGAAAGTTTAAATTTGCTATGTTATAATATGGTTTAGACAAGCAGGCAAATGTTAGCTTTATCTTTTTAAAAGATTAGTGCCAAGGAGATAAATATGAAAAAAGCATACAGTTTCGAAGACTTTATGGATATTATCCGTAAATTAAGAAGCAAAGACGGTTGTCCATGGGACAGGGAACAGACCCATGAAAGTTTGAAACAGTGCCTGATTGAAGAATGTTATGAAGCAATTGAAGCAATTGATAATAAAGATTATAAAAATTTATGTGAAGAATTAGGCGATATTCTTTTGCAGGTTGCAATGCATAGTGTGATTGCCGAAGAAGAAGGGGTATTTACCGTAAATGACGTGATTTCTGATGAAAGTGATAAGATGATTCGCCGTCATCCCCATGTTTTCGGAGAAGGCTCAGCCAATACTTCGGAGGAAGTATTAAAAAATTGGGAAAATATAAAAGATAAAGAGAAGAAGGACATAAATTTGAAAGAAGAACTTCTAAGTATCCCGAGAGCATTTCCGGCTAATATCAGAGCGGAAAAAGTGCTTAAAAAGGCAGTAAAACATGGTTTAAACCCGGGTAATGTGAGTGATATAATTGATGATATTACAAGCAGCTTATCAGAGCTTAAAAAGGATTATGAATTAGGAGAAAAGTCCCGGATTTTCGATGAATATGGCTCTGTTCTTTTAAAAATGATAAAATTATCGCTTGTTTTACAGATAAATGCAGAAAATTCCTTGACAAATGCTACTAATAAGTTTATAAATAGACATATAGATAATGTTTACCTAAACGGGTAAAAGATAAAGTTTAAACGTTATGCAAAGCATTAAAGCTTTGCAACTAAAAATATTACATTAGAGGAGGAGCAAATCCATGAACAAAGCAGAATTAGTTGCAGCTATTGCAGAAAGAACAGGATTTTCAAAGAAAGATTCAGAAAAAGCTTTAAAGGCATTTATCGATGTAGTTACCGAGGAACTTGCAAAAGGCGGTAAGGTGCAATTAGTTGGTTTTGGCACATTTGAAGTTGTTGACAGGCCTGCAAGAACAGGAAGAAATCCTTTGACAAATGCACCTATAACAATTGCTGCTTCCAAGGCACCTAAATTTAAAGCCGGAAAAGCTTTAAAGGATGTTGTTAACAAATAGTTAATTTAAAATCATTTAACTATTGAGCTGTTTTAAAATCCGAACTCTTTGGGGGTGTAGGGTATTTAAAGCAGCTTTTTACTTGATTTTAATTAATGAATTAGGCAATTTAAGATTGGAGTATTTATGAGACTGGATAAGTTTTTAAAGGTAACCAGGCTGATTAAAAGAAGAACCGTAGCAAATGAAGCCTGTGATGCCGGAAGAGTTCTTATTAACGGTAAGGTTGCAAAAGCTTCATCACAGGTTAAGGTAGGAGATATAATTGAAATTGCTTACGGAAGCAAATCGGTTAAGGTTGAAGTTTTGAACGTGGCTGAAAACGTGAAAAAAGATGAAGCAACAGAATTAATTAAGTATCTATAAACCCGTCATTAAGAAGGACACCTCCTCATATACTTAAGCAGATGGCACATGATTCTTTTTAGGCTGTCTAAAAAAATATATGAGGAGGCTTTTCAATGGATGAAAGACAACAGAATTTAAAAGGACATAAGTTATATATCAATGCCAGAAAAACCGTTGCCATAACCGGCGTGAATGATGTATTGTCTTTCGACGCAGGGGAGGTGTTGCTTCAGACCGAGCAGGGGATGCTGATGATACGGGGGAGTGAGCTGCATGTTAACCGTCTGACCCTTGAAAAAGGAGAGGTTGATATTGACGGTAAAATAGACAGCTTAACTTATTCGGATGCTGCAAACTATGGAAAATCCGGAGAGTCTTTGCTTGGCAGGCTTTTTAAATAGGAGGCCTGTATGAGTCAAAGTATAATTATTGAGCTGAGATTTTTTGCAATTTCAATCCTGTGGGGGGCCTTGGTACTTCTGGCATATGATCAATTAAGGGTTTTAAGGAGGATCATCCGGCACAATAGTTTTTGGATAGCCGTTCAGGATTTGATTTTTTGGATATTTGCCAGTGTCTTTATATTTGCAATGATATATGATAACAACAGTGGAATCATACGGGGTTTTTCAGTCATGGGAATAGTCATAGGAATGATAGTATATCATTTCCTGTTAAGCGACTTAGTAGTAACGCTTATAAGCCGTGGGATCCTCTTTTTACTTTACCCGGTTTCTATTGTCTTAAAGTATATAAAAAAAGTACTTAATTTAATAATTAAAAAATGCGGAAAATATACATACAGAATATTTATGCAATTGAAAAAACTAGTAAAATCGGTTAAAATTAATTTTATAAAACATAAAGAAAGCACTTCTAAAAAACGGGAGAATAAAAAAAGAAAAAAACAAGGAAAAATCAGAAAAGAAGCAAAGAAAGAAACAAAGAAAAAAGTTAAGAAAAAAGCTAAGAAAGCAAAGGAAATAGTTAATAGGCAAAATTAGTTTTTAAGGACGGTGTGGCCACGGTGAGAAGAAGTAAAAAAGGGACAGGCACCGGTATAATAGTGTTTGTCGTATTGTGTATCTTCGGTATTGTAGCTTTCGGAAAAGTCAGGCTTGAAGAAAGGAAAAAAGAGCTGAATTTAAAAAAAGATAGCCTTGAAAAGCAAATTGAAGAAGAAAATGAAAGAGCCGAAGATATTAAAAATCTTGAGGCATATGTTCAAACAAAAAAATATATAGAAAAAATAGCAAGAGAACAATTGGGATTAGTCTATGAAGATGAAATAATCTTAAAAGAAGATGATTAATAAGCTGAATTTATGCTTAAAAATTAATTTTTGCCGTTGACAATCGGTTATAAAGAAGATATAATAAAGCTCGTGGTTTTGGCGAAGTAGCTCAGTTGGCGAGAGCATGCGGTTCATACCCGCAGTGTCGGCGGTTCAAATCCGTCCTTCGCTATTTTTTATTGTAAAAATGAATGTAGTTATTGCAGTGGAACTAAAAACAGTAGTTTTAAAAACATACGGCGGGTGTTTCATAGTGTTTTTTGAACATTATGAAACACCCGCTTTCTTAATTTCTTAAAAATAATGAAGTCCCTATATTCGATTCATTTGGTCTTTTGACAGAATTATTGTCAAAAAGTTTTTTTATGGAAGGTATTGATTTTGACAAACATTTTGCTGCGTTGTGCCTATAATAAAGCGGCATATAAAACATGCCCAATAGAAAACTAACAACACAGTTAGCAAAAAGGAGCGTAGCAGAATGTATAATCTAATCAGGACAAAATTAAGAAACAACATAATCTTGGTTTATATTATCGGATTTGTAATAGCCAGAGCATCATTCTTAGGAATAAGTCCGCTGGCTATAGGATACTTTGCGGCTGCATATTTTGAAAAAGCAAGTACAGGCCTGCTTTTTGTAACAATACTTTTAGGTATCGGAACGGTCATGCCGCCTACAATGGTGCTAAAATACCTGCTTACACTGGTAAGTTCTATAGTAGTTTTTGAATCCCCTATATTAAAGAAAAAGGAACTGCCTGCTCGGGTATACTTTTATATACCTTCCGTAATATTGGGGGTTTTTGCCATGATGGAGGCAGCCGCATACGGGTGGAACATTGATTTGATAATAATGGCCGTATTGGAAGCGCTGATTGCATATGTATCCGGTGTTATATTCAGTCAGGGTACGGGATTTTTGATAAAGCAGCCTAAAGGGACGAAAATGACAAATGAAGAGATGATAAGTTTAAGTATTATGGTGGCCGTAATAATTTATGCGACACCGGAATTTGGCAGTCCTTATATTGCACCTATAGAAACCGTTGTATATTTCATTATATTACTGTTTACATACAAGTACGGTGTCGGGCAAGGGGCGGTTACGGGGGCGGTAGCCGGCTTTGCCTTAACCCTTCGGGGAGAGCCTGTTCACGTTGTAAGTATGCTTACATTGATGGGAATCATACCGGCATTATTCAGAAGCCTCGGAAGAATTCCTACAGCTACAATTTTTTCGCTTATAGCGTTTATTTTAGGTTTAATTTACGAGGATATGACAGTTTCAGTAAGAGAAATCGGAGCCATATGTTCGGCAATACTTGTGTTTGTCCTGTTGCCCAAAAGTATTATATACAGGGTAGATTATGACAATGATGAGCCCGGGAATGTTTTGCTTTCCGCAGAGAATGTAAAAAAGCTGGCAAATGCAAGAATGAAAATATTTTCGGATTCTTTTCTGAAACTTTCAAAAATTCTGGACAGCATAACAGACAGGCAGTCCAAAACCGGCAGGAAAGAGCTTGATGATATATTTGAAGACCTGTCTGAAAGGCTGTGCAAAAATTGCGATAACTGTAGTTTTTGCTGGGATGTGCATTTTGAAGAAACATATAAATCTGCCTGCCAATTATTTGAGGTAGCTGAAAAGAAAGGATATATCGATAAAAAGGACATTCCTTCATATCTTATGGAAAATTGCATTTGTACAGATGAATTGGTGTTGGAAGCAAACAGGGGATTTGAAATTGCCAGACTAAACAATATCTGGGCAAACCGATTGGCAGAAAGCAGAGAAGTAATTGCAGGACAATTGAGGCAAATTTCTGATGTCATTCACTCATTGACCGGGGATATTTATAAGGCCGCAAGAGTTATGGAAAAAGAGGAGGATAAAGTAGTAAGAAAATTAAAAATAAAGCATATAGATGTAAAAAACATAGCTATATTTGAAAAAGCGGATAAACACAAAGAAATAATTATAAATGCCGCTCTTGGAAGAAACCGTTTTATTACTACAAAGGAAGTGGCTTCCCTGATTTCGGATGCCCTGGGAACAAAGTTTGTGGTGTCTCAGGCATCAAAATCTATGTTGTCCAAAAAATATGAAGAATACATTTTTGTGGAAGACACTAAATTTAAATTGTTAACCGGAATGGCAAGAGCCATGAAGGATAATATATCCGGGGATAATTTTTCTGTTTTAAGGCTGGAAAACGGAGAAGTGATGCTTGCACTGTCTGACGGTATGGGAACAGGCAAAGAGGCAGGGGATGAAAGCGAAACAGTCCTGGCTCTACTGGAACAGCTTTTGGAGGCAGGATTTGATTCGGAAATAGCTGTAAGACTTATAAATTCCAACTTGGTTTTAAAAGCAGACAGGCAGACTTTTTCCACCCTTGATATGGCAACAGTAAATTTATACACGGGGGTGTGCGAGCTTGTAAAAATAGGGGCAGCGTCCACATTTATAAAGAGGGACGGCTGGGTTGAAACAATAAGCTGCTCTACTCTCCCTATCGGGATGTTCAAAACCGTGGATTACGACTCGGTCAACAAGAAGCTGTATGAAGGGGATATAATTATTATGGTTACGGACGGCGTATTGGATTGTTTCCCGGAGGAAAATAAAGAAGCCTATATGGAAAAGCTGATTATGGATATTAACAGCAATAATCCGCAGGAAATTGCCAACCGCATACTGGAGCATGCCCTGTCTCAAAAGAATTATATTCCCATTGATGATATGACAATAATTACTGCCGGGATATGGCGGAAAAATTAAACAAAATGAAGCTTGCCGGGACAAGGGAATATTAACAGGCATAAGGTAAAATATAAAGTATTGGGCGTTGAAATTTCATAGGGAAAAGTTTAGAATACAAATAAAGCAAATAAATCAGTTAATATAATTTTGAAATAAGGTAAGCCATGACTGAAAAAGTATTTGAATTTATAAATACAAATAATCTTATAGAAAAAAAAGACAGAATTCTCATAGGAGTATCCGGAGGAGCTGATTCTGTCTGCCTGATGCATTTACTGGCCGAAGTATATAAGGATACAGATATAAAACTGTTTGTTGTCCATGTTCACCACGGAATTAGGGATGTTGAGGCGGACAAGGACGAAGCTTTTGTAAAAGGGCTTTGTGATAAGCTTAAAATCCCTTTTTTCGCATATCATTATGATGTTAAGGCGATAGCAGCTATGGAAGGCCTTTCGGAAGAGGAAACGGGCAGGAAGGTGCGTTATGAGGCCTTTTTCGATGCGGCAAAAAAAAATAACTGTAACAAGGTAGCGGTGGCACATAATAAAAACGATAATGCTGAAACTATACTTCTAAATTTGTTCAGAGGAAGCGGCATTAAAGGACTTACAGGAATTAAACCTTTAAGCACCATGGTGACCGAATTTGGCTGTATAACCGTTATACGCCCGCTTTTACCAGTAACCAGAAAGGAAATAGAGGGGTATTTGGCAGAAAGGAATATATCCTATCGGACCGATTCGACCAATCTTGAAAATATTTATACCAGAAATAAAATTCGTAATATTATTATGGATTATGCGGCCAAAGAGATAAACAACAATGTGATAGAACATATTACAGGTGCGGGAGCAAACCTTTACGAAGCTTATAATTTTATTGAAAAAAATATTAATGACCGTTTTTGTGCCATAGTCAAAGAAAAGCAAGGAATTTATGAATATGATGTAAATATATTAAGTAAAGAAGATATAATAATTCAGAAGGGTATAATACGTAAAATTCTTGAACAAGTGGCAGGTAACTTAAAAGATATAGAAGCCGGGCATGTAAACGATATTTTAGCCTTAGGAAGCAAGCAGGTAGGAAAAAAACTTAATCTTCCCTACGGAATGATTGCTCAAAAAAAATATGGTATAATTAGCATTGGAAAAAGCTCGAATTTAGTAAGTAACAGGCATATTGAAAAACCTGAAGAAGAAGATATTAAAATACCGGGAAGAACATATCTTGAATCATACGATATTTATATTGAAACCGAGATTATAGAAGACAAAAAAAATAAAACCTTTCCTAAAAACAGTTGTATGAAATGGTTTGATTATGATAAAATAGAGAATACTCTTAAACTAAGGACCAGAAAAACGGGGGATTATTTGCAAATTAACAGTCAGGGCGGAACAAAAAAACTTAAAGATTATTTTATTGATTTGAAAGTTCCCAAAGAAGAAAGGGATCAGGTACTTCTTGTTGCAGACGGCAGCCATATATTATGGATATTGGGGTATGGCGGAAGAATCAGCGAAAAGTATAAAATTACTGACCAAACAAAAACCATTTTATCTATGAAAATTAAAAATGCAAAGGAGAAATAATATGGCAGATAATATTAAGGTCTTAATTTCTGAGGAACAGATCAACAAAAGAATAAAAGAATTGGCTGAGCAGATTAGTATAGATTACGCCGGAAGAAGCGTACATCTTATTTGCATTCTTAAAGGCAGTGCATTTTTTTGCTGTGACCTGGCAAAATTGATTACGGTACCGGTAACCATGGACTTTATGTCAGTATCCAGTTATGGGGATGAGAAAGTAAGTTCAGGAAGAGTAAGGATACTTAAAGATCTTGACGAGTCTATTCAGGATAAAGATGTATTGATTGTAGAAGATATAATTGATTCCGGAAGGACCCTGTCATATCTTACTGATTTGCTGGCAACAAGATCACCCAGAAGCTTGAACATCTGCACTTTGCTTGACAAACCTGAACGCAGGGTTACCGATGTTTATGTAAAATATGTAGGATTTGAAATTCCCGATGAATTTGTTGTTGGATATGGCTTGGATTATCAGCAAAAATACAGGAATTTGCCCTTTGTTGGTGTTATATAATCCTGGACTTTAATATATCTATCTTAGATAGATAAATATACGTATTTAGGAGGTTATTTGGTGAGAAAACAAATGAAGGGCTACGGGTTTTACCTTGTTATTCTCGCTATCATCTTTGCGACGGTTTTCCTATCCGATAATTTTGACAACTATAATCAGAACACATATAATTACCTGAGATTTGTCAATGATGTTAATGACGGGAAGGTAAGTTATGTTGACATATATCCCAACGAGGAAGTATATACCGGTGAAGTCAAGGTAAGATTTAGTGACCGAGACGGCAAGGAAAGCTTTCATGTGCTGGATGTAAGGGAAATAGAAAATATCGTAAAAGAAGCGGGTATAGAGTTTAGAGTACATGACATATCAAAGCCAAACTGGTTTCTAAGCTCGGTACTTCCGTATGTTTTGGTACTTGTAGCCGTAATTGCCTTATTTTCCTTCCTGACAAACCAGGCAGCCGTAGGAGGAGGAAACAATAAGGTAATGAATTTCGGTAAAAGCCGGGCTAAGTTGATGACAGATACAAATAAAACTATCACTTTTAAAAATGTTGCCGGACTTGACGAAGAAAAGGAAGAACTGTGGGAGATAGTTGATTTTCTTAAATCTCCCAAAAAATATATACAGTTGGGAGCAAGAATACCCAAGGGAGTTCTCCTTGTTGGACCTCCGGGAACAGGAAAAACTCTGCTTGCCAAGGCTGTAGCCGGTGAAGCGGGAGTACCTTTCTTTTCTATTTCCGGTTATGATTTTGTTGAGATGTTTGTCGGTGTAGGTGCTTCCAGGGTGAGGGATTTGTTTGAGGAAGCCAAGAAAAATTCACCCTGTATCGTATTTATAGACGAAATTGATGCGGTAGCAAGACGCAGGGGTACAGGTATGGGCGGAGGACATGACGAAAGAGAGCAAACACTAAACCAGCTCCTTGTTGAAATGGACGGTTTCAGCTCAAACGAAGGAATTATCGTTATGGCCGCAACCAACAGGGTAGACATTCTTGACCCTGCTATACTGCGTCCCGGCAGATTTGACAGAAAAGTAGCAGTAGGCCGCCCCGATGTTAAAGGCAGAGAAGAAATACTTCATGTTCATGCAAAAGGAAAACCCCTGGCCGACGATGTGGATCTTAAGCAGATAGCTCAGACAACAGCCGGCTTTACCGGAGCAGATCTGGAGAATCTTATGAATGAATCCGCCATAGGGGCTGCCAGGGAAAACAGAAACTATATAAACAGCGAAGACATTAAAAAAGCATTTATAAAAGTCGGCATTGGCACGGAAAAGAAGAGCAAGGTTATCAGCGAGAAAGAAAAGAAAATAACCGCATACCATGAAGCCGGTCATGCGATTTTATACCATGTACTTCCAGATGTGGGGCCTGTATATACGGTGTCTATTATACCGACCGGAAGCGGGGCTGCAGGATATACCATGCCTCTTCCTGAGAAGGACGAAATGTTTTTGACAAGAGGCCAGATGCTCCAGGAGATAATCGTGGGCCTGGGCGGAAGAGCCGCCGAAGAGATGGTGTTTGAGGATATTACAACGGGAGCATCTCAGGATATTAAGATGGCTACAAAAACAGCCAGGGCTATGGTAACCCGTTACGGTTTTTCGGAAGCCATAGGTATGGTCAACTATGAGCAAAACGAAGACGAAGTATTTATCGGCAGGGACTGGGGTCAGACTAAATATTACAGTGAACACATAGCAATGAAAATTGATGAAGAAGTAAGGAAAATCATAGATGATTGCTATGCCGAAGCAAAAAGGATTCTTAACGAGAACCGTGATGTGCTTGATGCCTGTGCCGAGTTGCTTATAGCGAAAGAACGTATAACCAGAGAAGAGTTTGAAGCCTTATTTGAGTCAAAAAAACAAGAAAAATTGTAGGATTTGACGAAAAAATGCTATAAATTTTGTAAAGTTTGTGCAGACTTATATTAGTTTATATGATATACTTATAACCGTAAACCCCAATACATTATATAGTTTTTTGCTACACCCCCATAAGTAACAAAATACCTTCTCCGAAAAAAGAACAGTTCTATGAACTGTTCTTTTTTTGGCTTTTAAGATAAATTTAAAAATATTGATATTTTTTTACTATGAACTTTATGGAATACAGCCTTTTGTAAGATAAACTTAAAATTATATGAGCATATTAATATAGCCAATAAAAATATTAAAGGGATGAATGGATTATGCTGGTAAGGTATAATTCTTTTCTTAAATATATTATGTTGTTTTTTACAGGCGGGTTTATCTATGGAGGAATTGAAATAGCCTTCAGAGGATATTCCCATGTTTCCATGCTGGTCGCAGGAGGAATATGTTTTATATTGATAGGTTTAATAAACGAGGTTTATACCTGGGAAATCGCTCTGGTCAGTCAAATGGTTATATCATCCTTTGTTATAACCGCAATTGAATTTATATCCGGCCTTATAGTAAATGTATGGCTGAAACTGGATGTTTGGGATTATTCCGACCTGCCCTATAACTTGATGGGGCAGGTTTGTATTCTGTTTTCAGTTATATGGTTTTTTTTATCACCGTTGGCAATCATATTGGACGACTATCTGCGATACTATTTACTGGGCGAAGAAAAACCCAGGTATAAGATTTTTTAAATGTCATTCATTTAGCCAAGTCAAAACCCTAGAATATTATCTAATGTATATTTTGCTTTTATGGATTTTTGACCCCTGACTTTTAGTCAACAGGGACAAGAACGCAGTATTTGTTTAAAAGTTTGTAGGGATGGTATGATAGCTTTGAGGTTCTTAAGCCTTCGTCTCCGGCATCGTCTTCCCGGTTAATATACTTAACCTCGTCTGTTACGTTGTTTTTCGCAAATTCCTTAACTATCATCTGGTAGGAGCCGTGATAATTGCGGTCTGCTTTCTCAATATGGCAATAAAGGGTATCGTTTATAATTTCCCCGACGGACATAGCAACAATTTTACCTTCAACTTCAATAAAACCTCCGACGAGATTAAATTTATTAAAATAGTCCATTAATTCAATGGCTCTGAAAAGCTCTTCTTTGGCTAATTTAGAGGTTTTTTTAAAGTCTTTTTGATATTCGGTCAAAAATTCAATGACCCGGTTAATATTGGCCTGGGTTATTTTTTCGTATTTGTAATCCGGGTATAGTTTTTTGAATCTGTTTATATGGTTACGCTGGCCGCTGTAACGCCTTCCCGCCATTTCGGCCAGGTCTTCGGCCAGGTACAGATAGTCGGCAAAATCCCGGTTAGGTTCGCCGGGTACAATTCCTTTATATTTATCCACTAATATGGAAACCGCTTCTTCAGGTACAGTGCAAAACCACAGAGGAATGTTATTTTCCCTGCAGTATGCTTTTAAAGCTTCCATAGCTCTGTCAATAGAACCTGAACCGGCAGGAAGAGTAAACGAGGTCCTTCCCATAAATTTGACCTTATACATTATCATATCTTCAAATATAGCATACTGGGTATCAAAATGATTTCGCCACATATACATAGCGCCTATTGTATAGTCGGCAGTGCGGCTGATTTTATATTTAAAATACTCGGCTGTCTTTAGAATATTATCTGAATTTATCGGTTCAAAGTGCAGCATATTTTCCTCCGTAATACAATTTTAGCTGAATGATTTAGTAAATATATGTAGAATTTTAATATACCACATAATTTGAATAATGTCCAATCAATGCTAATTTTATGATATTGTAAAAAAATAATAAAATGTTATAATTAAAGACCAAAATAGTCTTTATTGGATTATAATTAATTATTATAAACCGTTAGAGGGAAGATAAAAATGAAAATTTTATTAATAGCGGTAGATTCCAAGTTTATTCATACAAACATAGCCGTCCAAAGCCTGAAAGCATATTGTGGTGAATATAAGGAGAATATACATCTTGCTCATTTTACCATAAACAATACTAAAGAAGAAATCTTAAGGGGCATTTATAAGGAGTATGCGGATGTGGCGGCTTTTTCCTGTTATATATGGAATATAAGTTTGGTTTTGCAAATTATTGAAAATTTGAAAAAAGTTCAGCCCAATATAAAAATTTGGCTTGGAGGACCGGAAGTTTCTTATAATCCTAAAGAGTATCTTACTAGATATAAAGAGATTGACGGTATAGTAATAGGTGAAGGTGAACAGACATTTTATGAACTTGTCAGGTATTATCTTGGATTACAAGAAGAACTGGCACATATAAAAGGAATTGCCTATAAACAGAGCGCCAAATTAAAAGTTTCAGGAGCAAATCCTGATAATGAGGTGATCATAACCGGGCCGAGAGAGGCGATAAGCCTTGATGATATCCCTTTTCCCTATGAGAATGTAAATGATCTGAAGAATAAAATCATTTATTACGAAAGCAGCAGAGGCTGTCCGTATGGCTGCAGTTATTGCCTGTCGTCTGCCCAGCGGGGGGTAAGATTTCGCAATATGGACCTGGTCAAAAAGGAATTGAAGATATTTTTGGATAATAAGGTTCCTCAGGTTAAATTTGTTGACAGGACATTTAACTGCAACAGGAAAAGGGCCATGGAAATATGGAATTTCATAAAGGAAAATGATAACGGGATTACGAATTTTCATTTTGAAATAACGGCGGATTTGCTTTCTGAGGAAGAGCTTAAGCTACTTGAAACTTTAAGGCCGGGGCTTGTCCAATTTGAAATTGGGGTACAGACTACAAATCCCGAAACTATGAAGGCTATTAACAGGACGGTGGATTTTAGGAAACTGGCCGATAACGTTAATTATTTAAGAGAAAAACGTAATATTCATCAACACCTGGATTTAATAGCCGGGTTACCTTTGGAAGATTATAAATCTTTTGAAAAATCCTTTAATGATGTATACAGGTTAAAACCTGACCAGCTTCAATTGGGATTTTTAAAAGTCCTAAAAGGGTCGTTGATTGAGAAGGACTGTGAAAAATACGGGATAGAATGCTGTAATTTCCCACCCTATGAGGTGCTTTTTACAAATCATATAACCTTTGATGAAATACTTGAGCTTAAAGGCATAAGCCATATGATTGATATATATTACAACAGCGGCCAGTTTACAAACTCCATGGAATTTATGGCCCATTATTTTGGTTCCCCGATGAAAATGTATCTTTCCCTGTATAGGTTTTATGATAAGAAAGGGCTTAATACCATGGAACATTCCAGGATAAAAAGATATGAAATTTTAATCGAATTTTTTGCCGATATAATAAATGCCTATAATAAACCGTCGAATGAGGAATTAAACGTATTTAAAGAAATTCTTATTTATGACTATTGTTTAAGAGAAGGATTAAAAAACAGGCCTTACTTTGCGGGACAGCCTGTAGAATATCATATATTCAAAAAAATTTGCCTTGAACATAACATCGATAAATCAAAGGCTCATATTGAAAGTTTTAATTATGATATATTGGAATCTGTTAGGAAGGGCGTTGGGGTAAAGAAAAATAGCCTGGTACTTTTTGATTACAGTAAAAGGGATCCAATAACCCGATCAGCCCAAACCAGTATTATTACAGAAAGCTATTAAATTCTGATGAAAATCAGGTAAATTAAGTAAGATAAGAGAGGCTTTATAGATAATATTAATAAGTTAAATATAATTATTATCAGCAAATTAATATTAATATAAAAGGCAGGTAGACAAATGTCAGAAGTGAAGTTGTCAAAAAAGGAAAAAGAACGGATCAGCGGTATTATTTCAGAGCTAAACAGAGTATACGGTACGGAAGGGCGATGCTTCTTAAATTATGAGACCCCATGGCAGCTGTTGATAGCTACGATACTTAGTGCCCAATGTACCGATGACAGGGTAAATCAGGTTACAAAAGACTTGTTTAAAAAATATAAAAGTCTTGAAGATTTTGCATCGGCGGACCAGAAAGAACTGGAAAATGATATCCGATCAACCGGATTTTATAAAAACAAGGCAAAAAATATTATAGCCTGTGCAAGAAGGATCTTAACTGACTTTAACGGTGAAGTGCCAAGAGATATAGATGATTTGGTCAGCCTGGCCGGGGTAGGGAGAAAAACAGCCAATGTGATAAGGGGTAATATTTATAAAGACCCAAGCATAGTAGTAGATACCCATGTAAAAAGGGTATCCGGGCGCCTTGGCCTTACTAAAGAAGTAGATCCCGTTAAAATAGAATTTGATTTGATGAAAAAACTGCCTAAAGAGCAATGGATACCCTATAATATTCAAATAATAACTCACGGAAGGAGTATATGTACGGCCAGAAATCCAAAATGCGGCCAGTGCTTCTTAAGGGAATTCTGTAAATATGGAAAGACGGGGAAAAATAATCTTTCCGGTAAAGAAAATATACCAAAAAACCCTTGAATGATAAAAGAAAATAACATAAAATATAAAACAGCCTATACATAAAAACTGAATATTATATTTTATTTTTTATATTGTTTAATTTTAATACGAGATTTTCTTTACCGGCTATATTTATACGGTTTATAGCATCAATCAAATTATCAATTTTATCAGGGGAGCCATGAGCCATATAAATTTGAGCCAGCAATTCGTAGGTTTTACGGACATCAGATTTGCAATCTACGGCAGCTTCAAGGACTGCCAAAGCCTCATTATGATACCCTTGCTGGTAAAGGCGTTCGCCCCACTTATGGAGAGTTGCTACCAAGACAGTAAAATTATTATCATATTCGGAAAGTTTGGATAAATTGGCAGCTCCGTATTTAAGTTTCAGTTCGGTGTTTGAAAAACCGCTTAAATTTAGTATTTTTTTATCCGATTGTGAAAGAATAGTATCACGATAAAAATTTATGGTATCGTCGGGAGTATCATTTAAGGGAAGTTTTTCATACGGTATTCTGATATAATCAAGGTTCGAAATATCGGTTTTCCGTGACATATTGGCATTGGCTTCCTTTTCCCAAAACTCCTCACTGCTTTTTTTAGCAAGACGGTTGTTTTTTCTTATTTCATAATTCAACCAAAGGACAAATATAATAACAATACCGAATGTTACAAAAAAACCCATAAAAATTGCACAGCCTTTCTTTATATTAAGTCAAATCTATATATATTTTAAGAAATTATTATAATAATAAAAGAAGGTGAAAACATGTTAAGATTAAGCAGCAGAAAAACAAGAAAAATTATTTCAACTGTTATTGTAATTTTACTTATTCTTTCAATGACAGTTCCTATGATACTTAGTTTATTTAACTAATATATATAATTAAAAATAAAATGTCAATTAAAAAAGTTAGTGGTTGAATATTCCGTTCTTTATGCTACAATAGGAAGAAACTATTAAAAACACCGATGATAAGTGTATAAGGCTCATATAGACTTAAAATTATAAAGGAGGAAATATAATGAGCAAACGCCTGGTTATGTGCTGCATTGTTTTGGTTTTATCCGGATTCATGGCGTGCACGCGAAGCATTTTTTTTGCTTTTGCAGCCGATGATAACAGGATTATCAAAGGTGTTTTTATAGACGAAGTGGACGTAGGCGGAATGACAGCCGAAGAGGCCGAAAAAGAGGTTATTAAATTTGTAGAGGAATTAAAAAATAAGAAAGTTTCAATTCAGGCAAATGATCAGTCAGTGTCGGCAACGTTAGGAGATTTGGGATATACTTATAAAATTAATAATATTATAGAGACAGCGCTTGGCCTTGGAAAAACTGGAAATCTTATAAAAAGATATAAGGACATAAAGGATATAGAAAATGAAGGAATTAAGCTGCCTTTGGAGTTTGTACTGGATGAGAACAAGGTAAGGGAGTTTGTTTCTTCAAAATCGGATATTTTTAATGTAGAGCCTGTAAATGCATCAGTATCAAGAAAGAACGGGCAAATGATTTATAC
The DNA here is from genome assembly GCF_002904165.1 of Herbinix hemicellulosilytica. GTDB lineage: Bacteria > Bacillota > Clostridia > Lachnospirales > Lachnospiraceae > Mobilitalea > Mobilitalea hemicellulosilytica. Next base: position 70,738 of record NZ_CVTD020000024.1, on the reverse strand, counting down.
GGACCATATTCCGGGCAAAAAACTGGATGTAGAGGCTACTGTTTTAAATATAGTTGATTTGATTTCTAATTCCTGGGACAGAAATGATTTGACAGTGGAAGCATTTTTAGAGGATGTGGAACCTGTATATACCAGGGATATAGTTGAAAAATGCAATACAATATTGGGAACTTTTACTACCGAATATGCTGATTCGTCTGAAAGCCGGGCTAAGAATTTGGCTAACGGCGCCAGGCTGATAAACAATACGGTGGTATATCCGGGAGAGGTTTTTTCGGCCTATGAACATCTTGCACCATTTACCAGGCAAAACGGATACCATGTAGCCGGAGCTTACTCAAAGGGCAAGGTAATAGACAGTATCGGCGGAGGCGCATGTCAGGTTACAACTACTTTGTATAATGCCGTGTTATATGCCGAACTGGAAGTTGTCCAGCGGCACGAACATTCTATGACTATCAGCTATGTTGACTTGTCCAGAGACGCGGCTATAGCCGGGACATATAAAGACTTTAAATTTAAAAACAATACCGATGTCCCTATTTTGATTGAAGCATATACTAAAGGACGTACAATAACTTTCAATATATGGGGACATGAAACCAGAGATACAAAAAACAGAAAAATTAAATTTGAAACCAGAGTATTGTCTAAAACTGCTCCTCCTCCGGATGTTATAGAAGAAGATCCTACTAAGCCTGTAACCTACAAAAAGGTGACTCAGGCAGCTCACACCGGTTACAAAGCCGAGCTTTACAAGATAGTCTATGAAAACGGAGTTGAAGTAAGCCGTACCCTTGTAAATAAAAGCACTTATGCACCTGCCCCTCGTTATATAACGGTGGGAACCAAGGAAGTAGAAGAAGATAAAAATAAATCGGACAGCGATAATAAGAACGGAAAGAATACACAGACCGATAATAGAGAAGACAGTTCTTCCGTCGATGATCAAACAGAGGATAGTATAAACAGCAATATTAACCAGGACACACAACAGCAAATTATTAATGACAACATCTATTGGGATCCGGAATGGGACGATGAAGGACCTGAGGATGAATAAAGGCTAATTTGGGAGGTACGACATGAATATCGGCAAGATACCCCAAACCGTCCTGAAAAGATCCGTTTTAAATCAGATAAGGCACAGAAGAGAAGAAGTACTCTTAGGTCCTGCTGTCGGAGAAGATTGCGGTATTATTGCTATAAATGGGGACGATGCAGTTGTTTTATCTACGGACCCTGTTACCGGAACTCTGCAGGATATAGGTATCTATGCCGTTCATGTGGCTGTCAATGATATTGCCTCCAGCGGAGCAGAACCTATAGGAATAATGCTTACAATATTGATGCCTGAAAATTATAGTGAATCAGATCTCAGAAATTTAATAAATAATGCGGAAAGTATTTGCAGGCATCTTAATATAGAAATTATCGGTGGTCATACCGAAGTTACAAAAGCCGTAAATCAACCGGTTATAACGGTTACCGGTATCGGTAAGATAAAAAAAGAAAATATTGTTAAGACATCAAAAGCCAAACCCGGTCAGGAAATTGTTATGACAAAATGGGCCGGGTTAGAAGGTACTGCTATTTTGGCAAAAGAAAAGGAAAATGAACTTATAACAAAGTATCCTGCCGCTTTTGTTGACGGGGCAAAGAAGATGATAGATTATTTGTCCGTTGTACCGGAAGCAAAAATTGCCGTAGAAATCGGGGCTTCTTCAATGCATGATGCGGCAAAGGGCGGTATATTCGGGGCCCTGTGGGATATAGGGGCGGCATCCAAAACAGGTTTGGAAGTAGATTTGAAAAAAATACAATTGAAGCAGGAAACTGTGGAAATATGTGAGTTTTATGATTTAAACCCATATATGCTGATATCCGGCGGGTGTTTGCTGATTGTAACGGACCGCGGCAATATGCTAAAAGACCGGTTGAAAGCTGAAGGCATACCTGCCGCTGTTATCGGACGGATTACAGAGGGCAATGACAGAATTATATTAAACGGTGAAGAACGGCGTTTTTTGGAACCGCCCAAAGCGGACGAATTATATAAAGTGATTTAGTGCATATTCGTAAAGAATTTTACCGCATCTCGTTAAATTATAGTTTGCCTATAAAGGCTAAATTAATTATAAACTCCTGGATTATCTATGCAAATGATAATTTATATAAAAAGTTTAGAAGAGAGGAATTGGGATGAGGGAAAAGATTTTGGCAGCAATTGATAAAAACAGCAAGTTGACGGCTAAAGATTTGGCGACTATGCTGGGTTCCACTGAAGAGGAAGTATCTAATATTATCAGGCAGATGGAAGAAGAACATATTATATGCGGATATCCTACCTTAATTAATTGGGATAAGGTTCAATGTGAAAGAGTTACCGCCTTGATTGAGGTTAAGGTTATTCCTCAAAGAGGGTTGGGATTTGACAGAATCGCCGAAAGGATTTATAAGTTTGACGAAGTACAATCGGTTTATTTGATGTCCGGCGGATTTGACCTTACAGTTATAATTGAAGGTAAAACCTTAAAAGAAGTTGCAAATTTCGTATCCGCAAAACTGGCACCTATGGAAGGGGTACAGAGCACCGCGACCCATTTCGTATTAAAAAAATATAAAGAACACGGTCTTCCTCTGGTAGAAGCCAAAAAAGACGAAAGGATGTTGATTAGCCCTTGAGAAATCCGTTATCCAAAAATGTGGTTAATATCAAGCCTTCAGGAATCAGAAAGTTCTTTGATATTGTCAGTGAAATGAAAGATGCCATTTCTCTGGGTGTCGGGGAGCCTGATTTTGATACACCATGGCATATAAGAGAAGAAGGCATCTATTCATTGGAAAAGGGCCGGACTTTTTATACTTCCAACTCCGGTCTTAAAGAATTAAAAATTGAAATCTGCAACTATTTACATAGAAGATTCAATCTGAAATATGATTATGAACGGGAAGTTTTGGTGACAGTCGGGGGAAGCGAAGCAATTGACCTGGCATTTCGGGCCATGCTTAACCCCGGGGATGAAGTATTGATACCTCAGCCTTGCTATGTATCTTATCATCCTTGTACTTTGCTGGCAGGGGGAGTTCCCGTAGTAATTGAGCTAAAAGAAGAAAATAATTTCAAACTGACAAAGGAACAGCTTCTAGCTGCTATTACGGACAAAACCAAAATATTAGTATTGCCATTTCCAAATAATCCTACGGGAGCTATCATGGAGTATGATGACCTAAAGGATTTGGTGGATGTAATTATCGAGAAAGATATAATTGTCGTTTCCGATGAAATATATGCAGAACTTACCTATGGAAAAAATCATGTATCCATTGCCTCATTTCCGGGTATGCGGGAGCGGACCGTTGTTATAAACGGTTTTTCAAAATCCTATGCCATGACAGGGTGGAGATTGGGGTATGCGGTCGGTCCTGCCATGATTATCGAACAGATGACAAAGATCCACCAGTTTGCTATAATGTGTGCGCCTACAACCAGCCAGTATGCTGCAATTGAGGCATTAAGGAACGGAGATTCCGATGTCGAAACGATGAGAGATGCTTATGATAAGCGTAGAAGATTTCTTGTACATGCTTTTAATAACATGGGACTTAATTGTTTTGAGCCTTTCGGCGCTTTTTATGTCTTTCCGTGCATTAAAAGCCTTAATATGACATCGGATGAATTTGCAACTAAATTGCTTATGGAAGAAAAAGTGGCGGTTGTACCCGGAACGGCATTCGGAGATTGCGGTGAAGGTTTTTTGAGGATTTCATATGCTTACTCAATTGAAAATTTAAAAATAGCAACTGAAAGAATAGAACGTTTTGTAAATAAAATAAGAAAAAATCAATAAAATAAAAATTACTAAAGATAAGTTTTTCAATACACCGGGAGGTATTTTTATGACAGTAAATGTTGAATATATCAATCCTTTTTTGATGGCATCATCAAGAATTATAAAAGAGATGTGTTTTGTTGAAGCAAAGATAGGTAAACCGTATATTAAAGAACCTATTTTCCTTGATAATACTATAATTATAATAATAGGTTTTACCGGCAAAATAAAAGGACAGGTTTTAATTGCTTTTGAACATGATGTTGCCTGTGATATTGCATCCAAAATGATTATGATGCCGGTTACCGAAATGGACGATTTTGCAAAGAGTGCAATCAGTGAGCTTGGAAATATGATTCTTGGAAATGCAGCAACTATCTTTTCAACTCAGGGCATATCCATGGATATAACCCCTCCGACTGTAGGAACAGGTTCTATGGCTTTCACCCATGCACAAGCTACAAATATTTGCATTCCTTTGGAATATGATAATAACAAAAAAATAGAGATTAATATCGCTATAAAAGGAGTCTGACGATTAAAAATATGAATATAGTACTATTGGAGCCGGAAATTCCGGCAAATACAGGAAATATCGGAAGAACATGTGTAGCCACCAATACCAGGCTTCATTTAATTGAACCTATGGGTTTTAAACTGAATGAAAAACAGATAAAAAGGGCGGGACTGGATTATTGGAAAGACCTTGATTATGTTGTATATGACAGCTATGAGGATTTTTTGAAAAAGAACAATTATCCTAAAATCTATATGGCTACAACTAAAGCACTTAAGCCTTATACCCATGTAAAATATGAACCGGATTGTTTCATTATGTTTGGGAAAGAAAGTGCAGGAATACCCGAGGAAATTTTACTTTCAAATAAAGAAAATTGCATCCGTATACCGATGGTAGGAAATATCAGATCACTTAACCTGGGTAATTCGGTTGCAATTATTCTCTATGAGGCTTTAAGGCAGAACAATTTTGAAGGTATGAAACTTCAAGGGGAACTGCACACCCACAAATGGAATGAAGTGTAAATCGGCGCTATTTTTTTGCGTTGATTTACTCAGACGATTTTTTCAGAGTGAATATAAATTCCGATCCTACACCCTCAGTGCTGATTACATTAATATTTTCATTATGAGCTTGGATAATTTCCTTGGCAATGGAAAGTCCAAGCCCCGTTCCTTTCTTATCTTTTCCTCTTGATGCATCAGTCTTGTAAAATCTGTCCCAAATTTTCTTTATCGCATCTTTCGGGATTCCGATACCGTAATCCTTAACCGATACAAAAACTTTTTCACCCTTTTCTTCAGTAGATACTTTGATTTCAGAGTTATTGTGACTGAATTTTATGGCGTTGTCTATAAGGTTATAAAGTACCTGCTGAATTTTGCCCATATCCGCTTCAACATATGTTTCGGGAGAAGAAAAAATCAGATTCAGGGTAATTTTTTTTGCCTTGCATGCGCCTTCAAAACTTTCTGCAGTTTTCTTTATAATATAATTTATATCAAAGGTAACTATATCAAGCATGGCGCTCCTGTTGTCAAATCTGTTAAGCTCAAGAAGGCTTGAGGTCAGTTTGTTTAGCCTTTCGGTCTCAAAAAGAATTATATTCAGGTATTTATTCTGCATATCGGGAGGAATAGTCCCGTCCATTATGGCTTCCGCATATCCTTTGATTGAGGTCAATGGAGATCTGAAGTCATGAGAAATATTGGCCACAAACTTTTTCTGATAATCGTCCAGCTGGCTTATTTCTTGCGCCATAAAGGATAATGCTGCCGCCAGATCCCTGTATTCACTGGGGCCTTTAATATTTATTTTATAATTATAATTGCCGGAACCGTATTCTACGGCAGCCTTCATAAGATGCTTCAACGGTTTTGCCGTAATATAGTATATATAAATAAATATTAAAAACAGCAGAGGGAAAATTATCAAAAAACATATATTGATTACATCCATATAGATATAAGCCTTATTTTGGATTTCACTCATCGGTGAGTGAAGTACAATATAACCCCGCAGCCTGAAGTTATAATCAACTCTTCGGATAATACTTAACATAGGTTCGTTAAAAAGGCTTTCAAACATTGTATTTTCGGAAATTGTTTTATTTAAAAAGCCGGGGTCAAGGTCATTTAAATTTACATTAGGAGGATTATCTATATTGGAGGAATCCGCTACAATCTGTCCGTCCCTGTTTACAATCCAGACGCGGATATTTAGGTATGTATTTATGGACCTGAATTGGGAAGCAAGATTATCCGGGCTTTGTTCATGATCAAATAAGGTACCTCTGTATGAGGCAGATATTAATGAAGCCTCTTTATATAAAAGGTTGGTTTGGTCTTTTTTTAGTTTTTTTTGCAGCAAGGCCATACCGTATGTATTGACAAATACAAAAACCAGCACAACCGAAATCAGATAGCATGTAATTAATCTTGCCCAAAGAGTTTTTTTCATGGCATGCACCTGCCTGTCCTTTTATTGTAAATAAAATGTTATCTTCCCGGATTCTTTACCTCAAATTTGTAGCCGATTCCCCAAACCGTGGCTATACTCCAGTCGTTATGGTCTTTAATTTTTTCCCTTAATCTTTTTATATGTACATCCACTGTCCGGGTGTCTCCGAAATATTCATAACCCCATATATGGTCAAGTAATTGCTCTCTTGTAAATACCTGATTGGGATTTGAGGCAAGAAAATATAAAAGTTCAAGTTCTTTCGGAGGCATTTCAATATTTTTGCCGTAATATTGAACCGAATAATTGCTGATATTTATTATAAGGTCAGGATATTTTACATATTTGCCTGTAATCTTTTCTTCTTTATCCTGTTCGGGAATCGGGTTAAATCTTCTTAATACCGCTCTGACTCTTGCTACCAGTTCTTTGGAATCAAAAGGCTTAATAATATAATCGTCGGCGCCAAGTTCCAAACCCAGTACCTTATCAAAGACTTCGCCTTTTGCAGAAAGCATTATAATTGGGACTTTGGATGTCTTTCTGATTTCACGGCATACTTCATAGCCGTCGATGCCGGGAAGCATCAGATCAAGCAGGATTAAATTGGGCTGATAATTTTCAAATTCTTTTAATGCATCTTCACCGTTATGAACAATTCTGGTATCAAAACATTCTTTTGTCAGATACAAAGATATCAGTTCGGCAATATTAACATCATCGTCTACAATTAATATTTTCTGTTTTGATATCATAACTACCTCCATCTATATAATTATTTTAATTCAACAATTGTAGCGCCTGTATTTCCTTCGTTGTAGCCACCGATTCTAAAGTCTTTAACATATTTAGAACGCTTAAGGTAAGAATGGATAGCGTTTCTTAAGGCCCCCGTACCTCTTCCGTGAATAATGGTAACCTGAGGCAAATGGGCAAGATATGCATCATCCAGATACTTGTCAAGTTCAAACAAAGCTTCATCTACGGTTTTGCCTATCAGGTTAAGTTCCGGACTTATGGAGGCCGACTTTGACATTCTGATTTTTCCGCTTTGGGTAGAACTGCTTATGGCGGGCCTATTTTCTTCCTCCTCTGCCGGTTCAAGATCCTTAATATTTACAAGGGAGCGTAAAATTCCCATCTGTACATATAAATCACCTTTGGCATTGGGCAATGTACTTACCGTTCCTTTTATTCCGAGACTTGAAACAAATACGGTATCGCCCACCTTTAAATTCTTGGGTGATAATTTTTTTGCCGGTTTATCTTTTTTCTTAGGAAGGCCTTCGTCTTCGCTTAAGCGGTCACGAATCTGGCTGCGGGCAGCCTCCATATCTTTTATATTGCCACCCTCCTGCATCCAGCGGTTAAATTTTCGTATGCTTTCGTCCGCAAAATCTTTTGCTTCCTGAAGGATTTTGGCAGCCTGCTCTTTGGCTTCCCTAAGAATTCGCTCTTTGTTTGCTTCGATCTTTTCATTCTTTTTGCTAAGTTCGTTTTTTAACCTTTCTATTTCTGCTTTATAACGTGAGATTTCCTCCTGTTCCTTTTCTATGGTTTTTCTGCTGTTTTCCAAGTCACTGATAAGATCTTCAAATGTTCTGTCCTGTCTGCCGATCCTGGTTTTTGCATCTTCTATGATAAATTCAGGAAGGCCAAGTTTTTTTGATATGGCAAAAGCATTGCTTTTACCCGGGATTCCGATAAGAAGCCGATAGGTAGGCCTTAATGTTTCAACATCAAATTCGCAGGAGGCATTCATAACGCCTTCGGTGGACAGAGCATATATTTTAAGCTCGCTGTAATGGGTGGTTGCCAGTGTCCTGATGCCCATTTTATTAAGATATGAAAGTATAGCCATGGCAAGGGCAGCACCCTCCGTAGGGTCTGTTCCCGCACCTAGCTCATCCAAAAGCACCAAGGAATCTTTGTCTGCATTTTGCAGAATAGTAACAATATTGGTCATATGGGCTGAAAAGGTACTTAAGCTCTGTTCTATGCTCTGCTCATCCCCTATATCGGCGTATACTTCTTTAAAGATAGCAAGTTCAGAATTATCGAAAGCAGGTATATGAAGGCCTGCCTGCCCCATCAGGGTAAGAAGGCCTACGGTCTTTAAGGTAACGGTTTTACCTCCGGTATTGGGCCCGGTTATAATCAGCATGTTGTAATCCCGGCCTATTCTTACGTCTATGGGGACTACTTGCTTAGGATCAATTAAAGGATGGCGGGCTTTTTTAAGGTTTATTATGCCATGATTATTGAATTTTGGCTCTGTTCCCTTCATCTTAAGGGAAAGCTTAGCTCTGGCAAAGATAAAGTCCAGTTCCGTTAAGGTGTTATAATTATATTCCAGTTCGTTTATATATTGGGCAGCCGTTTCTGACAAGGCAGCAAGAATTTTTTCAATTTCCGCCTGCTCCTGTATGGCAAGTTCCCTAAGTTCATTGTTAAGGCGTACGATGGCTATAGGTTCGATAAACAGGGTTGAACCTGAAGAGGACTGGTCATGAATCATGCCCTGGAACTGGTTTTTGAATTCCGCTTTAACGGGCAGGCAATATCGGCCGTTTCGCATGGTAATTATATGTTCCTGAAGCATATTCCTGGAGGAAGTTAAAATTGAGGACAATTCGGTGTGTATTTTATCGTTAATGTTACGAATTAGCCTGCGGATGTTTTTTAGGGCAGGGGAGGCATCGTCCGCAATTTCTTCCTCGGATATTATGCAGCGTTTAATTTCATTATTAAAAGGAGTTAAGGGCTCAAGACCGGCAAAATGTTCGGTAAGGGAATCGGCAGATACTTCTTCGTCATCCTTACCGGTATATCCCCCATATGCCTTGATACGAAGAGTTGTATCAAGTATGGAACTTATACGGAGCAGCTCAATCGCATTTAAGGCAGAACCCACCTTAAGGCGCATAAGGGAGGGCCTGATATCGTGTATATCTGAAAATGAAATGTTACCTTTACGCAGCAAACGGGATTGGGCGTCGGAAGTTTCTTTTTGAAGACGCATAATAACCGACAATTCACTATGCGGCAATAAATTTTCGCAAAGTTCCTTTCCTCGGCTTGAGGCCGCAAGTTCGGTCAACATATTTATTATTTTATTATATTCAAGTGTTCTTAACGATTTATCATTCATGTCCGATCATACCTTTCAAGGTTTATGTCATATTCAGATACCATATTATATCATATTCTATTTTACCTTAGTTTGTGGGAAAATAAAACAAAAAAATCGTATTTATATAGTTTAGACTTGTATTATAAGGCTGTCGGTATTATTATCATATAAAGCATGGTTTTTGTTTACAAACTATTCATAATATGTTCATAAGTAGCTGATAAAATAGGACTTACGTACCAACTTTTAATATATATATGATGAGGTTTTTCTTTGATAATAAGGAGAAAAATTATGTCCGATAAATTTAATGAAAATAAGGATTTTGTATTCATTAAAGAGCAAATACGCCCAAGGAAGCGAAGGTTTGTCAATAAATTTCTGCTTCCGTTTTTAACGATGGTTTTTATGGCGGTTGTATTTGGGCTTGTTGCTGCGGTAACTTTTTGCATTGCCGAGCCCAGATTATATAAACTTCTTCATAAGGAAGAATTAAATACCAATAAAAATACAGTCCAGGCTACGACCAAGATACCGTATAAAAACAACGGGGAAATTGAAGACACGAATGATGAGTCGGATGACAATGACAAGCAAAAACCCGGAAATATACGGGAAGACGAAGATGATAATAAAAACCAAACAGAGGATACAAACAAAGTTCCCGTACAGGAGGAAAGTGAGCCTAAAGAGGAGCTTCAGCCTCTTATGGTAGAAACATTTGATGCAGATATAAAAGATTATATTGCTATATATAACGACTTAAAGAGGCTGTCTTATGAAACGGCAAAATCTATTTTAACGGTATCAAGTATTATTCAGGGCAAAGATTGGTTCGGAAATCCAATTGAAAAAATGATAAATACTACAGGTGTGGTAGTGGAAAACGACGGCAGCCGGTTAAAACTGCTGGTAAGCCTTGATAGGGTTAAGGATGCTAGCAGCATTAAAATTATGATAAATGAGTTATCTTACGTAGATGCGGATTTACTTGATTACGAAACAGAGCTTAATCTGGCTGTTATTGCCGTGAATATAGCAGATATTCCGGTTAAAGCTTATGAAAATATTACTGTAGCAAGCTTTGGGGAGTCATATTCTCTTACGACAGGTAGTCCCATAATTGCTTTGGGAAATCCAAACGGTTATACATCCTCAATTGATATCGGTATTATTACCAGCAAGGGAAGTACAATAAGCATAACAGACAATGAACTGGATTTATTCCTCACAAATATGAGTTTCAATAATGAAAGTGACGGTGTAATAGTAAATCTTGAAGGAGAGATTATAGGTTTAATAACCAGAACCCTGAAGAAAGGTTTAAATAAAGAGTTAAGCACAGTAATAGGCATCAGTAAAATAAAACCCTATATTGACAGAATGCTTAGCCAAACTTCGAGGGTATATTGCGGGGTAATTGCGGAGAATTTGCCGCAGACTGTCAAAAAGGAATATGATGTAACAAACGGAGTTTATGTTTATGAAGTTATAAAGGATTCTCCCGCTTTTACTGCAGGCCTTATGAGCGGGGATATTATTCTTGCTATAGGAGAGCGGACCATATTCAATATGAACAGTTTTTACAGTGCTATTTCAGAATATGAGCCCGGCACAGAAGTAACCTTTATTATAAAAAGAACTTCCGGATCTGAGGATAAGGAGCTGGAGTTAAAGGTTATTCTGGCTGAAAAGCAAAAATAAGAATTTAAAAGGCTGATGCCAAGAAGTAAAGGCAGCAGTCTTTTTTATACTTTAAATTTATCCCCAACTTATTGCCATAGACAGCACTCAAATCAGTAGAAAATCCGGAATAAAATTTTTTAATAAATCTCATATATTTAATAAATTTCAAATAATAAATTTTGTTTTCTCTGACCCATATCTTTTTCTCTGATTTAAAATGGGGCAACTTGCCAAAAAATACTACTATTTTCCTATTGATTTATAAAAGCAATTTGAATAATAAAATCTAAATATAGCATAGCTGATTTGATTGAATGGATTAATTATTCACTTTATATATTTTTTGTGGTAGGCTATAATAGAAATAAGCTTATTTATCAAGTATTAGAAAGGTCAAGGTAGAGATGAAATACATCCGGGATTTAAGAGAGGGAGACATAATAAAAAACGAAATATATCTGTGCAAATCTAAGCAGATTTTGACCGGTAAAAGCGGAAAAGAATACGTATCTTTGATTTTACAGGACAAAACAGGTACAATCGATGCGAAAATATGGGACTTTAACTGTGAAATCGGACCTTACGAAGCGATGGACTTCGTACATATAGATGCGAGGGTGACCAGTTTTCAGGATGCGCTTCAGTTAAATGTAAGCAAAATATATAAATGCAGAGAAGGCGAATATTATCCTGAGGATTATTTCCCAAAGACCAGCAAAGATATCGAAGAAATGTACCAAAAAATAAAGAAGTATATAAGTTCTATCAAGGACTTAAATCTAAGGTTGCTGGCAGAAAGATTCTTTATAACCGACGAAAAGTTTGTTAAAAAATTTAAAAACCATTCGGCCGCCAAAAGTGTACATCACAGCTTTATAGGAGGTCTTTTGGAACATACTTTAAGTGTAGTTAATTTATGTGATTATTATGCGGCCAATTACCCTATAATAAACAGGGATCTGTTACTTACGGCTGCTCTTCTTCATGACATAGGGAAAATGGAAGAGCTTGCTCCTTTCCCGAGAAACGATTATACTGACAAAGGGCAATTATTGGGGCATATTTTTATAGGAGCCAATATGGTATCCGAAAAAATAAAAGAAATAGTATGTTTTCCCGATAAGCTGGCCAGCGAATTGATACACTGCATACTGGCTCATCACGGAGAACTGGAATACGGTTCGCCTAAAAAACCTGCAACAATTGAAGCTATGGCACTGCATTTTGCAGATAATACCGATGCTAAGCTTCAAACCATGTCCGAATTATTAAATTCCTGCGATGCAAGTGTTGAGTGGATGGGATATCAACGGCTTTTTGATTCAAATATAATGAGAAGCTCAAAAAGTATTGAATAACAAAAATAAAGGAAAGCAGCAGAAGATATGGTAAAGAAGAATGATCAACTGGTTGTTACAATAGAAGATATAGGTTCAGAGGGAGAAGGCATAGGAAAATATGAAGGCTATACCCTCTTTATAAAAAACACGGTAGTAGGAGACAAGGTTCTTGTTAAGGTAATGAAGGCCGGAAAATCCTACGGTTATGCCAAATTATTGGAGGTTATCGAAGCTTCCCCATACAGGGTTATTCTTCGATGCGACAAGGCAGAAAAATGCGGCGGATGCCAGATAATGCATATAGATTATGCAAAGCAGCTTGAATACAAAGAAAATAAAGTAAGAAACTGCCTGGCAAGGATAGGGGGCTTTGAAAACATTCCTATGGAGCCTATATTAGGGATGGAGAAACCTTATTATTACCGGAATAAAAGCCAATTTCCCGTAGGCAAAAACAAGGAGGGTAAAGTAATTATCGGCTTTTATGCTGAAAGGACTCATTCGATTATAGATACAGACCATTGCTATATCGGCGCTGAAATTAATATGCCGATTATCCGCTTTATGCGGTCCTTTATAGAAAAGTATAATATTGAGCCTTATAATGAAACGAAGCATATGGGGCTTCTTCGGCACATTCTTATCCGTGTAGGTTATACTACCGGGGAAGTCATGGTATGCCTGGTTATAAACGGCAGGGATTTTCCGCACAAGAAAGAGCTGGTGGAAGGTCTGAGAAAAATTCCTGGCATTACAAGTATATGTCTGAATATTAACACCGCAAAGACCAATGTAATCCTTGGAGAAGAAGTAATAAAGGTTTGGGGAGAAACTTATATAACCGATTATATCGGTAGCATAAAATACAGGATTTCACCTTTATCATTCTTTCAGGTAAATCCCTTACAAACTCACAGGCTGTATCAGATAGCTTTAGACTATGCCGGCCTTACAGGAGATGAAGTGGTATGGGATTTATATTGCGGAATCGGCACCATATCACTGTTTCTTGCCAAGAAAGCGAGGAAGGTTTATGGTGTTGAGATTATTCCCCAGGCTATAGATGATGCCAGAACCAATGCCAATATCAACGGAATAGAAAACGTTGAATTTTTTGTAGGAGCAGCGGAAGAGGTATTTCCAAGAAAACATAATGAAGAAAATATTAAAGCCGATGTTATTGTGGTGGACCCCCCAAGAAAGGGTTGCGACCAAAAACTTCTGGATACCATAATATCAATAGCTCCGAAGAAAGTGGTCTACGTTTCCTGCGACCCTGCCACTTTGGCAAGGGACTTAAAATATCTGAATGCCAACGGCTATGAACTTAAGAAAGTACGGGCTGTAGATCAGTTTGCCCATAGCTCGCATGTGGAAACGGTTGCTCTGATGATAAAAGTGTAGATGAGGATTAGAGTGGCTTGAATCATCGGTAAATTATAACCGCCCTGTCTGCAAAACTCTGCAGACAGGGCATAATTGAAATTGGTATTTTAACAAGAAAGTGCTACTTACCGATTTATAGGTTACAAAGAAACAGAATGAGGATTTACCGGTTATAAAAAATGGCATAATAAAAAAGTATTTCCCATTTAGCAAAAATGGTTTATTATATAATAAAATAAATAGAGATAGTCAGGCATATGCTTGATTATATATAAATTTTCAGGAGGGCTATTTTTATGTTGAAAAATAGAAATCATATGGAGTCCGTAGTATAGCCGGGAGGTTATACCGGATTCGTCTAGTATACCTCCCATAGGCCATCAAATTATGATGCTATACGGAGGTAAACAAATTGAACAGAGAAAATAAAATAAAGAAATATAAAAAAGGTTACTATAAAACCAATGCATGCAATGAGACTTTTACCTGTAAAGTTTGTGGGAGACTTGTTGTTCCTGAAGGAGCGGGAAGTAACCATAGAAACCATTGCCCCAACTGCCTTTGCAGTTTGCATCTGGATATTGAACCCGGTGACAGGGCGGCAGATTGCGGGGGGCATATGGAACCCATAGCAGTATGGGTGAGAAAGAATGGGGAATGGGCAATTATCCATAGGTGCAAAATATGCGGAGCATTAAGCTCTAATCGAATAGCTGCTGATGACAATCCTATGAAGCTAATGTCCATTGCAATGAAACCTCTCTCACAACCGCCGTTTCCGATTGAGAAAATTGAGGAATTGACAAGGCTTATGGGCGGAGAAGGCAGTATCAGGTAGTAATTTTTTATGTGGTATGAATATAGTACAAAAAACAGCTCCTTACCGCAGGGTAATACTTGTGGCAAGGAGCTTTCATTGTGCACCCGTATGGGTGTAATCTGATAGGTGCAAGTCAATAATACGCCATAGTGTGAGTATAAATTACCAATAGTTATAAACCGTTAAAGAAAAGTAATCAGGCATTTTTGTATACTTTTTTTAAGCAACTTTATACATACATAGCCTTTCTTACTTCTATCCGTTCTATTATATCATCAATTTTTTCCATAGCCCTATTAATGGCATCAATTCTTTCTTTTTCTGTATCTCCTGTACCATCAACCAACAGACGTTCAAAGGAGCTTATGCCCATAGATTTCATTATATCTTCGATATAATTTAAGCCTTTATTCATTATAGGCCTCAGCATAAAGGGTATATGGGCTCCTGATGACTGGATATAAACTACGGTCCTTGGTTTATCGTTTAAAAGTCCTACCGGTTTATCACCGCCGTCCGGGAATGCAATTGTCCTATTTTCTTGAACTATGCAGTCTATATATTCTTTTAATGGTGAAGGGAATGACAGGCTCCACATCGGTGAAGCAATTACATAAACTTCCGCACTGATAAACTGGTTACACAAGTCAACGATTTTTTGAACTTCTCTTTGGTCTTTTTCGTCTAAATCCTTAAGAGCATCTCCGTTTATTATGCAGTTTCTTTTTACAAAATACTGGTATTCAAGCCTTGGTATATGAGCCTTATATAAATCCAGTTCTTCAACTGTAAATTCCGGATATTTTTCAATGAATTTATTTACAAAGGCTCTTCCCACGGTTTTGCAGGATGATAAGTTTTCAGGTTTTGAGTTGACTGTTATATATAATAATTTTCTCAATGCTGTATCTCCTTTACTAAATATTATTTTATTATTAGTATGAAAAGGATTTGAAAATTTATTAGTAATTATTAATTTATTTTTAGTTTTATATCCTTTATGGTATAATTTGATATATCAAATTACATAAGAGTTAAATTACGGCTGTTTTAGAATATAGGAATGGTTAAGGAGGAATTTATATGGATGCCATTTTTAACAGAAGAAGTATTCGGAAGTATAAAGAACAGGCGGTAGAACAGGAAAAAATAGACAAAATTTTAAGAGCAGCTATGCAGGCACCATCTGCGGTTAATCAGCAACCGTGGGAATTTATAGTTGTACAGGATAAAGAAAACCTTAGGAAACTGGCTGAACTTAGCCCATATTCGAAAATGGTTGCCGAAGCCCCTTTGGCTATTGTTGTATTAGGCAATGAAGACAGAATGAGATATAAACATCATTGGGAACAGGACCTGGGGGCTGCAACCCAAAATATCTTACTGGAAGCCGCCTATCTTGGTTTGGGAGCCGTATGGCTAGGAGTTGCCCCTATAGAAGACAGAATGGACTATATAAGAAATATATTCGGGTTAGGTAAGAAGTTAAAGCCGTTTTGTGTGATTCCTATCGGATATCCGGCAGAAGGTCAGGAAAATAAATTTGTGGACCGGTATGATCCTTCTAAGGTTCATTATGAGAAATATTAAGATATAATATTAAACGTACGTATAATAAAAAGATAATATTGACAGGGAAAATATATAAGGATTGACAATAATAAATGGGATATGGATATAACTTCACGGTTATACCCATATCCCTTTGAATTTACTCCACATACGATTGAAGCCCTACATTTGATCTTATTTATAAAGTAATAACTATATTTTTTTAATGGTAAATACCATTCCGCTCATCGGATAAATCCATTTATTATTTACAATCACATTATACATACCGTGGTCTTTTTCAAAAGCGTTACCTACCGAGGATTCAATACTGTCACTGAAAAATGAATACATCTCCACAGCCATTTTATCCGGCTGGTAACTTAACTGAATCTTGGGTGAATATGTGGGAACGCTGAGAGCCACTTGAAACTCACTGTTCCAAAGCTGAGCCATATGGAACAGGATTCTTACGGAATGCCCGTTCTTTTTGGCCATATGATTGGAATAGAAGAGAACCTTAATACATGTTTGGTCAACAATAATTTTTCGGATTTCTGCAGGTTCATTGTCTATTTTTATTTTGAGTTTAACAAACGATTTAATAAAATCGTTAAGTTCATTCTCAGGTAAATTAATAATCTTATCAAGGTCTTCCCGTTTTATTTTGAGCTGTTCCCTGAATATGAAGGGAATATGATCGTCGCAGCAGGATTTGCCTTTTCCGGTCCTTAAAGCATAATCAAGATTTTCAATGTCGAAAAAGAAACCGGCACAAAATTCATTAGGCAAGTCTTCATCTGTCTTGGAGTTTATGTAACAGATATTATATTGCAATGTTTCCGATAAAAAGAAATAATCGGCAGGATTAAAAATGTTGTTTTGGGGAATGTCATGTAAAAGCTGTATGTTGTAATCAAAGTATGTCCGAATATTAAATGAATTATCGGTATTCAGATATGGTTCCAGGCATCCCTGGACCATGGCACACGCCCTTTGATCGACCAGGGAGGCTATGGTTGAATTGATAAATCCCTGCCTTTGTTCTTTGGTAAATAAAGCAATGGTTTCCGGGTCGCTCATAAGGGTTTCGGTAATCTGCTCAGACATTTCTATAGCCGATATATCCTGCGTCAGTTTTTCATAAGCAAAGTTAAAAATCAGCAGGGGCGGAAGTATGCCAAGTATGTTGGCAGTTATATCATCCAGCAAATCACTAAAATTCAAACCCCATATAAAAATTTTTAAGAGCAGTAATATAATCCATATAAGAGTGGTACCTATAATAAGAAATGCCATCATTCGCTTTTTGCTTTTTTTATAAATTAATTTATTGTTATGGTAGAATTCTGATTTGTTTTTCATAAATTTAGCTCCTCTTTTGTAAATACTCCCCTATATAATGTTTTTGATTTATTATAATAAGCCCAGAATTTATCACCGTAATCGTAGTGCCACCATTCAGTAGGCAGATTGGTAAAGCCGGCTTTTATCATGGAGTTATATAACATTCTACGGTTGAGTTTGATGTCAATTTCATCGGTATTCTCAAAGTATGCGGTATGAGTCTTATCGGAAAATTCGTCAAATGCCGTTCCCATATTTAATTCATTTCCGTCTGGGTCCACTATAGTCAAATCTATGGCACCGCCTGTTGTATGTACAGGCGGATTGTCCCTTTCATGAACCGGTGGTGATATAAACCCGGACAAAATTTTTTCTTTTTCACTATCCGAAAGAGCGTTTAAATTATATTTTTCTATTAAAAGAGAGGAATAAACTTCATATAATTCTTCCTGCAGCTTAATAGGGCGCCAGGCATCGTATATTTTAAACCTGTAACCTTCGGGCAGGAAGCTTTGAGCAATTTTTAACCTTTCGAGTAATTCCTCCCGAACCAGGCATTTATTAAAAGTATTTTTAAAATTCATTTTGGGATACTGCAAATCTATAATAAATCCCATGTTTTCATCAATCAATACCAATTTGGATAAGATAAAACCGTTTTCAGTCCATTTTTCCGGCAAATCCATATTTGGTATAGGATTATCAAGGATGCGGCTATTTACCATTTTTGGCTCCTTTTAAACCTCCGAAAGAAGACATATTTAATATATTGGTATCAAAAGAAAACGTTATGTTTTCTTCTTCCCTTTTTCTTTTTAAAGCAAGTTCAATCAGCCTGCTTAAGAGTTCCTTATAAGGAATACCTACAGGCTCCCACAAATAAAATGCTAGAGAACCGGGGATTGTATTTATTTCATTAAAGTAGAGGTTTCCGGTATCTTTATCTATTATAAAATCTATTCTTGCTACTCCGTTACATCCGAGATGTTTAAATGCTTTTACGGCCATGGACCGGATTTTTTCTCTCATTTCCTCAGATAACTCTGCCGGTATTTTTCTTGAAACGCTTGCCATACCTTTGGAGCCACCCTTTGCGTTTGAAAGATACTTGTCTTCATAACTTAAAATATCTGAATTACGAAGAGGCTCTTCACACTCCGATGCTATGGCTTCGTTGAAATCGCCTAAAACGGCACAATTTATTTCTCTTAAATTCTTAATACCATGTTCTACAAGGATTTTATTGGCATAAAGGAAAGCATCGTCTATGGCAGAAATTAATTCATCTTTATTGTTTGCCATTTTAATACCTACACTGGAACCTAAATTCACCGGTTTTACAATAACGGGATAGGAGAATGCATTTTCAATATCTTCAATAATTTTGTCAATATTTTTATAATCACCTGTAGTAAAGGTAAGGCAGTCTAAAACAGGAATACCGCAGTCCTTTAAAATGGCTTTCATATAGTATTTGTCCATTCCGATTGCTGAAGCGGTGACATCGCAACCGACAAAGGGAATACCCAGGGTTTTAAGATAACCCTGCAGGGTGCCGTCTTCTACGTTGGTACCGTGAACAATGGGGAAGGCAACATCTATAATTATCTCTTCAGGTTTTTTAAACAGTTTCATGGGATAGGATATTAGCTTTACCTGGCCCTTGTCACTCACCATAATAACCCGGCGGCTGTTTTTAAGTAAGTTATCTATATTTTTATAAGCCTCAATGTCGCCTACGGCGTCTCCTATGTACATTTCATTCTGTTTGGTTATATATACGGGGATAATATCGTATTTATCCTTATCCATATTTGCAATAGCCTGTATTCCAGAGATTACTGAAACTTCATGTTCAACACTTTTGCCACCGAACATAACCGCTACTTTAATTTTCATATCAAATCTCCTCTCAATAATTATCCGGTAAATCATTTTCAAGCAGTATATATTTATGTTTATCCGTATGAATATTATAAGCGTGATTTATTGCATCATCAAAATAATCGGTAATATAAAGCTTTGATTCGTCAAACCCTTCACTTATAAGGCCTTCACGGATTGCCTGGGTCTGCCTTTTGCCGACAAGGATTACATAATCGCAGCTTACAGCCGCCTGTCTTCCGAATTCTTTGTTATAATAATCCTCCTTGTCTCCCAGTTCAACCATGCCGGGGGTAATAAGGATTCTTAATCCGTCAAACAGGGCAAGGGTATCTAAAGCTGCCTTAGAGCCGGCAGGGTTGGAATTAAAGGCATCGTCAATTATGGTTATATTGCTTCCTTTTTCAATCAGCTGCAACCTGTGCTGTACCGGCTGCAATCTTCTTACGGGTATAATAAGGTCTTCTAAAGGAATACCCAGGGTGTTTGATACGGCAATAGCACCGACTATGTTAACTACATTGTGGCGCCCCAAAAGCTTCGTCTGGAAACGGACTTCTTCTTTTTTTGGAGAAATGACCGTAAACTCCGTTCCTTTTGAGGATACCGTTATATCAACGGCACGGTAATCCACATTCGGATTATCTATACCGTAATAAATGGGATGGTTTAGTCCTTCTTTATTTTTAATATATTCGTTATCACCGTTAAGGAATATAAGGCCTTCTTTGGGCAAGGCATCGGCCAACTCAAATTTTGTTTTGATTATGTTATCTATAGTTTTAAAGGATTCCAGATGCTGAGGGCCGATTGAGGTGATTATTCCATGGGTGGGACTTACTATATCACAGATTTCCTTTATATCCCCTATATTTCTTGCCCCCATTTCACATACAAAGATGTCATAGACCGGTTTTAAGCCGGATCTTATTGTTTTAACGACACCCATGGGAGTATTATAACTTTCTGGGGTCATAAGCACATTGTATTTTGCCTGAAGTAAAGCGGAAAGAAAATGCTTGACACTGGTTTTTCCATAGCTGCCGGTTATACCTATAACCAGCAGGTTGGGACACTGTTTGAGGATTTTTTTTGCATCATTTATATAATAATTGTTAATACTTTTTTCGATAGGCTTATTTAATATATTTGATAAGATTACCAACAAGGGTTCAATTAGATTAACCAGTGTTGCACCTAGGACAGCCTTCCGGATAAAAGTAAAATCGGTCAATGTTGTTGCGGGAAATATTAATCCGGTTAAAATAACTGCCAGTATTAAATTTGTAGCAATCAATCTTTTTACCCTGTTTGTATAAACCAGTTTTTTCTTTGCCTTGGCTTTGCTTAAGATATAATAATATAGTAATACTATAAATGATCCTATTAACATCAAAAGGGCAAGGGCGAAAATACGGGCAACTGCCGCAAGTACCGCACTTACCAGAAAAATTACAAGAATGGCCTGTTTTTGTCTGTTTATCTTAAGCCACCTTAAATGTACTTTGTTTTTATAACCGTTAAGCTGAAACATATGGAGATTATATCTCAGCACAAAAATAAAAGATAAAATGACAACAATAAGGTTAACTAAATATATATAATCTATAAATTCCATTTTATAGGCTCCGTTCCGTATATTATTAGCTTATTTTAAAATATGATTTCATAACCCGGTCAAATATATAAGGTTGATCAAGAAAAGAATAATGCCCCGCACCTTTAAGCACAACCAGGCCTGCATTGGGGATGGCCTTTTCCATTATGTAGGCATCACTAATCGGGGTTGCAGTATCCTTATCACCCCAAATAAGTAAGGTTTCTGCCTTTATTTTACTAAGATAAGCTGTAAGATCTTCGTTTACCGCCTTAACAAGACACTGCCTCATAATCGGGGAGGCATTACGGTAATCGGCAGAACCTTGTTTGCTTTTCCAGCTTTCTATTGCATCTTTGAAAAAGGCTTGGGCTAGCTTTGTGCGGGATAAGCGGTTTACCGTCTTAAATATTTTAATTCTAACCTTTTGCTTAAATGTTTTTTTCGGTAAAATTCCCGCACTGTCTATCAAAACTAATTTATTTATTTTTATAGGAAGGCTATCCCTGCTTGCCAGTTTTATGATAACCCGGCCACCGTAGGAATGGCCTATAAAGGAGGCTTCCTTAACCTCCAATTTATTTAAAAATTTCAACACAAAATCGGCATAATCGTCTACCGACCAGGGCTCTTTAGGCTCATCGCTTTGACCAAAGCCGGGAAAATCAAGCTGAATAACCCTGTAATGAGAATTAATAGAGCCGGCTATGGTATCATACAAGTCCATACTTGTTCCCCAGCCCTGCAATATGACAACCGTTTCTCCATGACCGGTAATTTTATAATTTATCGAATAATTATCTATATTCATCTTCATGGCTGTATTCCTCTGATGCTTTGTACTTTAGTCATCATTATAACTCAATACAAATTTTAAGTAAAGTTTCTTCTCTAATTATATTATATGGGTATTTTAAAAATAATGCCTTGATTTTATCCGTTAAATCCAGGTTATTGCATTTGCATGGTAGGGGTTTTTACGGTGTTAATGTTTGTGTTCCTTATATCATAAATTTCTATAGGTTCCGGCCCTCTTACCACGGTTCTTTCTATATGCATGACTCCACTGTCATCGGCTTTTATTCTCCAGTCGACCATCAAAACTTGATCGTTTGCGATTTCGATACCCGGAATACCTCTGGTATTAATGCAGCAGCCGGTATTAAAATACGGAAGTTCGCCTTTTTTGGGGAATTTAGCCCTGTGGGTATGGCCACAGATTAACATAATTTTATGTTTTTTTATCCATTTGTTATAATTTTTTTCGACCTTATGCCTTTTGTACATATTCCTGGCGGGACTGGAAGGGTTTTCAAAACCGACGACATGCAAGAACCTCCAAAAGTAGCGTAAAAGAAGCATGGATACATACCAGAACTGGTCATTAATAAAATCTCCCTGATGGCCGTGGACAATTAAAATTTCCTGATCGGTTACGCGGTGTTTTAAAACCAGTGCTTCAATAGGTTTTAAACCTTTAAAAAGATCTACCTTTTTTTGCTCGTATTCGTCATAAAATTGGTAATAATTATTCCGTACATAATCCAAATTTTTCAGAAATATATTGTGATTTCCGTAAAGGATTCTGAGCCGTCCTTCATCATGAAATTTTTTCATAGCTATAAAAACATCTTTATGGGCAAGGCGGATATGTTTAAAATTCTTATGTTCCCATAATTCATCCCCGTCCCCGGCTTCCACCAAAATATAGCCGTTATTGTAATAATGATTCAGGGCATGAAGAAAAATCGCCTGATTACGGGCAAATTCATCGGATACACTGTCGTCACCGCGGTGTATATCGCTAAAGATAATATATTTTGAATCTTTGTCAAAATATTCAATAGTAGCTTCTTTATAGGCTTTTGTTAATCTTTTTTCCGTATTCATACTATATCCCTTAATATGGTTGATATTAAACTAAATGCTCTTTGATAGATAATTTGTGCAATAATATAATGCTTATTCATTTATGTATATAAATCGTATGTCGATGCAGACTTTAAATAAAGTACAATATAAAAAATACATTTGACTTAACTTAGTACAAATAGTAAATTTGTGGGTATAAATATTTTTAGAATAGAGGAAAAGTTATGGTAGTGGGAATAGTTAAAATTAAAATTTACGTACCTTGGGTCCATTCCTTAAAAGAAAAAAGAATGATAGTAAAAAGCTTATGTTCAAAAGTCAGAAATAAATTTAATGTGTCAATCTCAGAAGTTGAAAACCAGGATATTCACCAAAGTATTGTTCTGGGGTTTGCGTGCGTAACAACTAGCAATGCCCATGCGGATAAAATTATAGATACCGTAATAGGATTTGTGGAAGGGAATACGGAAGGGGAAATCGTTGGTATAGAAAGGGAGCTATATTAAGCTTCTTTTCTTGACATAATCTGGCACAAAAGCTACAATATTTAAAAGTTTTTTTAGTTTGACCGGATTATGTCTTACCTGTTTAATTGGTTAAAAAGTTTTTCATCGGCAGGAAAGGAGCATCTTTATGCGGATATCATCATTGTTTGGGAAAAATAAGGTAGTCTTTTCATTTGAGGTATTTCCGCCCAAGAAAACCAGCCCGATAGATACAATTTATAAAACCCTGGATGATTTAAAAGACCTTAAGCCGGATTTTATCAGTGTCACATATGGGGCCGGAGGCAATGCTGCGGATACTTCAACCTGTGATATTGTATAATGCCCCCCATTGTCAAGACAATTTTTCAGCTTTTCTAAGTTAGATTCTCCTTTCTTTAAATTTCTATATTTTACATTTATTTACTATGTCTGAGGATGTCAAGGGCGAGCGTAAGCGAGTTCATCTTGACCCTTGACATCCAATACACATACATCATTTTTCTTTCCGGTCTGTCATGACAGACCGGCTGCCTTCCGGCGAGGACGGGGTTTGGGGCAGAGCCCCAAGGTTTTATACGACTGCCTGAAACTGTTTGTAAACCCCGAAATAATACTCTGCTGGCGTTTTGTAGTCTAACGACTGATGAGGTCTCCGGTTGTTATAATATTCAACATAATCCCTGGTAATCTGCCGGAGTTGGTGCCCTGTTTCGCAATCCTCAAGATAAAGCTTTTCCCACTTGTAAGATCGAAAGAAGCGCTCTATCCTTTGGTTATCCAGTGCTCTTCCTTTCCCATCCATTGAAATTTTTATATTGTTACTTTTTAGTAAGTTTATGTAATCATCACTGGTAAACTGTGAACCTTGGTCACTGTTCATAATTTCAGGTTTCCCGTACCGTTTGATCGCCTTTTTTATTGCCTCTAATACAAATGTCCTTTCCAAAGTATTTGATAACTCAAATCCAACAATATACCGGGAATACCAGTCTATAATGGCTACCATGTACATAAAACCACGTTTCATCCGGCAGTATGTTATGTCTATAGACCATACCTGGTTTGGATGATCAATATTCAAGCCTCTCAGCAAATACGGATACAAATACTTGCCATGCAGACGTTTGCTAAGATTAGGTCCAGGACAGAAACCATGGATCCCCATTTCCCTCATGTAACGCCGGGTTCGCTTTCGATTGATATGAATGTGATAATCCCGGTTCAGGATATTCGTCATCCTGCGGTAGCCATACTCCGGATGAGCCGTGTAAATCTCATCAATAATACGCTTAATCAGGTATTCCTCATCATTTACTGGAACCGGCTTGTAGTAAAGGCTTGTACGGTTAATTCCCAACAGTTCGGCTTGCTTTGTGATGCTCAGTTTCTTTTCTTCTCTGTCAATCATCTTCATGCGGTCTTCACGGGACTTAGAGTCGGCCAGATTTTTTTTTAAGCCAGGCAACCTCATATGAAAGTTGTCCAATTTGCTTAAACAGTTCGTCCTTCTCCTTTTCATACGACTGTTTGACCTTCTCTACTTCATCAGTTTCCTTGCTGAAAACTCTGCCTGCATTGCTTATGAATTCTGCCTTCCAGCGACTTAGCTGGTTCGGATGTATTTCATATTCGGCAGCAATCTCATTCAGCGTTCTTTCTTCCCTTAAGACCTCAATCACTATTTTTGCTTTTTCTTCCGGTGTAAAATTTCTTCTCTTTTCCATAGTTCCATTCTAACTTATTTTGGCCGTTTTGTCTGTCTTAATTTCTGGTATCATTATATTGCTTCTACCATACAAAGCAAATACGGTATTATCCCTCTTGCCCATCTGACATGTGTTAACTATACATCAAAAGAGATAGATCAAATTCTTGACCTTTTAAAAAATAATGGAATAAAAAATATACTTGCCCTTAGGGGAGACAGAAATCCTAATATCCCTCCGAAAAAGGAATTTTCTTATGCCAGCGAACTGATACATTACATAAAAGAAAGAGGGGATTTTTACATATCCGCCGCCTGTTATCCGGAAGGGCATGTGGATGCGGAGAACCTGGATCAGGATATTATGTATCTTAAAAAAAAGGTGGAAGCCGGAGCACAGCATCTGATTTCCCAGCTCTTTTTTGACAACTCATATTTTTATAATTTTCTTGAAAAGGCAAGGGAAGCAGGGATAGATGTGCCTATACAGGCCGGAATTATGCCTGTTATCAATAAGGCTCAGATAGAAAGAATGGTAACACTGTGTGGAGCCAGCCTTCCTCCCAAATTTACAAAAATGATGCAGCGTTTTGAACATTCTCCTGAGGCAATCAGGGAAGCCGGAATAGCTTATGCAGTCGATCAGATAGTCGATTTAGTTTCCCACGGCGTGGACGGAATTCATCTGTATACCATGAATAATCCCTATGTGGCAAGAAGAATAAGCGAAAGTATAAAAGACATTATAAAAGCATGATATAAAATTAAATACAATTTCAGACATAAAATTAAAATCATCGACAAATTGGATTGCGTTGCACCAAAATTTATTTTAAAATAAACTATGAAACAGAATTTATATTCTGTTTCACAGTTTATTTATACAGGGGTGACGCGTGTGGTAGAGGTTAGAGAGGTTAAAACAAGAAAGGAACGGAAGCTTTTCGCATCTTTTAATGCGGATATGTATAAGGACGTTCCTCAGGCCATTCCGGATTTGGTTTCCGATGAGTACAAAAATTTTGATCCGAAAAAAAATCCGGCATATGAGTATTGCAGGGTTAAGCAGTTTTTGGCCTTTAAAGACGGCAAATGTGTCGGCAGGATTGCCGGAATAATCAATGATGCGGCCAATAAGAAATGGCAGACAAAACGGATTAGGTTTTCAAGAGTGGACTTTATTGATGATCCGGAAGTATCAGCCGCATTATTTAAAGCAGTAGAAGAGTGGGGAAGAGCAGAAGGCTTAACGCAAATACACGGTCCTATCGGATTTTGTGATTTGGATCAGGAAGGAATGCTTATAGAGGGATTTGAAGAAGACGGGATGTTTATCACCATATATAACCATCCCTATTATATTAAACACATGGAAAACCTGGGATACCGAAAAGACATCGACTGGATTGAAAATCAGATAAAGATGCCCGAAAAGCCCAATGAAAAGTTAAGTAAATTATCCGAACTGGTGTTAAAAAGGTATAATTTAAGGCTTATAGAACCTAAGTCAAAAAAAGAAATAAAGCCTTTTTTGCCTAAGGTATTTGATCTTATAAATGAAGCATACAAGCATCTGTACGGCACTGTGGAACTGACACCGGCTCAGATTATGAAATACTATCGCCAATTTATTTTAATAATAAATACCGATTATGTAAAATTTATTGTGAATGAAAATGACGAATTGGTCGGGTTCGGGCTTGCGGCACCTTCAATGAACAAGGCTGTAAAGAAAAGTAACGGAAGACTGTTTCCGTTTGGCTGGTACAGGATATTAAGGGCTCCATACGCAACCACAGAAGTTTTAGACCTGTTCCTGGTCGGAGTAGTACCGAAAATGCAAAATAAAGGGCTCACAGCGGTCTTGCTGCACTCTATGACCGAATCAGCCAGAAAAAACAACATAAAGTTTGCGGAGACCGGCCCCGAACTGGAAACAAACCATCAGGTCCTGGCGCTTTGGAGACACTATGAAACCAGGCAGCATAAACGCAGGCGCTGCTGGATCAAAGACCTGTAAGATGGTTTTCATAATTTGGCGGAATAATATAAAGCCAACCATTAATACCGATACAGGACTAATGATGTGACTTTTGTGACAACGCATTTGGATATAAAACAACGGGGTAATATAATTTTATAATATAATAAAGGTATAAGAACACCTGCCGTAATACGGACGTCATTCGGATTAGCCGCCAGACGTACAAAATACGGCAGGTGTATTTTTGTCGGTATATTTCGGTTATACCTTATATCCCGTTGATTTATGAATATATTATATACCCTTTATTATTAATTTGGTTTTAGGCTAAATTATTTTCGGCTTATAATTATGTTTTAAGTTAAATGCCTGATATATGAAACACCCTTGTTTTATTGCTGCTTTATAAATGATTCAAATCCTGAGCTGTATTTCATGGTTTTATCGGGAAAGACCCACAGGGCTTCTATGCCATCCAGGCTTTCAATAAGAGCTATGCCTTCATCAAAAGGCATACAGTAAATAGCTGTCGATAAGGCATCAGCCAGGCCGGAATCTTCGCAGACTATCGATATAGCCGTAAAGTATTCGGCAGGCATGAGAGTATCGGGGTCTATTATGTGATGATAAATTTTACCGTCAACTGTGTAATACCTTTCGTAATTTCCGCTGGATACCAGGGACATATCTTTTAGGGCAAGGGTATATAAGCTGGTTTGTTCTGAGCTTTTATCGGGGTTTTGTATTCCAACGTTCCAGGAAAGCTTTTCTTTGCCTTTTGCACCCACAGCTCGGACATTGCCACCTACGCTAAGTAAAAAGTCTGTATATCCTTTTTCTTTTGCAGCCTGTACTACACGTTCGACTGCATAACCTTTGGCTATGGCACCGACATCTAGGCTCATTTTACTGTCCTTAAGATATACGGTAGAATTGGACTCGTCTATTACCAGATTATTTAGGTCGGTATGCTGCTTTGCTTCTATTAGAAGCTCCATAGGCGGAAGTTTTGCATTTAAGGGATCATCAATACCCTGAGTGCGGTAGTCATGCCATATTTTAAGAACGGCACCCATACCGATATTGACTCTACCTTTGGATAATTCGTAAGCTTCAACTGAAAATTTCAGTAGATCAATTATTTTCTGGTCTACCTGCACAGGCTGTATACCCGCATTATCATTTATTGTTTTTATATTGTTAATCCCTTCATATGAATTATAAATATCATAAAGTTTATGATATGTTTCCATCTCATCATGAATAAAAGTGGCAAATTCCTTGAATGCGGCTTCGTCTTTTGCATAACCGATTACTTCGGTAACAGTATTAAATAGGAAAAGAAAACTTCCCTCATATTTTTTTAGTGCCTTGTTGCAGGATGAGAGGGTAAGCCCTACGGTTAACAAGAGCAATGTAAATTTTAATTTTTTCATATCTTACACTCCGGAAAAATTATTAGGATAAAGGTTAAACCATATGGTTAGAATAACACAGAAAATAAGGGATTGCAAAACATTTTAGAAATATGTTGTGTTTGCAATCCCTTATATAATTCTGTTATGACTATATACTACTTAAATATTATTTTGCAACCTTAGCGGCCTTATCAACTACTGTTAAGAAATCAGTGATAGTAATTGTAACAGAGCTTACAAGATCTTTATCGGTAGCTTTACCGCCATCCAATGCAAGACCGGTTATATCTGCAACTTTCTTGCCCTTCATATAGTTGCAGAATGCCTCAGATTGCTCAAACCATTCTTTGCCGATACCGGAAGCGGATCTCATGTTGTATCTATCGCCAAGCTCAATCTTGGTTTCAAAAGGTCCGGTAAGGTCGGAAGTAATCTTTCCTTCGGCATTGAAAAATACTTTAGACTGAGAAGCATCGATAATACTGCTGGTAATCTTGCCGTTCTTGTCTAATGTAATTACGCCGTAATGTGTATAAGCGGTTACAGAACCGTCTCCTTCGGCAGAGGCGTTCTTTGTACCGGAAGCCTGAGCACCGGAGATAAGTCCAAGACCTAATTTGTCACCGGCTTTTGCGCCTAAATCTTTTGCATTGTTAACGGCTTTTTCAATAGCGCTGATAATGGAAGCAATATTAATTGTAACTGAGCTGGCAAGATCTTCGTCGGTAACATATCCGTGATCATCAATGGCAATGCCTTTAACCTGATCAAGGGTCTTACCGATAACATATTTCTCAAGAGCTTCTGCCTGTTCATACCATTCTTTGCCTATAGGAGAAGCTTTTCTCATGTCGTAAGCATCTCCAAGTTCTTTCTTGCTTACAAATGTTTTGTCTAACTCTGTAGTGATTTCACCTGCAGCATTAAAGTTAAATCTGGTTTGAATTACATCAATTGCACAATTTTGAATAACACCCTTACTGTCAACAAGAACCGCAACAGCAGTTGAATCAACCTGGGCAAGGCCGTCAGATTCTGCGGTAGCGTCTTTTGAACTGGTTGCGGTAGTAACTACTGCAAGACCGGTCTTAACGCCTTTGGAACCGCATGCAGTAAACATTGTCATAACTAATCCAACGCATAAAAGTAATGAAATAATTTTTTTCATAAAACTTATCCTCCCATTTAAATTTCGTTAATTAATAAATTAACAAAGTGATTAAATATTACTACTTTTTTTAATAATAGTCAATGAGAATTTTGAATATTACTAAGTAAAATATTACTCTGTTACGTGATAATTATAACAGATAGAACCTATTTTAGTAAAGATATTTGTTATTATTTTCACTAAAAAATTAAAAAATTTAACGGTTGCAGATTTTGTTAAAATATATTCAATCTTTAAGCGGATTAGACGTTAATTATACATTCCTTTGCTTTGCATATACAAAAATAACGTTTCACCGTGTTTTTGCTCTTCTTTTTGTATATGGTTAAGCACGTCTCTTATTCTGGGGTCTTTAAATTCAAAAATGGCGGTATTGTAGGTTCCGGAAATATACTTTTCCGTACTTAACATATCAATGCACATTTCTTTATCTGTAAGGTTAAAACTACCGCTTGAAGATTGGCCGGATGAGACTTGCTGAGCTTGTCCTTGCTGATTTTGCTGCGAGTTTGACGCTTGTGAATTTTGCGCTTGTGAGTTCTGCATTTGTGAGTTTGATTGAGAATTTTGCATTTGCATATTTTGCGTTTGTGATCCCTGCTGTTGTGAGCCTGAACTGCTTTGGTTTACAGAGGGAATTTCACCGTTCAGCAATTGATTGATGGTTTGCAGGTGTTCTTTTTCTTTTTGGCTTAAGTTCTTAAATATTGATTTAAGTTCGGTATCTGTTGCCAGATTTGAGTAGTTGTCGTATTTTAAAACGCATTGCTCTTCATGGGTTTTTTGATCTTCAAGAAGATATCTCTCTTTAGTAGTTAATGTAACGTTTGTTATCATTTATTAACACCTCCTTCCATAGTATTTCTAAAAAAACTTATATTATCCAGAAATCCAAAATAATTTTTCTGTTTATTTAAACTTTAAGAATGAATTTTAATTCATATACTGTTTTTAATTATGAAATAAATACGGATATAAAGATAATGAAAATCTCTGCAATTGCCTAAATATACGGGGTTTTTTAAATGCAGGTATAAACTTTCGGCAAAAAAAGCATTAAAAAAAATACATTTTATTTAAAAAAAAATTGATATCATTATATATATTGTGATATAATACCGCCATAAAAGTCAGAAAAAAGGCCAATTAATAGCGGAAAATTCTGTAATAGGAGGATTAAATATGTCATATATACAAAAAGTACTTGATCAAGTAATTGCAAGAAATCCCGGAGAGCCGGAGTTTCACCAGGCAGTCAAAGAAGTTTTGGAGTCCTTGAAGCCGCTATTACAAGTACGGCCTGAATATCAAAACGCAGGTATTTTAGAAAGGATAGTTGAGCCGGAGAGGCAGATCATTTTTCGGGTACCTTGGGTGGATGATCAAGGCAGAGTACAAGTCAATAGGGGATTTCGGGTTGAATTTAACAGTGCAATAGGTCCTTACAAAGGAGGACTGCGTTTTCATCCTTCGGTGAATCTGGGAATTATAAAGTTCTTGGGTTTTGAGCAGATTTTCAAAAATTCCCTTACAGGAACTCCGATTGGCGGTGGTAAGGGAGGCAGCGATTTTGATCCCAAAGGCAAGTCTGACGGAGAAATCATGCGTTTTTGCCAAAGCTTTATGACAGAACTGTATCGTCACATAGGCCCTGATACGGACGTACCTGCAGGAGATATCGGTGTAGGCGCAAGGGAAATCGGTTATATGTTCGGTCAGTACAAACGTATCAGAAATGCCTTCGAAGGAGTTTTGACAGGAAAAGGCTTAACTTACGGAGGCAGCCTGGTAAGAAAAGAAGCAACCGGTTATGGGCTTATTTATCTTGTTGAAGAAATGCTTCGCGATAAGCAGAAAGGCTTTGACGGTGCCACAGTTGTTATCTCAGGATCGGGAAATGTGGCTATATATGCTGCCGAGAAAGCAATGCAGCTGGGAGCAAAAGTCGTTGCAATGAGTGATTCCAACGGTTATGTCTACGACTCCGAAGGTATAAAACTGGATACCGTAAAACGGATAAAAGAAATTGAGAGAAAGAGAATAAAAGAATATGTAAATATTCATCCGAAAGCCGAATACCACGAAGGTTGTTCCGGTATCTGGAGCGTACCTTGCGATATAGCTTTACCTTGCGCAACCCAGAATGAGCTGGATGGGGAAGCTGCCAAGATCCTTGTAAAGAACGGATGCTTTGCTGTCGGTGAAGGTGCAAATATGCCTTCCACACCGGAAGCAATAGAAGTTTTCATGAATAATAAAGTTCTTTTCGCGCCCGCTAAAGCAGCAAATGCGGG
The DNA here is from genome assembly GCF_002904165.1 of Herbinix hemicellulosilytica. GTDB lineage: Bacteria > Bacillota > Clostridia > Lachnospirales > Lachnospiraceae > Mobilitalea > Mobilitalea hemicellulosilytica. The sequence continues at coordinate 38,750 of NZ_CVTD020000024.1, read as the reverse complement.
AGGAGTTGCAACATCCTCATTGGAAATGACTCAAAACAGCATGAGGCTGCCTTGGTCATTCGAGGAAGTTGACTCAAAATTAAGGAATATTATGGTTAACATATATAAAAGTATAAGCGAAACAGCCAAAGAGTACGGCTGTGAAGGAAATCTTGTTGCAGGCGCCAACATTGCCGGTTTTGTCAAAGTGGCGGATGCAATGCTTGCACAGGGAGTAGTATAAACACAGTTAAAGAACTGCCGCTTAACGGTTATTAATAAAAAAGCGGCAGTTCTTTATATATTACGGATATTTTATATGTTTATTTTTTAGCCTATTGACACGTTTTTTTTATTACTTTATAATATCTCAAGTGAACAAAGGCGTTCATCAGATAGTACCGGATAATAGGCCTAAGAAGCTTATTGTCTAATTTTGGTACTATGTGATGGACTTTTTTTATTTTAGCTGAAAATTTCCAGGATTACTGACCATATAATAAAAATATTATTTGAAAAGAAATCTCTCACGCTTTTATTCTCGGATATTCAAAATTCTTTTGGAATTCCTATTTGTCAATATTTATATATGGAATTAAATTTTTTGCTAAATACATTCAAATGGAATTATGATATTATATTAATAGTAATTTTTTAGTAAAAAAATATAAAAACAGGAGGGATGGATATGACTGCAACCGTAAGCGAAGCATTGGAATTCATTAAAGAAAATGACGTTAAATTTATTCGGCTTGCTTTTTGTGATTTGTTTGGAAGGCAAAAGAATATTTCCGTTATGCCGGATGTATTGCCTATGGCGTTTGAGTACGGAATTCCTTTTGATGCACATGCAATCAGGGGATTTACGGACGTAACAAATTCGGAACTTTTATTGGTACCGGATCCGTCGACACTTTCAGTACTTCCATGGAGGCCGCAGCAAGGAAGGGTTGTCCGGTTTTTCTGCGATATTAAAAATCCTGACGGCAGTGCATTTTGGGGTGATACGAGACAAATTCTAAAATCGGTTATCTCCCATACCCAGCAAAGGGGATACACCTGTATGGTCGGTGCGGAATGTGAGTTTTATCTGTTTAAAACAGACGAAAACGGAGAGCCTACAATGATACCCTTTGATAACGGCGGTTATCTGGACGTTTCACCTCTGGACAAAGGAGAAAACGTAAGAAGGGAGATTTGCCTTTGCCTTGAAGAAATGGGTCTGAAACCGGAAACATCCCATCATGAACAAGGGCCGGGGCAAAATGAAATAGATTTTAAGTTTTCCGATGCATTAAGCTGTGCAGACAATTTAGTTACTTTTAAGCAGGTGGTTAAAACTATTGCCCAAAGAAACGGCCTGTTTGCGTCTTTTCTTCCGAAACCTTTGCCGGATAAAAGCGGAAGCGGTCTGCATATCAATCTGTCCCTTTCTCGGAATGGGGTAAACATATTCAAATTGGGTGACAGTGAATATTCCGGGGTAACGGAAAGTTTTATAGCCGGTATTCTTGAAAAAACCCCCGAAATTACCGCATTTTTAAACCCGTTGCCAAATTCATACGATCGTTTGGGAGCTTTTGAGGCACCAAAGTATGTTTCATGGTCTTACAGTAACCGTTCTCAGCTTATCAGAATTCCGTCAGCTCACAATGAAAGATGCCGTATGGAATTGCGTTCTCCCGATCCTTCGACAAATCCTTATCTTGCGTTTGCTCTTGTAATCAGTGCCGGGGCCTATGGTATTGAAAAAGGATTAAAGCTGAAAGACAGCATAAATGTGGATCTTTACCAGGCTGACAAGAGTATTACCGATTCACTGGTTCGTCTTCCCGAAACGCTTGATGAGGCATTAAACCTTGCCAAAGGTTCTGAATTAGTAAAAAGTACATTAAATGAAGAACTTATATTAAGATTCCTTCACTTGAAGACCTTAGAACTGGAAGCTAATCAACAGGCAGTCAATAAGCATGATTATTTCTTTAATAATTATTTTAAGGTTATATGAAATTTAGTATATGAAAGGGGGAATGCTATGGATAGTGCGCTGATAATTTCATGTTCTGAAAAAAACAATCAGGATTTGCGCAAAATATTAACGGAAGCGGCCATATCTGAAATTACCGTAATACCTACTGCTTCTGAAGCAAGACGGGTACTAATTGAGAAAGATTTTGACCTTATTATTGTTAATACACCGCTTCCCGATGAGTTTGGCGAAAGCCTTGCAAGGCATATAGCAGAAAAAAAGATCAGTGAAGTTATTTTACTTGTAAAAGCCGAATTGTTTGATGAAATATCGCACAAGGTAGAAGAATACGGCATTATCACCATAGCAAAACCCATAGGAAAAGCTTTATTTTGGAATGCGTTAAAAATAGCCTCGGCAGCCCATAAAAGGGTAAAAATAATTCAAAATGAAAATAAAAAACTTGTACAGAAAATAGAAGATATTCGTATAATTGACCGGGCAAAATGTATCTTGATTTCACAGCTGTCATTTTCCGAACCTGAAGCTCACAGATACATTGAAAAGCAGGCAATGGACCTTAGGGTGACACGAAGGAAAATAGCGGAAGAGATTCTTAAAATGTATGAAAATTAAAAGTATTATAGTCTGATATTTAGTAAACATCAGGATAAAAAAGGAGCGTTATACTATGACGAAGTTTATCTTTGTAACCGGTGGTGTCGTGTCCGGTTTGGGAAAAGGCATTACTGCGGCAAGTTTAGGGCGGCTTTTAAAACAGAGAGGATTAAAAGTGGCCGCACAAAAACTGGATCCGTATATTAATGTGGATCCGGGGACAATGAGCCCGTTTCAGCATGGAGAAGTTTTCGTTACCGATGACGGGGCAGAAACCGACCTGGATTTGGGCCATTATGAAAGATTTATTGATGAAGACCTGACTAAATTTTCAAACCTTACTTCCGGCAAGGTATACTGGAATGTTTTAAACCGTGAGCGTCAGGGAGGTTATCTTGGAGAAACGGTGCAGGTTATTCCACATATAACAGACGAAATTAAAAACTTTATATATGAAGGAGCAAGAAAGAGCAATGCGGATGTGCTGATAACCGAAATAGGCGGTACAACCGGTGATATTGAAAGTCAGCCCTTTTTGGAAGCAATAAGGCAGATTTCTCTTGAACAGAGCCGTGATAACTGCCTTTTCATTCATGTTACTTTGGTTCCCTATCTTAAAGGTTCCAATGAACACAAATCAAAACCGACACAACATTCGGTTAAGGAATTGCGCTCCATAGGTATTTCACCGGATATAATAATAGCCCGTACCGATGAACCACTGGATGACAGTATCAAGGCAAAAATTTCTCTGTTCTGTAACGTAGAGCGTGATTGCGTAATCGAAAACCTTACGCTTCCTTGCCTTTATGAAGCTCCCATTATGCTTCATGAAAAGGGGCTTGATGAAGTGGTATGCCGCAAGCTTAAGCTTCAGACCGAAAAACCGGATTTGACCGAATGGAACAGCATGATTAAGAAAATAAAGTCTGTGGATAAAAAAGTTGTCATAGCCATTGTCGGTAAATATGTAAAACTTCATGATGCTTACCTTTCTATTATAGAAAGTTTAAATCATGCCGGCTTCCACACCGGTTCAAAAGTTACAATCAAATGGATTGAAAGCCAGGATATAACACCGGAAAATGTAGGAGAGCAGCTTCAGGGTGTTGACGGCATTATTATACCGGGAGGATTTGGCGACAGGGGAATTGAAGGAAAAATCACCACATGCCGGTATGCGAGAGAAAACAATATTCCTTATTTGGGAATTTGCCTTGGCATGCAGATTGCCGTTATCGAATTTGCCCGTAACGTTTGCGGGCTAGCCGGTGCCAATTCTTCAGAATTTACCGACTCCCCTCATCCGGTAATTGACCTTATGGAAGAACAGGTCGGTATAACCCATAAAGGAGGCACCATGAGGCTTGGGGCATATCCTTGCAAAATCAAAGACGGAAGCTTGCTTAAGAGTTTATATAAAGAGGATTTAATCAGCGAACGGCACAGGCACAGATATGAATTTAACAATAATTACAGAGAAACATTCGCTGAACATGGCATGGTTATCTGCGGAACTTCTCCGGACGGACATCTGGTAGAGGCAGTGGAATTGCCTGTGAACAGATTTTTTATAGGTGTGCAATATCATCCGGAATTTAAAAGCCGTCCCAATAGGCCTCATCCTTTATTTGTGGGATTGCTTGAAGCTGCCTTAGGTGACAGGTGATTGGGTGATAATTAATAGGATAAGATACAAGAATAGATTATAAAATATTACTTTATTTGATCAAAAATTCATTAAAATCCGGTCTACAATTTATTTTTCGTGCATATATAAATATTGTGTAACAATGGCGTTCACTTAATCATTTGAAAGAATGATTAAGAGGACGCCTTTTATTTATTATAGCGGATAATAATAAGAAATTATAGGATGTAAGATATGCCTATAGCAACTTTTTAATTCGCTTGGAGGGTATTCCTGCCCGTTATTAGGGCATTTAAATTTAAAAGTTCATAATCGACTATTAGGCGTATTAAAAACTGTAGTCCTAGATTTATTGAAAGAAAGAGGTGCTATATATGTGCGGAATAGCCGGATTTTGCAATTTTAATTTGGATTATACAAAGTATCCCGAATATTGGACGGATACATTAATAAAAATGAGAAAATCAATTGCTCACCGCGGAAAAGACGATTCGGGTGAATATTTAAGAAAATATGTCGGATTAAGCCACAGCCGCCTTTCCATAAGAGACCAGTGCTTTGGCAAACAGCCGATTATAAGGACCATAGACGAGCATGATTATGCAATTGTTTATAACGGGGAAATATATAATACCGAAGAGCTTACTCCTGAGTTGAAAAAAGCAGGATTTATATTCGAAACAACAACTGATACCGAAGTTATTCTATATGCATATATACATTACGGAAAAGATTTTGTAAGCAAATTAAACGGTATTTTTGCCTTTGCAATATGGGACGGAAAAAAGGAAAGCCTCATTTTGTACCGGGATCGGGTCGGGGTAAAGCCTTTGTTTTACAGTATTAAAAATCAGACTCTTGTTTTCGGGTCCGAAATAAAGGCCCTTTTTTGCCATCCTGATATAGAGCCTGAGATTGATATAAACAGTTACAGAGAAATATTCGGTATGGGGCCTGCCCGTACTCCCGGAAACGGTGTATTTGTCGGTATAAATGAGATAAAACCCGGTTATTATGCCGTTTTTTCAAAAGCAGGCATGGCTTTTTTCCGGTATTGGGAACTTGAAAGCAAAGAACATACGGATACTTATGAAGATACTCTTGATAAGGTATCTTATTTGGTACGGGATGCTATAAGAAGACAGATGGTTTCCGATGTGCCGGTATGCAGTTTTTTATCCGGAGGTATTGATTCAAGTATTGTAACTGCCGTAGCGTCCGATTATTTGTCTGAAAAAGGGTTAAAGCTAAATACATTTTCTTTTGATTTTAAAGACAATGATATTTATTTTCAGTCCAATGCTTTCCAGCCTGAAAGGGATAGGCCTTATATAGATAAAATGCGTTCAAAATATGAAGTAAACCATACTTATCTTGAATGTGACGAAAGAAAGCTCGCCGATTTGCTCTATGAAGCTGTAGATGCTAAAGATTTGCCGGGTATGGCCGATATTGATGCTTCGCTTTTGTATTTTTGCTCTCTGGTAAAAAAGCATAACAAGGTAGCTTTAACCGGTGAGTGTGCCGATGAGATTTTCGGAGGATACCCTTGGTTTTACAGAAAAGAACTTTTGTGGGCGCAAGGGTTTCCGTGGTCAAAGGACTTGTCGGCAAGAACGGCCCTTTTGGCGGATGATTTTATTAATGAACTTAATATTGAGGATTATGTATCGGCCAGATATGACGAGTCTGCAAAAGAGGTACCGTATCTTGCCGGTGAAAGTCTGGAGGAAAAGAAGAGAAGGGAAATAACATACCTTAATATAAAGTGGTTTATGCAAACACTTCTTGACAGAATGGACAGAGCAAGTATGTACAGCGGGCTGGAGGCAAGGGTTCCTTTTGCCGACCACAGAATAATCGAATATGTTTTTAATGTGCCTTGGGATATGAAATATAAAAACGGGACAGAAAAAGCACTATTAAGAGAAGCCTGTAAAGATCTTTTGCCGGTCGAGATTATAAATCGCAAAAAAAGCCCGTATCCAAAAACATATCATCCCAATTATGAGAAATTGCTTACGGAAAGATTTTTGGATATTGTTAATGATCCCAATTCCCCTATCCGGCCCTTGATTGATAAGAAAAAGGTTAAAAAATTTATGGAAGCTCCGGCTGTATACGGTAAGCCTTGGTTCGGCCAGTTAATGGCATCACCGCAGCTTATGGCTTATATGATACAGGTAAATGACTGGCTTAATAAATACAGTTCTTCATAAGATTAAGATAAATAAATAACCATGATGTAACGAACACCTGCCATAGTTTATTTGGTAATTCAGATATGTAGTATATAACCGATTTTACAAGTATAAATTATTGCAGGTGTTCTTATTATTTAATTCAGCATATTTAAAAGAAGTTGTCTTTCGAGTATATTTGTTTTCTTCATAATAACTTAATCATAAAATAATATCTTCAATAATTCTCTTATATACTACCGCTTTAAATCATTTTTTATTCCGGCTTGTCGAAGTTATTGTCGGTAACATTTATATCTTCACGCTTTATTGTTTTACCGCAATTCGGGCAGTAGTAAGTCAGCTCGATTTTGTGGCCGCATTCGGAGTGGGTAAGAATTTTGTGGCATTTTTTCAGATTGCGTTCACTCCACAGGATTATGCTGTTAAAAACATCTGCCAAATCTAAACCGCTATCTGTAAGGAAATATTTGTATCTGGGAGGATGGGACTGGTAGAGCTGTGAGGTTATAAGGCCGTCTTTTTCCAGGCTTTTTAGCCGGTCTGAAAGAATGTTGGTAGGGATTCCTATAAGCCTGTCCTGTATTTCTTTGAAGGTATCGTAACCCAGCATCAGCTGGCGGATAATAAGCAAGGTCCATTTATCTCCGATAATATTAAGGGTTTGGGCAATATTGCAGGGGAGGTTATACAGATTTTTCATGGTATACTCCTTTCATTAAACCCGGATATCTCTTGTTAAAATAAATTGCATCCTGACGTAAAAAATAAATTGTCATTCTTCGGTGGCTTGAAGGGCCTGGCGGATTACATTGTCCATAATATCTTTGGTCAGCATGGCTGCAGCATATCCGTAAATATTTCCTTCTTTGTCAATCAAGAAAGTAGTAGGATAGGCTGAAATAAAGTAATCCATTGTCACTTGCCCTGTTTCGTCGAATACTACTGGGAAGGTAAAGCCGTTTTCTTCTAAGAAATCTATGATTTCATCCCTGCTTACGTCCTGATTATAAGGATATTCATCACTGGAAGGATTGGCAACTCCCAAGATTATTACGTCTTTCTGGTTTTTTCCGTATTCATTATATATTTTTTCAATATCCGGCATTTCTTCTATACAATAAGGGCACCAAGTGGTCCAGAAATTTAAGAATACCACTTTCCCTTTATAATCGGAAAGGGTGTGTTCATTGCCGTACTGATCCTTTAAGGTAAAATCTATAGCCGGGAATTTGGGAGGGACTTCTTCTGTCTGTTCGCTGTTTGGGGAATCGGCATCGTTGTTGCTGGCACTATCAGCTGTCGAATTGTTTTCGGACAAGTCGTCATTTGAATTATCACCCGGAAGGATACTTTCGGCTTCAGGATCATAAGGAGTAGCTCCCGGTTCGTTTACGGTTTCATTGTTTGCGTATCCCGATGCATCCGTATCGGATTTATCGGTGGGGTTTCCGTATGATTCGTCCGCCATATCGGTTTGCTGTTCTTGCTTTACTCCCAGGGGACGGGATATTTTATTTAAATATTTTGATATGCCGTTCATCCAGCCTGTAAAAGTCATAATGCCGATAAGTATTAGGATTAATCCTCCTATTTTTACGGTATATTTTAATATTTTCTGTTTTGATTTAAGGAAATTTAAAACCTGCGTAGTAAAGAGACCCAGTATCAGGAAAGGAATAATAAATCCCGCAGTATAAAGAAGAACAAGAAGATAACCTGTCAAGGCACTTTTTGAGCTTGAAGCCAGTATAAGTACGGAAGACAGTGCCGGTCCGACACAGGGAGTCCAGGCAAAACTGAAAGTAAATCCCATAAGGAAAGCCATCAGGGGATTTATTTCATCAGGTATGAAGCGGAATTTCCGTTCTTTTTGCAGGAATTTAACATTAAACAGGCCCACCTGGAACAGGCCCAGTAAGGTTATAAGAATTCCGCCAATTCTGGTAAACAGAAGCTGGTTGGTCTTAAAGAAGCTACCGAGAGCGGTAAATGCCATTCCCAAAAGAAAAAAAGAAAATGATATGCCAAGGATAAAAAATACGGTATGAAAAAATACGGTTTTTTGCCTGTAAGTAATGGCACCGGATTCATCCGTATGTTTTGCATTGCCTGCCAAATAGCTCATGTAAATCGGAATAAGAGGTATTACACAGGGCGACAAAAATGAAATAAGTCCTTCAAGGAAAACAAGCACAAAACTTATATTGTCCAAAGACACTAAATTATCAAACATATACCTTCTCCTTATTAAATAATTAAAATTAAACCTTTAAGTGTATAGCCTAAATTGATTATTATATTAAGAAATTATCTTAAGTAAAAACGATATCAGTTTTATAACCTTGAAACAAATTAGAATAAAGTCGTATGCTTAGTCTGATATAAAATAGATTGAGATGTTTTTAAATGGATTAGTATTTTATTAATATTTTTAGCGTGTTTGTAATCTACACTATAATTCTATCATAGTAACTTTATATTTTCAAGTAACTTACAAATATAAAGTTACGAAAAGTTTTAATGATACATTTTCAGTATAGGTTATTACATTGACATAAGGGCAGAATGTCGGATAAACTGGTATATGTAAAAATATACCTGTGACTGAGGAGGTAACATTTATGGATAATAAGTATAAACATCGCATGGCGACAAGTGTTATACGTTTTGTAGGAAAGGACGGGTCACCCCTTGCCAATAAACGTATAGATATATCACAGACAAAGCATGAGTTTATGTTTGCCTGCGGAGCTTTTGATACTGTAGCTCTGGTAAATGATCTTCCATTCGGAGAAGATAAAGAACTGCTTAAGGACCGTATGGATAAATGGTTGGCCCTGTTTAATACAGCAACACTGCCGTTTTATTGGGGACAATTTGAGCCGGAAAAAGGAAAGCCGCATACAGAAGCACTTATGAAAGCAGCGCGCTGGCTTAAAGATAGAGGAGTTACCTTAAAGGGACATCCTTTATGCTGGCATACACAAACAGCTCCATGGCTTTTAGATATGACCAATGAGGAAATTTTAAAAGCCCAGCTTGACAGAATTCGCCGTGAAGTTTCCGAATTTAAAGGCGTAATAGATATGTGGGATGTAATAAATGAAGTTGTAATTATGCCTATTTTTGATAAATACGATAACGGAATAACAAGAATATGCAAGGAACTGGGAAGAATACCCCTTATACGGGAAGTGTTTCAAGCAGCTAAAGAAGCCAATCCCAATGCTGTGCTTTTGATAAACGACTTTAATACAAGTATATCTTATGAAATAATGATTGAAGGCTGCCTGGAGGCAGGAATTCCGATTGATGCAATAGGTATCCAATCCCATCAGCACCAGGGCTATTGGGGAGTGGAAAAAATCCAGAGTGTACTAGAGAGATTCTCTCATTTCGGATTGCCTCTTCATTTTACCGAAAACACATTGATATCCGGCGATCTTATGCCGCCTGAAATTGAAGATCTTAACGATTTTCAGGTCGACGAATGGCCTACAACTCCGGAGGGAGAGGAAAGACAGGCAAAAGAAGTAGTAGAGCTATACAGGACCTTGTTTGCCGATCCTTCTGTAGAAGCCATTACTACCTGGTGTATTGTGGACGGTAAATGGCTTAAGGCTCCGGCCGGATTCCTTAGAGCAGATAATTCCTGCAAACCTTCTTATGACGCTTTATATAATTTAATTAAAAAAGAATGGTGGACAAATGTAACGGTTATGACCGACGATAACGGTTTTGCTGAAGTTACAGGATTTTTGGGTGATTACGAAGCAAAATCCGAGGGACTTGACGGACGGTTTAAGATTGCAAAAAACAGCCCTGCAGTAACCGTATGTCTTGAATAAAACTGACGGTGCAGGGATGGTTTTGATATAGGAAACGGAGGAAATAAACAATGGAAAAAAGGGTAAAAAATCCTATACTTCCTGGATTTTATCCTGATCCGTCCATATGCAGGGTGGGCAGCGATTATTATTTGGTTACATCCACTTTTGCCTATTTTCCGGGAGTTCCGATTTTCCACAGCAAAGATCTGGTAAACTGGAAACAGATAGGAAACATTCTGGACAGAAGAGAACAGATTGAATTATCCGGTGTACGGCTTTCACAGGGTATATATGCCCCTACCATACGCTATCATGACGGGACATTCTATATGATTACAACCAACGTATCCGGAGGAGGCAATTTTATCGTAACGGCAAAAGACCCGGCCGGCCCCTGGTCAGACCCGTATTTTATTGAAGGAGCGCAAGGAATAGATCCTTCACTCTTTTTTGACGATGACGGGCGGTGCTACTATATCGGTACCAAAAAACGCAGAGAAGGGGGCAAATATTACGGAGACAACGAAATTTGGCTGCAGGAACTTGATATAAAAAATATGAAGTTAATAGGCGAATCTTATGCCATATGGCACGGGGCTTTGAAAGATGTGGAGTGGCCTGAAGGACCGCATCTTTATAAAAAAGACGGCAGGTATTATCTTCTTATTGCGGAAGGTGGAACAGGCCATGCCCATGCAGTTACCGTGGCTTCCTCGGATCGGATCACAGGTCCTTATGTGGGTTATAATTGTAATCCTATACTTACCCACAGGCATTTGGGGCTGGATTATCCTATAGTCAATGTGGGGCATGGAGATCTGGTGGAAACCCAGAACGGGGAATGGTATATGGTTTTACTTGGTTCCCGCCCTTACGGAGGTTATTACAGAAATCTCGGAAGAGAAACCTTCCTGGTGCCTGTTGAGTGGGAGAACGGCTGGCCCCTTGTAAACAGAGGTATTGGACTGGTAGAATCTACCGTAAAGGTTCCGAATCTGCCCTTAACACCGGTAGAGCCTCTTCCTGAAAAAGAAGATTTTGACGATGAGAAGCTGCCGTATCGATTCATGTATCTTAGAAATCCCAATTCAGCCAATTACAGCCTTACGGAGAGAAAGGGATATCTTAGGATGAAGCTTGCTCCGGAAAAACTGACCGAGCTTGTAAGTCCGAGTTATGTCTGTATTCGTCAGACCGGTATGAGTTTCATATTTGAGGCTAAGATGGAATTTGAACCTGAGAACAATTCTGAGGAAGCAGGCATTGTAATATTCCAGAATGATAAGTTTAATTATCGTTTGGTTAAAAAATTAAGGGAGGGTGTTAAGACTCTTTGCCTGATTAGGTGTAAAGAAGGTAAAGAAGAGGTCTTAGCCGAAGCAAATGTTCAAAGCAGCCGTAATGAGGGATACATTATTCTCCGAATCGAAGCCAGACTTCAGGACTTAACCTTCTCTTTCAGCTTTGACAATGAAGAATATCATGTCTTGATGGACGGGGTGGATGCAAGGATATTAAGTACCGATGTGGCAGGGGGTTTTGTGGGAAATACTCTGGGTATTTACTGCTCGTCCAACAAATCGGAAAGCAATAACTATGCGGACTTTGACTGGATATATTACAAAAACATTGATTAAACAAATTAGTAATCAGTCTTCAAATGTTTTTGGCAGGTTATAAATTATTTAAAATTATAAAACAGCATTAACAAAACTTTTGAGGAATATAAAAATAAAATCTGCACAGGTATAAAACGCAGCCGTTTCTGCTGCGAAGCATCATACCTGTGCGGATTTTCAGGTTACTTGTGAGAAATTATTTTTATTATGTATTGCTATTTAACATTCAACATATGTATGCTTTGCTTAACCCGGTTGCGCCGCTGATAAAGATTTTTAAATTCCGTTGGAGTACATTCTTTAAATTGCTTAAATACCCGGTTGAAGGTTGAAATACTTGAAAATCCTGATCTCATGGCGACTTCTGTTATGGACAGGTTGGGATTAAGCAAAAGCTTTTCGGCTTCCTTAACCCGCCTTTGGTTTAGATAATCATAAAAAGACATATCGGTAAACTGTTTAAAAAGCCTGGAAAAGTGGAATTTACTGAAACCTGCTACGTCTGCTATGACATCAAGGGTAATATCTTCCATAAAATTTTCATTGATATAATCAAATATTAAATTAAACTTCTCAATATATTCTTTCTGCTTGTTAAGCTTTACGTCCGGAAAGATATGATCGGTATTCATATATTTGCGGCCCAATATAACAAACATCCTGATAATTAGCGAATAAATGGCTGCTTCACGAAGAGCTTTGTCGTTGTTGTATTCTTCGGTTATCTCGTCATATATCTTTGAAAGTTCTTTGTGAGTATCAGGAGCAGTTCTTGATGTGATTAGTCTGGGTTGGTTGAGAACTGTAAAAATATTTGTAATGCCTTTAAGACTGCTTATTAAAGAATAGTCAAATAATAAGATTCTGCGAAGGCCTTCCTTTGGGGCAACCAGTTCATGAAGCTCTCCAGGCGGTATAATTAATATATCTCCTTCGTTCAAATTGTACGTGGTTTTCCCTATAATGACCGTGTAGATATTGAGAATAGGCATAATAACTTCTACCGCAGTATGCCAGTGGGGTGAATAATTATCCGGCTCATTGTTGATGTATAAAAGAATAGATGAATTATCTTTGTAATCAATTTTTTCATAAACACCGTCCAAAATCCTCATTATAACCCCTCACCTCTTGACTTTATGCTTTACTAAATAAAAACAGATATCCAGTATAAGCTAAAGTCACATACATAAAATAGGATAAACAGATGGCTTTAATATGAAGTCTGCAAATGTAATATATTACATATAAAAAGCCTAAAAACATTTAAAGTTATATCAATATTTAAATATTGATGCTTATTTAAATACTATTAATAATTACTATTTTTTATATAAAAAAGTACATATGTATTCTGTCGATCCTGTGTGGAGTTATTATTTATATTGTCAATAATTTAATTTTAATATATTTAGATAATTTTGTAAACATATATTCAATTTATTCCCAACTAAGTTTGTAGGTTTGTCAAACATATGTTACACCATACTTAATAAAATCATTTAAGACTTCTTGTGGCGATTTCCATCCCAGGGGTCTAATTGGAAAACGGTTATACTCTCTTTTGTTATATATAGTTAGCTGCTTACTGAAATCCTCGAATGAATAGAAGGTATGCGTTGAATAGAATCGCTCATTATCCTTTCTATGACTTCGTTCTACTTTACCATTATGCCTGGGCGTAAATGGCCGTATGAGTTTATGACGAATACCTAGTTGCTTAAGTCGTACTTCAAAAATTGTCGGTGTTTTAGCTTTATTTCCTGATGAAAGGCGTTTAGTGAATTCCATGCCATTATCTGTTTGAATGCATTCTATGGGCAGTGGAAATGCTTTTACAAGGTGCTCTAAAAACTGCATAGATGAATATGTACTACGCTCTTCAAAAGCTTCAACATAACGCCATCTGGAATATTCATCAATAGCAGTATACTGATAAAACTTTTGCCCCTTGGCTTCATTAACCAGGCATGAAGAAGGTACGGCCTTGACATCAATCTGGAACCTCTGGCCAGGATATGACATTTTCTCATAAGGCTTAGGAATGTACTTTGGTTTTTTTGGTTTAGTAGGCATAAGGCTTTTCTTACGAAGAAAACGATATAGACCGGTGATGGATCTTTTATAGCCACGTTGCCTAAGTTTTACCCAAAAAACAACCAAACCATCATGAGGATTACGACGGCGCATGTTATTAATAAGTTTGATTTCTTCTTCAGTATGCTGATTAGGATGATGATGAGGCCTTCTGGACCGATCTCTAAGAGAATCCCAAGAGCCATCGTAACGGCGTTTCCAGCGATAGACATACTGGCGATTGGTTTTATAACGAGCAGCAGCTTTTGAAACACCATATTTATCAGCATACTTAATTAATGCTAGTCTAAATCTCATATCCTGTGTTATAATAGCCATACGGAAATGCTTCTCCTTTCTGTTTGTATTTTTGTATGGTAACTTAAATATAACACAAAAGAGAGCATTTCCGTTTTTATTTATTTAATTTTGTAACACATGTATTGTAAACCTACATATTCAATTTATTCCCAACTAAGTTATATTTAGACATTATTGCCCTATGATTAACAATAAATATAAAAAACAATGAAAAACTAAGGATTTATAATAGTTCGGATAAAATTGAAGGCTTTATTCATACTAATTAAAGATAGAATTTATATAATGCCCCCCATTGTCAAGACAATTTTTCAGCTTTTCTAAGTTAGATTCTCCTTTCTTTAAATTTCTATATTTTACATTTATTTACTATGTCTGAGGATGTCAAGGGCGAGCGTAAGCGAGTTCATCTTGACCCTTGACATCCAATACACATACATCATTTTTCTTTCCGGTCTGTCATGACAGACCGGCTGCCTTCCGGCGAGGACGGGGTTTGGGGCAGAGCCCCAAGGTTTTATACGACTGCCTGAAACTGTTTGTAAACCCCGAAATAATACTCTGCTGGCGTTTTGTAGTCTAACGACTGATGAGGTCTCCGGTTGTTATAATATTCAACATAATCCCTGGTAATCTGCCGGAGTTGGTGCCCTGTTTCGCAATCCTCAAGATAAAGCTTTTCCCACTTGTAAGATCGAAAGAAGCGCTCTATCCTTTGGTTATCCAGTGCTCTTCCTTTCCCATCCATTGAAATTTTTATATTGTTACTTTTTAGTAAGTTTATGTAATCATCACTGGTAAACTGTGAACCTTGGTCACTGTTCATAATTTCAGGTTTCCCGTACCGTTTGATCGCCTTTTTTATTGCCTCTAATACAAATGTCCTTTCCAAAGTATTTGATAACTCAAATCCAACAATATACCGGGAATACCAGTCTATAATGGCTACCATGTACATAAAACCACGTTTCATCCGGCAGTATGTTATGTCTATAGACCATACCTGGTTTGGATGATCAATATTCAAGCCTCTCAGCAAATACGGATACAAATACTTGCCATGCAGACGTTTGCTAAGATTAGGTCCAGGACAGAAACCATGGATCCCCATTTCCCTCATGTAACGCCGGGTTCGCTTTCGATTGATATGAATGTGATAATCCCGGTTCAGGATATTCGTCATCCTGCGGTAGCCATACTCCGGATGAGCCGTGTAAATCTCATCAATAATACGCTTAATCAGGTATTCCTCATCATTTACTGGAACCGGCTTGTAGTAAAGGCTTGTACGGTTAATTCCCAACAGTTCGGCTTGCTTTGTGATGCTCAGTTTCTTTTCTTCTCTGTCAATCATCTTCATGCGGTCTTCACGGGACTTAGAGTCGGCCAGATTTTTTTTTAAGCCAGGCAACCTCATATGAAAGTTGTCCAATTTGCTTAAACAGTTCGTCCTTCTCCTTTTCATACGACTGTTTGACCTTCTCTACTTCATCAGTTTCCTTGCTGAAAACTCTGCCTGCATTGCTTATGAATTCTGCCTTCCAGCGACTTAGCTGGTTCGGATGTATTTCATATTCGGCAGCAATCTCATTCAGCGTTCTTTCTTCCCTTAAGACCTCAATCACTATTTTTGCTTTTTCTTCCGGTGTAAAATTTCTTCTCTTTTCCATAGTTCCATTCTAACTTATTTTGGCCGTTTTGTCTGTCTTAATTTCTGGTATCATTATATTATACAATATTTTCTGAGTAAAATAATTTTTTAAATATAGTTGAAATTTAGTTAAAAATTGCGAGCAAAATATGAAGCCATATGATATAATTTAATTCAAATGTACTGTTTTATACAGGAGGATAAAGATGGAATATAAGGCTTATTTGGATCAATCACTTAGTTTTGAAGAAAGAGCTAGAGACCTGGTATCAAGAATGACACTGGAGGAAAAGGTTTTTCAGACTCTGCATACTGCTGCCGCTATTGAAAGGCTGGGTGTAAAAGCTTATAACTGGTGGAACGAAGCTCTCCACGGTGTGGCCCGTGCGGGTGTTGCAACCGTATTTCCACAGGCTATAGGTCTTGCGGCTACATTTGATGAAGATCTTTTGGAAGAAGTGGCAGATGTTATCTCCACAGAAGGAAGGGCAAAGTTCAATGCTCAACAAAAGTACGGTGATTATGATATTTATAAAGGCCTAACTTTCTGGTCGCCAAACGTTAATATTTTCAGAGACCCCAGATGGGGACGGGGCCATGAAACATACGGTGAAGATCCGTACTTGACAGGCAGACTGGGAGTCCGCTTTATTAATGGTATCCAGGGCAAGGACAGCAAATATCTGAAAGCAGCCGCATGTGCCAAGCATTTTGCGGTTCATTCGGGACCGGAAGATTTAAGACACAGTTTTAATGCGGAAGTATCAATTCAGGATTTATATGAAACTTATCTTCCCGCATTTAAGGCTTGCGTACAGGAAGGTAATGTAGAAGCGGTCATGGGAGCTTATAACCGCACCAACGGAGAACCTTGCTGCGGAAGCAAAACCTTGCTTAAGGATATTCTTAGGGATCAATGGGGCTTTAAAGGCCATGTGGTTTCAGACTGCTGGGCTATAAAAGATTTCCATGAGAATCACAAGGTAACTTCAACTCCGGTTGAATCGGTTGCTTTGGCAATGAATAACGGATGCGATCTTAACTGCGGCAATATTTTTGGCAACTTACTGCTTGCCGTAAGAGACGGCCTTGTAGATGAAAAGACCCTTGATGAAGCCGTAGTAAGACTTATTACAACCAGAATGAAGCTTGGACTGTTTGACGATCCCGAAAAGGTTCCTTTCAATTCCATCGGATATGATAAGGTAGACTGTAAGGAACATAAGGAGCTTAACTTAAAAGCTGCAAGAAAATGTATTGTTCTGTTAAAGAACGAAAACAAACTTCTTCCTTTAGATAAATCAAAATTAAAGACAGTAGGTGTTATCGGGCCTAATGCAAACAACCGAAAAGCCCTTGTAGGCAACTATGAAGGTACCGCTTCCGAATATATTACCGTATTGGAAGGGATAAAGGAATATCTCGGAGACGATGTAAGAGTGTACTACTCCGAAGGATGCCATTTGTTTAAGAAATCCATACAGGGATTAGGCAAAGAGAATGACAGGCTTGCGGAAGTAAAAGCGGTATGTGAGATGAGTGATGTTGTTATAGCTTGCTTTGGACTGGACCCGGGGCTTGAAGGTGAAGAAGGAGACCAGGGCAACGAATTTGCCAGCGGGGATAAGCCGAATTTGAATCTTCCCGGAATTCAGGAAGAAGTACTGAAAGAAATATATAATTGCGGAAAACCTGTGATACTGGTACTGCTTTCAGGAAGTGCTTTAAGCATACCATGGGCTGACGAACATATTCCTGCAATAATTCAGGGATGGTATCCCGGAGCCCAGGGAGGAAGAGCAATAGCTCAAATTTTGTTCGGGGAATATTCTCCTGAAGGTAAGCTTCCCGTAACGTTTTATCGTTCAACAGAGGAGCTGCCTGACTTTACTGATTACAGCATGGCAAACAGGACATATCGTTATATGAAAAATGAAGCATTGTATCCTTTCGGATACGGCTTATCTTATACGGACTTTGAACTGTCTGATGTAACCGTTAATACGGATAATATCATATTCGGACAAAAAGTATTATGTACCGCAAACATTAAAAATACGGGAGATATGCCGGGTGCGGAAACCGTTCAGATTTATGTAAAGGTAAAACGGGAAGGTGCACCGAACTGGCAGTTAAAGGGGCTTAAAAAAGTATTTTTAAATCCCGGTGAATCAAGAACCGTTACTATTGAATTGGATAATACTGCCTTCGGACTTTATGATAACGACGGAAATCTTGTTTTACATGAAGGCGAATATGAAGTCTATATTGGTACAAGCCAACCGGATGTAAGAAGCATAAAACTGACAGGCAAAAAACCTTTCTGTAAAATCATGCGTTCCGACCGTACTGTTATACTTGAATCAAGAAAATAAAAAAGGCGGGCGCAGAGGCGTCCGCTTTTTTATTCAATTTAACTCTTGGGTTATCAGTATTGAATAAATTACTTAAACTAATATTTGAAATTATATAAATGGTGTTCATATAATTTAAATTGTGCCGGCAGAGCGGATATGTAAGATTATGTGTTTAGGCTAATTAGAAGTATAAAGCTGAAAATTTTTTGATAATATAGATCTTTATTCTAAATTATATACATGCATGACTTCATGTAACCGAATGATAAATAATTATTGGAGGAATTTATGAATTACAATCAGTGCTGGTTAAATTATAGCTTTATTGAAAATTATTCTGACAAAGATTTATTAACCGAACTTACAGTTTGCGTAAATGAGAACAAAAACGATATCATTATTCAAAATGCCATAAATGAGCTTACTTATGCATTGAAAAACATTCTTGGTATAAATGTATCCTGCGAGTATCAGGATGGTACTGAGACTGAAAAGGTAACAACAGGTATAATTTTAAAGTTATTAAATGATGATAACAGCAAAATTTCCGAGGAAGGATACAGGATATTACAAACGGGAAAAACTGTCCGCATAGAAGCCAAGACCGGGCAAGGCCTGTTATACGGATGTTTTGATTTGATACGGCGTATAGGCCAGGGGCTTTCTGTTCGCGGGCTTGACATAAACGAAAATCCGAAAAACAATATCCGAATGCTAAACCATTGGGACAATATGGACGGAAGCATAGAAAGAGGATATTCAGGCAAATCGTTTTTCTTTGAAAATGATGAAATATTGATAAACGAACGGACAAAAGATTATGCCAGACTTATCGCGTCCGTCGGTATCAATGCAACAGTTATTAATAATGTAAATGTGCACAAGGCGGCTACCGAACTTATTACAGAGCGCTATTTGGGTAAACTTCGGACCATAGCTGATATATTTGCCGGTTATGGTATAAAGTTATTTTTAAGTATTAATTTTGCGGCACCTATCGAAATAGGAGGACTGCCCGTATCCGATCCCTTGGATGAAAGGGTGCAAAATTGGTGGAATGACTGTGTAAAGAAGATTTATGAATATATTCCGAATTTCGGAGGATTCCTTGTCAAAGCTGACTCCGAAGGAAGGCCGGGGCCTTTTACTTACGGCCGTACCCATGCCGACGGAGCGAATATGCTTGCAAGGGCTTTAAAACCTTATGGCGGTCTGCTTATCTGGAGATGTTTTGTATATAACTGCATGCAGGACTGGAGAGATTATAAAACCGACCGTGCAAAGGCTGCTTACGATAATTTTATAGGACTTGACGGTAAGTTTGAAGATAATGTTGTGCTTCAGATAAAAAACGGCCCTATGGATTTTCAGGTAAGGGAACCGGTATCTCCTTTGTTTGGCGGCTTAAAAAATACAAATATGATTCTTGAAGTCCAGGCGGCTCAGGAATATACCGGACAGCAAATAGATGTATGTTATTTAATTCCTATGTGGAAAGAAGTGCTTAATTTCGAAACTTATGCAAAAGAAGATGGAGCAACCGTAGCCGATATTGTATCGGGAAGAGCTTACAATCAGATTAATTGCGGTATGGCAGCAGTATCCAATACCGGTAACGATTTTAACTGGACAGGCCATGACCTGGCCGCTGCTAACCTGTATGGTTTCGGAAGGCTGGCATGGAATACGGAGCTTACTTCAGAGCAGATTGCCCTTGAATGGATAAAGCTGACGTTTCCTCATAAGGATAAAGTAATAAAAACTATTTTTGATATTCTTATGAAATCATGGCCTGTATACGAAAAGTATACATCACCCTTAGGCATAGGGTGGATGGTAAATCCGGGCAGCCATTACGGGCCCAATGTAGACGGATATGAGTACGACAGATGGGGCACCTATCACAGGGCTGACAGAAACGGTCTTGGAGTGGACAGAACCGTAAGGAGCGGTACAGGTTATGCGGGTCAATACAATGAGCCTAATGCTTCAATGTACGAGAATATAGAAACCTGCCCCGAGGAACTTTTGCTGTTTTTCCATTATGTCAGGTATGATTATAAATTAAAAAGCGGTAAAACCCTAATTCAGCATATATACGATACTCATTTTGAAGGGGCAGAGGAAGTTGAAAAAATGGTAAGAGATTGGGAAGATTTAAAAGGCCTTATCCCGGACGACGTATATATGAGATGCAGGGAACGCTTTTATAAGCAGCTGGAGAATGCCAGAGAATGGCGTGACAGGATAAACACATATTTTTACAGAAAATCGGGTGTTAAGGACGAAAAGAACAGAACGATATATTAATTTTAAAAAATAAGATTGCATTAAATTTGTACGCTTTCTGCCGGTTTATAATATCAAAATTGTTTTTAATATTTTTAAATTATTTTGATGTTTATAAACGGTATAAGGGTTAGGATATTACCTAATCCGAAAAGGAGTTGTTTCATGCAGATGTGTTTGATATGCTCTGATTAAGTGAAAAGATTTTATTAATTAATATGTCTATCAGGAAGAGAGCATATCGAGCGGTAATATATGAAACAGCTCCTTATGTTTAAAACAAAAGATATTTTATAAAAATAAGATTATA
The DNA here is from genome assembly GCF_002904165.1 of Herbinix hemicellulosilytica. Classification (GTDB taxonomy): domain Bacteria; phylum Bacillota; class Clostridia; order Lachnospirales; family Lachnospiraceae; genus Mobilitalea; species Mobilitalea hemicellulosilytica. The sequence goes on along the minus strand of NZ_CVTD020000024.1, from coordinate 17,876 downwards.
GTAAAAGGCAGATAAACAGGAGCCCTATTGGCAGTTTATATACTTGATATTTATTTTATTATAATATAATATGGTTAATATGGATTTGTTATTTTGCAGTAATAATAGGTATGTTTTATGTATAATAAATTGAATCTTATAATATGGGATGTTATTCTGTCGCTAATCACCTTTTATGGACTTATGCGGCAGAATTTCTTGATAAATAAGCATAATAGAAAGGAAAATAGACTATGGATATTACATTGCGTTGGTTCGGGAAAAAACATGACAGCGTAAAACTGGAGTATATCAAACAGATACCGGGTGTTACCGGTGTGGTATCTTCTTTGCATGATGTTCCTGCCGGTGAGGCATGGAAATTGGAAGACATTCTGGCACTTAAGAATGAGGTAGAGGCTGCAGGCCTGAAGCTGGTAGGTATAGAAAGTGTGAATATTCATGAGGATATAAAAATCGGTCTGCCTACGAGGGAAAAATATATTGAAAACTATAAGATTTCCCTTGAAAACCTGGGCAAAGCCGACGTCCATTTGGTTTGCTATAATTTTATGCCAATCTTTGACTGGACAAGAACCGATCTTGCCAAGGAACTTGAGGACGGTTCGTATGTGCTGGCATATGATGAAAACATAATTAAGGATATTAAGCCTGAGAAAATGTTTGAGCGAGTAGAAAAAGAGAGCGCAGGCTTTATCTTGCCCGGCTGGGAGCCCAACCGCAGAGATGAGATTATGGATTTATTTGAAAAATATAAGGGCGTAACGGCAGAGAAGCGTATGGAGAATCTTAAGTATTTTCTGGACGCCATTATGCCTGTATGTGAAAAATATCAGATTAAGATGGCTATCCATCCAGACGATCCGGCATGGAGCGTATTTGGGCTGCCCAGAATTGTAACCAGTGAAAAATCCCTGGAAGAAATAGCAGCTTTAAATGACAGCATATATAACGGATTTACTTTGTGTACCGGATCTTTAGGCAGCAACCTGAAAAATAATTTGCCTGAAATTATAAGAAATCCGAAAATAAAAGACAGAATACATTTTGTACATTTCAGAAACATTAAATATGAATGTGACGGAGTGTTCCATGAAAGCTCCCACCTTTCAAGCGACGGCGATTTCGATATGTACGAAATAGCAAAGGCTCTTTATGATATAGGTTTTGACGGAGTACTGCGCCCCGATCACGGAAGAATGATTTGGGGAGAAGAAGCAAGACCCGGATACGGTCTTTATGACAGAGCCCTTGGTGTTGCATATTTTAACGGATTGTGGGAAGCTATTCGTAAAAGCGATAAATCAAAATAGTAATAGCGTTTTTAACTTATATTAATAAAAATATACTCGGTGAGAATTATTTCCGGAAAGGTAGTTGGCAATGAAACTGATAAATTATAATACTTCATGGCAAGAAAAGGGATATGAGCTTCCTAATTATGACAGAGACAAATTAAGAAGTACTACCAGAGAAAACCCCACCTGGATACATTTTGGAGCAGGAAATATCTTTCGCGGTTTTCCTGCGGCGGCTCTTCAGAAAATTATAAATGAAGGAATTTATGACAAAGGCGTAATAGTAAGTGAAGGCTTTGACTATGAAATAATAGAAAAAGCATACAAGCCTTTTGACGATTTGAGCCTTCTTGTGGTTTTGAAATCTGACGGAAATATTGAAAAGAAGGTTATAGGAAGTGTTGTTGAATCTATTGTGGCCGATGTAAACCGTGATGATGAATGGGAACGGCTTAAAGAAATTTTCCGGAAGCCGTCATTGCAGATGGTCAGCTTTACGATTACGGAAAAAGGGTACAGCTTGGTGGATTCAAGCGGAGAATATCTTGGTATTGTATTAAATGATTTTAAAAACGGCTATGAAAAACCTGTGCATCTGATGGGTAAAATAACGGCCTTAATGTATGAAAGATACAAAGGTGGTGCAGATGCTTTAGAGCCTGCCGAACTTCCTGTGGCACTGGTAAGTATGGATAACTGTTCCCATAACGGGGACAAGCTGTACGAAGCCGTAGAGACATATGCTAGGCATTGGGTTGAAAACGGTTTTATAGAGGAAGGTTTTCTTTCTTACATTAGAAATAAAAATAAGGTGGCCTTCCCCTGGAGCATGATAGACAAGATAACACCAAGGCCTGATGATAAGGTAAGGGAGCTTTTGAAGGAAGATGGCTTTGAGGATACTGATATAATAATTACCTCCAAAAACACCTATACGGCTGCTTTTGTAAACGCCGAAGAAACCGAATACCTTGTAATTGAGGATACTTTCCCCAACGGAAGACCTCCTCTTGATAGGGCGGGAATCATATTTACGGACCGTAATACGGTAGACAAAGTGGAGAAAATGAAGGTATGTACTTGTCTTAACCCTCTTCATACCGCCCTGGCTATATTTGGGTGTTTATTATCATACAAAACCATCTGGGAGGAAATGAGAGATCCCGAGCTTAAGAAGCTGGTTTACAAAATCGGGTACGATGAGGGTATGCCTGTAGTGGTAAATCCGGGAGTACTTGACCCCCAGGAGTTTATCAAGGCTGTTTTGGAACTTAGGCTTCCAAATCCCTTTATGCCTGACGCCCCTCAAAGAATTGCTACGGATACATCCCAGAAGATACCCATTCGGTTCGGCGAAACCATTAAAGCTTATTATAACAGCAATAACCTGAAGGTTACCGACTTGACTTATATACCTTTGACAATAGCCGGCTGGTGCAGATACCTGATGGGAATCGATGATAATGGTAATCCCTTTACTCCGAGCCCCGATCCCTTGCTGGAAGAATTGCAGGGTTATCTGAAAGACGTAAAACTGGGTGACACGGAACTTAAAAAGGATATTTTAAAACCAATTTTATCAAACGATAAAATCTTTGCTGTAAATCTGTATCAGGTCGGTTTAGGAGAAAAAATTGAAGGAATGTTTAAAGAATTAATTGCCGAAAAAGGTGCTGTTAGGAAAACCCTAAAGAAATATTTATAATGTAGCATGATTTGTCAGGGCTTTATATTCTTGGCACCTATTTTGACGGCAGATAATTGATTTTTGATAATTCAAATACAAAAATAACTTTTTTAGACTTTTAAAGGAAGTGAAATTCTGTTATTTCACTTCCTTTTTGCTATTTTACTTCGAGGTAATGAAGTTCAAATAAAACAAAAGGTAACGTTAACTTTTGTAATTAAGGCAAGAAAATTATAATATCATATAATAAAGAAAATTATATTTCCATATTTGAATTAAACCTTACATAAAATTACTTTGAGTTATATAAAGTATTATAGGTATTAAAAAAGCAAACGTTTATGGGGGCTGTTATGATTATCCATGTAGTGGAACAGGGGGAAACACTCGATTCAATTGCAGATCGTTATGGTATTTCTGTAGAAAGGCTGATTTTAGAAAACGGAATTCGCGCTACCGATAATTTGGTTGAAGGAGAAACTCTGGTTATTTTGATGCCTGAAATAATATATACTATTCAGGATGGAGATACTCTTGAAAGTATCGCCTTGGCTCATAATATATCCATTTTTGAACTGTTGAGAAACAACCCCTACCTTTCCGAAAGGAAATATATTTATCCGGGAGAAGACATTGTTATAAAATATGAAGGAGAAAAAACCGGGACTTTAACAACAAACGGGTATGCTTATCCGTTCATAGCTATGAATATTCTTCGAAAAACCTTACCATTTTTAACTTATCTTTCCATATATTCTTATTATTATAATATTAACGGTGAAATTTTTAATATAGATGATGAAGAGTTAATACGAACGGCAAAGCAATACGGAGTAGCACCGGTTATGATATTAAATGCCATGGATGATAATCCTTTGGAAGAAATTGAAATGATTCATTATTTATTGGAGAACACAGATTTGCAGGATATGCTGATTAGCAATATTATTGCTTTATTGTACAGGAAGGGATATTACGGTGTAAATTTTTCTGCCCACTATAATAAGCCTGAAGACCGATCGCTATATGTGGAATTTATCAAAAAACTTTCGACTCGCTTAAGGTCTGAAGGGTTTCGTACTTTTATAACTCTTGCATTTAATGTTTTTGAATTATTGCTTAATGTGGAATATGATGATTTAGAATATGAGCAGCTGGAAAAATACGTGGATAATATAACTATGATTACCTATGATTGGGGCCTAAGCTATATTTCACCTGCTGTTTTAGCATATGATACTATTGATAATTTAATGAAAGCAATAACCAGCCGTATCTCCCCGCAGGATATTAACTTTGGTATTTCGACCATAGGCTATATATGGAGATTGCCCTATATTGAGGGATTAACTACGGGGCAATCCATCACCTATGATGCGGCTATAGACTTGGCAAGGGAACATGGTGCACAAATATTGTTTGATGAAGTATCAAGGGCATCTTATTTTCAATATTTCTCAGATTACGAATATATTGTAAGATTTAGAGATGCCCGTGGAATTGAGGCTATTTTATTATTTATGGAGGAAAACAGATTAAATAGTATAGGAATTTGGAATGTTATGTATTTTTTTAATCAGATGTGGCTTGTTATCAATTCTAAATATTATATTGAAAAACGGAGGAAATTACATGGATTCTTTTAATAATGTCAGCTTAGGACTGGATAAATAATACAAATAATTGATTCTAATAATAAAAAAATTGACAAAAGGAAACAAATAATAAAAAAATGGTGATTTTGTGATAACATCACAGACTAATTTCCCGTATTGTGTTATGGTAGGGTTATCATAACAGCAATAAGGAGGAATTAGGATGGCATCCATTAAGATAACAAAGAATAATTTTGAAGAAGAAGTTTTAAAGTCAGACAAACCGGTGTTATTAGATTTTTGGGCAGCATGGTGTGGGCCATGCAGAATGGTTTCTCCGGCAATCGAAGAAATAGCAATGGAAAATGAAAATATCAAGGTGGGAAAGGTCAATATTGATGAAGAAAGAGAATTGGCCGCACAATTTAAAATCATGAGTATTCCGACTTTAATGGTCTTAAAAGAAGGCAAGGTTGCGGCTATGGCTGTCGGTGCCAGGCCAAAAAAAGAAATATTAAAAATGCTTCAGGTATAGTATTATATAATTGACTATATCACATCAGAGGGTTATAATGGTATATAGTAGTAGTTATCATTATTATTATGGATAGGAGGATTTTCCATGAAAGAACCAAAGTTTTTTAGATGTAAACACTGCGGAAATATCGTAGAAAAAATTTATGATTCCGGAGTAGTTCCCGTATGTTGTGATGAGGAAATGGAAGAACTTGTAGCCAATACTGTTGATGCTTCAAAGGAAAAGCATGTACCCAGTGTATCTGTAGATGGAAATATAGTTAAGGTTCAGGTGGGAGAAGTAGCCCATCCCATGGAAGAGAAACACTACATCATGTGGATTTATCTTCTTACCAAGAAGGGATGCCAGAGAAAGAATCTGGAGCCGGGCGAGGAGCCAAAAGCCGTATTTACACTGGAAGATGATGAATTAATTGCTGTATATGAATATTGCAATCTTCACGGCTTGTGGAAAAAAGAATTAAAATAATAAAGAAAATCAAGATTGAGTTGCTTTAAAACTTAATAAATATGTATATACCCTAAGAGTCAGTTCATAGAATGTACAAGGATACACAGGTATAACCAAATCAGATAAGTGATTGGTTGTATCTATGTATCCTTATATTTTTGTGCGGGCCGGATATGGCTATATGTTTTACTCACTTTTTATGGATTTTGGCAAGAAAGTGCATTATAATAAATATGGGGTGCTTGCAGTGATTGTAAAAAATACGTATTTTCAGGAAAATTTAAAATTTTGGGATGCTCTGACCGAAAATCAAAAAGAATTGATAATTCAGTCTGCTGTAGAAAAACATTTTAAAAAAGGAGAAGCATTGTTAAACGGGGCAAATAACTGTTCCGGGCTTTTTCTTCTTAAAAGGGGTCAGGTCAGGGCTTTTATTGTATCAGAAAATGGAAAAGAGATAACCCTATACCGCCTTTTTAAAGGTGATGTATGTATTTTTTCCGCTTCTTGTATTTTGAAAAATATAAAATTTGATATATATATAGAGGCCGAAAAAGATACAGATGCTTATCTTATCCCAACTTCCACATATGATAAACTTTCTAAGGAATCACTGGCAGTTCAGGCATATACAAATGAGCTTATGGCCATGCGTTTTTCGGAAGTAATGTGGATTTTGGAGCAAACATTGTTTATGACCCTGGATAAAAGACTGGCAATATTTTTATTGGAGCAATCGAGTATAGACGGTACAGATTGTCTTGCAATTACTCATGAAAAGATTGCCAACCATCTGGGAACCGCAAGAGAAGTAATAACTCGAATGCTCAAATATTTTCAAAATGAAGGAATGGTAAATTTGAACAGAGGTATAATTTGCCTGACCGACAGGAAAAAACTTAAAAATCTGACGGAATATTAATAATCAAAGGAAGAGGTCACGGAATGTCAGCTATAAAAGAACAATTAATTAAACTGGCGGATGAAAAATATAGAATGTTTACATCATCAATAACACCAGGAGCAGAAAATATTCTGGGGGTAAGGCTTCCCGTTCTTAGAAAGATTGCAAAAGACATTGCAAAAGGTGATTACATCAGTTACTTTAATGAAGCATCATCCGAAACTTACGAGGAAAAAATGCTTCAGGGTATGGTAATCGGATATATAAAAGCGGATATTGACGAAGTTCTGAAACTGGCAGGTAATTTTATACCACTTATTGACAACTGGGCTATATGTGACAGCTTTTGTGCCGGTCTAAAAATTACAAAGTTATATAAAGAAAAGGTATGGGATTTTCTGCAGCCTTATCTTCACTCTCTAAAGGAGTTTGAAATTCGTTTTGGCATAGTGATGATAATTAATTATTTTATTGATGAAATATATGCTCCTAAAGCTTTTGAACATTTTGACAGAATTAAGCATGAGGGATATTACGTAAAGATGGCGATTGCCTGGGCTATATCTGCTTATTTTGTAAAACAGCCTGACATAACCCTGGCATATATAAAGAATAACCGGCTGGATGATTTTACACACAATAAAGGGATTCAAAAAATAATAGAATCCCGCTGCGTAGATAAATCAACAAAAGATATGTTAAAAGTCCTTAAAAGGCCAAGAAGTTAAGTTTATCCGCCATATAGTCCGGATAAGCGAAAGTAGAATAATAAAGACATAGTATTTTAATGCGATACAGGCAGTATCAACCTGCCCTTCAAGTAAAACGAATAATTACAAATTATGCATGGACAAATCGTCCTTATCGCTTCTGAACTGATCCAATCTAAGTTCACTGACTATATGATCGATCTTTTGATACATTTGCTTTATACCCTTACTTGAAGCCTGAAAAATAAAAGACATGGAAGGATGGATGCCCAATTTTTGACTTTCTTTAATAAGATCCATATTGGTTCCCGTAAAAATAAATTTCCAGTTATACAGTTCTTTCTGACGGTCGATTAAATGCTTGATTTTTTCATATGTATACTCAGTACTGTAATTTTCCTGGTCGTTGGTTGTTATAATAAATATAACCTTTCCGGGATAATTTTCTTTATCCAATTGTGAAAGCCTGAAGTTGACGTCAAGGATAGCTCTGCCGATTGCATCCAAAAGGGCGGTTGTACTGCGGGTAAAGAAATCTTTTTCTGTCAGGGTCACAGTACCGGCATCGACGCCATTATGCAGAATTTCATATTTGCTGTCAAATAATATGGTTGTCAGATTGGTTTTGCCCAAACTGCATTGTCTTTGAATAAAACTGTTAAAACCTCCTATAATATCGGCTTCCAGGCCCGTCATGGATCCGCTTCGATCCAACAAAAAGACTAATTCGGTCAAGTTTTTATTCATATAGCATCATCCTTTCTAATTTTTACTAATAGCTGTTTTATGGTATAATTATATATATAAAAAAATATAAATGGTCGCCTGCCAGGCGACATTTTACGGATACGGGAGGTATTATGGATAAACGGTTGCTATATGAATTGACCTTATATTTAGATAAACATAAAAATACAGATATTTTTGTAAGAGAGGCCGGCGTAAAATATGATTATATAAAGCCAATGAAAAACGTAAAGAAAGATTCGCCGGAAAATATTGATAAATCAGAAAGCTCAAAAACAGACAATTTGCCGTTTGGCCTGTTCAGAAAAAAAGCAGCTTCCAAAAAAGAAGAAAAAAAGGAAGAATCCTGTCCGGTCTTAACAGAAAATGAATTGGAAAATTATATTAATAAAGAAAAAAGTGAAGATACCTTTACAACAAAACTCTTAAGGTATATTGACAGGTCGGGGCTTACGGACGCCGAAATTTATAAAAAAGCAGGCATAGACCGGAGGCATTTTTCAAAAATCCGCTGTGACAAATACTACAGCCCAAAGAAAACTACAGCTATAGCTTTATGTATAGCCCTGGAACTTACTTTGGAAGAAACTCAGGATTTGCTTCGACTAGCCGGATATTCGCTGTCAAACAGTGATACGGCGGATTTGGTTGTTAAATTTTTTATTGAGAGAAACATATATGATCTTAAGGCCGTAAATGAAGCTTTGGATTATTTCGGCCAAAAGTTGCTTGGAGTTGTGGGATAATTATAAGCATTTTTTAATATAAAACCCGTATCTTTTATCCGTTTTTTAATCTTGTAGTTATACAATTACATAAAAATGTATGGCAATGGCGTTTGGCTTAAAGCCATACTGCAGAATTATTTTTATTTTTAATTTTTCGGAGGTCTTTAAATGGGATGTCTAGGTAATATTATCTGGTTTATATGCGGCGGATTTGTAAGCGGATTAAGCTGGTTATTGGCCGGATGTTTTTGGTGCCTTACCATAATCGGTATACCGATTGGTGTTCAGTGTTTTAAATTTGCGGGATTATGCTTCTTTCCTTTCGGCAAGGAAGTGGTATACGGTGGTGGAGCCGGGTCCCTGCTTTTAAATATAATTTGGTTATTAATAACCGGAATACCTCTTGCAATAGAATCTGCAGCATTCGGGCTGCTCTTGTGCCTTACGATTGTAGGAATACCTTTCGGGCTTCAGCATTTTAAAATAGCAAAACTTGCCCTAATGCCTTTTGGGGCAACGGTCAGATAAGTATAGGAGTTGGCATATGGGAAATATTTTTATAGGTTTATTACTTATTTGTTTAGATTTCGATTTAACACTGGAAAACATAAAAGTCGGTTTACTGCCGAATTTTCTGGGTTATATTGTTATGATTAAAGGATTAAAGATAATGGCGCAAGAAAGCCCGGTTTTCATAAAAGCCAAGCCATTTGCGGCTGGTATGGCAGTTTACACAGGAATTTTATATATAATGGATTTGCTTGGAATTTCGGCATCTTATGGGGCATTGACATATCTTTTATCTCTATTGGCAACGGGAGTATTACTGTATATTTTATATATTATTGTTTCGGGTGTATCGGACACGGAGAAAAAATACGAAATTTCATTGGAAGGGGATAGGCTTAAATCGGCATGGATACTTCGTGCCGTATTTGACATTATATCGTATGCCTTGTATTGGTTTTGGCCGCTTCCTATAATCGGTGTTATAGGTTCGCTTCTTTCGTCGATTTATTTTCTTGTGATTTTTCATAAATCAAAGCATTTATACTATGCCAAAGTGCTATAAACATAAGTTATCCCGGTAAACTGAAGAGTTTACCGGGATTTTTGCATGTTAAAATGTCCATTATAGATAATTAAATTTAGGCCAAACATTTTGGCAAATTTTGGTTGAAATTGTAATAATTATGGTTTACAATAAAAAATAGAACAGTAATTTTATAAGCTTTATGATATAGATTTCTTACTGATAAGTTTTAATTATAACATATTTTAGTTTCTAACTTCATAAGTCATAATAGTACTTAAAAATAAAAGCGAAACTTATTTATACCCTAACTTACTAAAGACAGCATAAATAAAATGTAAATTGGATTTTGCCTTTAATGGGGAGATACAATTATATATTTAATTTATGAGGGGGTTATGCTATGGAAGGAAGATCGATAAAAATTCATTCATCGCTAAACCATAAAATTAATTTGAAAGTAATACCTGGACATTTTGCCACAAACAGTTCCCACATTAACCTTTACATTGATCTGACCACAACAAAAACCAGGCTTAATGAGGCAGCCGAGGCCGCCCGGGTTATGGCAACGCAATATGTCAGCAATGCGCTGATTGATACTATTGTTTGCCTGGATAATTGTGAAGTAATCGGAGCTTTTTTGGCACAGGAACTTACCAATGCCGGAATCTGTTCTATGAACACCCATCAGACCATGTATATTATATCACCCGAGTTCAATACCAACGGACAGATGATATTTAGGGATTGCAACCAGGGGGCGGTATTTAATAAAAGGATACTCCTGCTTGTTGCGTCGGCAACAACAGGAAATACCATAAAACGCAGTCTGGAATGTATCAGATATTACGGCGGCATAGTAAACGGAATCAGTGCTATTTTTTCTGCCGTAGATCAGGTCGAGGGAATCAAAGTTAATGCCATTTTTAAAGAGGCTGATCTTCCGAATTATAAAAGCTATAGCATAAATGAATGCCCCCTCTGCAGATCGGGACACAGGCTGGAAGCCATTGTGAACGGTTATGGGTATATGAGATTAAATTAAGCCGTTTTATAAATTGACGGGCACACAGGTGTTATCGTAAGATGCCGTTATAAGTATATATGCCCAAATTTGAATAACTTAAGGCAGTCATAAATATCTGCCTTGAGCGCTTAGCATCATTTCTTGTAACGGTGTATTACGGTTACTCCTGTGTGCCCGGTTATTATTATGAGAAATTACTTAATACAATCTATATTAAGTTATGATAAGCCATGTATCCAAGTCTAATGGATCCTTTTATACCGGAGTCTTCGCCCAGTCCGGTAGGGACTATATATTCGTCAATATGCTTTATTATGGCATCTGACCTTACATATCCGCCCAGATATTCCGTAACTTTTTCCCTAATTAAAGCAAAAAGCTGATCCTGGTGCATTACACCTCCGCCGAGAACGATTCTGTTGGGTGAATAGCATAAAATATAATTGACAAGGGCTTGGGCAATGTAGTCGGCTTCCAGATCCCATACCTCAGGGACATCTTTAAGATCGTAAGCTTTTTTGCCCCAGCGGTCCTCAATTGCGGGACCGGATGCCAACCCTTCAAAACAATCCGAATGATAAGGACACTTACCCTTATAGTTATCGTTAGCCATTTTTCGTATTAATATATGGCCTGCTTCCGGATGAATAAGGCCGTGCAAAGGGTTGCCGTTAATACAGACACCTACCCCTATACCGGTTCCTATTGTAATATATATACCCACTTCACAATCCTTAAGTGCGCCCCATGCAGCCTCACCCAAGGCGGCTGCATTGACGTCGGTATCAAAACCGATAGGTATGTTAAGTGCCTCTGAAAAAGTTTTTACTATATTATAATTTTTCCATGGTAATTTAGGAGTACTGGTAATGTATCCGTAAGTTGCAGAACATTTATTAGGATCAATGGGACCAAAACAGCCGATTCCCAACGCATCTATACCTTCATCCATAAAAAAATCAATGAGCAAGGGCATGGTTATATCCGGTGTTTGGGTTGGAAAAACTTCTCTTTTTAAAATACTTCCGTCTTCATCGCCGATAGCACATACCATTTTTGTGCCGCCGGCTTCCAATGCTCCAATTTTCATATAAAACCTCCGTTTTTTAATTTTATAAATGAACATATCCATAAAATATCACATTTAAACGAATTCTACAATATAAAATTACTATTTATGGACCGGTCTTATTTTAAGGATAAAATAAGACTGGTAATTAGAGATGAAAAACTTGTGATAATAAATATAAGAATTATCAGTACTACCGCCAATTTTGCCTGCATACAATGTAACAACAACGATGATAAGGGGGAATGCGTTCCGCGGACAATGCAGGAACGCAGACACTATGAAAGGCTATATAGAGGAACGGGCGGTTGAAATCGCTAATTATATCATTGAAAATAACGCGACAGTCAGGCAAACCGCAAAGCAGTTCGGTATATCGAAATCAACCGTACATAAAGACGTTACGGAGCGGCTTCTCCAAATTAATCCGATACTGGCCAACAAAGCGCGTATAGTACTGGACCACAATAAGTCGGAACGCCATATAAGGGGTGGTATGGCTACAAAAGAAAAATATAAACAGAAGGCAAAATACAGCTAATTTTAAGTATAAATTAAATCAAACTTATAAAGGTATCTTCGTGGATATTTTCACAAAGATACCTTTTTTGTAAATATACATAGAATAAACTTCCATTGACCGTTAAAGATTGTAAGGGCTATAATCAAGTTGTAAAAAACTCATATATGAGAATTAAAAATTTTTGTGCATTTAATAAAAAATAAAAAATTAGATGTGAAAAATTTCAATATATGTTATAATAAATAAGTATGCCTTCTGGGCAGAACATTGTTTATTTTTTAACACGAAATTATAATTATGAAGGAAGGATCAGTGATGGCTAAGTTAAGATTTAAGGGCATCCATATATATGACGGTAAGAACCTGTCTAAGGACAAGCCCATAACTGTTCTGCTGCCAAAGGGGGATTTGGTATTTCCTTTATTGCAGCATGCCGGTAAACCTGCCAGACCGCTTGTTTCCAAGGGTGACCAGGTATTGGTAGGCCAAAAGATTGCGGAAGCGGACGGTCCTGTTTCGGCAAATATAATTAGTTCGGTATCAGGAACAGTTAAAGCTGTCGAAAAAAGACTAACTGCAACTGGCAGGATGGTAGAATCGATTGTTATTTCCAATGACAACGAATATAAGAAAACAGAGGGTTATGGACAGGAAAGAGATTACACAAAAATGTCTAAAGAAGAAATCAGGGAAGCTGTAAAAGAGGCCGGTATCGTTGGTCTTGGGGGAGCAGGTTTTCCTACACATGTTAAGCTTTCACCGAAAAATGATGAAAAAATCGATTATGTTATTGTAAACGGAGCGGAATGTGAGCCATATCTGACATCCGATTACAGACTGATGCTTGAAGAACCCGAAAAAATTATAGGCGGATTAAAGATATTGCTTAGTTTATTTAAGAATGCCAAAGGCGTAATCGGAATCGAAGACAATAAACCGGAAGCTATAGAAAATTTGAGGAAGCTTGCCGAAGAGGAAAATAAAATTGAGGTTAAAGTTTTAAAAACCAAGTATCCTCAAGGCGGAGAGCGCCAAATGGTTTACGCCCTTACGGGAAGAAAACTCAATTCAGACAAGCTGCCTGCAGACGTTGGATGCATAGTATGCAATGTGGCAACGGTTGCGGCCGTTTATTTGGCTGTGGCAAAATCAACTCCTTTAACCCATATGACTGTAACCGTATCGGGAGACGCCATAGCCGAACCTCAAAATTTCCGTGTTCCTGTCGGTATGAGTTTTGCCGAATTAGTTGAAGCTGCCGGCGGCTTTAAGTCAGAACCTGAAAAGATTGTCTTTGGCGGACCTATGATGGGAACAGCCATGCATTCATATGACGTACCTGTAACCAAGACAACCTCTTCATTATTAGGGTTTGTAAAAGACGAGGCGGCGGTGGCGGAATCTGCATGCATTCGCTGCGGCAAGTGTCATGAACACTGTCCCCTTAATTTAATGCCTATACGGTTGCAGATGCTTGCTCTTAATAACAATCTTGAGATGTTTGAAAAAAATTATGGTATGGAATGCTGCGGATGCGGCTGTTGCTCCTATGTATGCCCTGCCAAAAGAAGTCTTACACAGACAATTACTAAGACAAAGCAGCAAATCCTGGCTAAAAGGCATTAAAAATATTAATTATTTTCATAAGCTGCTGACAGACCATATATAGCATGATAAATGCACATAGTAGATGATAAGAAAGAGGTGTAAACTTTGAGTGGTTTATATAATGTTTCGGCAGCCCCTCACACCAGGAGCCCGATAACAACGAAAACTATAATGCAGGACGTTATAATCGCACTGATACCTGCCTGTTTATTCGGTATATTTAATTTTGGATTAAGAGCTTTGATTGTGATATTGGCTACTGTTTTAACATGTGCCGTTACCGAATATGTATATTGCAGACTAATGAAGAAACCGGTCAATCCCTGGGATTATAGCGACGTGGTGACCGGACTGATTTTGGCGCTTAATTTGCCGGTTTCTATCCCTATTTGGATGGCAGTACTGGGAGGAGTATTTGCCATATTAATAGTTAAGATGCTGTACGGCGGATTGGGACAGAATGTTATGAATCCGGCATTGGCTGCCCGCGGATTTTTGATGATAAGTTTTCCGACAAGGATGGCATCATTTGCTCTGGAAAAAATATCATCACCCGGACTTAAAGATTACCTTAGGGACGGAGCGCTAGTGCTGGACGGTGTATCGGGAGCAACCCCGCTTGGACAGTTAAAAGCAGGAGAAACTGTTGATTTGTTAAAATTGTTTATAGGACATGTCGGAGGAACCATTGGTGAAACCGGTACCCTGTTCCTGCTTTTAGGAGCCGCTTATCTGGTATACAGAAAGATTATATCTTTAAGAATTCCCTTGAGTTATATTTTATCTTTTGCCGTATTTGCCTTAATTTTTGGCGGCAAGGGTTTTGATTCAAATTATCTGCTTGGGCAAATACTGGGCGGAGGCCTTATTCTTGGAGCATTTTTCATGGCAACGGATTATGTTACCAGCCCGGCAACACCCAAGGGGCAGATCATATACGGTATTTTCCTCGGAATAATGACCGGTATATTCAGAATAATCGGTTCGGGAGTAGAAGGTGTAACCTATGCAATCCTGTTAGGAAACCTTCTGGTGCCGATGATTGATAATCTGACACGCCCGGTAGCATTTGGAAGGGAGCGTGCAAAGAATGGAAAATAATAAGGAAAAGAAATCATCAATAATAAAAGATGCTTTAGCTTTAACCATTATAACTGTCATATGCAGTTTTGCTTTGGCTTTTGTATATGAAATAACAAAAACACCGATTAAGGAACAGGAAGAAGCAAAGAAGAACGCCGGATATAAGGCTGTTTTTGCTGATGCGGATAAATTGTTTACCGATGAAGAATTGGTAAGCAAGGCGGCAGAGACTAATCTTGCGGCTCTTGATTCGGATTTGGACGGCGTAACTGTCGCAGATGTGGTACAGGCTCTTGATGAAAACGGTAATCTGCTTGGTTACATAGTGACATCAAAAACAAGAGGATATGCCAGCACCATTAATCTGGCCATAGGTTATTCCCTGGACGGAACCGTAAAAGGAATAGAATTTCTTGAAATAGGGGAAAGCGTAGGATTTGGCGCGAATGCCGATTCTCCCGAGTTTAAATCTAAATTTACCGGAGTAAAAGCGGATCACTTTACCGTAACTAAGGGAAATTCTTCGTCGGAAACTGAGATCGATGTGTACAGCGGTGCTACCGTTACAACAACTGCTGTTGTTAAGGCAGTAAACGGTGCAATAGCGTTTCTTAAAGAATATGCCGAAGGCTTAGGAGGTGCGGCTAATGAATAAATATCTTGATCGTTTGGTTAACGGCCTGTTTAAAGAGAACCCAATTTTTGTTATGATGTTGGGCATGTGTCCTACACTGGCTGTAACCAAATCGGCTATGAACGGAATCGGCATGGGACTTTCCACTACGGCTGTTTTAATAGTATCCAATGTTATAATTGCAGCACTCAGAAAACATATACCCGAAAAAGTAAGAATGCCCTATTTCATTGTGATAGTGGCATCCATGGTTACTGTTGTAGAGTTGCTGATTAAGGCTTATTTGCCTGATGTTAATGAAGCTTTGGGTATTTATATTCCGTTAATAGTTGTTAACTGTATTATTTTCGGCAGAGTAGAGGCTTATGCTGCCAAAAACTCCGTAGGTCTTTCATTGTTTGACGGAATCGGAATGGGACTTGGATTTACCGTAGCCCTGGTGCTTATTGGAGCATTTCGTGAACTATTGGGTGCAGGTACCGTATTTAATATAAGGCTAATGCCTGAAAGCTATGAGCCTATTTCTATATTTGTTCAGGCTCCCGGAGCTTTTCTGGTTCTGGCAATGCTTACAGCCCTTCAGAATAAATTCAAGCTTCCTTCAGCTACCAACGGTACTGCTAAAAAATCGGAGTTGGCCTGCGGCGGAGATTGTGCTCATTGCAGTGCGGAAAGGTTTGCCTCTTTCCATAACAGCGCATCCGACTCTTCAATCAAAAAAGAGTCAATAAGGAAGGAGGATTAATATGAAATCAGATTATTTTGTAAACCTGTTGTTGATTTTTATAAGCGGTGCTTTGATTAATAACGTTATATTGAGCCAATTCTTAGGAATATGTTCATTCCTTGGCATATCAAATAAAATTAAATCAGCTATCGGTATGGGACTGGCGGTAATTTTCGTTATTACATCATCCTCAATTATATGTTACCTGCTCTATACCTTTATTTTGGCTCCGCTGGATTTGGGCTATCTTAACACAATTGTATTTATTGCGGTAATTGCATGCCTTGTGCAGTTTGTGGAGATGGTTATAAAAAAATTCAGTCCGGCTCTTTATGATGCTCTTGGAGTATATCTTCCTCTAATTACTACCAACTGTGCGGTTCTTGGCGTAGCTCTTCTTAACGTAGAAAAAGGTTATGATTTGGTAGAGAGTATAGTAAACGGATTTGCCGCTGCATTGGGCTATACAATATCGATAATCCTGATGGCAGGAATTCGGGAAAGGATGGAATATAATGATATTCCAAAAACTTTTAGAGGCTTCCCGATAACCCTGATAACAGCAACCCTAATGGCTATAGCCTTCTATGGCTTTTCCGGCCTTATTTAGGAGGGAGGATAGAATATGTTGACGGTAAACATTTTAGCGGCAATAGAATGGGCGGCAATCAGTTATACAGATATTGCTGTAGCTACCGGTGTGGTAAGTGCAGTTGGTCTATTGATCGGTCTTTTCCTTGGGTTAGCTTCCAGAAAACTGGAAGTACCCATAGATGAAAAAGAAACTATGGTAAGAGAGCTTTTGCCTGGAGCAAACTGTGGCGGCTGCGGATATGCAGGATGTGACGCCTGTGCTAAAGCTATAGCATTGGGTGAAGCGCCCGCAAATGTATGTCCCGTAGCCAGTCATGACATTCATGTTGAAATTGCTAAAGTTATTGGTGGAAGTGTGGTAGAAACCGAAAAGCAGGTCGCTTTTGTAAAATGTGCCGGTACCTGTGACAAATCAAAAATAAATGCCACTTATTATGGTCCGAAAGATTGTAAACTGGCAGCCGGAATAGGCGGAAACGGATCCAAAGGATGCGGATATGGCTGTATGGGGTTCGGCTCCTGCGTCAAAGTATGTGCTTTTGATGCCATCCATATCGTAGACGGAGTGGCTTTTGTTGATAAAGAAAAATGCACTGCCTGTGGTATGTGCGTGGCTGAATGTCCTATTAACATAATAGAACTGGTACCTCAAAAGGCAAGGACTTATGTAGCCTGCAGTTCCAATGATAAGGGTAAGGATGTAAAAACAGTCTGCTCTATTGGCTGTATTGGCTGCAAGCTTTGTGAAAAAGCCTGCGAATATGATGCCATACATGTTAATGACAACCTGGCAAAAATTGATTACGACAAATGTACCAACTGCGGTGCCTGTGTAAAAGTCTGCCCGGTTAAAGTAATACAGCAGACGGCATAATGATTTTTTAAATTCTAAATAAAAATAAGCTGTCACAAACTAAA
>NZ_CVTD020000023.1 GCF_002904165.1 Herbinix hemicellulosilytica | reverse complement strand
CAAAGAGCCACTAAAAATAGGGTCCGCTACATACAGCGACCCCGGAGTTTGTGACAGCTTTCTTTATTAAAATTATAATTATGAAGTTATTTTTTTTATGTTCTTAACATATTCGCTTGGTGTCATACCGATTTTTTTCTTAAATATCCTGCTGAAATAATTAGGATCTTTATAGCCGACCATAAAACATACCTCTTTAACGGTTAGGCTAGTATTGGCTAAAAGCTCTTTTGCCTTTTTAACCCGAAGAATAGAAAGCCAATCGATGAAATTAAACCCGGTATTTTTCTTAATAAGTTTGCTGAAATATTGTGGGCTGATATTTACATATTCAGCGACATCTTCAAGGGTTATTTCTTCCGCATAGTGAGCCTCAAGATATTCTTTTGTGGCCTGTACGACTTTATTGGAATAGTCTATAGAACTCTGAGATTTAACACATCCGGTTATTTTCACAAACTTTTGAAAAGCCCATTCAATTAACTGATCACCTTCAAGTTTCATCAAAGAATCTATATTGCATATATAATTATGATAATCTGCATCCTCAAAATTGTCCAGTCTGGCTGCATGGGTTGCCAGTACAAGAATTTCTATAATTTTATTCCTTTTGGCATCGTCACTTAAGTGTTTGATTCTGTTCATAATAATACTGAAATAGTCGTATGCGTCCGCTTTTCTGTGACGAATTGCATTGATCATTTGCTTTTCGGCCTCTTTATATTCGTAAAAACTGTGGTTTTTATATTTATCCAGATCCTGCACATGGATAATTTCGCCCGGATTGCAGTAATGCATACATGAAAGAGCTTCCATTAAAGATATATTAATTGAGTGGAGGCTTTGCACACTGCCGATTCCTCCAATCAATTTTATATTAAACTCTTTTTGTATGGCGTTAAGAAGTTTTTTTGCGGTACAAATGATCCTGGATTTTGTATCCAGTCCCGGAGCCAACTTGTCGGGGCCTTCAGTAATCAAAATACTGATTTGATTTTGTAATACAGGCCCGACAGCGGATATAACACATTTAAGTTCCTTTTTAATTAAGGAATATAAGGACAATTCATCGATATCAAAATCCATATTGCTGGTTTTTCCCTTTGGAATGAATTCAAACTGTATAACATAACCGAGATCTTTAAGATTTAATATATTTTTAAATACAATCAGCTCTTTGTGGGAGGTACCGCGAAAAAACAATGAAAAGACAAAACTTCTTTCCACATAAGAAAAAAGGTCTGTAATGGGAATATCTTCGTTTGCCTTAAGCATTTCACTATGAAGACTTTCCCAGAATTTTTTATTTAAATCGTTATGATATTTATCAATAATAAGCATATGTATTATTCCACTCCTTAAGCTGTCGAAAAAAATGTATATTTTATAATATTATATCATTAATGAAGCATGAATGCACGTACAAAATATGGACATAAATTAAAAATATAGTCAAAATATGTAACAAAATAATAAATAAAAAAGATAAATTTCTGCCACATAAATGCCAAGATAAGGGAATATTATAAAGACGGAATAAAGAAGTTGGTATCATATGCCAAACAGAAAGATGGAAACATTATGGCAATAGAGAAGAAAAATTTCAGATTGATTTTTAGTCTTGTAATTATACAATTGCTTACTATCATCACAATAACGTTTTCATTTTCAAAGTATAGCAAACTGATATATGGCGGAAATGAAAAGCTGTCAAAAGATGATGACAGAGATCTTATTGTGTTTTTTCAAGATGAAATAGATAAGCACCACTTGGATGAAATTTTAAAAGAAATCAGAGATTTTGTTGAAGTTAAAAGACATATAGGAGATTATGCCCTGGTTTCTGTTAATGATAAAGGGAAATATGAGGATATAAAAGGCTATCTTGATAAGCATCCTTCGGTAAAGATTGTTCAACAGGACGGCAGTATTCAATTAATGCAGGTATCAGACGATACTTATGCCAAAACCCAATGGGCAATTCATAATCCCGGATATTATTCGATGTTTTTGTCCGGCTCATTAAGAGAGGTATCTGTCACTCCGGATATAGACATGGATGTGGCTGAGGCATGGCTTCATATGGAACAGGAAAATGCCCGCCCAAAAAGAGTTGTTGTAGCAATTATCGATACGGGAGTAGACTATAACCATCCCGATCTTAAAGACAATATATGGATTAACGAAAATGAAATTCCCGATGACGGAATTGATAATGACAATAACGGATATATCGATGACGTATACGGATGGGATTTTTACAATGACGATGCCAGTGTATGTCATTACCGTTATAACAGAGTGCTGGGACTAAACTTGTCTGACCCGAACGATAATGACGACCACGGAACCCATATAGCCGGTATCATAGGTGCCGTAAAAGACAATAAAATCGGTATAGCAGGCATAGCATCAAACATTGATATAAAATTGATGATTCTGAAAATAAACGGAGGAAAACAGGGGAGCGGAAGCATCTCGGATGCCATAGAAGCCATTAAGTATGCCACAATGATGGGGGCCGATATATGCAATATCAGCTGGGGGACCGGACAGTATTCGCCGGCTCTGGAAGAAGTTATAAAAGAATCCGATATGCTTTTTGTGGCAGCAGCAGGCAATTCGGGATCGGATAATGATACCAAACCGATTTACCCAGCCAACTTCCAACTGGATAATCTTATATCGGTTACATTTATAGATGCCAACGGCAATATGACAAAGCAGTCCAATTACGGGAAAACGACGATAGATTTGGCGGCTCCCGGCACCGATATATTAAGTACGGTTGTAGGAACATATCAAACATTAAGCGGCTCTTCCATGGCTGCCCCTCAGGTAAGCGCTGTTGCTGCTTTATTGTATTCCTATGATGAGAACTTGTATCCGCAGGCAGTGAAAAATGTTATTATAAACTGTTTAAAACCGATTGCGGGATTAAGTGACTTTATTAAAAAACCCGGGATACCGAGTGCATACGCAGCAGTTTTAAATATTAAAAATGCCCAAAGGGATTACATAGCCCCGGCTATAAATCTGAAAACCGAATATAATAAAGAAAGTTTTTTGGTGTCTGTCAAAGCAGAGGATGAAGGCGGATCAGGGATACGTGTTATTCGCTGGCTTCCGGGAGAAAAAACTATAGAGGAATTCGGACGAGGCACTATAGGTTTAAGGACAGAAAACGGGCAGGTTAAAATGGCCAAAGCGGGAACATACACCTTTTATGTCAGCGATTATGCAGGAAATGAAAATGTGGCGATATATAATGTAGAGGATGACCTGACTCCCCCGACGATATCGGCAGGCTATACGGTAGCCGACGATTATAAAAGCAGAACAATAACTGTTAAGGTAAAGGACGGTCAAAGCGGTGTAAAAAGAGTTAAGTATATGTCGGGTAAAAGAAAAGCCGAGGAATTTTTGCCGGCAGGTTCGGGGACAGAAATTAAATTAAAAGATAATAAAGCTTCATTTAAAGTAAAGAAAGACGGTTATTATACCATATATGCCATTGATTACCGGGGAAATCAGACGGTTAATGTAATCAACGTAAAAACCATAGTATCAGAAGAAGTAAAATTTACCCGGACAGAAAAAATTATGAACATCGGGGAAAAATATGTTTTGAGGGCTTTTGTTAAGCCTGCAAATACAACGGATGTCGTAACTTACACCAGTTCCGACGAACGGATTGCCGTAATAAATAAAAACGGAAATATAACAGCTTTAAGGGAAGGAACGGCTCTGATAACAGCAAGAACCAGTAACGGCCATAAAGCGGTATGCAAGATCATTGTAAAAAAGAATAGAAACTAATGTGTGGGGATATAGATATAATTTCGGATATCTATATCCCTTTTACCAAATTAATCTTCCGGCCGACTGCGTTAATTTGTAAAAAAAATGTTGACTGAAATTCCCTTATGTGATATAGTAATAGGGCAAAGAAAGAGGTCTTTTTTTTATGCCTAAAAAGTCTTCTTTAGTTAAGCGAATGTAAGCGCTGCAAGAGAAATCGGAGGTGGAAATTGTGCGCGTAAAAATAACATTAGCATGTACGGAATGTAAGCAACGCAATTACAACACAACCAAAGAAAAGAAATTACATCCGGACAGAATGGAAACAAAAAAGTATTGTAAATTCTGCAGAACTCATACATTGCACAGAGAAACCAAATAATTATATCTGAAAGGAAAGTGAAGAAATGAGTGAAACTACCGGTAACGTTGTAGCTGAAAAAGCGTCAAAGAAGAGCTGGTTTAAGAGTGTCAAGTCCGAGTTTAAGAAAATAGTCTGGCCAGGTAAAGAGACTCTTACTAAACAGACGATAGCTGTTGTTATCGTTACGCTTCTTTTGGGTATAATTATTTATCTACTGGACTATGTTATTGAAGTCGGAATTGGTTTTATATTAGGATAAAGGTGAGAGTATGGCGGAAGCGCATTGGTACGTTGTTCACACTTACTCGGGATATGAAAACAAAGTAAAAGCGAACATTGAAAAAATGATTGAAAACAGAAAACTGCATGATCAGATTTTGGAAGTATCTGTTCCCATGCAGGAAGTCATTGAAGTAAAAAACGGTGTGAAAAAACGTGTACAAAAGAAAATGTTCCCGGGCTATGTTCTCATTCATATGGTAATGAATGACGACGTATGGTATGTTGTTCGCAATACCAGAGGCGTTACGGGTTTTGTAGGCCCGGATTCCAAACAACCGGTTCCGCTCACTGAAGCAGAGATGCGCGCCATGGGTATCAAGACCGACGATATTGTTGTTGACTTTGAGGTTGGCGATACCGTTACCATAGTAAACGGTGTATGGGAAAACACAACCGGTGTTATTAAGCAAATAAATCTTAATAAACAGACGGTTACAATCAGCGTAGATCTGTTTGGACGTGAAACTCCGGTAGAAATCAGCTTCAGTGATGTGAAGATAAAAAAATAACGATTGGGTATATAAGCCGTATACCTGTGCAAATGTATGAAAACGCAGTGATTTACGTGTTTCAACGTGGGAGGGAAATCCCCGCAAATACCACAATATCAGGAGGTAAAACAAAATGGCTAAAAAGGTTATAGGTTATATTAAATTACAAATTCCCGCCGGAAAGGCAACACCGGCACCCCCGGTAGGACCGGCACTTGGTCAACACGGTTTGAACATTGTTCAGTTTACAAAAGAATTTAACGCAAGAACAGCTGATCAGGACGGTATGATAATTCCCGTAATTATTACGGTATATGCAGACAGAAGCTTTAGCTTCATTACAAAGACACCCCCGGCTGCGGTATTGTTAAAGAAGGCACTGAACCTGAAATCAGGATCTGGCGCTCCGAATAAGGTTAAAGTCGGTTCCATCAAAAAGTCTGAACTTCGCAAGATTGCAGAATTGAAGATGCCGGATCTTAATGCCGCAAGTATCGAAGCTGCTATGAGCATGATAGCAGGAACAGCAAGAAGCATGGGCATAACTGTAGAAGAAGACTAATAGAGAATATAAGGGTATAATTCCGAACACTTAAAAACGGATTATACGTTAACAGATCTGTTAATGTGGGAGGACATGCATGGCGTGATTTTACAATCCGCCGTTTTCTTCCGATATTACCACTAGGAGGTTTATAGAATGAAAAGAGGAAAAAGATATCTTAATGCTGCAAAATTATTTGACAAAACCGCTCAATATGATGTAGCTGAAGCAGTAAGCTTAGTAAAAAAGATGGCAGTTGCAAAATTTGATGAAACAATAGAAGCGCACATTCGCCTTGGTGTAGACGGACGTCATGCCGATCAACAGGTTCGTGGAGCGGTAGTTCTGCCTCACGGAACAGGTAAAACAGTACGGGTGCTTGTATTCGCTAAAGGCGACAAATTGGCAGAAGCAGAAGCAGCCGGCGCCGATTATGTAGGCGGAGAAGAACTTGTTCCCAAGATTCAGAACGACGGTTGGCTTGATTTTGACGTTGTAGTTGCTACTCCGGATATGATGGGTGTAGTAGGACGTCTGGGACGTGTACTCGGACCTAAGGGCTTAATGCCTAACCCTAAAGCAGGAACAGTTACAATGGATGTTGCCAAGGCTGTTAAAGATATTAAAGCAGGTAAAATCGAATATAGATTGGACAAGACAAACATTATTCACGTTCCTATCGGAAAAGCATCCTTTACTGAGGAACAGCTTGTAGAAAACTTCGAGACATTAATCGGAGCTATAATTAAAGCAAAACCTGCAGCAGCAAAGGGCCAATATTTAAGAAGTGTAACACTTGCTTCTACAATGGGTCCCGGAGTAAAACTGAATACTGCAAAATTGAGTTAATAAATTGCATAAGTATGTTGACATGACGGTAACGGTCGTGTTATAATGCCTCTGCAATATTATTAGATAAATATTAACTGCCGAAGACAGTAGGTGCCGTAAGGCGTAAGGTAATACCGCCTACCGAGGGAAAGTTGGTTATTCGTGATTGAAATTAACCTCTTTTTGCTTTGGCAGAAAGAGGTTTTTATTATGAATAAACATTTGCAATTTAGCCGATGTTTCCCGATAGTTTCGGTACAATAAAGACCTGCGACGAAATATTAAAGGAGGTGTACCTAGTGGCTAAGTTAGATCAAAAGCAGTCTATAGTTGAGGAAATCAAAGGTTATGTCGAAAAGGCATCAGCAGCAGTGTTGGTAGACTATCGCGGACTTACTGTTGCAGAAGACACTGAGCTTCGTAAAAAGCTGAGAGAAGCCGGTGTTGTATATAAGGTATATAAGAATACAATGCTGAACTTTGCATTTAAAGGAACCGCATTTGAAGCATTGTCAAAGGATCTGCAAGGTCCGACAGCAATAGCTTTCGGTTTTGAAGATGCAACAGCTCCTGCCAGAGTTATCAATGATATGGCTAAGAAAATGCCTAAATTGGAGTTTAAGTCTGGTGTAGTGGAAGGTACTTACTATGATAAAGATGGCATCAAAGTTATTGCTACCATTCCTTCCAGAGAAGTTCTTCTTTCCAGACTTCTTGGCAGCCTGAAGTCACCTATTGCGAACTTTGCAAGAGTGCTTAAACAGATTGCAGAGAAATCCGAAAATGCTGCATAGCATAAATTACCATTACATTATTTAATAAGTAAATATTAATAAATAACCAGTAAATATTAAAAGAAACTAAAAATGATATGGAGGTATTGAAATGACAGTTCAGGAATTTATAGATGAGATTAAAAAGCTCAGTGTATTAGAATTAAATGAATTAGTAAAAGCATGTGAAGAGGAATTTGGCGTATCCGCTGCAGCAGGTGTTGTAGTTGCAGCAGCAGGAGCAGGCGCAGCAGCTGCTGCAGATGCTGAAGAGAAGACCGAGTTTAACGTTGAGTTAACCGAAGCTGGTCCTAACAAGGTTAAGGTAATCAAAGTTGTTCGTGACCTTACCGGTCTGGGCTTAAAAGAAGCTAAGGATCTCGTAGACGGAGCTCCTAAGATGGTTAAGGAAGGCGCAAGCAAGGCAGAAGCTGAAGAAATTAAGGCTAAACTTGAAGCTGAAGGCGCTAAAGTTACTCTTAAGTAATTAATAAAAATTAAAAGATAAAATTAAACAAACGGCATCCAAGTTTAAAGAAATATTTTAAACTTTGGATGCTGTTTTATTGGATTTAACCGTGCTTATGAATTGATATAATTGAGCAAAGAAACTATTCATATGGATTTATGAAAATGAGATTTTAATATTAATATTAATGTTAATCTTCAGAAATAGGTTTAAGGAGATTAATTCTATATTAAAGTTTATAATGCGGTAATAATAGGAATGATAAGCTGCCCTTTAAGATTAAAATAAGAATATTAATAGTAAACAGATACGAGATTTTTGCTGTTTGATACACACTAATATTTCTGAAAAGCAGTATGGAGTATATTGAAGGCTAAGCCGGGATTTGGTTAAGTACCAATATGATATACCGGTTACGGGTCAGGGATTTTATTAGGGAAAGTATATTTATTATGTTAAAAACGCACCAATAAAATAATTGGTCTGTTATATAAAATAAAGTATGCAGATATGACTTATCATTTTGGTTATATCTGCATACCGTTTTTTATGACTTTGATGTAATATTGTATATGTTTTTGAAAAATTATGAAAAAATTGGGAATAATTTTATTATCTGTTGGAACTTCTCAAAAAAACATAAAAAGTCAACAAATTTAATGTTGACAGTTGAAATTAAGTATGATAGTATGAAAGATGCACTATTGTGGTGTTATATGCCTAATTAGCATTATTATAGCATATACGGTAAAAAAAGAAAAGCTATTTTTCAATAAAATTTACAAGACTCCCTAAATTTTTTAGGGGAGTCTTGTGTAACTTATTAAACTCAAGGGGTGAAAACGTCAATGGATAAAAACAGAATGCATCCGATCAAAGTTGGTAATAATGTTAGAATGAGTTTCTCCAAGCAGAAAGAAGTATTGGAGATGCCCAATCTCATTGAGGTTCAAAAGAATTCCTATCAATGGTTTCTCAAAGAAGGTCTTAAAGAGGTGTTTGATGACATTTCTCCGATTACGGATTATAGCGGAAACCTGAGTCTGGAATTCGTTGACTTTACCTTGTGTGAGGATGACATAAAGTATACTATAGAAGAGTGCAAGGAAAGGGATGCAACCTATGCGGCACCCCTAAAAGTAAAAGTTAGGCTTCATAATAAGGAAACCAACGAAATTAACGAGCATGATATATTTATGGGTGACTTACCGTTAATGACTGAAACCGGTACATTTATTATAAACGGTGCAGAAAGAGTCATTGTCAGTCAGTTGGTTCGTTCCCCCGGTATATATTATGCTATTGATCATGATAAAATAGGTAATAGTTTGTTTTTCGCCACTGTTATTCCCAACAGAGGAGCGTGGTTGGAATACGAAACGGATTCCAACGATGTTTTTTATGTTAGGATAGACCGTAACAGAAAGGTTCCTATAACAACTTTTGTCAGAGCTTTGGGATATGGAACTAACGAAGAAATAAAGCAGTTATTCGGCGAGGAACCTAAGATACTGGCAACTTTATCAAAAGACCCAAGCACTGCTAAAGATCCATCCGGCAGTTATCAGGATGGTTTACTTGAGCTGTACAAAAAACTCCGTCCCGGTGAGCCTCTTGCCGTTGAAAATGCGGAGTCTTTACTTCATAGTATGTTCTTTGACCCCAGAAGATATGACCTTGCGAAGGTAGGCCGTTATAAATTTAACAAAAAGCTGCATTTCAGAAACCGTATTGTAGGGTTTAGACTGGCCGAAGATGTTGTAGACAGAACAACCGGTGAAGTGTTGGCGCAAGCAGGCGGCACCGTGACCAATGAAATGGCTATAAATATACAGGATGCGGCTATCCCTTCTGTTTTAATCCAAATAGGTGACAGAAACGTTAAAGTAATATCTAATATGATGGTTAATCTGTCATATTATGTACCTGAAATCAGCACTGAAGAGAAAAAAGCTCTGGGTGTAAACGAGAACGTATATTATCCTGTACTTAAAAAGATATTGGAAGAAAACACTACTTTGGAAGATATAAAGGAAGCAATTCGCAAGAATGTAAACGAGCTTGTTCCGAAGCACATAACAAAGGAAGATATTATAGCTTCCATTAACTATTGTATTCACCTTGAATACGGCATAGGGGATACGGACGATATTGACCATCTGGGCAACAGAAGAATCCGTGCGGTCGGAGAACTTCTGCAAAACCAGTATCGTATTGGCTTGTCCAGAATGGAAAGAGTTGTAAGAGAAAGAATGACAACTCAGGATATGGAGAGTATCAGTCCCCAATCTTTAATAAACATAAAGCCCGTTACGGCTGCAGTCAAAGAATTCTTCGGAAGCTCCCAGTTGTCACAGTTTATGGATCAGCATAACCCGCTCGGTGAGCTTACCCATAAAAGACGTCTGTCCGCTTTGGGACCGGGAGGTTTGTCCCGTGACAGGGCAGGCTTTGAAGTCCGTGACGTTCACTATTCGCACTACGGCAGAATGTGCCCTGTAGAAACACCGGAAGGACCTAATATCGGTCTTATTAACTCACTGGCTACCTATGCAAGAATTAACGAATACGGGTTTATCGAAGCTCCGTATCGTGTTGTTGATAAATCTGATCCCGAAAATCCGAGAGTTACCGACGAAGTTATTTATCTTACTGCCGATGAGGAAGATAAATATGTGGTAGCTCAGGCGAATGCCGAACTGGATGAGGAAGGACACTTTATAAGCAATACTGTATCCGGTCGTTATAAGGAAGAAACATCCCAGTATGAAAAATCAAAAATAGACCTGATGGACGTTTCTCCTAAGATGGTGTTCTCGGTGGCAACATCACTCATACCTTTCCTGGAAAATGACGATGCAAACCGTGCCCTGATGGGGGCCAACATGCAGCGTCAGGCTGTTCCTTTGATTAAGACTGAAAATCCTGTAGTGGGAACAGGTATAGAGGCAAAGGCTGCCATTGACTCAGGAGTATGTGTACTTGCCAAAAAATCCGGTGTGGTTGAAAGGGTTACCGCGAAAGATATTGTTGTTAAGAATGATGATGGCACCAAGTCCACTTACAGGCTTATAAAATTTGCAAGAAGCAACCAGGGGACCTGTATAAATCAAAAGCCGATAGTAAATCAGGGTGACAGGGTTGAAGAAGGCCAGGTTATTGCCGACGGTCCTTCTACCTGCAAAGGTGAACTGGCTTTAGGTAAGAACCCTCTGATCGGCTTTATGACCTGGGAAGGATATAACTACGAGGACGCTGTCCTTCTTAGTGAGCGTCTTGTAAGAGATGATGTTTATACATCCATTCATATAGAAGAATATGAGGCAGAAGCAAGAGATACCAAACTCGGCCCCGAAGAAATCACCAGGGATGTACCCGGTGTCGGTGACGATGCCCTTAAAGACCTGGATGAAAGAGGTATTATAAGAATAGGCGCCGAGGTCCGTGCAGGAGATATCCTTGTCGGTAAAGTAACACCTAAGGGTGAAACCGAGCTTACCGCCGAAGAACGCTTGCTTAGAGCAATATTCGGTGAAAAAGCAAGGGAAGTAAGGGATACTTCTCTTAGGGTTCCTCACGGTGAATACGGAATAGTAGTAGATGCCAAGGTATTTACAAGAGAAAACGGGGATGAACTGCCGCCCGGAGTAAATCAAACGGTTAGAGTGTATATTGCTCAGAAAAGAAAAATTCAGGTCGGTGATAAGATGGCAGGCCGTCACGGTAATAAGGGTGTAGTATCCCGTGTATTACCTGTTGAAGACATGCCGTATTTACCGAACGGCAGACCCCTGGATATAGTTTTAAATCCTCTGGGTGTACCTTCCCGTATGAATATAGGACAGGTACTGGAAATTCATCTGTCATTGGCAGCAAAAATACTGGGAATTGATGTGGCAACTCCCGTATTTGACGGTGCCAATGAGGAAGATATAATGGAAACCTTAAGAATTGCCAATGATTATGCCAACATGGAATGGGAAGATTTCGAAGCAAAATATAAAGATAAACTGCACCCTTACCTGTTTGAACATCTGAAGCAGCATTACGGAGAAAATAATGAATGGAAGGGTGTTCCGATAAACAGTGACGGTAAAGTAATGCTCCGTGACGGCAGAACAGGTGAGTTTTTCGATCAGCCTGTTACCGTCGGATTCATGCATTACCTGAAACTGCACCATCTGGTTGATGATAAGATTCATGCCCGTTCTACAGGACCATATTCGTTAGTAACACAGCAACCTTTAGGCGGAAAGGCACAATTTGGCGGACAAAGATTCGGTGAAATGGAGGTTTGGGCACTGGAGGCATACGGTGCCGCATATATCCTTCAAGAAATTCTGACGGTAAAATCGGACGATGTGACCGGCCGTGTTAAAACCTACGAAGCAATTATTAAGGGCGAAAATATCAGTGAGCCCGGTATTCCGGAATCATTTAAGGTTCTGCTTAAGGAACTTCAGTCACTGGCTCTCGATGTTACCGTACTTGACGAGAACGGCAATGAAGTCAAGCTGACAGAGGGCGTAGATTACAGTGATTCCGATATGACACAGCTTATTGAAGGCGACAACAGCTTCAGGTATGATGAAGGTTATGACAATGCCGGTTATAGTGAAACAGGAGAAGAAGATATTGACAGTAGCTTCTTTGATATTTACGAAGAAATCTCCGATGATTCAGACAGTGATACCGACGATTTGTATTTTGATGATATAGATGACAGTTCTGATGATTTATTCTAACTGTCGCATCTAAGGATGCAATTTATGAACTTTAATGAAGGGAGAGCCAAATAATGCCTGATATTATTAATAATAATGAAGTTGAAATATCGTATGAAGCCATAAGAATCGGCCTAGCATCTCCGGAAAAAATAAGGGAATGGTCAAGAGGAGAAGTAAAAAAACCGGAGACTATTAACTATAGAACCTTAAAACCGGAGAAAGACGGGTTGTTCTGTGAAAGAATATTTGGTCCGAGCAAAGACTGGGAGTGCCACTGCGGAAAATATAAGAAAATCAGATATAAAGGTGTAGTATGTGACCGCTGTGGTGTTGAAGTAACAAAATCCAGTGTACGTCGTGAAAGAATGGGCCATATTGAACTGGCAGCACCGGTATCCCATATCTGGTATTTTAAAGGAATTCCCAGCCGTATGGGATTAATGCTGGATCTGTCACCCAGAGCATTGGAAAAAGTATTGTATTTTGCTGCCTATATTGTTCTTGATAAAGGTAATACCGATCTTCAATATAAACAAATACTTAACGAAAGAGAAAAACAGGAAGCGATAGAAAAATACGGCGAAGGAAGTTTCCGTGTCGGTATGGGTGCGGAAGCCATCCAGGAACTTTTAAGAAATATTGATCTGGAAAAGGAAACCAAGGAGCTTAAAAAGGCCCTAAAGGATTCCACCGGACAAAAGAGAGCCAGAATAATAAAAAGGCTGGAAGTTATGGAAGCTTTCCGCGAGTCAGGAAACAAACCGGAATGGATGATACTTACGGTTATTCCGGTTATCCCTCCTGATCTTAGGCCTATGGTTCAACTTGACGGCGGAAGATTTGCCACTTCCGATATGAACGACCTGTACCGCAGGATTATTAACCGTAACAACCGGTTAAAGAGGCTTCTTGAACTTGGTGCTCCTGACATCATTGTCAGAAACGAAAAGAGAATGCTTCAGGAAGCTGTAGACGCCTTAATTGACAACGGAAGAAGAGGAAGACCTGTTACCGGTCCCGGAAATCGTCCGCTTAAATCCTTATCCGATATGTTAAAAGGTAAGCAGGGACGCTTCCGTCAGAACCTGCTGGGTAAGAGAGTTGACTACTCCGGCCGTTCGGTTATCGTAGTCGGTCCTGAACTTAAGATATATCAGTGCGGACTTCCTAAGGAAATGGCTATTGAGTTATTTAAGCCTTTCGTTATGAAAGAGCTGGTAGCAAGAGGTACCGCTCATAATATTAAGTCCGCCAAAAAGATGGTGGAAAGACTTCAGCCTGAAGTATGGGACGTACTTGAGGATGTTATTAAAGAACATCCTGTTATGCTTAACCGTGCTCCGACACTGCACAGACTGGGTATTCAGGCTTTCGAGCCCGTGCTGGTTGAAGGTAAGGCCATTAAGCTTCACCCGCTTGTATGTACCGCTTATAACGCAGACTTCGACGGAGACCAGATGGCCGTTCACCTTCCCTTGTCTGCGGAGGCACAGGCAGAGTGCAGATTCTTGCTGCTTTCACCCAACAACCTGTTAAAGCCTTCGGACGGCGCACCGGTTACGGTTCCTTCTCAGGACATGGTTCTGGGTATATATTATCTGACAATAGACAGACCGAATGAATCAGGCATAATACGTTCATTCAAGAGCGTAAATGAAGCCATTATGGCATATGAGAATAAATTAATAACTCTTCATGAGCCTATAAGGGTTAAGAGGACAGGTATCAACAGCGAAGGCCAAAAAGTGTCGAAGGTAGTGCAATCTACTTTAGGCCGCTTCATTTTCAACGAAGTAATTCCTCAGGACCTTGGCTTTGTTGACAGAAGTAAGCCTGAAAACTTCCTTGAGCTGGAGATTGACTTTGTAGTAGGTAAAAAGCAGTTAAAACCTATACTGGAAAGATGTATTAATATCCACGGCACTACCCAAACGGCAGAGCTACTTGACTCAATTAAAGCACTGGGTTATAAATATTCGACACAGGCAGCATTTACCGTATCCATATCCGATATGGTAGTGCCCAGTGATAAGAAAGAAATTCTTGCCGAAGCGGAAGCTACCATTGAAAGGATTAACAGAGAGTACCGCCGAGGCAGAATGACCGAAGAAGAAAGATACAATACGGTTATAGATACCTGGAAAGAAGCAGACCGTGTGCTTACGGACAAACTGCTTGCCGGACTGGACAGATTTAATAACATTAAGATGATGTCAGACTCCGGTGCCCGCGGTTCCGATAAGCAGATTAAACAGCTGGCCGGTATGCGCGGACTTATGGCCGATACATCGGGTCGTACCATTGAATTGCCTATTAAGTCTAACCTTCGTGAAGGTTTGGACGTTTTGGAATACTTTATTTCTGCTCACGGAGCAAGAAAAGGTCTTTCAGATACGGCTCTTCGTACCGCTGACTCCGGTTATCTGACCCGCCGTCTTGTTGACGTTGCTCAGGATTTAATTATCAGAGAGGCGGATTGCTGCGACCATGAGCATGACGAGGAAATACCGGGAATATGGGTAAGAGCCTTCATGGACGGCAAGGAAGTTATCGAAACCTTACAGGAAAGAATTACCGGAAGATATGCCTGCGAAACAGTTTACGATGCTGATGGCAACGTTATAGTTAAAGCAAATCATATGATTACGCCTAAGAGGGCAGAAGCTATAGTAAATGCGGGCATTGAAAAGGTTAAGATAAGAACAGTATTGACATGTAAATCCCGTATCGGTGTATGTGCTAAGTGTTACGGCGCCAACATGGCTACCGGAGAACCGGTTCAGGTTGGTGAAGCTATAGGTATTATAGCAGCGCAATCTATCGGTGAACCGGGAACACAGCTTACCATGCGTACCTTCCATACCGGTGGTGTGGCCGGCGACGATATCACACAAGGTTTGCCTCGTGTAGAGGAATTGTTTGAAGCAAGAAAGCCTAAGGGACTTGCTATTATTGCAGAGTTCGGCGGTACAGTTACTATTAAGGACACCAAGAAGAAGAGAGAAGTTATAGTAACCAACCCCGAAACCATGGAATCCAAAGCATATCTTATCCCTTACGGTTCAAGAATAAAAGTTAATGAGGGAGACACTATTGAAGCAGGTGACGAACTTACAGAAGGTAGTGTAAATCCTCACGACATTCTTAAGATAAAGGGTATCCGTGCTGTTCAGGATTATATGATCCAGGAAGTACAACGGGTATACCGCCTGCAAGGTGTTGAAATTAACGATAAGCATATTGAGGTTATAGTCCGTCAGATGCTTAAGAAAGTCCGTGTTGAAAATAACGGAGATACCAATTTCCTTCCGGGTTCACTGGTTGACATTATGGAATTTGAAGAGGTCAACAAGGCTATGGTTGAAAAAGGTCTAAAACCTGCCGAGGGAAAACGGGTAATGCTTGGTATCACTAAGGCTGCTTTGGCAACCAACTCCTTCCTGTCGGCAGCATCATTCCAGGAAACCACCAAGGTCTTAACTGAGGCTGCCATAAAAGGAAAAATAGATCCGCTCATCGGATTAAAAGAAAACGTTATAATCGGTAAATTAATTCCTGCCGGAACCGGTATGAAGAAATACCGCAGTGTAAAGATAAGTACCGAAGGTGAGGATAATAATTTAACCGATAATATGTATCATGAGGGCGGTTATACCGATGACTTTGATACCTTTGATTATCCTGAAGGAAGTTTAAATGACAGCCTGTTTAACGATGAGGATAACGAGGGAAGTAAGGTATCTGGCGTTAATGATGAAATGTTTGAAGGAGAAGACGGAATACCCGATGTGGTCTTCAGCGAAGACAAATTTGCAAGTAATGATGACAGACTGGGAAGAGAAGACAGCATACCCGGTGTAGACGATGCGCATATCTCTTACGGTGAGGAAACTCACAATGACGGAGATTGGACTGAAACCGAGTTTAATTTAAAGGGTATTGACGAAGATGACTACAGCGACGGTCTGTAATTTAATCAAAATATTTATCTAATGATATGATAAATTAACATTAAAAGCCGTTTGGCGGATCAATTTGCATATGCAAGGGAAGAGGGGTGATGGGCTGGGAAGTTCATTGCCTCTCTTTTTAAAAATTAGTGGTAGCTTATTTGATTTTGAACATAATATATTACGAAAAAAGATTTGAGGGGATCAGCATGGAATATTTAAGAAGATTCAATGAATGGCTTTCGAATCCGTATTTCGATGAAAAAACAAAAAAAGAACTGGAAGCCATAAAAGACAATGAAAATGAAATTAAGGAGAGATTCTTTAAAGATTTGGAGTTTGGTACCGGGGGCTTAAGAGGAATTCTAGGTGCCGGAACAAACAGACTAAACATATATACTGTAAGAAAAGCCACTCAGGGCCTTGCTAATTACATTATCAAGCAGAACGGACAAAGTAAAGGTGTAGTAATAGCATATGATTCCAGAAGAATGTCTCCGGAATTTGCTTTGGAAACCGCCCTGTGCCTTGCAGCCAACAGGATTAAGGCTTATTTGTTTGAATCTTTAAGACCTACTCCTCAACTTTCATTTGCCGTAAGAGAACTTGGATGTATTGCAGGCGTAGTTATAACAGCAAGCCATAACCCTCCGGAATACAACGGTTACAAGGTTTACTGGGAAGACGGCGCCCAGGTAACATCTCCCAGGGATATGGAGATCATAGGGGAAGTTAATGCAATAAAGGATTTTTCCGAAACCAAGACCATGAGCAAAGAGGATGCTTTAAAAGAGGGCCTTTTGACTATAATCGGAAAGGAAATTGATGACAGGTACATAGACTGTTTAAAGAAACTTGTTATCAATCCGGTTAGTGAAAAGGGAAAAGAATTAAAAATAGTATATACTCCTTTGCATGGTTCCGGTAATGTACCTGTAAGAAGAATTCTTAGCGAACTGGGATTTAAGAATGTATATGTTGTTCCTGAGCAGGAACTGCCGGACCCCGATTTTTCAACTGTAGATTATCCTAATCCAGAAGATCCTGCGGTATATAAGCTGGCACTTGAACTTGCCGAGAAAGTCAACGCCGATGTGATTCTGGCAACAGATCCGGATGCGGACAGGTTGGGTATTCAGGTACGGGACAATAACGGGAAATTTGTGTTGTTCAACGGAAATATGACAGGTGCCTTGATTGCGGAATATGTATTCTCGCAAAAAGCCGAAAAAGGAATACTGCCTAAAAACAGCGCCCTTATTAAAACTATCGTTTCCGGAAATATAACGGATCAAATAGCCAAAGAATACAAAGCTAAACTTATTGAAGTTTTAACCGGTTTTAAATATATAGGAGAACAGATAAGAATGTTTGAAGAAACCGGATCCAATGAGTTTGTATTCGGATATGAGGAAAGTTATGGTTGCCTGGTTGGAACTCATGCCAGGGATAAAGATGCCGTTTCTGCAGTAATGACTTTATGTGAAGCGGCGGCATATTATAAAGACCGTGGAATATCCCTTTATGATCAAATGGATCGTATTTTCAAAAAATACGGATATTATGAAGAAAAAACCGTTTCCTACACCTTAAAAGGAATAGAGGGTATGGAAAAGATCAAAGCAATTATGGAAGGATACCGTAAAAATCCTCCTAAAACCGCAGGCGGATACCAAATCTTAAAAATAAGAGACTATAAAAATGATACCATAACAGATTTGGCAACCGGAGAAGTTACTCCTACCAATCTTCCAAAGTCAGATGTTCTTTATTATGAAATGAACGATGATGCATGGTGTGCCGTAAGACCTTCGGGAACTGAACCGAAAATTAAGTTCTATTTTGGAGTCAAAGGAAACACCAGGGAGGATGCTCTAGAAAAGCTTAACAGGCTAGTAAACGATGAAGTTTTCAAAGTACAGTAAATTATAGATATAAATAGTAATTATTATAAAAACACCATATAACCTGACAGGCTATATGGTGTTTTTTTGCTTATTCGAAACTGATATGTAAAATTTAGCACATACAAAATATGAATGCAAATATCATCTTATTTTGCTTTTTAATATAGTAGACAAATAATGTAATAATTCTTTTAGGATGTAGGTTTTTCTTTATTAAGTTGAAAATTTTTATTTAGTAAGTGATTAAGCAAGAAAAAGACTTGAACAGATAAATACCGGTTTATTGTTCAAGCCTTTTATATTCATAATATTTATTTTATATCAGTTTTCTGCCGCAGTTAGGACAGAAGTTTGCTCCTTCCGTTTTATGGCCGCAGTCTGGACAGAAATTAGGCTTTGATGATGTGGCCTGGCCGGATGGATTTTGCCCGGTACCGGTTTGCTGACCCGGATTTAAATTTGCCTGCTCGTTCATATTTTTCAGCATCTGATTGGCTATGTTCATCCCCATCATCATGCCTGCCATGTCTGCCGCAGTGCTGCCGCCTCTTACTTTACCGGAAGCAATACCTTCCGTCATTTCAATCTGTTGATAACGGCCGAGGTCACCGACCATGCTGTGGGAGGCATTTTTGTTGATCATCTTCTGAATTTCTTCAGGATAGTTAAAGCTCATAATATTAAATCCTGTGACTGAAAGGCCGCTGTCAAACAACTGCATGTCGAGGTCTGCTCTTATTCCTTCGGCAATTTCAAAGGAATTTGCCTGTAGGTTAAACATATCCTTACCTTCTTTGACGATCCATTTCATCAGCAACTGATCCAGTACAGCCGTGATACGGATTCTTACATCCTCCACCAGATAGCTTTGTCTTACGCCGGCTATCTTATCTATAAGTTTGACATAGTCGGAAACCTTAAATGTAACCGTTCCGTTGGCGCGGACTGGCATACCGCCGGGCAGTGAAGGAGTGGGAATATTTATGGCATTTTGGGTCCCCCATTTTGTAACAAATTCTTTGGTATTGACAAAAAGAACTTCGGCTCTCATTCCGCTGTTAAAGCCGAATTTGAAGCCTTTAAGGGTGGATAAAAAGGGTATAATTTGAGATTCGATATCGTAATCACCTTCGTCGGTAAAGATACCTTCTATTTTGCCGTTATAAAGGAATATGGCATCCTGGCCGGGACGGATAATCAGTCTGCTGCCCTTTTTTATCTCTTTATTGTTCCATTTGTAGAATATCATATCGTCGCGAAATTCTTCCCATTCCACAACATTTGCGAATTGCTTTGAAAACAGTCCCATATTGAACCTCCTATTGATTAAATGATATAGTTTAAAGAATTTAATTTTAATCAGTAGCTACTTCCTTTGCAACCTTCCTATATATGGAATTTTTGTGGCTTTATTCAATTGATATAATCCGGTATTTTGCCGTATCAATCCCTTTATATGTGCGTAACTGTATTTAGCATTACTTAGATAACTTAGTTAACAGGTACAATTATTTTAAATCAGATCTATTTTAATTATATTATTACAATTTCCTGCCTCCTGAACTGTGAGAGCGGCCACCTGAAGAAACTCCTCCTCTAAAACCCCCCGAATTAAATCCGCCGCTGCTTTTGACACCGCCTCCAGATGAAGAATTGGAGCTGGGTTTTCTTACTTTGCTTACGGTTGAGTGGGTATATTGGTCTTTACAACCTATGAGACCGGATTTACTTCTGTCAAGATAGTCCCTGGCGCCGGCGGTCATTACTCCTCCGGAACTATAGGCTAACACACCTACAACACTTCCTCCTATAAACAGGGAGATCAAAAGCTGAAACCAGACGTTAAATAATATGTTATTCTTTTTCTGTTCGGCTTTATAATAACTTTTATAATGATAGTTATAATCATAATCATCATAGGTATACTTGTTGTCTGCATCAAAGTCAGCGGGCGGAGTATCATATTTATAATTATGATCATAGTTAAGTTCCGTATCGTCTTCCAAATAAGCTGCGGATTGTATGATATATGTTTTAAAGGCCTCAAGATAATTGCCGTTTCTTAAATCGTCCTCCACACTGTCAAATATTTCGTCTATTCTTTTGGAATGAATATAGGTTTCGGCCAGCCCATATCCTTCCATGAATATTTCCCCACGATATAAATCGTACAGAAAATATACCCGGTCATCAACAGGAAGCAGGTCCTCAAAATCTTCAATATATTTTTCCGGATAAACGGCGTGGGCATCGTTATGGGTTAGGACAATTATTTCTATACCGGCTTGCTCGCCGTATTTTTTGCTTAAGGATTCCAGATATTCTCTTTCCGTATCGGTAAGCAATCCCGCTTCATCAAAAATGCGTCTTCCATTTTCGTAATCCGTTACATAATCAGTTGAAGCGTAAGCCGTTCCGGTAAAACTGCCAGCAACAATACAATATACAGCCGACAGAAGGATAAGTGGAGCAGCAAAATATAAGATGAATGTTTTAGCTAACTTTATAAGTAATTTATTCATTGTCATAATTACCACCCACCCTCCATAATTAAGGTCAATATACGAAGAAGGAGGAAACAGCTGCCGGATACACCGAAAAACCAGGCTGCAACCTTGCCTTTGCTGATAGGAGGTTTTCCTACTATTTTTCCGGTCTGGCCGTTCATGGCAAAAGTATGCTCGGCTTTTTTATAATCATAGCAAACCATCCATACCGGCAGTAAAGTATATTTTGCATCCTTTTTCCTAATGTGGATATCCAATTTGTTAAAGTGTACGGTGGTATATCCGCTAATGGTAGATTTAAGGTATGATTCTACATAAGAATAAACACGGTTTTTTACCCTGGGCAGTAATTGCTCATCGTCATAATCGTATTTTTCGGCGACAAAGCCTGCCAGATATGGCATTTTAAAATCTTTTAAATTACCGTAAGTATAGGGCTCCAATTTATCCATCATGGAATCATCCATTTTTTTTGAGGCATCGCAGGGAACCTTTAAATAATCAAGGTCTACTTTGCGGTAAACATTATAGTATCTTGTTTCCGTATAAATCCAGTCGCCTCTGGTATAAGTACGAACTTTTGTACATGTGGCAACCGCTTCGCCTTTGCCGTTCAAATCGTATAACCAAAAGGGTACATATATGCCGGTTATATCCTTAATTCTATCTGCAACCTTAAAATCACTTGGTAAAAGAAGGCCTTTTTTGCACCATTTTTTAAATGCTTCCTGGGCTTGTTCCTTTGTGATGGAAAAAGGAATTACATAGTCCGGTGCGAAAGTCCCCGACAAGCGCTCGCTTATTACTATACCTGCCCCGCAGAAACTACATCTGGTAGCTGTTGTCTGCGGTTCGGTAATAAGTACAGCACCGCAATTCTGACAGTGGTATTCTGTTATTTCGTGTTCCGAAAAAGCATGATGGTGGGTAGAATTATCTTCAAATAATGGATCTTCATAATCTTTTTCAAAAAAAGTCTGCTCGGCTTTCTTGTCTTCATCTTCTATATTGTATGAAACCTGGGCACCGTCGGGAATATTGTTTAAACCGGCCATCTTTTCTATACTTTCTTCTCTTTGGCAACTATGGCATTTAAGCTTTCCCGAGCTTGCATCAAATTCCATGTCGGCCCCGCAATTGGGACATTTATAATGTGTTACCATAGCACTTCTCTCCTTGCCCATGATTTAAAAAATGTCCGCAAATAAGAAGATATGCACTTCGTATTGGCGGACATTTAACCGGATTATTTATTTAAACTTGCTTTTAATGCTGCCAGTTCGTCATCCACCGATATATCGGAGGTGTATTTTTTGGTAAGATCTTCAATGGTCTGATTTTTGGAGGAGCGGTTAAGTTCTGCCATGGCATTGGCTTTGTCCAGAGCCTTGTTTGCCAATTCCTCATATTTTTCAAAACTTGATATGGAGTTATTGGCGCTTGCTACTGACGAACTCATCTTATTTATGCGCTCCTGGGTTTTTGCCACCGCAAGCTTACCCTTAATCATGTCTTTCCTTGCTTCCAGTTCGGCTATGTCGGATACCAGTTTATCATGCATCTGCCTCATATGATCCGCATTATTTTTGGCAAGTTCATAGGCCTCCACCAAGCCGGCTTGTTTGGAAACCAAGGATGCTTTATGTTCCAAAAATTTTCTGGCATCGTCTTCGTTTCCGGCTTCCAATGCCTTAATTGCAAATTGCTGCATTCTTTCAATCTCGGCATTGCATTCGTCCAATTGTCTTTTAGCTCTTTGTTCCTCGGCCATAATAGCGGCAGTTTCGGATTTTACCTTGCCCAAATCGGAATTTAAGTTTCTTAAGCACTGATCTATCATTTTTTCGGGGTCCTCGGCTTTATCCAGAAGTGCATTAATATTGCTCTGCATAATGTCTTTAAATCTTGAAAGAATTCCCATGTTTATCCCTCCTTATGTATCGGTGAATCCTTGTTTTTACAACCTATTACAATTTCAAGTTTATTATGAATGTAAGATATCGTCAAGTTAAAATCCGGTTAGAATGATAAAAAGAAGTTAAAGGAAAACTTAAAGAATGTTCAGATTGCCTAATTATTTGTTCTTTAACTATTAAGGTATAAAGAAGAGCAATAATAGCCCGCAAACCAAAAAGAATTCTAGGATTAGTCAAAGAGTTTAGGCGGTTGATTTTGGGTATGTCTTAAATAAGTTAATTTAAAATTATAAATTTGGGCGTAACTTTATCAGAGCTTAATTCGTCTATATATATAGAAATATGATTTAGAAAGGTATAAAGATAATGCAGATGTTAGGATACTTATATTTGAAATAAGTTCGGAAGTGTTTTATGAAGTGTTACCTAAATCATATAAAAATTATAAATTATGGGAGGAAAATGAATGGATGCGCAAGATGACACAAACCCCGGATCAAAAATCAAAAAATGATTATATAGAAAGTTTTTGCAAAGAAAACTGGGAAGAATTATACAGATTTATCTATTATAGAGTGCAAAACAGGGAAGAAGCCGAAGACATTACGCAGGAAGCTTTTGAAAAAACAATATATCAAAATCTAAACTCAAATGTGTCTGTTTTGAATCATAAGAATTACCTTAAGACAATTGCTTTAAATATAATACGGGACCGTTTTAGAAAGATAAAGGCAAGGGCAATGACAATTGATATAGAAGAAGTAAAAGGTAAAGAGCCTGCCGATGATGATTTTGCCGATCTGGTTGTAGAACGGTACCGGGTCGAGGAGGCATTAAGCAAGCTTACTATTGATCAGAGAAAGGTTTTGGAATACAGAATTTTAAAAGGTTATTCCATAAAGGAAACGGCCCAAAAAATGAATAAAAAAGAAAATGCGGTTAAAGTTTTGCAGTTTCGTGCAGTTAAAGCCATGTATAAATTAATGAGTGAAATGTAAGCGGGAGGAAAAGATGAACAGAATAAAGAGATTGTCTAAATACATAGATTGCTTAAATAATGAAGAAATGCCGAAAGAGCATATTTCGGGCGGTTATGACAAAGAAATGGAACAGCTTATGTATACTGTCCGAACGATTAAATCCCTTCGTGATCCGGTCATGCCAGACGAAGGTTATGAAAAGAACTTGGCTAATTTCGTAAAGGAAAATACAAATTCAAATACTTCTAGAAATCAGAAAAAGATGACTGACTTAGAATCCTACGTAAAAAAAAGGCTTATTACGGCTGCTATAACAGTTGCTTTTGTTATAATGGCTTTAGCTACGGTATATCTTCTTAACGGAAGGCTAGGGTCCGATAATATTGTTAAAGCCATGGAACAGGCCTATAACAAAGTAAAAGCATATCACGGAATTATTGAGACAGCGGAAATAAACGGCTTAGGTGAAATTGTATACGTATCCAGACAGGAAGTTTGGGCGGATACGGAAGGAAAATATTTTGTAAAGCAGTTGGATGAAGGAACAGAAGGAGTTATTACAATAAACAACGGTTTTAACAGGTGGCAAATACGGCCTGATATAAAAAAGGTTTACATGTTTGCAGCCGAACCTGACCCTTATCGTTTTACATTTGATCTGAGAGAGGAAATAAGCGATATCACAAAAGCCCAATCTGTTAAAAAAATCGGACAGGAAAATTTACTTAACAGGGAAACCGATATATATGAAATTACTCCGGACGGAGGTCTGCCGTATAAAATTTGGGTTGATACTAATACCGATCTTCCGATAAAAAAAGAAACGGCGATTTATAATGCCCTGTTGACTAAAACATATTATACGGAACTGGAATTTACAGACGAAATACCGGCTGAACTGTTAATTTATAATAAACCTGAGGGTTTTGAAGTAGTGGAAATAAATCCTGAGCAATTGGTTGCCACCTTGCAGGAGGCAAAAGAAATAGCAGGCTTTATGCCTGAAATTCCTAATAATATAGGGGATTACGTTCTTTCAAGGATTGCAGTTTTGACAAATAGCGGTGCAATAAAACTGACTTTTAGCCATATCGATAAAGAAAAGGAAATAACCTTTATTCAGGAAAAAGCCAAAGACAAGTTTAAAGCGGCTTCTGATGCGGTGATCGGTTTGGTAAACAATAATATTGCCGAAATTTTAAATAATTATCAGGGGATACCGGGTTTAAGGTCTATACGATGGCAGCAGGCAGATATGGAATATACGGTCTACGGCAAAGATATGGATGTATTAAGTGAGTTTGCGAAAGCTGTTTTTGGAGGAGAAATTTATCTTCCGGAAAAGGATAAAACAGAATTAAAACCTCAGATTGAAGTGCCGTATGATATTGAGACAGAAAAGAATGAGCAGAAGAGTGTGGATGCCGGACATTCCCCATGGAGGCTGGATCCTGTTTTTGTCGCACAAGTTTTTGTAAATCTTCTTATTTCACCGGAAGGTATCGAAGGTGAGTATGAAATCCCTTATGAAAACATAGAGCTTATAAAAAACGACGGAGTAAATGCGGTGGTAAAAATTAACCATGAAAAATCCATTGCCGAGTATGTATATCTTAAACGGCTTGTAAGGCAGGATGATACGGGTATATGGACCGTAATAGGTTACGACCCTGTTGTAAAGAATGACTGATAATGCTAACACAGTTTTCAGATTAATCTTATGTAAAGATTGAAAAACTGGCTCTTATATATGATAATAAAGGTGTAAATCAACCAAACTATATCATGTGGATTTACACCTTTATTTTTTTTGATTTATGTGATAAAACTAAGAAGCCGCATAAAATTTCAATTATTTATTTTTAGTCTTGACAATTCTTTTTTTATAAAGGATATAATTATTTTTGGTTATTATATTAAATTAAGAATTTATATGAATATCGGTCTGATAACATCAGCCTTAATATCTTTAGAAATATGAAAATTTATATGAAAATTAAGAAAAACTCTTAATGATTTAAACATTATTATTAGGTAAAAACTATTTTCAACTTAAATATAATGTATTTATTTTAAATTTCAACCGGAAACGGTTAAAGGCAATTGTTTAAATTGTGTACCAAATACCAAAAATGACAGGAAAGTGAGAGTATTATGTGGGTTGCTAAGGATTGGAAAGACTATGAGGTGCTTGATACTTCAAAGGGAGAAAAATTGGAACGCTGGGGGAAGTATATTCTGGTACGGCCCGACCCTCAGGTCATATGGGATACCCCAAGAAACCATGTGGGGTGGAAAAAGGTAAATGCCCATTATCACAGAAGCTCAAAAGGAGGAGGGGAATGGGAAATTTTTGACCTCCCGAAACAGTGGACCATTTCTTACAAAGGGCTTACCTTTAATCTGCAGCCTTTCAGCTTCAAGCATACAGGCTTGTTCCCTGAACAGGCGGTAAACTGGGATTGGTTTTCTGAAAAAATAAAAAAGGAAAAAGGCCGCCAGGTCAAAATCTTGAATCTGTTTGCCTATACCGGAGGAGCCACACTGGCAGCAGCCAAGGCAGGGGCGGCGGTTACCCATGTGGATGCATCAAAAGGGATGGTCACATGGGCTAAAGAAAATGCCAAAAGCTCCGGTCTGGAAAATGCGCCTATCAGATATATTGTAGATGACTGCGTAAAATTTGTAGAAAGAGAAATCCGCAGGGGCAATAAATACGATGGCATTATCATGGATCCTCCGTCATACGGAAGAGGGCCCAAGGGGGAAATATGGAAGATTGAGGATGATGTCTTTCCTTTAATAGAGCTGTGTGTTAAGGTCTTAAGCGATGATCCGATTTTCTTCCTTATTAATTCATATACAACCGGTCTTCAGGCAGGTGTGCTGGCTTATATGATTTCCGAAACTATAGGGAAGAAATTTTCCGGTAAAGTAACTGCAGACGAAATAGGACTGCCGGTGAGCGGCAAAGGCCTGGTACTTCCGAGCGGCGCAGCGGGAAGATGGGAAAGAAACGAATAAGGTATCAGTAAAACAATATGCTGAGTTAATGAGTTTGAACTTACGTATTATTAATCTGATTAGGGATTAACAGTTGATTATAAAAATTTTATTTTGTTCCGGTAATTGCAGACCTTGTTAAATAATTAAGTTATAAAAAGGTAATAATAGGATAAGAAGGTAAAATGGGCCAATATATATTATAAAAAATACAGGTACCGGAGAAAGCCATGAGGGGAGTCAAAATTTTGTAAAAATCTTTGGTTTATAGAAAAAAAGTGCTTGCAATTG
This sequence comes from Herbinix hemicellulosilytica, assembly GCF_002904165.1. Classification (GTDB taxonomy): domain Bacteria; phylum Bacillota; class Clostridia; order Lachnospirales; family Lachnospiraceae; genus Mobilitalea; species Mobilitalea hemicellulosilytica. The sequence goes on along the minus strand of NZ_CVTD020000023.1, from coordinate 123,443 downwards.
GCCTTTGTGTAGTGTATAATATCTCGTGTTGTGACGTTGATAGCGTTGAGGCGTAAGGTTGCTACTGGATTGCAGTAGGTTTTTACGCGGAGCGAAGGTCAAGTTATAAAACTGGCGACAAGTCACTGTACAATAATGTTCTGCCTATGGCAGATAAAACGTGTGAATAACTCACTAGCATAAGCATCCGGAACATACGATTATAGGCGTTTTTGACAGCAATAATTGTATAATCTTAGCAAGCCGGATTATACGTATGGTAAATGAAGATACACACGGATGAGTGTACAGTCACCACTTGTCGTACTGAATTAAAGTGCGAAAAGGAGGCGGCTTTTTTTATGGCAAATCAAGTAATGAGAATCACACTGAAGGCATACGATCATCAGCTTATCGATCAATCTGCCGGAAAAATCATTGAAACTGTGAAGAAGACAGGATCAAAGGTAAGCGGACCTGTTCCTTTGCCCACAAAAAAAGAAGTAATTACAATTCTTAGGGCAGTACACAAGTATAAGGATTCCAGAGAGCAGTTTGAGCAGAGAACTCATAAGAGACTGATTGACATCATTGCGCCTACTCAGAAGACAGTTGATGCATTGTCAAGGCTGGAGATGCCTGCAGGTGTTTATATTGACATTAAGATGAAGACAAAATAACAGTAATTCGGATTGATTATTTTATTAAACCAGAACGAAAAATATTAGGGTTTATAGTTTATTATAGACCATCTAGTATGATTGCGATGTATGTCGCAATCCGCTGTAGATTAAACAGGAGGTTAAGAAATGAAGAAGGCGATTTTAACAACAAAAATCGGAATGACTCAGGTTTTCGGCGAAAACGGGGAATTAGTTCCGGTAACCGTACTTCAGGCCGGTCCCGTATATGTAACTCAGGTTAAAACGGTAGAAAATGACGGTTATAATGCAATTCAGGTTGCATATGGAGATATCAGAGAGACTCTGGTTAACAAACCGTTAAAAGGACATTTCGCTAAAGCCGGAGTAAAAGTAAAAAGATTTTTAAAGGAATTTAGAGTGGATAATGTGGCCGATTATAAAGTAGGTCAGGAAATCAAGGCCGATATTTTTGCGGCTGGAGACAGAGTTGATGCTACCGCTAAATCAAAAGGTAAGGGATTCCAGGGCGGTATCAAGAGACACGGATTACACAGAGGACCTATGGCTCACGGTTCCAAATATCATAGACATGCCGGTTCCAACGGTGCCAACACCAGCCCGGGCCGTGTGTTTAAAGGCAAGAAGATGCCCGGACATATGGGTAACGTTAAGGTGACTATTCAGAATCTTGAGGTTGTTAGGGTTGACGCAGACAAGAATCTTATTCTTGTAAAAGGTGCGGTTCCGGGACCCAAGAAAGCCTTAGTTATACTGAAGGAATCGGTAAAAGCTAACTAGAGCTGAAGAAAGGAGGAACGTAAATCATGGCAAATGTAGCAGTTTATAATATCGAAGGCAAACAGGTAGATACAATAGAACTTAATGATGCAGTCTTCGGAGTGGAAATAAATGAACATCTGGTTCATATGGCTGTTGTAAGCCAATTGGCTAATAAACGTCAGGGGACACAAAGTGCCAAAACTCGTGCCGAAGTTAGCGGTGGCGGCAAAAAACCTTGGAGACAGAAAGGAACCGGACATGCTAGACAAGGTTCAATCAGAGCTCCTCAATGGAAAGGCGGCGGCGTAGTATTTGCACCGAAGCCCAGAGATTATTCATTCAAGATGAATAAGAAAGAAAAAGCATTGGCTATTAAATCTGCTTTAACATCCAGAGTACAGGCAGATAAATTCGTTGTTATTGATAAATTCGGTTTTACAGAGATTAAAACCAAGAAGATGAAAGAGGTACTTGATAACCTTAAGGTTAAGAAGGCTCTCATCGTTCTTGACAAGAAAGATGAAAATGTAACTCTTTCTGCTAGAAATCTTCCTAATGTAAGAACTATTTTATCAAATTCCATTAACGTTTATGACATTCTTAAGTATGATACTTTGGTAATCACTAAGGATGCCGTGGCACAAATTGAGGAGGTGTACGCATAATGGCAGATCTTAAATATTATGATGTTATACTTAAGCCTATAGTTACAGAAAAGAGCATGGAACTTATGGGCAGCAAAAAGTACACATTTTCCGTTCATACCGACGCTACCAAGAATCAAATCAAGGAAGCTGTCGAGAAAATGTTCCCCGGCACAAAGGTTGCCAAAGTAAATACCATTAACATGGATGGTAAGACCCGCAGACGCGGATATCAGGTAGGTAAGACACCTAAAACCAAAAAGGCTATTGTTCAGTTAACAGAGGACAGTGCCGATATAGAGATCTTCTCCGGACTGTAAGATCCGGCTTATAAATTGGATATAAAGAATTGTATTAAAACAGCAGTGTCAAAATGTTGATAAATATGCGTCAGATACATCAGCAAACCGATAAATCGGCAAACGAAGTACCAATAAGGCTGATAGGTCGGTATGGCTGATACATCATTTGAAAGGAGTGCAAATTATGGGAATTAAAACATATACCCCATATACACCTTCTAGAAGACACATGACCACTTCCGATTTTGCGGAAATTACAGCCACAAAGCCGGAGAAGTCTCTGGTTATTTCTTTAAAGAAAAAGGCTGGCCGCAATAATCAGGGTAAAATTACCGTAAGACATCGTGGCGGTGGCGCTAGAAGAAAATACAGAATAATTGATTTCAAGAGAAGGAAAGACAATATTCCCGCAAAGGTTGCAAGCATAGAATATGATCCTAACAGAACCGCAAATATAGCATTGCTTCACTATGCAGACGGTGAAAAGGCATATATCATTGCTCCTTACGGCCTTCAGGTAGGTCAGACGGTAATGAGCGGTGAAAACGTTGAAATTAAAGTAGGAAACTGCCTGCCCCTTGCAAATATTCCGGTAGGTACCGAAGTTCACAATATTGAGTTGTATCCCGGCAAAGGCGGACAGTTAGTTAGAGCTGCAGGAAACTCAGCACAGCTGATGGCTAAAGAAGGTAAATATGCAACCCTTCGTCTTCCTAGCGGTGAAATGAGAATGGTTCCGTTAAACTGCAGGGCTACAATCGGTCAGGTAGGAAATATAGATCACGAACTTGTTACAATCGGTAAGGCCGGACGTAAGCGCCATATGGGCTTCAGACCTACTGTACGTGGTTCAGCTATGAACCCTAACGACCATCCTCACGGTGGTGGTGAAGGTAAGGCTGGTATCGGTCGTCCTGGTCCCTCAACACCTTGGGGTAAGCCTGCTCTGGGACTTAAGACCAGAAAACGCAACAAGAAGTCCAATAAGCTTATAGTAAGAAGAAGAAACGGAAGCGCTGTAAAATAATTAAGCAGACAACCGATTACTTTCAAATAAATTGATGATTTAACGGATCATTGAGCGGTTTCAATGATTATTAATTCTAAGGAGGTTAGAATACATGGCTCGTTCACTGAAAAAGGGACCATTTGCTGATGACCATTTACTGAAAAAGATAGATGCTCTCAACAAATCGGGCGAAAAGACAGTAATCAAAACTTGGTCACGCCGGTCTACCATTTTCCCGCAGATGGTTGGGCATACTATTGCTGTACATGACGGCAGAAGACATGTACCTGTATATATAACTGAAGACATGGTCGGACATAAGCTGGGTGAGTTTGTCGCAACCAGAACTTATAGAGGACATGGAAAAGACGAGAAGAAAACAGGTAGGAAATAATTTTGCGTTGAATGGAAGGAGGTTCATCCATGGCTAAAGGACATAGATCCCAGATTAAAAGAGAAAGAAATGAAGTTAAGGACAACAGAGCGAAAGCTACGTTATCCTATGCCAGAGTGTCTGTTCAAAAAGCTTGTTTCGTGCTTGACGCTATTCGTGGAAAAGATGTAAAAACAGCACTCGGTATATTGGCATATAGTCCTAGATATGCTGCTTCAATAATTGAGAAGCTGTTAAAATCAGCAATTGCCAATGCTGAGTATAAGAATATGGATCCAGATAAATTATATATAGAAGAATGTTATGCTAACCAAGGTCCGATTATGAAGAGAATTCAACCTAGAGCACGAGGAATGGCTTATCGTATCGAAAAAAGAATGAGCCATATAACAATAGTGCTTAATGAGAGATAAGGAGGGCAATAATGGGTCAAAAGGTTAATCCCCACGGCTTAAGAGTCGGTATCATAAATGATTGGGACTCTAGATGGTATGCTGAACGTGATTTTGCTGATAATCTTATAGAAGATCATAAGATCAGAACATATCTTAAGAAGACTTTATACAGTGCAGGCGTATCCAGAATAGAAATTGAAAGAGCGTCTGATCGTCTGAAAATTATAATTCATACTGCTAAACCCGGTGTTGTAATCGGTAGAGGCGGCAGTGAGATAGAGAAATTAAGAGAAGAAATTCAGAAGTTTACCGATAAAAAAGTAAATCTGGAAATAAAGGAAATCAAGAAGCCTGATCTGGATGCTCAGCTTGTGGCAGAGAGCATTGCAGCACAGCTTGAGAACCGTATTTCTTTCAGAAGAGCTATGAAGTCCACAATGGCAAGAGCTATGAAGGCCGGAGCAAAAGGTATTAAAGCAGCAGTCAGCGGACGTCTTGGCGGTGCCGAAATTGCTCGTACCGAACACTATAGTGAAGGGACCATACCTCTTCAAACACTGCGCGCCAACATTGGCTATGGTTTTGCAGAAGCAGATACCACTTACGGTAAGCTGGGTGTTAAGGTATGGATCTATCTTGGTGAAGTGCTTCCTAGTAAAAAAGGAGCAAAAAAGGAAGGGAGCGATAAATAATGTTAATGCCTAAGAGAGTTAAGCATCGTAAGCAATTTCGCGGTACTATGCACGGAAAAGCCACCAGAGGCAATACTCTTGCCTACGGCGATTATGGCTTAGTTGCTGTAGAGCCCGCTTGGATTAAATCAAACCAGATTGAGGCCGCCCGTGTTGCCATGACTCGTTTTACAAAGCGTGGCGGAAAAGTTTGGATTAAGATATTCCCTGATAAACCGGTAACAGCAAAACCTGCCGAAACACGTATGGGTTCAGGTAAAGGTAGCGTAGAATATTGGGTAGCGGTTGTTAAACCGGGACGCGTTATGTTTGAAATTGCCGGCATCCCTGAGGAAACTGCAAGAGAGGCGTTACGTCTTGCTATGCACAAATTGCCGGTAAAATGTAAAATAGTATCGCGTGCAGACTTAGAAGGCGGTGAAAACAGTGAAAGCAAATAAATATTTAGAGAGTTTAAGGGCAAAATCACTTGAGGATTTAAATGAGGAATTGGTGGCTGCAAAGAAGGAACTGTTCAATCTGAGATTCCAGAATGCTACCAATCAATTGGAAAACACCAGCAGAATCAGGGAAGTTAGAAGAAATATTGCAAGAATACAGACTGTTATAACTGAAATGAAGAGGGCGTCCAAATAATTTAGGATTCCTTAGCTGAAACAAGATAACAGCTAATAGTCCTGGAAAGGAGTAGTGTATGGAAAGAAATTTGAGAAAAGTACGGATTGGCAGAGTTGTCAGCGACAAGATGGATAAAACTGTCGTTGTTGAATTGGTTGACAATGTTAAACATCCGTTGTACGGTAAAATAGTTAAAAGAACCAGCAAATTAAAAGCACATGATGAAAACAACGAGTGCAAAATCGGTGATCGTGTAAAAGTTATGGAGACAAGACCTTTATCCAAGGAAAAGAGATGGAGAGTTGTCGAAATAATCGAAAGGGCAAAATAGTCCGTAATAAAACTCATATTATGAAAAGTTGGTTTTATAACAACTGAAAGGAGTATTATCATGATACAGGTTGAATCAAGGCTTAAAGTCGCCGATAATACCGGTGCAAAAGAGTTGCTATGTATCAGAGTATTAGGTGGATCGTTCAGAAGATACGCCAATATAGGCGATATCATTGTTGCTTCGGTTAAAGATGCAACGCCAGGCGGTGTTGTTAAGAAGGGCGATGTAGTTAAAGCTGTCGTGGTACGTACCGTTAAAGGTACACGCCGTAAAGACGGTTCTTATATAAAATTTGATGAAAACGCTGCCGTTATTATAAGAGATGATTTGAATCCCAGAGGTACTCGTATCTTCGGACCGGTGGCAAGAGAATTAAGAGAGAAACATTTTATGAAAATCGTTTCTTTAGCACCAGAAGTATTATAAGGAGGTGTCGACCGTGGCAACTAGGAAAATAAAGAAGGGTGATAACGTAAGAGTTATTGCCGGTAAAGATAAAGGTAAAGAGGGCAAGGTGCTTGCAGTAAAAGATGGAAGAGTTATAGTTGAAGGCGTTAATATGATATCCAAGCACACCAAGCCCAATCAGGCAAATCCTAAGGGTGGCATCGTTCGTCAGGAAGCACCCATTGACATATCAAACGTAATGTATGTTCATAAGGGCAAGGTAACCAGAATCGGTTTTAAGTTTATAGAAGATAAAAACGGAAACCTGAAAAAAGTTCGTGTTGCAAAAACGACTGGCGAAGTTATTGACTGATTGAGAGAGGAGGTTGGAAAAGGTGGCTAGATTAAAAGAGTATTATTTTAATGAAATTGTTCCCGCCATGAAAAAGAAATTCGGATATAAGAATGATATGGAAGTGCCGAAGCTTGACAAGATCGTTATCAATATGGGCCTTGGGGAAGCAAGAGATAACCCTAAAGTATTAGAGTCTGCAGCAAAGGATTTGGAAACCATCACCGGACAGAAGCCGGTTATAACCAAGGCAAAGAAATCTATAGCTAACTTCAAAATTAGGCAAGGAATGTCAATCGGCTGTAAGGTAACTCTTCGCGGTGAGAGAATGTATGATTTTGCCGATCGTCTGATCAATCTGGCTCTTCCCAGAGTACGTGACTTTAGAGGTGTCAGCCCGGATTCATTTGACGGCAGAGGCAATTATGCCCTTGGTATCAAAGAGCAGTTAATTTTCCCTGAAATTGATTATGATAAGGTTGACAAGGTAAGAGGTATGGATATCATTTTTGTTACTACGGCAAAAACCGATGAAGAAGCTCGTGAACTTTTATCCGGGTTTGGAATGCCATTTAGAAAGTAAGGAGGAATTTCCATGGCGAAAAAGTCAATGATAGTTAAGCAGCAGCGAAAACAGAAATTCTCCACAAGAGAATATAACCGCTGCAGAATTTGTGGCCGTCCCCATGCATATTTAAGGAAATTTGGAATCTGCAGAATATGCTTTCGTGAATTAGCTTACAAAGGACAGATACCAGGTGTTAAAAAGGCAAGCTGGTAAGAGATCAAGAAAGGAGGCAAACGAAATATGACAATGAGCGATCCTATTGCAGATATGCTTACAAGAATCCGTAATGCAAATACTGCAAAACATGATACAGTTGATGTACCTGCTTCTAAGATTAAAATTGCTATTGCAGATATTTTATTAAGAGAAGGATACATCAAAAATTACGAAGTTGAAGAAGTCGGAAATCATAAGACAATCCATATTACTTTGAAATATGGTAAAGATAAGAATGAGAAAGTAATTACCGGCCTTAAGAGAATCTCTAAACCTGGTCTTCGTGTTTATGCCAGCAAGGATAAATTGCCGAAGGTTCTTGGCGGGTTAGGAATAGCTATTATTTCAACTAACAAGGGCGTGCTTACCGACAGGGAAGCAAGAGAACTTAATGTAGGTGGAGAAGTTCTGGCATTTATATGGTAATGATAAATGCCGTTTCGTACTTACTAATGATAATATTTAAACAGCATATCGGATTAAATATGGCGGCGGTTATTTCGCCTGCCTTAATATATGATATAAAGTAAGTATTTAAGTGTAACAGACTTAGTATTATATCGAAGTATTTCGTATAGCTAGGTTTTATATAAACATTTTCATTCAAAATCATAGGAGGTGCGGGCATGTCACGTATAGGAAGAATGCCTATCGCTATACCTGCGGGAGTAACCGTAGATGTAGCAGAAAATAATAAAGTGACCGTTAAAGGACCCAAAGGAACACTGGAAAGAGTGTTGCCTGCGGAGATGACTATAAAGGTTGACGGTTCGGTAGTTACTGTATCAAGACCCAATGATTTAAAGAAGATGAAAGCTCTTCATGGTCTTACCAGAACCCTGATTGCAAATATGGTTAAGGGTGTTACCGAAGGATTTGAAAAGGTATTGGAAATCAACGGTGTAGGATACAGAGCAGCTAAATCCGGTAAGGAATTAACATTGACATTGGGATATTCTCATCCGGTAGTTATGGTAGATCCGGACGGAATTGAATCGGTTGTAGACGGACAGAACAAGATAATTGTTAGAGGTATAGATAAAGAAAAGGTTGGCCAATATGCCGCTGAAATCAGAGCCAAGAGACCCCCTGAACCTTATAAGGGCAAGGGTATTAAGTATGCTGACGAAGTTATCAGACGCAAAGTTGGTAAGGCCGGTAAGAAGTAAAGGAGGAGTGAAATAAAATGGTTAGTAAAGTAAACAGATCTGAAATGAGAAGAAAGAAACATAGAAAAATCCGTAACCGTTTCACAGGTACTCCTGAGAGACCGCGTTTGGCAGTATTTAGAAGCAATAATCATATGTATGCGCAGATTATTGACGATACGGCCGGTCATACTTTAGTAGCAGCTTCTACCCTAGAAAAGGATGTGAAGGCTAAGCTTCAGAAGACCAACGATGTTGCGGCAGCAGCATACTTAGGCACCGTTATTGCCAAGAGAGCATTGGAAAAAGGAATCAAGGCTGTTGTTTATGACAGAGGCGGTTTTATATATCACGGTAAGATCAAAGCATTGGCAGATGCGGCAAGAGAAGCTGGTCTGGAATTCTAGGTAAGGAGGAAAATAGATGAAACGTTCACATATTGATACAAGTCAATTGGAATTAGATGATAAAGTAGTATCAATCAAGCGTGTTACCAAGGTTGTAAAAGGCGGACGTAATATGCGTTTTACCGCGCTTGTTGTAGTTGGAGACAGAAACGGACACGTAGGTGCCGGATTAGGAAAGGCCGCTGAAATTCCCGAAGCTATTCGCAAGGGTAAGGAAAGTGCCATTAAAAATATGATAACAGTACCGATTGACGAAAACGGTAGCATACCTCATGATTTTACCGGAAAGTTCGGTGCTTCTACAGTGCTTCTTAAGCGTTCTCCCGAAGGTACCGGTGTAATCGCAGGAGGACCGGCACGTAGCGTACTTGAGCTTGCTGGATATAAGAATATTCGTACCAAATCTCTCGGTTCCAACAACAAGCAAAACGTTGTTTTGGCTACGCTTGACGGATTAAGCCGCTTAAAGACCCCTGAGGAAGTTGCAAGGCTTCGTGGAATACCGGTAGAGAAGCTTTTAGGCTAAGCTCTACCTAAGTAATTGATATGGAGGTGTCAAAATGGCAGACAAATTAAAAATAACACTGGTAAAGTCAACAATCGGTGCCATTCCTAAGCACAGAGCAACAGTTAAGGCTCTCGGTTTGACAAAGTTAAATAAAACCGTAGAAAAGCCTGATAATGCTGCAGTCAGGGGAATGATTGAACAGATAAAACACATGGTAAAGGTTGAAGAAATATAATTGCCAAAAAGAAGGAGGTGCACGTAAATGAATCTATCAGAGTTAAGACCGGCAGAAGGTTCCAAGCAGAATCGCTTTAGAAAAGGTCGTGGACATGGTTCAGGCAACGGTAAAACTGCAGGCAGGGGCCATAAGGGACAAAAGGCACGTTCCGGGGCTCCGAGAATAGGATTTGAAGGCGGTCAGATGCCTTTATACAGAAGAATACCGAAGCGTGGTTTCACTAACCGTAATTCCAAAGAGATAGTTGCAATTAATATAGATGTATTAAACAGATTTGATGACGGTGCAACAGTAACGGTAGAGTCATTGATTGAAGCAGGAATCATTAAAAATCCTAAGGACGGGGTTAAGATTCTTGGTAACGGAGAACTCACTAAGAAACTGAATGTTAAGGTTAATGCATTTAGTGCCAGCGCAGCAGAGAAAATTCAGGCTCTTGGTGGAATTGCTGAGGTGATTTAATATGTTTAAAACATTCCGGAACGCATTAAAAATAAAAGAGATCAGAACCAAATTACTCTACACCTTAGTGGCTCTTGTAATTGTGAGACTGGGAACTTTGCTTCCCGCTCCCGCAATTAGCAGAGAAGCGGTTGAACAGGTATTTTCAAATATTAATCTTGGATTCCTTGGCCATCTTACCGGTGGTTCTTTTTCCAGGATGTCAATATTTGCCCTTAGTATTTCGCCGTATATCTCCGCATCCATTATATTGCAGCTGTTGACCATAGCAATTCCCAAGCTTGAAGAGATGCAAAAAGAGGGAGAAGACGGCAGACAGAAAATGGAGCAGATTACCCGTTATATGGCCATTGGTTTGGCTGTTATAGAATCGGCAGCTATGGCTATAGGCTTTGGTTCAAGTTCAGGTATACTTGAAGGCGGACTTACATTTACAAACGTGGTACTTGTGGTAGCTTCATTTACAGCCGGATCTGCTTTCCTTATGTGGCTGGGAGAAAGGATTACCGACAGAGGTATTGGTAACGGTATTTCTATAATCCTTTTGTTTAATATAGTATCAACGATGCCGGCAGATTTTATAAATCTGTATTATCAGTTTGTATATGGGCAGCCTGTATGGAAAGCTATTATTGCGGTAGTAGTAACCTTGGCAGTTATTATTTTCACCATAGTATTCGTAATAATACTGCAGGATGCCGAAAGGAAAATCCCCGTACAGTATGCAAAAAAAGTTCAGGGAAGAAAAATGGTAGGTGGACAAACCTCCCATATTCCTTTGAAGGTTAACACTGCAGGTGTAATACCGGTTATATTCACCAGTTCTTTAATGTCGTTCCCCGGAGTAATAGCATCATTCTTTGGCGTATATCCGGCCAGAGCATATGTTATACCTAAGATACTGAAAGTACTGGATCAAAGCAGCTGGCTGAATATTAATTTTAAAAATTTTGATTTCGGTGAATTTAAGTATTCCATCGGATTACTTATATATATAGGTTTCATTATCTTCTTTGCCTATTTCTATACATCAATAACGTTTAATCCGATAGAAATAGCCAATAATATGAAAAAGCAGGGTGGTTTTATACCCGGTATCCGTCCAGGGAAACCGACATCGGATTATTTGAACAAAGTACTTAACAGAGTAATATTTATTGGTGCTGTTGGACTCATAATTGTTTCTGTAATACCGATATTCTTCTCCGGAGCTTTCGGAGCACATGTAAGTTTCGGTGGTACATCGATAATAATTATTGTCGGTGTTATTATAGAAACAATTAAAGAAGTAGAGTCACAGATGCTGGTACGTCATTATAAAGGCTTTTTAAGTGACTAATAGAAAATATCCGTTGTGGGACAATCAGGCTATAAGGCAGATTGTCTCACTGCGGTATAACCAGTACTGCAACAGGGGGAATAGGCATGAAGATAATCATGTTGGGAGCGCCGGGGGCCGGCAAAGGTACACAGGCAAAAAAAATTGCCGCAAAATTTAATATTCCTCATATTTCAACAGGGGATATATTTCGTGAAAATATAAAAAACCAGACTACACTGGGGAAAAAAGCCCAGAAGTATATTGATAAAGGGCTGTTGGTACCGGATGACTTGGTTCTGGAATTGGTTATGGAGCGCATAAATGAGCCTGACTGCAAAGACGGATATGTGTTTGACGGTTTTCCGAGAACTATTCCGCAGGCAAAAGCATTGGACGAGGCTCTCAAGATGAAAAACGACAGAATGCAATATGCGATTGATGTGGACGTTCCGGATGAAGTAATAATTCGCAGAATGGCAGGTAGAAGGGTTTGCCCCAATTGCGGCAAAACTTATCATACAGAAACCCTGCGTCCGAAAACCGAAGGAATCTGTGATTCCTGCGGCAGTGAACTGATACTGAGAGATGACGATAATCCTGAAACGGTAAAAAAACGTTTGACGGTTTATCATGAGCAAACCCAGCCCCTTATTGATTACTATAAGCAAAAGGGCATATTATACAGCGTAGACGGAACAAAAGATATTGAAGAGATATATAATGAAATTGTTGAGATATTAACTGCTTAATCCGTCAGCTTAATCGCAAAGCGGATCTGAAAGGAAGAGTTTAATGCCTATAAGCATAAAAACAGAAAAAGAAATAGAATTAATGCAGGAATCCGGAAGGATTTTGGCATTAGTACTTAAAGAGCTGGAAAACTATATAAAACCGGGCATTTCTACTCTTGAGATTGATAAGAAATGTTATGAGTTGATAAAGGGGTATGGCTGCAGGCCGTCATTCCTGAATTATAACGGATTTCCTGCTTCGCTTTGTGTTTCTGTAAATAATGAGGTTGTACACGGGATTCCGGATAAGGAGCATATCCTTAAGGAAGGCGATATTGTCAGCCTGGACTGCGGGGTCATATATGAAGGATATCACTCTGATGCGGCCAGAACGGTTCCGGTCGGCGAAATATCCGAAGAAGCAAAAAAATTGATTGAAGTAACCGAGCAGAGCTTTTTTGAAGGTATTAAACATGCCAAAGCCGGGAAACATTTACATGAAATATCTGAGGCTATTCAGGCTTATGTAGAATCCTTCGGATTTTCCGTTGTAAGAGATTTGGTGGGACATGGAATTGGAAGAAATCTTCATGAAGAACCGCAGGTACCAAATTTCAAACAAAGAAGCAGGGGGCCGAAACTGGCACCCGGAATGACTTTGGCAATTGAACCTATGGTAAATGCCGGCCGATACCATGTTTATTGGGCGGATAATAATTGGACAGTTCTTACCCGGGACGGTTCTTTATCGGCTCATTATGAAAACACCGTACTGATTACAGATGGTGAACCCAAAATATTAACATTATTATAATATTCTTATTATAATAAAAGAGTACGGAGTATATAAATGCAGGATTTAATCGGACGTTTTGTTATATCAAAAGCCGGCAGGGATGCCGGAAAATGCTATGTAATAATTAATACTCATAATGAATATGTATATTTAGTGGATGGTAATATTAGAACTTTGGACTACCCAAAAAAGAAAAATATCAAGCATATTGTAAAGTTAAAATATTACGACCAAAATCTTGCCGAAGCAATTCGGAATAAATCGGTTAGAAATGAAGAAATTAAAAGAGCACTGAAACTGTTGCAGATTAAATTGTCCAAAAAGGAGGTTGAGTAATGTCGAAGTCCGATGTAGTTGAAATCGAAGGTACTGTTGTTGAGAAGCTTCCTAATGCTATGTTTCAGGTTGAATTGGAAAATGGGCACAGAGTTCTTGCTCATATAAGCGGAAAGCTTCGCATGAATTTTATCAAAATAGTACCCGGTGATAGGGTCACCCTGGAGTTATCACCGTACGATTTGACAAAAGGAAGAATTGTATGGCGTGACAAATAGGATTTAGATTTTATAGTGTTACAAGTAGAATAAATTGTGGATATATAGAAAAATATTGCTTGCTATTATATTTCTGCGGTGATATAATAATAAGCGGACTTTTTTGAAAGGGGTGAATTACTGTGAAGGTAAGATCATCAGTAAAACCAATTTGCGAAAAATGTAAAATTATCAAAAGAAAGGGAGCTATCAGAGTTATCTGCGAGAATCCCAAACACAAACAAAGACAAGGCTAATTACAGTAGTTTGGTTTGAACCACTATTGTTTAAATATATAGTTCTTGCTTTTTGTGTTACAATTACCTGCCTTTAAGGCAGTTATTGTGATATTGTGGGTGCAATTTGCGCCTTAAGACCCGTGTACCGTCATCATTTTTGCATGGAGTCTTAGCAGACATAGACTTTTTGTGTCTGTTACAGTTTAAAGCGGCTGACGTAATAGACAGTGGGTTTATTACGGTAAAAATAGAAAACATAGAATACATTTATCTGTTAAATTAATTTTGGAGGTGTACCAAACACATGGCTCGTATCAGTGGTGTAGATTTACCGAGAGATAAGAGAATTGAAGTAGGACTTACCTATATATATGGCATCGGCAGAGCCAGCGCTAAGAGAATTCTTGCCCAGGCAAACGTAGATCCGAATACCCGTGTCAGAGACCTTACCGACGATGAAGTAGCCAGAATTCGTGACGTTATAGATGAGACCCAGGTTGTTGAGGGTGATTTAAGAAGAGAAGTTGCTCTTAATATTAAGAGATTAATGGAAATCGGATGCTACAGAGGAATTCGTCATAGAAAAGGACTGCCTGTACGTGGTCAGAGAACTAAAACCAATGCCAGAACCAGGAAGGGTCCTAGAAGAACAGTTGCTAATAAGAAGAAATAATTATTGAAGTGCAACCCATTATAATAGGAAGAAATTTTTACTTCCGTATTTTGAAGATCCAATAGGAGGTTTTGTTTAATGGCTAAGAAAGTAGCACCAGCAAAAAAAGGGACTAAGAAGCGTGTCAAAAAGAACATAGAACGTGGACAGGCACACATTCAGTCATCTTTTAATAATACAATTGTTACGCTGACCGATATGGAAGGTAATACTATTTCTTGGGCAAGTGCCGGTGGATTAGGCTTCAGAGGCTCAAGAAAGTCGACTCCTTATGCCGCTCAGATGGCAGCAGAGGCAGCCGCAAAGGCAGCGTTAGTACATGGTTTAAAATCAGTAGAAGTTATGGTTAAAGGCCCCGGTTCAGGCAGAGAAGCTGCAATCCGTGCTATTCAGGCATGCGGAATAGAAGTAACAAGTATTAAAGACGTAACACCGGTTCCACATAACGGATGTCGTCCACCAAAACGCAGAAGAGTCTGATAGGAGGTAGAAGAAAATGGCTAGATATATGGGTCCAGTTTTAAAAAGATGCAGAGCCCTTGGTTTGGAGCCGGCTTATCTGGGTTTAGATAAAAAATCAAACAGATCTTTCTCCAGAGCAGGAAAAAAGACCAGTGAATATGGACTGCAATTAAGAGAGAAGCAAAAAGCTAAATTTATATATGGCGTACTTGAAAGACAGTTTAGAAATACATTTGAAAAAGCTCAGAAAATGAAGGGCGGCACTGCAGGCGAGAACCTTTTGATTTTACTGGAACTTAGATTAGATAATGTACTTTTCCGTTTAGGATTTGCCAGAACCAGAGATGAGGCAAGACAAATTGTAAGCCACAAGCATGTACTGGTTAACGGCAAATGCGTAAATATTCCGTCCTATACCGTTAAGGCCGGAGATGTTATTGAAATCAAAGAAAAGGCTAAACGTTCTCAGAGATATAAAGATATCTTAGAAGTGACCGCCGGAAGAACTGTTCCTGCTTGGCTGGAGGCAGACCAGGAGAATTTGACCGGAACGGTTAAGGAAATTCCTACAAGAGATCAAATCGATGTCCCGGTTAATGAAATGTTGATAGTAGAGTTGTATTCCAAATAATAAATTGGTTATATTTATTATTTGGAAAAATAATCAACTCAAATAACCCAGAAGGAGGGTCCTGTTGTGTTTGATTTTGAAAAACCCAGAATTGAGATTGTAGAAATTTCCGAAGATAAGAGATTTGGACGTTTTGTAGTAGAACCGTTAGAGAGAGGGTACGGCACAACTTTGGGCAATTCCCTTAGAAGAATTATGCTCTCTTCATTACCCGGAACTGCTGTAAGCCAAATTAAAATTGACGGAGTTGTTCATGAATTCAGTACAATTCCCGGAGTTAAGGAAGATGTTACTGAAATAATCATGAATTTAAAAGATCTGGCAATTAAAAATCACAGCGACAACAATGAGCCTAAAATAGCTTACATTGACGCTGAAGGCGAAGTAGTAGTTACAGCCGGGGATATTCAGGCTGACCCGGATATTGAAATTCTTAATCCGGACCATGTAATTGCTACTTTATGCGGCGGACCGGACAGCAGATTATACATGGAGCTTACGATAACAAACGGAAGAGGCTATGTCAGCGCTGAAAAGAACAAGAAGGATGATTTGCCTATCGGAGTTATACCGATTGATTCTATATACACACCCGTAGAACGTGTAAATATATCGGTAGAGAATACTCGTGTAGGACAGATTACCGACTATGACAAGCTGACCATAGATGTATATACAAACGGCACACTGGCTCCTGACGAAGCCCTTAGTTTGGCTGCCAAGGTATTAAGTGTTCATCTTGATTCCTTCATTGATTTGTCAGAGCACGCCAAGACTGCCGAGATAATGGTTGAAAAAGAAGATAACGAAAAAGAAAAAGTACTAGAGATGAGTATTGATGAACTTGAATTATCGGTTCGCTCATATAACTGCTTGAAGAGGGCTGGAATAAATACTGTAGAAGAACTTACGAACAGGACCGCCGAGGATATGATGAAAGTGAGAAACCTTGGGCGTAAGTCTTTGGAAGAGGTATTGTCGAAACTGCATGAACTCGGTTTATCCTTAAAACAGAGTGATGACTAGTTCGGCTTAAATGAATAGTTGCATAAGTAATTCAAAGGAGGGAAACACATGGCCGGTTACAGAAAGCTTGGCAGAACAACAAGCCAAAGAAAAGCTTTACTTAGAAACCAGGTTACCAATTTAATATATCATGGTAAAATCGTTACAACCGAAGCCAAGGCCAAAGAAGTTCGCAAAATAGCCGAACATTTAATTGCCCTTGCCGTTAAGGAAAGAGACAATTATGAAACAGTTACGGTTAAGGCTAAGGTTGCACGTAAAGATAAAGACGGCAAAAGAGTTAAGGAAGTAGTAAACGGTAAAAAGGTTACAGTATTTGACGAGGTAGAAAAGACAATTAAAAAGGATAATCCTTCCCGTCTTCATGCAAGAAGACAGATGTTGAAGTATCTTTATCCTGTAACCGTAGTACCTGAAGAAAAAGCAGGAAGAAAGAGAAATACTAAGGTTATCGATTTGTCTGAAAAGCTTTTCGATGAGATAGCACCTAAGTATGCGAACAGAAACGGCGGATACACAAGAATAGTTAAAATAGGCCCTCGTAAAGGCGATGCCGCAATGGAAGTATTGATTGAGTTAGTATAATTATTTATAGTATTTAAAATAATTAAGCATAATGATCTAGGGGACGTACAGCTTGTTGGTGAACGTCCTCTTTTTCAGTATATGCTCTTGACGTAAGATATACGCATAGTATATACTTCTTAGAAGTTGATTGTAAGATATAAAGAAAAGAGAGCGGGATAATTAAATCGGCACCGAATTTAACAGAAATGGGGATACAGTATGGATATGATTAAAACTCGTGACCTGACTTTTGAATATATAAGAAGAGACGAAGGCGGAAATGTTGAATCTATTAACAGAGCCATAGACGGAGTAAATTTGGATGTTAAAAAAGGGGATTTTATTGCTATTTTAGGAGCAAACGGCTCCGGAAAATCCACTCTTGCAAAGCATATTAATGCCTTACTGTATCCTACGGAAGGGGCCGTATGGGTAAACGGCTTAAATACAGCGGAGGAGAAAAATTTATTGGAGATTCGCAGATCTGCCGGTATGGTATTTCAGAATCCCGATAATCAGATAATTGCTACAGTTGTAGAAGAAGATGTGGGTTTTGGGCCGGAAAATCTGGGTATTCCTACGGAAGAAATATTAAAAAGGGTAGAAGAAAGCCTTAAGGCTGTAGGAATGTTTGAATACAGAAAGCAATCTCCGAATAAATTATCGGGAGGTCAGAAGCAAAGAGTAGCTATTGCAGGTATTATGGCTATGAAACCCCAGTGCATAGTGCTTGACGAACCTACAGCCATGTTGGACCCGGAAGGCCGTAAGGAAGTTATATCTACAGTTTGTAGTCTGAATAAGTTGGAAAAAATCACCGTTCTATTGATTACTCACCACATGGATGAGGTAATATATGCGGATAAGGTTTTTGTAATGGATCGGGGTAAAATTGTAATGCAGGGAACTCCGAGAGAAATATTTTCACGGGTTGACGAACTGAAAAAATACCGCCTTGACGTTCCACAAGTAACAGAATTGGCTTATGAATTGAAAAAAGAAGGCCTTGATATTCCTGACGGAGTTTTATCAATACAGGAACTGGTAGATGCCCTGTTGAGGCTGTACCCGTAATAAAAGCACCAGAGTTTTCATGTGATTAATAAGATAGCAGGTGATTATTTTGCAGATAATATTTGATAATGTTCATTATGTATACAGCAGTGGAACGAGTTTTGAAAAGCATGCTTTAAAAGGCATAAATCTTAAGATAAATAAAGGTGAATTTATCGGCCTTATAGGTCATACCGGCTCCGGAAAGTCAACCCTTATACAACATATGAACGGTCTTATTAAGGCTACCAGCGGGAAAATTTATTTTAACGGTGAAGATATATACGACAAAAATTTTGATATGCGTACCTTAAGAAGTAAAGTGGGACTGGTTTTTCAGTATCCTGAACACCAGCTTTTTGAAACCACCGTATATAAAGACGTAAGTTTCGGTCCCAAGAACTTAGGCCTTGATAAACTGGAAGTGGATCTTCGCACCTATGAAGCCTTAAAAATGGTCGGAATAGGTGATGATCTTATAGATGCGTCACCCTTTGAGCTTTCCGGCGGTCAAAAAAGAAGGGTGGCTATAGCAGGTATATTGGCTATGCAGCCAGAAGTATTGATTCTGGATGAACCTACGGCAGGCCTTGATCCCAGAGGCAGAGATGAAATACTTGATCAGATTGCAAAGCTTCATAAGGAGAAAAATATAACCGTAATACTGGTTACCCATAGCATGGAGGATGTGGCTAAATACGTAGACCGCATATTGGTTATGAATAACGGCAATCTGGTTATGGATGAGGAAAAAGTGAAGATATTTTCCCGGTATAAGGAGCTGGAAAAGATGCATTTGGCTGCACCTCAGGTTACCTATGTCGTGAATGCCCTTAAAGAAAAGGGAATACCAGTAAGTACGGATGTCACGACGGTGGATGAAGCAAAGAATGAGATATTAAAAGTATTTAAAGATAAAATACAGAAAATATAAAAATAATGTTGGGCTAAGAGATAATATTGTAATATATATAAGAGATATCTTGATATAAATAGTGCATATATGCATTTAATTAAGGATTTAAAAAAGATGCTTTAGTTGATGAGCGAAAGTTTTGTTAGAATGATTTGCTTAGTTTTTTCTCTTCATCTAAATTATACATTGGGTACAGGCCAGGGATTATTGCCTGATTGGTATAGTTATTTTTATAATAACAGATAGTAAATCGGCTTATTATACATTATAATATTACATTTTTACATCAGGTCAGTACCCTAAGAAAGTGAGAAGGATATGATACGAGATATTACAATTGGACAATACTACCCGGCAGATTCTGTTTTGCATCGGCTTGATCCGAGATTGAAACTAAGTGGTACCTTATTATTTATTATTTCTATATTTTTATTTGACACTTTTTACGGGTATATTGCTGTTACAGTTTTTCTGGTATCTGTTATAAAAATGTCCAAGGTACCCTTAAAATATATAATGCGAGGCTTAAAAGCAATAATTGTTATATTATTGTTTACAATGTTTTTTAATTTGTTTTTAACCCAGGGGGATGTACTTGTCAGGTTAGGTTTTTTGAAAATAACCAGGCAGGGCCTTTATTCGGCCATATTTATGGGAATCAGGCTTACTTATCTGATACTGGGATCGTCACTGATGACCTTTACCACAACGCCGAATCAGCTTACCGACGGCCTTGAGAAATTGCTGTCTCCCCTTCGCCGCATAAAAGTACCCGTACATGAGATTGCGATGATGATGTCTATAGCCCTTCGATTTATACCTATATTAATGGAAGAAACGGATAAAATCATGAAAGCCCAGATGGCAAGAGGAGCCGATTTTGAAACCGGCGGAGTTATTAAAAGGGCAAAAAGCCTTGTTCCGTTATTGGTTCCCCTGTTTGTTTCGGCCTTCAGAAGAGCTAATGACCTTGCCATGGCTATGGAGGCCAGATGTTATCATGGCGGTGACGGAAGAACCAAGATGAAGCCCTTGCGTTATCACCGTATAGATTATTTTGCATATTTAATTTTACTTATCTATATGACAATTGTTATTGCAATCAGCGTAATAGAAAACCGCCTGCCCTCATTTTTATAAGATTGTGACAGGCGGCAAATCTTTATTTTACGTAAATTGAATAGTGGTGTTTTATATGAAAAGAATTAAACTTGTAATTGCATACGACGGAACTAACTACAGCGGATGGCAGGTCCAGCCGGGAAAGACAACCATAGAAGGAGTAGTAAATAAAGCTTTATCGGAACTGCTTAATGAAGAGATTACGGTTATAGGAGCCAGCAGAACGGATGCAGGAGTGCATGCCAAAGGAAATGTGGCTGTATTCGATACCAATTCACCTATTCCACCGGAAAAAATATGCTATGCCGTAAACCGCTATCTTCCGTGGGATATAAGGGTTTTAAGCTCTATGGAAGTACCTGCCGATTTTCATCCCAGAAAAGTTAACAGCAAAAAAACCTATGAATATAAGATAATGAACAGGGAAATTGCAATTCCAACCGAAAGACTTTATTCGTATTTTATTTATTATAATATGGATATTAAGGCTATGCAGGAAGCAGCAAAATACTTAATAGGTGAACATGATTTTAAAAGTTTTTGCTCCGTAAAAACCCAGGTATCCGAGACGGTAAGAACCATATACAGTCTTAATGTTGACAAATACGGTGAAATGATTAAAATTACTGTTACCGGAAATGGGTTTTTGTATAATATGGTACGCATTATTGCGGGAACATTAATTGAAGTCGGAAGAGGCCTTAAAACTCCCGAAGATATGGACAAAATATTAAAAGGCCGAAACAGAAGGCTGGCAGGTCCTACCGCTCCTGCTCATGGACTGACATTAGTGGGCATAGAGTATGATATGGACGCTTTTTTGTTGGAGTGATTATATGAAAATTTTTGGTGTAGATCTCTATACAATTAATGACGTTACCATAATATTAAGACTGGTACTGGCCGTTTTGCTGGGCGGTATAATAGGATTTGAGAGAGGACGGTCCGGCCGTCCTGCAGGGCTGAGAACACACATACTGGTATGCTTGGGGTCTGCTCTTGCCATAATGACAAATCAATATATATATGAAAATTACGGAGTAAGTGATCCTGCCAGAATTGCAGCCCAAGTAGTATCCGGTATCGGTTTTTTGGGAGCAGGAACTATTCTTGTAACAGGAAGACATCAGGTGAAAGGTCTTACAACGGCTGCCGGTTTGTGGGCAACTGCATGTATGGGCCTTGCCGTAGGAATCGGGTTTTACAAAGCCGCTATAGTGACGTGCATTTTGATTTCTTTTGCAACCGTGATTTTACATAGGTTTGATAATTTCATGCTCTATAAATCAAAGATTATGGATATATACATGGAGTTTTCTGCAACGACCTCATTTTCTTCCATACTGGAAGCCTTAAAGAAAATGAATATAAGTATTGAGGCCGTCGAACTGGTAAAACCTACGTATAATACCAATACAACCGTAGCAGCTATCATGACAATTAAGCTGAAGCAAAAAAAGATGAAAATGGATGTATTATCAAATGTTTGTGCTATTGAGGGTGTGGAATTTGCAGAAGAAATATAATTTACGTAAGGAATTTACTTTTTTAGGAGCAATTGCTTTAATAATGAGATAAGTATTTTTGATTGCAAACTAATATATTCAAATTGGAATTTAAAGCTTCAATTTTCTAAGGGATGCTAAATTATCCTTGACACACCCGGTAACATGTAATATAATACAAAAATGTGACAAAGATAAATTCTTTTCCATAGCCCCGGGAAAAGTATTTATAGACGGATAAATATAAGAACGACAGTATATTTTTTGCTTTTCGCGACAGAGGGTTTCTGTTGCAATTTAAAGTGAAAATATGTTAGAGCATGTGAAAGCATGTAATAAGGAGGAAAAACCATGAAGACATTTATGGGTAGTCCGGCATCTATAGAGAAGAAGTGGTATGTAATCGATGCTTCAGGACACACATTGGGACGTCTCGCATCTGAGATAGCAAAAATATTAAGAGGCAAAAATAAACCTAATTATACACCTTATATTGACTCAGGTGATTATGTTATAGTTGTAAATGCAGATAAGATTAAAGTCACCGGTAAGAAAATGCAGCAAAAGATCTATTTCAGCCATTCCGGTCATATCGGCGGCGTAAAAGAAACAAGATTAGCCGATATGATGGCTAAGAAGCCGACAGAAGTGATCACCCTTGCAGTAAAGGGAATGCTTCCGAAGGGACCTTTGGGAAGAGCAATGATTAAAAAATTACATGTATATGCTGGACCTGAGCATCCTCACGCAGCTCAGAAACCGGAAGCATTAGAGATCAAGTATTAATAGGGAAGGTTGAAAGGAGGAAATTAGATTGACTAAGGTAAGATATTACGGAACCGGAAGAAGAAAAAGCAGTGTTGCTAGAGTATATTTATTTCCCGGTACCGGTAAAATTACTATAAATAAAAGAGATATGGATGAATATTTTGGACTGGAAACACTTAAGCTGATCGTTCGTCAACCTCTTCTGCTTACAGAAACCCAGGATAAGTTTGATGTTATGGTTAATGTTAGAGGCGGTGGCTTTACCGGTCAGGCTGGTGCAATCCGTCACGGTATTTCCAGAGCTTTATTACAGGCAGATGAAGATTATCGTCCTATCCTCAAGAAAGCAGGTTTCTTGACAAGAGATCCTCGTATGAAGGAGAGAAAGAAGTACGGCTTAAAGGCTGCAAGACGTGCACCTCAGTTCTCCAAGAGATAATTTGTTTGGAATTACAAGCAGTACTCAATTTTGCTTTATTATATACGGAAATTGCAAACGTCAGGCGAAGAAACGCCTGGCGTTTTTTGATGGCTTTTGCATCAGTTGTGGTTGAATTCTTTACTTGCTTTTACAAGACCGTTAATAATTTATATTTTTTATTATATATTGATTGAAGCCCTTAATATAAATTTTCTTCCTTGTGACATTGAAATGTTGTTGATGTAGGTGGGCTAATGGAAGGCATTTGCAGGCAAATGTATGGTTGAAAACAGTCTGGAAAGTAGATAAGATAGAGATAGGGAAGTCTGTAATATTTGAAAAAAAGTATAAGCGTAAATGAAAAAAATCTATAATATAAAGTTTTGTTAGGTTATAGGCTAATAATATTATTAAGCTATATTTCATAACAAGTAATATCTAGAATATGTCAATTATGTCGTAGATTAAATCTAGCAGGACTTAAGCATGATAAAATATGTAACTAACAAATATATACTTATATTTTTATTACAGGCGTATGCCGACTTACGCCGGTATCTATATATAAAGATTTAAAATCAAAAAAAGAGGTGTATTATGCCCAAACAAAATATCTATAAAATGAGCTTTTCAAAAGTTTATCCGCTATATATTGCTAAGGCGGAAAAAAAGGGGCGTACTAAATCGGAAGTAGATGAAATTATTCGCTGGTTGACAGGTTATAGCCAGAGTGAGTTGGAATCTCAGTTAGAAAAACAGGTAGATGTTGAGACTTTCTTTAAAGAAGCCCCAGAATTGAATCCTTTACGTGTTTTAATTAAAGGGGTAATTTGCGGCGTTCGGGTGGAGGATATTGAAGATCCAACTATGCAGAACATTCGATATTTGGACAAATTAATCGATGAGTTGGCGAAAGGAAAAACGATGGAAAAAATTTTACGAAAATAATATGCAGGAAACTTTTAACGTGCCATAAGTATAATGAAATATAAATAATTTGTGTGACAAATGCTTTAGTAAAAATTGTTGCAACCTAAAAATTATAATTTTAAAGGGGGATACTTATGGCTGTTAAAGTAAATATTGACGCAGGCCACGGCAGCAATACGGCAGGCAAACGAACCCCGCCTTTTCCGTATGACGTGGTTATAAACGATAAAATTACTGTGAAAAAAGGAGAGCAATTTAGGGAACACATAGCCAGTGTGGGTGTTTCTTACTATCTGGAACAGGAACTTAAAAGACACGGATTTGAAACTACAAAGACCGGCTGGAATGATAGCAATGCCTTTGACGATCCCGATACATCAATAAGTGACAGACAGGCCGCCATAAAGAAGGCTAAGTGCGATTACAGTATCTCTGTCCATTTTAATGCCTACGGTGACGGCAAAGACTTTAACAGTGCCTCGGGAGTGGTTATATATTTCCATGATAAGTATCCGGGCCAGTCGAAAAAGATGGCAGAGACGGTGCTTAAGAACCTGATGGAAAATTCCGGCCAAAATAACAGGGGAGTATCTGCCAAGGCTTTGGGTATGTGCAACTGTAACAGCCTGGGCACTAAGGCTGCTATACTTATTGAGCTTGCTTTTATGACAAATTTAAGGGAAGCCGTTAGCATGATGGCCAACGAGGCATTTTGGAAAGAAAGTGCGAAAAAGATTTGCAAGGGAATTTGTGAATACACCGGTGTAAAATATAAACCTGACAATTATATGCCTGCAGAATCAGTTACGCCCGAATCCTCAAAAGCAGATATCCGCTGGGTACAGGAAAGACTGAATGTAGTACTGCCTCAAATCTATGATTATCCTGTTAAGGATATAATTCCTTTAAAAGTAGACGGAGTTTTCGGACCCAAAACCAGGATAGCGACTTTGCTATATTGGGATGCTTTGGGTTGGGGTAAACACATGAATGACGACGGTACCCGGGTTGGTAAGAGTACGAGGGAAGCGTTGGTGTCAGGCACTGTAAACAAATTGTGAACTTTCGTTCACAATTTGTTTACAGTGCCTGACACCATTAAATCCATCCGCCGTCAAGGCCTATGACCTGGCCGGTAAGATATTCGTTTTTTTCTGCGAGATAATATACCAAATCGGCAACTTCTTCCGGACGGCCGAGCCTGCCGGCAGGGATTTCATCACAAAGCACATTTAGTTCTTCGGCGTTTAAGAAATTATTCATATCGGTATCTATGGCTCCGCAGGCGATGGCATTTACCCTGATATTGCTGGGGGCCAGTTCTTTTGCCAGAGCTTTTGTAAAGGCGTTGATGCCGCCTTTTGATGCGGAATAGGCAACTTCACAGGAAGCACCTGCCAGTCCCCATACCGAGGATATATTTATGATACTCCCTTTCTTATTTCTTACCATATCGGGGATAGCCAGACGGCAGCAATTAAATACCGAAGTCAGGTTGGTTTTTATAATCTTGTCCCAGTCTTCGGGGCTCATATCCGTAAGAAGGCCGATGTAAGATATTCCGGCGTTGTTGACCAGCACGTCCAGAGGACCGAAATTTTCTTTAATAAGCAGAAATAATTCTCTTACTTTTTCATAGCAACCCATATCTCCCAAATAAGCCAAACATGAAACGGAGAAATTTTCTATATCGGATTTTGTACGGATCAGATCTTCTTCATTTTTAGACCCGTTTATTACAACATTATAACCTTCTTTGGCAAACTTAAGGGCAATGGCTTTTCCTATCCCACGGGAGGAGCCGGTTACTAAGACGGTTTTTCTTTTATCTGAAACAGGCATAAGATCACCTTTCATAATAGTAGATGTATTATATGATATTTTCGCTTGTTTTTAGTATATCATATCTTTTAACGCTTATAAAGCACAGTTGATTTAAGAAAGAGCTGTATGATAAAATAATCAGGGATGTGAGGTGTAAATATGAAAAAGAGTGCCGGGCGGATATTTTTTAAAGGATTTTTGTTATCCCTTATTTTTTTTGCTTTGTTTTTAGGAATCGGTATCCTAAGCTATCAAATTGTCATGGATTTTTTTAATATTGAAAATGAGGCAGTTGAGGTAGCAGAAATCATTACTTCCGATAAGAAACAGTCAATTATAACCGAAGCAAGACTGGATGATGTATCAAAACATCTGATTTTTTGTGTAGATGAGGATGACGGCAGCATAAAAAAATTGCTGTTGGAAATATTTAATTGTCATTCTAATAAAATGTATTATTTTACTATACCGATCAAAACCCGGTTTACTCTGTCTTCTTCATTACATAAGGAATTGGTTTTGGTTAAACCGTCAATTCCTCAATTTTTGAAACTTTCTGCCATAACGACTTATATTCAGGATGATACGGCATATGAATACAGCGTTTTGATGATTGAGGATTTGCTCGATATAAGCATCAGCTACTATTCCGTAGTGCCTCAGAGCATATATGATTCTGTTTTTACTACGGAAAAAATCGGACTAATAAAGGATAGTAACGATATATCGGATAAATATCCGAGAGAAATATTTTCTCAGGATTTTATTGAATTTTTAGGTACTATAAAAACGGAAAGCGAGTTACGAAAATATATCGAAGAAATTTACGGAAAGATAAAGTCAAACCTTAAATTTGAAGACAAGCTTAATTATATGGAAAGTTATCTTAATACTGCCGGAGAAAATATTTATTTTGAAGTAATAGCCGGAAAGGACAGTAACAGTGAGTATACTGTTGATAAAGAAGCAGCAAAAAAGCAAGTAGAAGCTTGCTTAGGTGAATAAAGCTGTAAGGAGCAGTATACCATAAAGAACAAGAAAGACCGCAATTTGGCATTTTATAGTGGTATATTGCTTATCTATTCCTGAAATTGAAGGATATTTTTTATGGCCTATAGTAGCTTTTTTTCTAAATTTTAATTTAATAAAATTAGAGGTAAAATATGGACAAGAGAAGAAATCATAGCAAAAAAGTCATATTATTAAGAAAAAACTTGACAATAACCGTAGGGGCAATATTAATGGCTTTGGCCGTAAACTTAATATTTGAACCGATGGGCCTTGTAACCGGAGGACTTGCCGGACTTGCTATCGTTGTAAAGGAAGTTACGAATTTTTTGTGGGAGGGCGGTATACCGATATGGTTATTTACCGTCTTATCCAATGTACCGCTTTTTCTTATAGCCATCCGCCTGCTGGGTATTAAAACCATGTTCAATGTTTTACTGGGTACTGCGGTATATGTTTTAACTATGATGGTCGTTCCGATATATAATTTTAAATTTGAAGATTTGCTGCTTGCCTCTTTGGTGGGCGGAGCCATATCCGGAGTAGGGCTGGGCATGGTTTTTTCTGCTTCGGCTTCTACCGGAGGGACCGATTTGCTTGCAACTATTATTCATGCATATAATAGGCATATTTCCACACCAATTATTTTAACTTTTATTGACGGAGCAATAATATTGCTCGGTGCTTTTGTGTTCGGCCTTGAAAATGCCCTGTATGCTATTATAGCGGTGTTTGTTTCAGCAAAAGTATCCGACGGTATAGTTGAAGGATTGAAATTCGCTAAAATGGCCTATATTATTTCAGACGAATATGAAAAAATAGCGGAAGCAATAATGACCGGTCTTGACCGTGGAGTAACAGGTTTAAGTTCTACAGGCATGTATTCAAATAAAGACAGAAAAATGCTGTTTTGTGTGGTTTCAAAAAAGGAAATTGTAAAAATAACTGAAATTGCAAAGAGTATAGATCCTAAATCGTTTATTATAGTAAATGATGTCAGGGAAGTAATGGGCGAAGGTTTTATAGAATATAGACAGTAATTAAATAAAAAAACCTTAGTATTCTCGGTAAATCTACTTATTTTATCTAATAATATACAAATTATACAAAAGGCAAAAATTGATTTTGTTAAATTGGGATATGGTTTAAGAATATTAAATAGTGTATCATACTTATATAACCTTGTACAAGAACATACGATTATATAGGAGGATAGGAAATGGCAAGTTTATCTTTAAGGAATGTAACCAAGCAATATCCTAACGGTGTAGTTGCTGTTAAAGATTTTAATTTGGAGATTGCTGATAGGGAGTTTGTTATTTTCGTAGGACCGTCAGGTTGTGGTAAGTCAACGACTTTACGTATGATTGCCGGCCTTGAAGAAATTACACAGGGTGAAATTTATATTGGTGATAAACTGGTTAACGATGTAGAACCGAAGGATAGAGATATTGCGATGGTTTTCCAGAACTATGCGTTGTATCCGCATATGTCAGTATATGACAATATGGCCTTTGGTCTTAAATTAAGAAAAGTACCTAAGGATCAGATTGATAAGCTTGTGCATGAAGCTGCTAAGATTCTTGATATTGAACACCTGCTTGATCGTAAACCTAAGGCTCTGTCCGGTGGTCAGAGACAGCGTGTAGCTATGGGTCGTGCTATCGTTCGTAATCCTAAGGTATTCCTGATGGATGAGCCGCTGTCCAACCTGGATGCTAAGCTGAGAGTTCAAATGCGTATTGAGATTTCCAAGCTGCATCAGAGACTGCAGACAACATTCATTTACGTTACCCATGACCAGACCGAAGCTATGACACTTGGTACCAAGATCGTTGTTATGAAAGATGGTATCATTCAACAGGTAGATTCACCTCAAAATCTGTACGACAAGCCTCAGAACCTGTTCGTTGCAGGCTTCATGGGTTCACCTCAGATGAACTTTATCGAGTCAACAATCGTTAAGCAGGAAAACGGTATTTATGCAGAATTCTGCGGTAATTATGTGAAAGTTCCTGAAGCTAAAGCCAAGAAACTGGTTGATAGCGGTTATGTGGATAAGAAAGTTATTATGGGTATTCGTCCTGAGGATATTCATGATGAAGAAATGTTCATAAGCAATTATCCTGATGCTGTAATTGAAGCTACCGTAAGAGTATACGAGCTTCTCGGTGCCGAAGTATTCTTATACTTCACTCTTGACGAGAATATTGAGATTACAGCTCGTGTAAATCCTCGTACATCCGCTAGACCTAACGATACATTGAAGATTGCATTTGATATGAACAAGGCACACTTCTTTGATAAAGATACAGAAATGGTAATTACAAACTAATAAAATCAGTAATTAAAGGGAACACTTCGGTGTTCCCTTATTTATGTAATAGCATATCATCTTTAAAGCTATAGATTAATAAATACAGGTAAGCTATTTTATTTATGATTGTCGGCATAGTTGTAAGAAATGTTTTGATAGATATTACGCAAGTATATTGGTGCTTTCTATAAATTATAAAATGAATGGAAATCAATTATGCTTGGATGAAGAGTTTCTGCATAGGAACTCTTTTTGTGAATTTTGATGTATTATAAAAAAATAATATGAATATTAATTTATGAAAATTAAGAAAAAAAAATACTTATGTGCTTTGGCTAAAACACGGTAAGCCCGTATATGAAAACAGTCTGTATTAGATTTTGTATAAGATAATAAGATATTAGTTTAATAAATAAACAAATTGTATTTTATAATGATTTGACAGTATTGTACGAAATAATTTATGTAATTTTAATAAAAATAGTTTACTTTCTACGAACAAAATGATAAAATGGGACTAGTATCTATGAATTTTAAGTGAAAATAGAAATATAATACTTAAAGGAGTGTAAATATGATATCGAATCAAATACTGCAAAATACAATCGAAGGGTTAAAAAATATTACAAGAATTGATATTTCGGTAATGGATACGGAAGGTAAAGTTCTTGCATCGACTGTAGAAAATCCGGAGCAATATGAAAATATTGTATTATCTTTTGTGGCATCTCCCGCAGACAGTCAGGCGATTCAGGGATATCAATTTTTCAAGGTATTTGACGAGCATCAGTTGGAATATGTTATAGTAGCAAAAGGTGACAGTGAAGATGTATTTATGGTAGGAAAGATTGCTGCTTTCCAGATACAGAATCTTTTGGTCGCCTACAAAGAACGTTATGATAAAGATAATTTTATAAAGAACCTGCTTTTGGACAATTTGTTGCTGGTTGACATTTACAACCGTGCGAAAAAACTTCATATAGACACCGAAGCCCGCAGGGTTGTATATATCATTGAAACAAAGAACGAGAAAGATACAAATGCACTCGAAACTGTACGTAGCCTGTTTTCAGGAAAAACAAAAGATTTTATAACTGCAGTAGACGAGAAAAATATTATTTTGGTGAAAGAACTAAAGCCAAATGAAACTTATGATGATGTAAATAAAACAGCTAAGGTTATTCTTGATATGCTGAACATGGAAGCTATGTCCAAGGTTCATGTGGCTTACGGTACCATAGTCAATGAGATAAAGGATGTTTCCAGATCATATAAAGAAGCAAAGATGGCTTTGGACGTAGGCAAGATTTTCTATAGCGACAGAAATATTGTAGCATACAACAACTTAGGAATCGGACGTCTTATATACCAGCTTCCTATGCCTTTATGCAAAATGTTTATTAAAGAAATATTCGACGGCAAGTCACCCGATGAATTCGATGAAGAAACCTTAACAACCATAAACAAGTTCTTTGAGAACAACCTTAACGTATCCGAAACTTCAAGACAATTATATATCCACAGAAATACCTTAGTTTACCGTCTGGATAAGCTTCAAAAGACTACAAATCTGGATTTGCGGGTTTTTGAAGATGCCATTACATTCAAGATAGCTTTAATGGTAGTTAAGTACATGAAATATATGGAACAGTTGGATTATTAAAATTTTTAACGCCGAAAAGATAAAGTTTAAAGATTTATTTTTCGGCTTTTACCAGGCTAATGTTAGGAGGACAATTAATAATGAGGAAAAATTTTCTGATGGGTTTTCTTTCGGGGCTGTTCGGAGCAGTATTACTGTTCCTGGTAGTCGGCGGAACTTACTTCTTTGTATTAGACACACCCGAGAAAAACAGCGCTGCAAAGAGTGACATAACGTCTTCCGAGAACGAAGAAAATAACCCTTATGATTTTATTATTCAAAAACTGTCTGTTTTGCAGAAACTGGTAGATACTTATTATCTTGACGAAGTAGATGAAGAAGCGCTGGAAAACGGCATCTATAGAGGTTTTATAAACAGTTTGGGAGATCCTTATTCAACATATTTTACCAAGGATGAATATAAAAGCTTAATTGAAAGTTCTACAGGTGTCTACCATGGTATTGGGGCAGTCGTTAGCCAGGATATGAAAACAGGTATAATAACCATTGTAAAACCATATAAGGATTCTCCGGCATACAAAGCGGGGCTGCTTCCGGATGATATCCTTTATAAGGTTGAAGGGGAAGAAGTTACCGGTAAAGACTTATCCGAGGTTGTCAGCAAAATGAAGGGAAAAGAAGGCACCAAGGTTAACATTACCATAATCAGGGAAGGTGTCGACGAACCTATAGATTTTACTATAGTAAGGCAAAAAATCAACATACCAACCATAGAACATAAAATGCTTGACGATGATATAGGGTATATTCAAATCCTCGAGTTTGATGAGATTACCATTTCCCAGTTTTACTCTGCGGTTGATGAATTGGAAAAGATGGGCATGAAAGCCTTGGTTGTTGACGTAAGAGATAATCCCGGTGGATTAATGGAAGCTGTGGTCAATATATTGGACCGTTTTCTTCCCAAAGGTAAACTTGTGGTTTATACTGAAGATAAATATAAGAAGCGGGAAAATGAAAAAACCACTAATCCTGACAGATTTGAAAAACCTCTTGCTGTACTTATCAACGGAAAAAGTGCCAGCGCATCAGAGATTTTTGCGGGAGCCATACAGGATTACGGTATAGGAACCATTGTTGGCACAACAAGCTATGGGAAAGGAATAGTGCAAAAAGTTATTCCTTTAACCGACGGAACAGCGGTAAAACTGACCATATCAAAGTACTTTACTCCAAAGGGACGCAATATTCACGGAATTGGAATTGTGCCGGATGTAGAGGTGGAATTGGCTGATGAGCTAAAGCAAATGGTTACTATTCCTTTCGATGAGGATAACCAGTTGCAAAAGGCTATTGAAATCCTTAAGGAACAAATAAATAACAATCAATAGACATAAAATGGACTAATATGTATCAAGCATAAATTCTCTTAATCGGAGGATTTATGCTTGTGTTATTTTATTTAAGAAAACAATGTCGAAGAATGCGCATATTAATTATATATAGTATTTAAAAAATGAAATTTTGCTATAATATAAATTTGAAAAAAGCCGATAAATAATATAGGATTGAGCAGAATTTTATAGGTTAGGTGGTGAGAAACGATGCGGATAGACGGATTTAATAAGATCGGACAGATCTTAAATTCCGGAAAAGTAAGCAAAGTTAAAAAGACAGATGCAATAAGCTACGGTGATAAATTGGAATTGTCCCGTACCGGAAATGACTATACTTTGGCAAAACAGGTAATTTCACAAATACCGGATGTAAGAACAGATAAAATTAACGAAATAAAGAAACGCATGGAAGCCGGGACTTACAATGTCAGTATGGAAGAAGTAGCCGAAAAAATTGTAAACCGCTATTTTGATGAACTGATATAGATCACAAGGTGATTTTAATATCAGAAGGAAATGAGGTATACCGTGGCAAGCCTAATTGAAGAATTAATCAATATATTAAACGAAGAACAAGAAATCTACAGCAGCCTGATTCCTATAGCTAATGAAAAGACACAGATTATCGTAAATAATGACACGGCGGCATTGCAAAATATTACGGCAAAGGAACAGGAGGCAATAGACAGAATAACCTCCCTGGAGAACAAAAGAGGTAAAGTAATGGAAGATATAAAAACAGTTCTGGGGAAAAAAGACGGCAATATGAATTTAAAAACCCTGATTGAGTTGCTTAACGATGAGCAGAAGGAAAAAAGGGTACTTTCCGAGTTGCATGACAAACTTAAAAAAACAGTCAGTTTTTTGGCTGAAATAAACAACAGAAATAAAGATTTGATTGAGCAATCCCTGGAAATGATTGATTTTAATATGAATTTTATACAAAGCATCAGGATGTCGCCGGGCAATAATACTTACAATAAAAATGCATCGCAGAGCTATGATGAAATTCCGGGAACAGGAATGTTTGATGCAAAACAGTAAGTAAATCTATACTTAAGGTGGTATGCATATGGCGTTTAACGGATTATATATCGGCGTATCGGGTTTAAATGTCAGTCAGGCTGCTCTGAACGTGACTTCACATAATCTGGCAAATGTAGATACTAAAGGTTACGTAAGACAGCAGCCGATTTTTAGAGACTTTAAATACGTTAAATTGGGGGAATCCTATCTTTCGTCTCTGCAAGTGGGTTTAGGAGTCGACTTTGCAGAAGTAAAACAGGTCAGAGACGTCTTTTTGGACAGGGCTTATCGAGAAGAGATCGGAAGAAAGAGCTTTTATGACTCACAATATCAGACCATTTATGAAATAGAAGGATTATTCGGAGAACTCGAAGGGGTACAGTTCCAGAACACGATGAAAGAGTTCTGGGAAGCCCTGCAGGAATTGGTTAAGGAGCCTGACAATATTGTGGCCCGGGCTTCTTTTGTTCAAACAGCGGTTTCGTTTGTTGAAAGGGCAAATAATATATATAGTCAGTTAAGCGATTATCAGGTTAATTTAAATACTCAAATAATTGAACAGGTTAAACGGATAAATGAAATCGGAGACCAAATTAAGGAATTGAATATAAAGATTAGGCAGTACGAAAGTTCAGGGCTGGAAAATGCGAATGATTTACGGGATCAAAGAAA
Organism: Herbinix hemicellulosilytica; assembly: GCF_002904165.1. Classification (GTDB taxonomy): domain Bacteria; phylum Bacillota; class Clostridia; order Lachnospirales; family Lachnospiraceae; genus Mobilitalea; species Mobilitalea hemicellulosilytica. The sequence goes on along the minus strand of NZ_CVTD020000023.1, from coordinate 89,825 downwards.
CCTGCTTTTGGATGAACTGAGTCAGATTGCCTATATTACATATAGAGAAGACAAATCAGGGGTAGTCACCGTTAATTTGGAAGGGATGCCTTTTGTAACTGAAGATTTGGTATACCATATGGAAACGGTGCAAATCAGTGAAGATTCCCCTATGCTGAAACCTATTTGGGTGGCACACGGCAAGGTTGATGTCTTTAACTTTGACAGGCCCCCTTCATCGGTATACGATACAGATATCGGTTACCTGAAAGGATTGCTTTTAGCAAGGGGTAACAGACAGGCTAATTATACTGATATTCCGGTTCGTGAACGATATGAAACAGATCACGAGTACGAGGAAGCAGTAAGGGAATATAACAACAAGATTAGCCCGTCTGTCATAATGACTGTTCAGGCCCAGTTTGATCAATTGATACATGGCATAGTAACCATGGTAAATGACATTTTGTGTCCTAATAAGGAAGTAACCTTAGCCGACGGAAGCAAAATAAAAATACTGGACGAAGAAAACGCTCCCGTAAGTATGGATTCTCAAAAGATAATGGGTGAAGCGCTTTTTACAAGAAAGTCTATGCCCCGTTATGAGGAAAGAGAAATTCAGATAATGGACGAAGACGGGGGAATTCAGACCATACTGGCTAAAGTTTATATTGAAGAAGACCCCAATGATAATTACTCCTTATATACTATAAGCGAGATAGAAGTTAATCCTAATATTTTGCTTAACAAGTCCCTTCTTCCTTTATCAAAGAATGACGGATCAGGAGCGTTTGATATAGAAACTGCCCAAAAACTTTTGGAAGGCTGGCAGAAACCTTTTGCTACCTTATCACCTAATTCATTAACAAAGAATAATTTTAACGACTATTATGTTTCTTTCATATCTGAGATTGCCAATTGGGGAGAACAGGTTTATACGATAAGTTCAAATCAGTCATCCATGGTTGACAGCATTGACAATAAGAGAGCGGAAATAATGGGTGTTTCGTCCGACGAGGAGTTGACCAATCTGATCAAGTTCCAACATGCCTATAATGCCGCTGCAAGGTATATAACAGTAGTAAGCGAAATGCTCGAACACATAATAATGAATATGTAAGGAGAGTATTATGGCATCAACATTTTTCGGATTAAATATAGGAAAAACCGGATTATATGCATATAAAGCTGCACTGAATGTAACTGCCCATAATATAGCCAACGCGGAGACAGAAGGCTATTCTAGGCAGGTTATGGGCATACAGGCAGGAAAACCTCTTAGAATGAACAGTACATACGGGATGGCAGGAACCGGTGTTACCGTTACCGGTGTAAATCAGTTAAGAGATGAGTATTATGATTTAAAGTTCAGAAAAAATAATACGATTTTTGGTGAGTACGCTGCCAAGTCCCATTACATGACAGAGATAGAGAATTATTTTAATGAAGTTACTCTGGAAGGGTTTACAACTTCTTTTGATTCGCTTTACAAAAGCCTGCAGGAGCTTTCCAATAACCCGTCCAGTCTGACTGCACGGACTCAGGTAATAAATTACGGTAAGAGTCTGACCGAATATTTCAATTCATTGTCTACTAATCTTAAAAAGATACAGGAAGAATGTAATTTTGAAATACGAAATATGGTCGAAAAAATAAATTCCATAGCTCAACAAATAGCCTCTCTGACAAAGCAGATTAATACCCTGGAAGTCAGCGGAGGAAAGGCCAATGACCTTAGAGACCAAAGAAATCTCCTGGTTGACGAACTGTCGCAAATAGCCAATATTACTGTAACAGAAAAAGTGGTAGGAGACGGGATCGGAGTAACCAGCTATGTTATAAAAATCGACGGACAAACGCTGGTTGATACTGCAGAATATAACAAGCTTAAGGTTGTTCCGAGAGAATATAAGCAAAATCAGAATGATATTGACGGACTCTATGATGTTTATTGGGAAAACGGTCAGGAATTTAATTTGGGAAGCCCAAATATCGGCGGAGCTTTAAAAGGCCTGTATGAACTAAGAGACGGCAACAACCTGCATAATCTGCAGGGTAAAGTTACCGCAGCAGCAGGAGAAATATTTATTGTAGTTACAGGAACTACCATTAATGCGGTAGAGAAACTAAATATCCCCGAAACCGGTATAATAAAATTAGGTAATCAAGAGTATGCCTACGCTGGTTTTGAAGTAAAGATTGACGAGACAACCGGGGAATTTATATACACGTTCGAGCTGAAAGAGCCTTTGAAATCACAGTTTGTGGATGCGACCGCGTCAATCGGTGAAAGCATAAATTATAAAGGAATTTCGTATTATCTTGATCAAATGAATGAATTTATACGGACTTTTTCCAAGGCTTTCAATGATATTCACAGGGCAGGAAGAGACCTTGACAATGATGCCGGAATGGATTTCTTTACCGCAACCAATAAAGTAAGCGGCAGAGAGTATGTATTTGGCCCTTACGCGGATTCAGACGATTATTATTACGACTACAGTACATTTAATTCACAGACCGGCAGCTTTTATGAAGATGTGCCGAGTAACCAGCCCTTATACGGTTCTTACTATTTTATGACAGCAGAGAATTTCACAATCAATAGTATGCTGATAAACAATCCGAGAAACTTTGCCGCCTCAACCGACGTACTGAACGGAATAGATAACAATGATATCGTAGAAAAACTGATCAGATTAAAAGACGATAAGTCCATGTTCGGAACGGGTACCCCTGCAGGTTTTATGCAGACTTTGGTGGCGGATATAGGAATAGATACAAGAAAAGCGAATAATTTTACCCAAAGTCAGGAAAATATACTGAAAGCCATATCAAACCATAAATTGTCCATATCGGGAGTTGATATAGACGAGGAGGCGATGAATCTTGTCCGCTTCCAAAATGCTTATAACCTTTCGGCAAAAGTAGTATCCGTTATGAATGAAATTTATGACAAATTGATAAACTATATGGGTGTATAGGCTTTTATATAGCATAGGAGGTGTTCCATGAGAATTACAACCCGCATGATGACAAACAATATGCTCAGTAATATAAATAAAAATAAAATTAATTTGTCAAAACTGGAAGAGCAGTATTCAACAGGCAAAAAGATTCAAAGGCCGTCAGATGATCCGATTATTACTGTCCGTGCCCTTAAGCTTAGGACAAGCATTAGCGAAATAAATCAGTATTACGAAAAAAATATACCGGATGCTTTTTCATGGATGGATGTGACGGAAAGCGCCTTAACGACTATTAATGAACTGTTAAGGAAGATGAATAAATATTGTGTTCAAGGCAGTTCGGATACATTGACCGCAGAAGATAGGGCTGCGATTGTAGAGAATCTGCGTCAGATAAAAGAGCAGATATATCAGGAAGGCAATACCAACTATGCCGGCAGGTATGTATTTACCGGATATAAAACCGACAGTTCATTAACATTCATGGAAAGAACAGATAATCTGCGGTATGACATTACGGAAAAATTCACAGGCAAAGATATTGAAACCGTATTCAGGGTTTCGGGGGCTTATGAACTGAAGGATTTTGATGATACTACCGTGAATTTTGATACACCTCCGCAGTTGGAAAACACATACCGCATAAAACTGTCATACGACAGGCTGGAAGATATAGTAATAGACAGTATCCGTTTTTCATTGCCTGTCAGTGATACGGAATCGGTAGAACAGACACCGATATCGAACATAAAGACAGTATCAGTAAACGACCCCAATGCTTATAAGCCTGAACCTGGTTTTGTTAATTTTATATATGAAACCGGAGAGCTTATATTACATGAAGATGTATATAACGACTTAAGAATTGCGGACAATATAGAACTTACATATGTAAAAACAAGTTTTGAAAAAGGGGAATTAAAACCTGAGCATTATTTCAACTGTGTTATGACCGATTTAAGCAAGCCTGAACAAGATCCAATTACATTTACTAAATCAAAGCAGGAAATTCAGTATGAAGTAAACTTTAATCAATTATTAACCATAAATACGGAAGCCTCCGATGCTATATCTCATAAAATCGGAAGAGATATTGACGATATAATAAAATGCGTTAACGATGTAATTCATACTGAATACAAAATTCAGGAAGTAGAAAAGAGGCTTAAGGACACTAATCTTACGCCCGATGATGTAGAACGCTACAACAAGATGCTTGAGCAGTTAAATACGGAATTAACACTGAGAAAAGAAATTATGCAAAAAGCATTTGCAAGGGGTATTACAAGCAGCAATGAAGAACAGGACAGAGTAAACGTCGCAGTTGCAGATCTGGGCAGCAGACAATTCAGATTAAGGCTTACGGAAAACAGATTATCCAGTCAGAAAGTTGATTTTACCGAGCTGCTTTCCAAGAACGAGGACGCTGATATAGTCGATACAATCATTAACTTTAATTCGGCTTATATGATTTATAATGCATCCTTGTCTGCATCTTCTCGGGTTGTCCAGAATTCATTATTGGATTTTCTTAGATAAAACTCTGGTTACATAAAAAATTAAGAGTTTTATAGAAAGGAGAAACTGATGTTAATAAAAACAAGACATTTCGGGGAAGTAGATCTGGACGAGGAGAAGATTATACATTTTGAACAGGGTATCTTGGGTTTTGAAGACTGTAAAAACTATGCTATTTTATATGACAATGAAGACGGGGACAGACCGGAGATATCATGGCTTCAGAGTCTTGAGGAACCGGCTCTTGCAATTCCAGTTATAAGCCCTTTTATTATAAAACCTGATTATAACCCTACTGTTGAGGATGAGCTATTGCAATCCTTGGGGGAACTTACTCCCGATAATATTATAGTTTTGGTCTCTGTCACAGTACCCAATGATATAACAAGGATATCTGCCAATCTAAAAGCACCTTTTGTAATCAATGCCGATTTAAGAAAAGGATGCCAGGTAATAGTGGAAAATACCGATTACGAAATTAAATACTATTTTTATCAGCAATTAAAGGCTGCAAAAGCCGGTAAGGAGGGCAAATAATGCTGGCCCTGACGAGAAAAATAAACGAATCTATTATGATAGGAAATAATATTGAAATAACAATACTGGAAATAAGAGGAGATCAGGTTAAAATAGGCATTAATGCTCCAAAATCAATTCCCGTATACCGAAAAGAAATTTACCTGCAGATCTTAGAGTCAAATAAGGAAGCGGCATCTGCAGAAATAAACGGTGATGTCCTGAAAGAGCTGTTTAAATAATTGGGGCAGATTTTGGGGTATATAAAGATTTTTAATTATTATGCCGATATATTAGTATAAGAAAGTGCCCGAATATTGCAGTCATGGAGGACGTAAGAAGGGTATCGTAAACATATAAAAATGAGAACACAAGGAGGTGCAAATATGGCCTTAGAGAGAATAAACGTTACCACATATCAGAAGGATGTCGTACAAACCACAAAAACAAGGGATTTTTCAGGCAAAAAGACAGATTACGGAATGAATGATGAAGGCAAAGTTCAGACTGTAAACGAATTGAACGGAGATCAAAAAGAAATTAATGAACAATATGTAAAAGAAGAGATTGCAAAAGCAAACAACATTTTAAAGCGCCATAATATTAAATGCGAATTCGATTATCGTGAGGAAACCAACAGGATTATAATCAGGGTTACGGACAAAGATACCAAGGAAGTTATACGGGAAATACCCCCGGAAAAAACACTTAATGCGATACAAAAAATGTGGGAACTGGCAGGTCTTTTAATTGACGAAAGAAGATAGGAGGGGCGACCATGGGTGAACTGCGTTTGACGGGTTTGGCATCCGGAATGGATACTGATTTTATTATAGAACAATTAATGAAAGCACACAGGCTAAAGGCTACCAAAATAGAAAACAAAATTACAACAACTGAGTGGAAGCAGGAAAAATGGAAAGAGCTTAACTCAAAGATTTACTCTTTTTATACTAACCAACTTTCAAAGCTTCGTTTTCAGAGTTCGTTTTTAACCAAAAAAGCTGTTTCTTCCAATCAGAACAAAGTAGAAGTAACCGCAGGGACAAATGCGGCTGACGGAACCCATATTATTAAAGTCAAACAGCTTGCCAGTGCACAATTTATGACCGGAGATAAGATTAATAAAGCAAATATTAGTTTAAGCACCAAGCTGACTGATCTTGATATTGATGCGTCTTCAAATCCTACGATAACTATTAAAATAGGTGAACAGTCAACAGAATTTACAATTGATGAGAACAAAACCGTAGGAGATTTTGTAAACGCCTTAAAAAAAGCAGGATTAAATGCTAACTTTGACACGGTACATAATCGCTTTTTCATCAGTTCTAAAGAAAGCGGAAAAGAAAATGAATTTACTATCACATCCTCTAATCCTGAAATTCTTGAGAAGCTTGGACTTGGATCAAAAGCCGGTGTAGTAGATGCCCAGGACGCTGAAATAGTATACAATGGTGTAACGCTTACGAGTTCCTCCAATAATTTCACTGTAAACGGCCTGACTTTAATTTTAAAAGAAACAACAGCAGTTGACGAGCAAATAAGCATAACGGTTTCAAACAATACCGAAGCTGTCTATAATATGGTTAAGGATTTTGTAAAAGCATATAACGAACTGATTACTGAACTCAATAAAGCATATTATGCCGATTCGGCCCGTGGTTTGGATCCGCTTACGCATGAAGAAAAAGAGAAAATGACAGATGAGCAGATTGCTAAGTGGGAGTCAAAAATCAAGGATGCCTTATTAAGAAGAGACAATACACTGGGAAGTCTTATCACTACATTCCGTGATATCTTAAGTGATCCTGTTAGCATAAACGAGAAAAAATATTCCCTTTCCAGCTTTGGAATTGTAACCGGAGATTATAGTGAAAAAGGTCTTCTTCATATCAGCGGAGACAGTGATTTTGCCTCTGTTGCGTTATCCGAAAACAAGCTTATGGATGCGCTCAACAATAATCCTGACGAAGTAATGCAGGTGCTTAGTAAATTAGCATCCGATTTATATAATACATTGACGGAAAAGATGAAGAGTACTTCTTTAAGCAGTGCTTTGACGGTTTATAATGACAAGGAACTGGCAAAGCAAATTACGGACTATAAATCGGAATTAAAGAGAATGGAAGACCGTCTTTCCGAATTGGAAGAAAAATATTATAGACAATTTTCGGCTATGGAATCGGCCTTGGCAAAAATGAATTCACAAAGTTCATTTTTAATGTCAATGCTTGGAATGAACAACAATTAGTGAAATTATAGGAGGTTATTATAATGGCTGTTAATGCTGCATCGGTATACAAAGACAATAAAATACTGACGGCATCCCCAGCAGAATTAACATTAATGCTGTATGAAGGTGCAATCAAATTCTGCAATATGGCTTTGATAGCTATTGAAAAAAATGATGTTGAAAAAGCCAATCAAAACATTATAAAAGCAGAAAATATAATAACAGAACTCAGAGCTACACTGGACTTTACATATCCGGTTGCAAATCAGTTTGAAATGGTTTACGATTACATATTCCGCAGACTGGTTGAAGCTAATATAAAGAAAGATAAGGAAATATTGGAAGAAGCCTTGAAATATATCAGGGATATGCGTGATACCTGGAAAGAAGTTATGAAGGCAGCCAAAACAGGTGCTTAGATTAGTCAGGTATACAGACAGAGCAACATAAAGGAGTAAGGGATGGAATTAAATAACGGTTATAAAAAAACATATATACAAATACTAATTGATTCATTAAATAAAAAATATACGGTTTTAAATGAACTGATGCAGATAACAATCAGGCAGCAAAATATAATAAACGCCGAACAATTTAACGATGACGAATTTATGAATACCATAGCTTTAAAAGAAGAGCTGATTAACAGCCTTTCGGAGCTTGATAAAGGATTTGAGATGGTATATGACCGTGTAAGAGAAGAATTAAAAGAAAACGGCAATTCATATCAATCCGAAATTACATCCCTTAAAGAATTAGTGACAAAAGTTACTGATTTAAGTGTCAGATTACAGGTATTAGAAAAAACCAATAAAACCGGTCTCGAAGCTGTCTTGTCAAGAAAACGCAAGGAAATCGGGAAAGCCAGAATAAGTAATGAGACGGTGGCAAATTATTATAAAAACATGTCAAAAAGAGCGGATTCGCAATCGTACTTCTATGACAAAAAAAATTAATAAATTAAAAAAAGGTATAAAGTTTTTTAAAATTTTGCCGATATATAGTATGACAAATATTAACTTAGTATAGCAGGATTCTTGCTATGATTAAACCTTCCGGAGTGTATGCCGGTAAGGAAGATAAAGTTAAATGCGGCATGGAAGCCGTAAAATATAAATTCAAGGAGGAATGTACATATGAGAATTCAACACAATATGGCAGCAGCCAACACTAACAGACAGCTGGGTATTACAACCGGCAGACTTTCAAAGTCCACTGAGAAACTGTCATCCGGTTACAGAATCAACCGTGCCGGTGACGATGCAGCAGGACTCAGCATTTCCGAAAAGATGCGTGCTCAGATCAGAGGTCTTCAGAAGGCTTCTACCAATGCACAGGACGGTATTTCATTAATTCAGACCGCTGAAGGTGCATTGAATGAGACTCAGGCTATTCTTCAAAGAATGAGAGAGCTTGCAGTTCAGGCTGCCAACGATACCAACGTTACTGTAGACCGTGACGCACTCCAGAAAGAAGTTAGTCAGCTTATTGCAGAAATTAATCGTATTTCTGGAAATACAGAGTTTAACTCAATGAAACTTTTGGATGGTACCTTCAATGGCAAGAAACTGCATGTTGGCGCTAACGCTGGACAAGCAATTGATATAGCAATTAATGGAATGAGCTCTACTAATTTAAATGTTGCGAGTATCGATATTTCAACACAGGCAGGCGCTAATAATGCTATTACTACAATCGAAGATGCTATTAAGACAGTATCAGATGAAAGATCAAATTTAGGTGCTATTCAGAACAGATTAGAGCACACAATCGCTAACCTTGATAATACTGCAGAGAACCTGCAGGCTGCTGAGTCCCGTATCCGTGACGTTGATATGGCTGCAGAGATGGTTAACTACTCAAGAGACGTTATCCTGCAACAGGCTGCTCAGGCTATGCTTGCTCAGGCTAATCAACAGACACAGGGAGTTCTTGCTTTATTACAATAGTAAGTTTATAATTCTAAAAAGGGTTGACAATTATGTCAGCCCTTTTTTATACACATATCCAATATGGGCGCAATTTAAGAGATGCAAGCCTGCACACCCTAAAGTGGGTGTGTATAGCAAAGAGCGTTATTATGCCTTATTTCATATGATAAACTGATTTGACAATCGTAGCAGTAAAAACAGATAATTAATAAATATTAGTTAATTTAGATGAGATTTTTGTCGATATATGATATGAAAATGTTAGGCTAATAAAACAAATTATATATAGCAAAGGTAAAGAATTACATAATAAGTCTGCTGTTATAAGCAATGTTGATTGTGAGTTTATATACAGTAATTTTATTTTGAGCTCAGATATACGGAGGTTAATTTAATGGATATAACTGCTGTTATTCCGGTTCGTGCAGGTAGTACAAGGGTTAAAAACAAAAATATAAAACCGTTTGCAGGTACAAATCTGCTGGTTAATAAAATTCGCCAATTAAAACAGGTTTCAGATATAAGTAAAATTATTGTTTCATCAGACAGCGATGAGATGCTAAGAATCGCTGAAGAAGAAGGAGCTATTCCTAAAAAAAGGCCTATTGAATACTGTGATGAAAAAAGCAGGACTTTTAATGAGGTAGTGCGTTATATAGCTCAAAATGAGGTTGATACGGAAGATATGATGTGGGCTCCGTGTGTATGCCCCCTTGTGGGTCCCCAAAAAATAGCCGAAGGAATTCAGCTATACAGGCAAATTCTAAGCGGAGAATTAGATGCTGACTCAATAGCTACAGCCAGATTAATTAAGGAATACATTTTTGATGAAAATGGGCCTGTAAATTTTGACATAGAAAATCATGTTAAAAGTCAGGATTTGCCCAACTGGCATTGTATCACAAATGGATTTTTTATAGCCAAAACAGCGGATATGGCCCGTTGGGGATTTGTTTACGGGAAGAAAGTGCATCTATGTGAGGTTAATAAGTTTGAGGCTATAGATATAGATGATGAATTTGATTTTGCAATGGCTGAATTCGCAATGAAATATCTCGAATCAAACTAAAAGGAAGGAAGACTTTATGAAACTACAACTACTGGACTGTACATTAAGAGACGGGGCTTATGTAGTTGACGGAAATTTCGGCAGTAATGTAATCAGCGGAATTATCCGAAAACTACAGGATGCCAATATAGATATTATAGAATGTGGCTGGCTAAAGAACGGGGAGCATAAGGAAGGATCAAGCTATTATCATGTGCCGGGTGATCTGGAACGTTATTTAACCACTCCCAAGAAACCCGGGACTATATATACAGCAATGATTGACTACAACAGATATGACTGTAGTATTTTACCGGAATATGACGGAAAATCGATAGATGCAATTCGTGTTGTCTTTCCGGTTGATCATTTTAAAGAAGGAATAGCATTAGTTAATCCTATCAGAGAAAAGGGGTATAAAGTCTTTTTGCAGGCTGCCAATACTCCGGGATATGATGATAAAACTTTGCTAAAATTGATAGAAGCTGTAAACGAAGTACGGCCCGACGGCTTTTCCATTGTTGATACATTCGGTACTATGTATCCTGATGATTTGGAACGTTTTATGATTCTTATTGATAATAACCTGGACAAAAATATATTATTAGGATTTCACTCACACAATAACCTGCAGCTTTCCTTTGCGCTGTGTATGAGATTTATTGAGCATTTTAAGAATAAATCAGACAGAAATATTATTGTTGACAGTTCATTATGCGGTATGGGCAGAGGGGCGGGAAACGCCTGCACGGAATTATTGGTACAGTACATTAATAAATGGGATAATTCCTATGATATGGACAGTGTACTGGATGCTATTGATGTGTACATGTCACAATTTCTTGAAGAGAAAGACTGGGAATATTCAGTCCCTTATTTTTTGGCCGGCATGTACGGCTGTCATGTAAATAATGTTATGTATCTTATAAGGGAACATAGAGTTAAAAACAAGGATATGCGGGCAATATTTAATTCTTTATCAAAAGAAAAACGGGTTCAGTATGACTATGATAACTTAGAGAAAGTCTACATTAATTATCAGAGCAGAAATATTGATGATTCCAGTGCCAAGGAATATCTGACTGAACAATTGGGAGAAAAAACCATAGTAACTATTTGCCCCGGTGAATCTTCTGAAACCTGCCGAGAACATATATTGCAGACAGTAAAAAATAAAGATGCTCTTTCGGTTGGTATCAATGCAATCTTACCCGGTTTTTCTTATGATTTTCTGTTTTTTTCAAATGCAGTAAAATATGAATATGCAAAAGAAAACTATCCGGAAGTTTTTTCAAAAGCGAAAGTAATAGTTACTTCGAATATCATGCAGGGAACAGACAATGATCATTTGATAGTCAATTACAATGATTTGGCTAAAACAGGATGGAAGTATTTTGAAAATTCAATGATAATGTTTCTAAGACTGATGCTTAAAATTGCACCGAAGGAAATTATGATAACCGGATTTGACGGTTTTAACAGAAATGAAGACAAATACGCCAAACAGGTTTTAAGACCACCGATGAAAGGAGTATATTTAGAGGAAGCGCAAAGGGAAATCGGTGAAATGTTCAGTGATTTTCTAAGTTTTAATAACGGAAAAATTAAAATTTCATTTTTAACAAAATCACCATACGAAACATTATTACAGTAAGTATTTAAAATATGGAATATACGCTGTGTTATAGAAAATTAATATGCCCCTGATATGGAATGAGAGAGGAATAAAGAAGAATGAATATAAAGATTAGTATTATTATGCCATCGCTAAATGTTGGGAGATTTATTGAGGAATGTATTCAAAGTGTTATATCGTCAACACTGGAAGATATAGAAATTATATGTGTAGATGCAGGATCCACAGACGGAACAACTGATATAATAAAACAGTATGAAAAAAAAGACCCCCGCATTCGTCTGATAGAAGTAGATAACAAAAGTTATGGATATCAGGTAAACGTTGGGATAAATAATGCTTTAGGTGAGTATATCGGTATTGTAGAAACAGACGATTTAATTCTTCCATATACCTATGAATGTCTGTACAATCTGGCTCAAAAGAACGGCTATCCTGATATTGTTAAAGGTGACTACGAAATTTTTATGTACGATCCTGCTATAAATGAAATAATTATTAGAAAAATGGCAACTTTTGATACAAGAAGAAAAGCTTATTACAGAAAAATTATCAATTCCAAAAAACATCCGGAACTGTTGCTTTGGGATACTTATATTTGGAAAGGTATTTACAAAAAAGAATTCTTGGACAGTAAAGGTATAAGATTAAACGAATCCAAGGGCGCCGCATTTCAGGACAACGGTTTTCTGTTTCAGACAATAGGATTGGCTGATTCTATTTATTATACAGATGATGTTGTGTACAGATACAGAAGAGACAATGAAAACGCTTCAGTGTTTAGTAACCGGGGATATTTTTATGTAAATGAGGAATATGGTTTTATAAGGAGGTTTATTGAAAGGGGATGTGAGTCTTTGGCTCATTTAAAACCATTTTATGTTTTGCGTCTCTTTTCAATGATCCGTTTTAGAAACGATGTTTCATTATACGCCCATTTGCCGGCTGAACATATAAAGGAAGGACTTAAAATAAACATAGATTTACTAAAATTGTGTGAGCAAAACGGTTGGATAAACTATGGATTATTTTCGGCAGAAGAAAGATTTGAACTTGGACTATATTTAAAGGATATTGATCTTTATGCCGATTATATAACGGAAAAACATAAATTGAAAGCCGGGCAGTTTGATAAGTTGCTGGAAAAATTACGTCAAAGGAAAAACATTTATTTGTACGGTACAGGCAATATTGGCAGTATGGCGTATTATAATCTTTTGAGAAACAATTTTCAGAACATCAGTGGTTGGTGTGATTCCAATAAAGAATTATGGAACAAACAGTATATGGGAATCAGGATAGTTCCGTTAGATGAAGTATTTAAAAATTATAAAGCCGGTGAAATGACCTTTGTAATTACTTCTCCTTATAATGCAATAGATATGAATGGTACTTTACTTGAGAATAACATTAGTGCTGACGATATATTCTTTTACATTAACAACGGATATTTTGGATTATAGGAGCTTTAAATGAGAAGTTTAAAAAATTTTAAAAGATTAATAAATCAGCATTCCAAAATAATAATATATGGGGCAGGACAGGTTGCCAGAGAACTGTTTGAGTGGATGAAAAATGAGAAAATTAATTCCAAAGTCAGTTATTTTGCGGTGACTTATTTAGGAGACAACCCGACTCAAATAGATGATGTTCCGGTTCGGACTATAGATTCATTGGCAGAAAATAATACAGACGCCTTGGTTATAGTGGCAACTTTATTAAATGCCCAAAAAGAGATAGGTGATACCCTGCAGAGACTGGGGTTTCGGTCGTGCACTTATATTACTAGTAACTTAAGAAGAGAAATGTCATACTGCCGGATGGAATATTTTAACAGAAAAATATACTTGTGTGATACTTATTATCATGTTCTCATAGCGCTGACTATGATAGAAGTAAATAAGGAAGAAGCGGATTTGTTTTTTTCCAATGGATTAGAACGAGATTATGAACTGCAGGACAGAATTATAAAGTCCGCAATAGTAGATAATATTTTCAGACATGACAGAGGTAAGGTAAGGGAAGTATTATACAATTCCAAACTTAAGAGACTGCTGTTTGGTCGGAGACGTTTAATATATAATTTCGAAAAAATCACTACCGTTGACTTCTCCCGTTATAAGGGTGGAGTTTATATGTTTTTTGATGAAGGACAAATTGCCAGGTATATTCAGGCAAAACATATAAAATATACACTGTTGGAAGATTGCTATGATTTTATGAAAGTAGTCGTACCTATGAAATTTATGGACCGATTGGAACATACGCAAAGTTTTTGGGGAAAGATTGAAGCAAAATTAGGATTGGATTATGTTCCGCTGGGCCAATCAAAGTATTGTAAGAAGATTGAAGTAAATGATCTAAACGGAATAGCAATACCTCAAAGAAAAGTTACTGAGTATCCCAGAGAAAAATTGTTTGCAAAACTGACTGCCAGGCAAAAAGAAAAGATATTTAAGATATTTGTGGGTGAACAATTGGTGGAATCCTCATCTAACGAAAACACTCTTCTCATTTTGACCCAACCCCTATTTAAGGATAACTTTGTTCCGTCTTTGGAGACTCAGAAACAGATATATACGGATATAATTAAAGAGAATAAGAATAAATTTGATGTTATATATGTTAAGCCCCATCCCAGGGATGATTTTCCGTATGAGCAAATTGACTGCAATATACATGTAATAAATAAAAAAATACCGACTGAAGTATTTAATTTTATGAACAGAATCATGTTCAAAAAAGCGATTACAATCAGCTCAACAGCTATCTATAATATGAATTTTGTTGAAGAAAAAGAACTTCTGGGGTTGAATTATATTAGTCCTTATGTACCTGAATCTGAGCGTAAAAATCTGTCGATTGTACTGCCTTAATTGTTATATAAATTAATTTTGATATCATTGATATATTTTTAAATTATACGAGTTGTCATATCGGTTATTGGCTTCTGGTGGTAAATGGTATACTATTTTAATATTAAAACTGATATATTATCCCTCGATGTGTGTCAGTAACATATCGGGGGAACTTTTTATAATCATATTCCATTAATATGAGCTAGCAAATGGGATGTATATGATTGTAATAATTTTTGATATTATGTCGATAAATAAGATAGAAGAAAAATTCAGCAATATGCTTATAAAATATAATTAATAGCGAAATTATGCTATACTATATTATAACAAGTCAAAACTAATGAAGTTTCGTGATTTTATGTCATGAAAATTTTACAAGGCGGTAAATATATGATATCTGTATGTATTATAGTAAAAAATGAAGAAAAATTAATAGAAAAGTGCTTAAAACACCTTCTTCCTCTTGAATATGAAATAGTTGTCGTAGATACCGGTTCTACCGACAATACTAAAGCTGTGGCTGCCAAATATACCGATATGGTGTTTGATTATGAGTGGCAGCAGGATTTTGCAGCCGCAAGGAACTTTGCAATAAGTAAAGCAACCAATGATTATATACTTATGATTGACAGTGACGAGATTTTGCTATCTTATGACAGAAAAGAACTGGAGGAATTAATTAAGCTGTATCCTGACAGAATAGGCAGAATTGGTATTATCAGTGAGTATGTAAGGGGAAATGAAAAATATAAAGTGAAAAGTCAGGTAAGCAGACTTTTTTCTAAAAAATTATTTTGTTACCGGGGCAGTATCCATGAGCAGATAGTGCCTATAAATAACAATAACGGAGTGCCGGTTACATATAATGCCCCGCTTCTTGTTAATCACAGCGGTTATGACGGCGAACTGGAAGTAAGGCGGAAAAAAACAGAGAGAAATATTAATCTATTATTAAAAGAACTGAAAGATAAAGGCGACGACCCATATATACTTTATCAGTTGGGTAAATCATATTATATGCAAGAAGATTATCCGGCTGCTTGTGAAGCATTCTGGAAAGCATTATATTTTGATTTAGATCCGAAACTGGAATATGTTCAGGACATGGTCGAAAGTTACGGATATGCTCTCCTTAACTCCAATCAGTATGAAACTGCTCTGCAGCTTTTGGGAGTATATGATGAATTTGCAGTGAACGCCGATTTTGTATTTTTAATTGGGTTAATATATATGAATAATGCCATGTTTACCGAAGCAATAAGTGAATTTTTAAAAGCAGCAAAAATGACTGAATATAAAATGGAAGGGGTAAACAGCTACCTGGCATTTTTTAATATAGGTGTTATCCATGAATGTCTGGGAAATACAGAAAAAGCAATAAAATATTATAAGAAATGTGGAAATTATGAGAAGGCACAGGAGAGATTAAGAAACATAAGATAAAAGGCAGGTGACAGGATATGGTATTTACACTGATTTTTGCCGGCGGAACCGGATATGGCATAGGTCCAAGTCTAAAACCCAAGCAATTTTTGGAGGTTTATGGAAAACCGGTTATTATTTATACCTTGGAGCATTTTGAGAACCACAAAGACGTAGATGAAATTGTGGTGGTTTGTTTAGAGAGCCATATTAATGAGCTGAAAAGATTAACAGACAGATTCGGGATTACAAAGGTTTCAATGATAGTACCCGGGGGAAAAACAGGACATGATTCAATTTATAATGGCCTTAAGGCAATGAAAGAGAAAGCACAGGATGACGATATTGTACTTATCCATGATGGGGTAAGGCCTTTAATAACCGAAAAGCTTGTTACTGATAACATTGAAGCGGCAAAAAAATACGGTGCTGCAATTACTGTAGAACCGGCCAAGGAAAGCGTTGTTCAAAGTAAGGATCAGATAAACATATGTTATGTGCCTAACAGAAATAATATGTATATAGCTAAGGCACCACAGTCGTTTAGCTATAAGCTTATATATGAAGCATATGAAAAGGCGGCTAAGGAACAAAAAAGAACCGTAGACTCCGCACAGTTATGCAGCATATATAATATTCCTATGTATATGGTGGAAAGCACCAAGAATAATATAAAAATTTCCGTTCCCGAAGATTATTATATGTTCAGGGCATTGTATGAGGCGATGGAAAACCAGCAAATATTCGGTATTTAATACTACCGGTTACACCAAAATTTTAGATAAAGAGGGTAGATTACATTGACTACAGCACTTATATTAGCCGGAGGGACCGGAACAAGAATGAACAGCAGGGTCAAGCCAAAGCAGTTTATTGAAATCCACGGCAAACCCATACTTATATATACCCTGGAACATTTTGAGTATCACGAGGAAATCGATGATATCGTAATCGTCTGTCTTGAAGACTGGATTGAAAAATTGAAAATATACTTACATAGATTCGGAATAACCAAAGTATATGAAATAGTTCCCGGCGGTCCCACAGGCCATGATTCCATTTATAACGGTCTTGTTACTTTAAAGAAAAAAGCAAATCCTGATGATATCATTCTTATACATGATGGGGTAAGACCTTTAATAACGGGGGAACTTATTACTGAAAACATCAGGACCGTAAGGAAATCCGGAAATGCAGTTACAGTGGAAGTAATAAGGGAAAGCGTAATAAAAAGTACAGACGGTAAATTTGTATCGGATGTTCCTGCACTAAATCAGATGTTTGTGGCAAAAGCTCCGCAATCATTCTATTTTAAGGATATATCAGAGGTTTTTGAACAGGCAGAAAAAGACGGGTTTAAAGCAATAGACAGTGCACATCTTATGAACCACTATGGAAAAACTCTGCACATGGTAAAAAGCACAAAAAACAACATAAAGATTACGGAGCCTGCAGATTATTATATGTTCAGGGCTTTATGCCAGGCGGCTGAGAATCAGCAAATATTCGGTATTTAAAATTTACAGAGGGATAAAGATGCGAGTTCATATAAAAAATGAGTTAATTGAAATAATTAAAATGTTGTCAGAGGCAAATGACTTTATTCAGGACAATATTGAAACTAACATAACAGATCAAATTAAAGAACTATTGGTAAACTGCCAGCAGAGTGCTATTGAAGTCGGTGAGAAGATCGAATATTTTGAAGGAGAAGGCACCGTAGCCGTATCTATGCTGGAGGAATACTGTGAGCTGGTTTACAGGTTAAGCCTTACCCTTGATGACGTAAAAAAGGCCAGAAAATTAATAAAACTTTTAAGAAACCTCCTTCAAAGGATTATAAACAGTATCACATATGATATACCAGTTTCTAGAAAAGAAGTTGTTTTTTTCCCATATAAGGCGTCCATGTGGGACAGTATGGAAAGCGTATGGGAAGCAGCCTGCAAAGATCCGGACTGTGACGTATATGTTGTACCCCTTCCTTATTATGATAAAAAGACAGACGGGTCATTGAACAAGATGCATTATGAAGGAAATGAGTTTCCTGATTATGTACCGGTAACATCATGGGAAAAGTATGCTGTTTCTGAAAGGTGTCCTGACATAGCATATATTCACAATCCATATGACAATGCCAACAGGGTTACCAGTATCCATCCTGATTTTTATGCAAAAGAGTTAAAAAAATATGTCGGCCTGCTTGTTTATATTCCATATTTTATCACCCAAGGGGATGTCCCCACACATTTTTGCGTTTTACCGGGGACTTTATTTTCAGATAAAGTAATTGTTACAACCGAGAAAGAAAAGAATACTTATATCAATGAATTAAAGAAATTTGAAACGGAAAATAATTGCTCCGGTAAATTTGGAAATTTGGAAGAGAAGTTTTTGATATTAGGGTCTCCCAAAGTTGATAAGGTATTAAGTACCACAAGGGATAATGTAACAGTACCAAAAGAGTGGCACGATTTAATTATAAAACCGGACGGCAGCAGAAAAAAAGTAATTCTGTATAACACCACAATTCAGCCATTATTAAATCATAAAGAAGAATATTTGGACAAGATACAGGAGGTCCTTAACTTTTTTTATGAAAAACGGGACGAATATACACTTTTATGGAGACCTCATCCACTGATGGAGACTACTTTATCATCGATGTTGCCCGGTTTGTATGAAAGATATAAAAAAATTCTTGTGGAGTATAACAATAAAGCTTTTGGCATATATGACGAAACGGCAGATATACATAGGGCCATTGCTTTGTCCGATGCCTATTACGGTGACAAAGGCAGTGTGGCTGTACTATACAAAGAGACAGGAAAACCATGTATGATCCAGAATGTGAAGGTGAAATAGCCATGAATTATACCACTGAAAGAGAACAATTATGGAAACGGATTGAAGGGGCGGATAAATTTTATATTTATGGTGCCCAGATAGTAGCTTATGGTGTATATAAGGCAATAAGTGAGGTTTTAGGAAAGTATCCTAAAGCCTTTTTGGTAAGCTCTAAGGTCAATAATCCAACAGAGATTGATTCTATACCTGTTTCTTTAGTTAGCGGAGAAATAAATACCGATGCCTTAATCATAGTTGCAACACCGGAAATATATCATGATGAAATCAAAGAAATTCTTGAAAATTATAAACTGAATAATCTTCTCTTTGTTGATTCCCATGTGGAATATCTCATTATGAGCAAGTATTTTCAAAAGCTTGGGACTTTTAAATTATTGGAGGATTTGCCTTTTTATAAGTCTTCGGACGAACTACCAGGCGTTAAAATGTTTATGGCAAAACATCACAGGGATAAAAGATTAAAAGGGCAATATGATATTCCGTCATGGGTTATTCCGATACAGGTTGGGGCGTCATTGACGGATTTGCGTATAACTGAGCTTTTGGATAATACAGGAGACAATATTTCAAACAAGAACTATAAATATTCTGAATTAACAGCTATGTACTGGGCATGGAAAAATATCAGAGAAGAATATCTGGGCATATGCCATTACCGCAGGATCTTGCTTTTAGATACGGAAGATTTAATAAAAATAAAACAGAACAATATCAATGTGGTTTTGCCTTTGCCGTTTGTATGTTATCCTGATGCTTCAGGACAATATGGCCGTTATATATCGGCTGAAGATCAGGAAAAATTGATGGAGGTTTTAAAGGAAACTGATCCGGAATACTACAGGGCTGCCCTTAAGATATTAAAAGGACCATACCTTTATAATTATAATATGTTTCTTGCTGATTCAGAGACATTTAACGAATACTGCAACTGGATTTTTCCTGTTCTTAAAAGGGCAGAAGAATTGTGTGAGCCTTCAGGCCAGGAACGCACAGACAGATATTTAGGGTATTTTGCTGAAGTATTAACCGCACTGTATTTTCTTTATAATAAAAACAATTTAAAGATTGTTCACGGTGAAAAGAAATGGATGGTATGATATTGAAAATTGCATGCCATATCGGGAATTATAATGGAAATTATAGAAAATAATAAAGGAGTAGAGCAATATACAATGGAATTTGGTTGCTATGATGCTTATAAAGAAAACAATACTATATGGTTTTCTGCCGTAGATCATAACGGTTTATATAAAATGAGACTGGATAATAATGAAACGGTTAAAATTGCAGAGTTTCCTAATGAGGATAATATTTTTGAACTGCACAGGAAAGTTATTGTCTACAACAGAATATTGTTTTTTATACCATGCAGGGGCAGAGGAATAAGTACATATCATTTGGATAACGGAAAAATGGAATATTTTATTCCTGATGACAGAAACGAAATTCATGCATGTGATGCTTTTTTGGATGATGAAGTTTTATGGATACTTCCAAGAAATCTAAGCCAGCCCTTATATGAATTTAACATAGAGCAGGGGGTTTTTTATAAACATGATGAATGGAATAAAACCATACTTAAGCTGCCCGGTATAAGTGAGAAGCAAATATTAAGCTTAAAGTCTACCTGTTTTATCGATAAAACAATGATGACAGTAATTTCCGATACGCCATATGTAATAAAAACACATATAAAAGATGGGATCACGGATATTTACTATCTTTCGGATGAGATCAGATTAAGAGGCATAACTTATGATGAGGGGAATTATTGGTTAACACTTTCAAAAGGCGGATCGGTTTTATATGCAGATTTTATTAATAAAGAAGTAAAAATAATTGATTTGGATTTTACAGAGAAGGCTTCTTTTATGAATATAATAGTTGATGAGCAGAATCAGTCAATAATCGTACTGCCATGTAAAGATACGGATATCTACAGGTTTTATAAAAATAAAAATGAAGCATTTGTATATAAATCTGATTTTAAGCCCAATAAAAATAAGCTAAAATTATCATTATATATGGGATGGCTTAAGGATGAAAATGAGATATTGCTTTTGCCCAGTGCAAAGGATTATATTGAAAAATACAATTCAGCAAATGAATATAAAACAAGCTGTAACATAAGGGAATTAAAATGTAAAAGCAATTTTTACAATGAATTAGATTACCGTTCATTAAATAATTTTATTGACACAGTCAAATATTTTAATTCAATGGTAAAATGTAACGACAAAATGAATACTTACGGAAATCTGATCTGGGAAAAAACAAAAGATATAGCGGATATGTAACTAACCGGACCAAATACTATAAAAAAACAGAGGAAAAGCAATATGAAAAATATGAGTATTTTCACAGATTCCACAATCCTTATTACAGGTGCCACCGGTTTTATAGGCGGTTTGATAGCCGAAGAATTATTAGAGTTTAATTCCTTGTATAATGCCGGAATAAAGTTAATACTCCCGGTTAGAAATATTGAAAAAGCAAGTAAGAAATATCCTGCCGAAAACGATAAATATAGAGAAATAACTCTTTTAGAAACATCCTTAGAGGATATAAGGGCTGAAGAGGTGGACATGCCAATAGATTATATAATCCATTGTGCGTCGATCACCACATCTTCCGTTATGGTTTCAAATCCGGTAGAAGTGGCGGACGGCATAGTAGTGGGGACCAAAAATATTTTGGAGCTGGCACGGATAAAAAAAATAAAGTCTATGGTATACCTTTCATCCATGGAAGCATACGGGGTAATCGGCAGCGATTGTGGATTAGTCACCGAGAATATGCTGGGTGATGTGGATATCTTTTCTGCAAGAAGCTGTTATCCTTTAGGAAAAAGAATGGCAGAGCACTATTGTTATATTTATTACAAGCAATACGGGGTTCCGGTTAAAATAGCCCGGCTGGCCCAGGTTTTCGGATACGGGGTAGATAAAAACGATACCCGGGTTTTTGCACAGTTTGCGAGAGCTGTCATTAACAATGAGGATATCGTGCTTCATACCAAAGGTCAGTCCATAGGAAATTACTGCGAATCAAAAGATGCTATAAACGGTATTTTTACCATACTTGAAAGAGGGCAAAACGGAGAGGCTTATAATGTGGTAAATGAAGAAAATACTATGCGAATTTGCGATATGGCTAAGCTGGTGGCGGAAAAAATTGCCGGTGGAAAGATCCGTGTTATTTACGACATTAAGGATAATAGCAAACTTGGATATGCTAAGGATACTTTTTTAAGAATGTCTTCCGAGAAATTGCGTAAGCTAGGCTGGAAACCGACGAAAAATTTGGAGGACATGTATAACGATCTTATTGATTATTTGAAAAATCAGTAAAAATTATTTGAAAAATTAGTAAAAAAAGGTTTACTGGTTTTTTATTTTTGCCGATATTTATTATAGCAGACAATAAGATTAAGAACGGAGGATAAAAATGAGCAAAAGAATTATACGCATTGCGCAGGCAATGTTATGTTTGGGGTTTTTATTTATACTGGTTTCTTTTTCTAAACATAATATAGCTTTTGGTGCTTCTTCAATAACCATAAACACTGTTGACTATGAAGAAGAAAACATTATATTAAACAATAACGGTAACCAAAAAATATATTTTGCAACAGAAAACGATGCTGCAAGAAATGTATGGGATGTTATTCCTGTTGATAATGAATATACAACAACTATTGACTTTTCCTGGACTTCGCAGACAACAGAACAGGTAATTGTTATTAAGGGCGAAACAGGTACTCCAAAAAGAGTAACTTTAAGGCCGAGAGCAAAAAAACTTGCGGTTTCTATAAGTTATGACAAAATGGACAGCCTATCTAAGGGTGAGTCGATAGCCAGTTTGTTAAATATACAGTCTTCAGAAGGAACCGCGGCCAATCCTATAACATATTTGGATCTGGAATGGAAAAAGGGTGTTAACGGTTCGTGGAAAGAACTGAAAGATCTGACTGTTGAGCAACTGGAAAAGCTCCAGATAAAAGGTGCCGATTTGTATTTCAGAATCAGTGCCGTCAATGATGTAAGTACCGGTTCGAGAGAAGCGGACGGAACTATGGGAAGACGGGTAAGTAGCGAAGTCAGATTAAAAATTGCAAAGCAGACTACTCCTGCTTCAGTTACCGTTGACGGAGAAAAGTTTATTGCTCAGATAAAATACGGTAAGGAATATCGTGTAAATTACACAGGACAAACTACTACTCCAACTTGGGTTAAGGTTACGGACAAATCCGTCAAGGGATTGGCATTGAAAGATATAATCAAAAACGGCAGCAACGGTATCACACCTGATAAAAAATTCCCGGCTATGATTATTGAAGTTAGGGATTATGCTACAACCACTAAAGCTGCCTCAAAAATTACGGAAATTAAAATTAATGAGCAAAGAGTAATGGACGGTATTATCGTAGAAGGTAATCCTCCGGCAAATACTACTGAATCTGATCCGAATGTTTATATATCTTACAGTGGTTCTGCTGCGATAACTATCACTATACCTTCCGCATCGTCCAGCAACCCTTATCAATATTGCATCGTGAAACCCGGCGAAGAACTTGACCCTAGCAAGGTCACATGGTATTCAATAACAAAAGGTATCGAATATAAAGTTCTTTCAAGCAAAGCCACGGAAGGCAGCAATATATATATCAGAAAGAGAGAAATTAAACCGTCTGCCAAATCAACCGAGGTAAACCTGGCTTCTACCTGTCTGGTATATAATGTTAAATATCCTGCAGTGCCTATAATTGAAGCCAAGAGCTTTACATTTGTCAAAAATATCACGGAAGAAATTTCATTTGATATAATAATGAATACAAAAGGCAAGCTGCCGTTTGAAACTAAAATTAAATCAATTAAGTACGGCACAAAAGAAATTGACTTTACCTGCACACCCGCAGAAATAAATGCAACCGATCCGAACGTGATATATACAATGAAAGTTACCTTAAACACAAATGAATTAAATACAATGCCCACAAGCTACAGCAGGGCACTGACAATAACTTTCGGTAACGGTACAGTAGACAAGACATCAATAAAACTGGCAATTCAAAACCCGACTCCGGCATCTGCCTTATCGACCACTGTTAGCAAAGGCAAAACAACAGGAACCACCTCAATCAAAGTTATCAATACAGTAAAAACCGGACATGAACTTGTATATAAAATAACTGATACTTCCGTTACCGGAGTTCATACCGAAACCGTTATTAACGACGGTTTGAAATTTGAATCGGGTGCCGATATCACGGTTACTGCCGGTAAATACATTACTATATATGAAATTAATTCCTCTACCAAAAAGGTTACCAGATATAGTTGCATTCAGATTACTGCCAATCACATAAATCAGTAGGAATACTTTTGAGGTGACCATCTGTGACGGGTAAGATTAAAAATATTTTTGAAAGAAATATCTATCTTCTGGAGCAAGCAGACAAAGCAGTTTTTTATTTCCGCAAGCAAATGCATGACAGGGCTCTTGCAATAATTGCGGATTCGATAGGTATTCTTAAAAATACAATTGAAGATATTATTGCTGACAGAGATTATTTTAATACCGTATCGACTGATTCGGTATTGGAGATGTTAAGTGCCATATTGGATGCATATAAAAAAGGGAATTTTATCCTTCTTGCCGATTTGTTTGAAATGCAGATGGTCACCTTTTTATGCCGGATACAGGAATTGGTTATCGGCAAGGAGGAGATAGGTTTTAATGAAGAGTTATACTATGAAAATCTCAAAGCACTTAAGGATAATTGCATGGGTCTTGACGAAACACTTATAAATACGATAGACCCACAACCTCTTCTTAAAGAAGGTTATCGGGTTGAACTTACTTCATGTGGTTTAATGACACTGGTAGCAGAAAATAACGGGGCACAGTTTTACTTTCATACCAACGGCAGGGTACAGGCGGAAGCTTTTATTTTGGCAAGTCACTGGTATAAAGAAAAAATAAAAGAATATATTTTATACGGGCTTGGTTTTGGGTATCATATTAAAGAGTTGATATCTCTTTCCGAAAATGCAGACATAACCGTATATGAAGGAGATTTGAATGTAATTATGCTTGCCTGTGCCTTTGCAAAAATAAAAGACATACTTGAGTGCAAGAGAGTAAAACTGATTTATGATCCTAAATTTTCAAAATTAAAAAGGAGGATCAGGAATTTATCAGACAGGGAGGCACTCTGTGTTCATTATCCGTCTTATCAGAACATCAGAAACGCTGAAGGCAGGATGATTTTAGAAAGCTATGTTTCCTGGTCCCAATCCATATGAAATCAGCGGATACCTATTTTGGGTATCGGAAGGAGGGGTTGATATGATTTATATCCTTATTGCTTTGGTAATATTTTTGCTTGACTGGAATATTAAAAATTATATTGAAAAAAATTTTAATGCCGGTGAAAAGAAAGAATTATTAAAGGGCAAAATAACTGTTCTAAAGCAATATAACCAGGGCTTCAGTTTCAGTATTCTCAAAGACAAAGCAAAGTACGTAAAAAATATATCGGCCTTTGTTTTTGGTATTTTGTTGCTTGTTTATCTTATAGTTTTACCTCAAAAAAATAAGACATTAAAAAAGATCGGGATGTCACTTTGTTTAGGAGGAGCGGCAAGCAATGTGACAGATCGCATTAAAAGAGGTTATGTGATTGATTATTTCAGCATTAATGTAAAACCAATTAAAAATTTAGTATTCAATCTGGCGGATATATTTATTTTTATCGGTTGTTTTATTACCATGCTGTCGTCCAAACCCGGTAATAGTGAAAAATGTTCAGTTACGGAAAATGATGGTTTACCCGAATTATAAGACTAAAGATATGCAGTTACCTTAAAGGTACTGCATTTTTTATATAGGGAGATTATTTATAGATTAAAAGCTTAATCATACGGCAAAACACAGTTTGGTCACAGAATTTTAAGAACAATTTTATTGATTTATAATGTTACAATAAGTATAATGAGATATATTACTTATGTAATTTGTCAGTAATATAATATAAAATAATACGGTAAATATTTCCTGTTAAGTGTTATTGCTTGGCAAGGATTTTATAATAATTGATGATTTTGTAGATGGAGGATTTGATGGATAACAGGAACGACAAGCAGAATAAAAATAATTTTCCAAATAAATCTGCTCTTATTATTACATTGATAGCTGCTTTATTTATTTGGTATATGTTTTCTTTTATACAAAACCAAATAAAAGAAAGCACAAACAAGGAAGTATCCTATCCGGAATTTATAGAAATGCTCGAAAACGGTGAGCTTGATGCGGTAGTTTTCGACGGAGATAAGATTGTATTTACTCCGAAAGTTCAGCCCTATCCGGGAATTAATATGACTTATTTTACGGGCAGGATGGATGATGACAGCCTGGCTGACAAGTTGTATAAAGCCCGGCAGGATTACGGTACGGATTATTGGAAAAAAGTACCTGACAATAGAAATACCATATTTGAAACTATAATATCCATGGTACTGCCATTTGTTTTGATTTATGTTGTTATGTGGTTTTTGTTTAAAACCATATCGAAAAACAGCGGAGGCGTCATGGGATTCGGAAAGGCCAACGCCAAAGTGTATGTTGAAAAATCTACCGGTGTTACTTTTAAAGACGTGGCCGGTCAGGAAGAGGCAAAGGAATCCCTTAAGGAAATCGTGGATTTCCTGCACAATCCCGCAAAATATACCCGTATAGGTGCAAAACTTCCCAAAGGTGCGCTGCTTGTGGGACCTCCGGGAACCGGTAAGACCCTGCTTGCAAAGGCCGTAGCCGGTGAAGCTAAGGTACCTTTTTTCTCACTGTCAGGCTCTGACTTTGTGGAAATGTTTGTCGGTGTGGGTGCATCGAGAGTAAGAGACTTGTTCAGACAGGCGCAGCAGCATGCTCCTTGTATTATATTTATTGACGAGATAGATGCTATCGGTAAAAGCAGGGACAGCCACTATGGCGGCGGAAACGATGAAAGAGAGCAAACCTTAAACCAGCTGCTTGCCAACATGGATGGATTTGACTCTTCCAAAGGCCTGGTGGTACTTGGTGCCACTAACAGGCCGGAAGTGCTTGATAAAGCCCTTCTTCGTCCGGGCAGATTCGACCGCCGGATTATAGTTGATAAGCCGGATTTAAAAGGAAGAGTGGATATCCTGAAAGTTCATGCAAAGAACGTACTTATGCACGATTCCGTTGACCTGGAAGCCATAGCAAGAGCAACCAGCGGTGCCGTCGGTTCGGATTTGGCCAATATTATTAACGAGGCAGCCATACTGGCGGTAAAAAACGGACGCACTGTTGTTACCCAGGACGATTTGCTTGAATCGGTAGAAATAGTTATAGCGGGTAAGGAGAAGAAGGACAGAATACTCAGTAAGGAAGAAAAGAGAATTGTTGCTTACCATGAGGTTGGCCATGCGCTTATAACAGCTCTTGAAAAACATGCTGAACCTGTGCAAAAAATTACGATTGTTCCGAGGACCATGGGATCATTGGGCTATGTAATGCAGGTTCCTGAGGAAGAAAAATACCTTATGAGCAAAGATGAACTGCTGACCAGAATTACCACCTTATTTGGAGGCAGAGCTGCCGAAGAACTGGTATTTAACTCAATTACAACCGGAGCATCCAATGATATAGAAAAAGCTACGGCACTTGCAAGAGCAATGGTCACCCAGTACGGAATGAGCGAAAAGTTCGGCCTTATGGGCCTGGAATCGATAGAAAACAGATATCTTGACGGAAGGCCGGTCTTAAACTGCAGTGATGAAACAGCCGGTGATATAGACAAAGAAGTAATGAAAATTTTAAACGGTTGTTATGAAAGAGCCAAAAAGTTACTGGCCGAAAACAGGGATGTTCTTGATAAAATTGCGGAATATTTAATCAGCAAGGAAACCATTACCGGCGAAGAGTTTATGAAAATATTTAATGAAGTAAAAGGAATAGAAACAAACAATAAAGAAACCGAGCCGGAAAAAGATTTTAATATTGCTGAAAGTAAGGCTGATTTAGCAGAAACAACCCAAACTTATGACCTAAAGGATGGAAATACCCAAATAGATGAATCCGATAAGAAGGGCGATTTCTAACGAAATAAAGAGCTTAAAACTTATCAATAAAAAACGTGATAAGCCGTTATAAAATTTAATATCGAATAAATTATAACAGGTCTGTCTTTTATAAAGGCGGACCTTGTTTGTTGTGGTAAGATATATAATAATCGTTAATTGTATCGGTTGCATTTATCTTATATCTTATATAAAATAAAGACAACAGGAGAGTGTATAATCAATGTTTAATATAGAAGAAGAGTTAAAACTTCTTCCCGACAAACCGGGAGTATATATTATGAAAGATAAATATGATAATATTATTTATGTGGGGAAAGCGGTTGTTTTAAAAAACAGGGTACGGCAATATTTTCAAAACAGCAGGAATCATACGCCTAAGATCAGGCATATGGTAGAAAATATTGACCATTTTGAATATATAGTTACGGATTCCGAAGTGGAAGCCTTGGTATTGGAATGTAACCTGATTAAAGAACATAGGCCTAAATACAATACTATGCTTAAGGATGACAAGACCTATCCTTATATCTGCGTAACGGTTTCGGAAAGCTACCCAAGGGTATTTCTTTCGAGGCAGATAAAGAGGGATAAGTCTAAATATTTCGGGCCCTATACCAGTGTTGCGGCAGTAAAGGATATTCTGGATCTTTTGAGAAAAATATATAAAATAAGAACCTGCAACAGAGTTTTGCCAAGAGATATAGGAAAAGAGAGGCCTTGTCTGTATTATTATTTGGGCCAGTGTGATGCCCCCTGCCAGGGCTTTATATCGGTGGAGGAATACAAAAAGAATATAGAGCAGGTTATCCAGTTTCTTTCGGGAAACTATGAACCTGTGCTAAAAATGCTGAAAGAGAAAATGAACGAGGCAGCTTCTAATATGGAATATGAGAAGGCTGCCATGATGAGGGATCTTTTGGGAAGCGTAAGGCAGATTATGGACAAGCAGAAAATTACCTATACAGATCTCGGTGACAGGGATATCATTGCATTTGCCAGAAATAAAGATGAGGCTGTCGTACAGACTTTCTTTATACGGGGCGGCAAACTTATAGGCAGGGACCATTTTTACCTTACGGGAGTGGAAGATGAAACCGACAGCGGTGTGATTACCAGCTTTATAAAACAGTTCTATGCCGGAACTCCTTATATACCTAGAGAAATTTTTCTGGAGACGGAACCTGAAGACGAGGAAGTCCTTTGCGAGTGGCTCAGCAAAAAAAGAGGGCAAAAAGTACATTTGCGGGTACCGAAAAAGGGAGAAAAAGAAAAACTTGTTGAGCTTGCAAAGAAAAATGCCATGCTCATTTTAAATAAAGATGCCGAAAAATTAAAAAGGGAAGAGGCAAGAACAACCGGTGCATTAAAAGAACTGGCTGAGTACCTTGATTTGCCTGAAATAGTCAGGATAGAATCCTATGATATTTCCAATACGGCGGGATTTGAACCTGTAGGTTCCATGGTAGTATTTGAAAACGGCAAAGCCAAAAAGTCCGATTACAGAAAATTTAAAATTAAATCGGTCCGGGGGCCCGACGATTATGCTTCCATGTATGAAATGCTGATAAGAAGATTTACCCATGGCATGAGGGAAATGGAAGAAATCAAAGAAAAAAATTTGGATGAAAATCTTGGAAGCTTCACCAAATATCCGGACCTGATTTTGATGGACGGTGGCAAAGGCCAGGTTAATGTGGCTTTGCGGGTATTGGATGAACTTAACCTTGACATACCCGTATGCGGTATGGTAAAGGACGATAATCACAGAACCAGAGGCTTATATTATAATAACCGGGAGCTTCCCATAGACAAAAACAGCGAATTATTTAGGCTTATTACGAGAATTCAGGATGAAACCCACAGGTTTGCCATAGAATATCACAGAAGCCTAAGGAAAAAAAGACAGGTCCATTCGGTATTGGACGATATTAAAGGTATCGGGCCCGCCAGAAGAAAAGCTCTTATGAGGCATTTCGGATCACTGGAAGCTATTCAGAATGCGGATATTGAGGAACTTATGAAAGTACCTTCAATGAATAAGGCGGCAGCAACCGAAGTATATAATTTCTTTCATAAAATAGATACTCCATAATGATTTACACGGTAACGAATATTATGTTAGAATGTTTGAAGGATTGAAATAAAGTATTTTATAAAAGTATAATATTTTACAGCATTAAATAAAAACGAAAGCGAGGATGATGCGGTGTATACGGTTGATTTGGTTCAGCTTATAGAAAAGATGAACTTGGAGAATTTAACTCCGGATATTGATATTAAAAGGATTAAGATAACCCAACCGGATGTGAACAGGCCTGCTTTACAGCTGGCGGGCTTTTTTGACCATTTTGATTCGGAGCGGGTTCAGGTGATCGGTTATGTGGAACATGCCTATATGCAGACACTTGCAGAAGAGAAAAGGCTTGAGATTGTCAGCAGGCTTTTGGACTATAAGGTGCCCTGTATTGTGTTTTGCAGGAATCTTGAGGTAAGCGATAAATTTATAAAGCTTGCTACCGAGAAAGAAGTTCCCATATTAAGATCATCTAAGACCACATCCTCGTTTATGGCGGAAGTTATAAGATGGCTCAATGTAGAGCTGGCACCCAGAATAACTATTCACGGTGTTTTGGTGGATGTTTACGGAGAAGGTATTCTTATTATGGGTGAAAGCGGCATAGGCAAAAGTGAAGCAGCTCTTGAGCTGATTAAGCGCGGGCACAGGCTTGTGGCTGATGACGTAGTTGAAATTAAGAAAGTCAGCGACGAAACTTTAATCGGAACCGCTACCGAGATAACCAGACATTTTATTGAACTTCGTGGCATAGGAATAGTTGATGTAAAGACTTTGTTCGGTGTGGAAAGTGTTAAAAACACCCAGGCTATAGATCTGGTTATTAAACTGGAAGAATGGAACAAGGACAAGGAATATGACAGAATGGGTCTGGAAGAGCAGTATATTGAATTTTTGGGCAATAAGGTGGTATGTCATTCCATACCAATCAGGCCCGGAAGAAACCTGGCAATAATTTGTGAAACTGCAGCGGTAAACCACAGGCAGAAAAAAATGGGTTATAACGCTGCCCAGGAAATATATAAGCGGGTTACGCACAAGATACAGAAGAATTCGCAAAAACGGGTTATGTAATATTTATTTTTTCAAATATTATTAACTTTCGGAGGAAAATATGGAACAGTATTGTTTTGGTGTGGACGTAGGGGGAACAGGCATAAAGGTAGGCCTGTTTGATGCATCAGGCAATTTAGTGGACAAGTGGGCTTTCGATACAAGAAAAACCGATGATGCTAAAGACATTTTTAAAGATATCGCGGACTTTATTAACTTTAAAATAAAGGAAATGAAATTAAATAAAGACCAAATTCTCGGAATCGGAGTGGGAGTTCCGGGGCCCGTAAGAGAAAACGGGTACATTCCCAATTTTGCAAATCTGGGTAAGGCTGATTTTAATATTATAGAGGAATTGCATAGGCTTACCGGAATTACGGTAAGAACAGCCAATGACGCTAACGTAGCCGCCCTGGGTGAACAGTGGAAAGGAAGCGGCAAAGGCTTTCAGAGCATGGTTATGGTAACTTTGGGAACCGGAGTCGGAGGCGGAGTTATAATTAACGGAAAGATTTTAGCCGGAAGCTTCGGAGCAGCAGGAGAAATCGGCCATATACTTGTAAATCCGGATGAAAGCCGGCTTTGTGGCTGCGGCAAATGCGGCTGTGTAGAGCAATACGCGTCGGCTACAGGAATTGTCAGATTGGCAAAAGACTTTCTTAAAAACTGGGATAAAAGTACGAACCTTTCCGAAACTGAGGAAATATCAGCTAAGTTGGTATTTGACCTGGCAAAAGAGGGAGATGAGCTGGCTTTGAAAGTTGTGGATGAAGCCTGCAGGTATTTAGGTATAGCTTTAGCCCAGGTGGCTCAGGTTGTGGACCCAGAAGCCTTTGTTATAGGAGGCGGTGTTTCTAAGGCGGGAGATATTCTAATTGAACATACAAAAAAGCACTATGTACCTAACGTTATGAAAGCATTAAAGGACAGGGAGTTTTTACTGGCTTCCCTGGGAAATGATGCGGGAATTTACGGTTGTGCCAGATTAATTTTGTCATAAAATTATTACGGTTGAATAAAGATTAGAAGTATTGTATGATGACAGTGGAGGTAGTCTTGGATAAATTATTCGCAGACGAATTAAATAATATATTAAAAAATGATCAAATTAAATATAAGGAACCTATGTCACGGCATACTTCTCTGCATATCGGAGGAGAAGCCGACTATATGGTCCTGCCGTCTTCTGTTGAGCAAATCAGGCAGGTAATCCTGTTATGTAAAAAACATAGTATGCCATATTATGTTATGGGAAACGGAAGTAATCTCCTGGTATCCGACTTGGGTTATCGCGGTTTAATACTTAAACTGGGCGAAAATTTTTCGGAGATTACAATTGAAGAAGACGGAATTGTAAAAGCCCAGGCAGGGGTACTTTTGTCAAAGCTTTCCCATGCTATAGCTGAAAATTCATTAACCGGATTTGAATTTGCGGCAGGTATTCCGGGAACGCTTGGCGGAGCGGTGACAATGAATGCTGGAGCTTACGGAGGAGAAATGAAGCAATGTCTTATTTCTGCTACCGTTATCGACTCACAGGGTGAAATCCGGGTACTTGACAATGAAGATTTAAAATTAGGATACAGAAGCAGTATTTTACAAAACAGCGATCTGTGTGTATTAGACGCCACCATGAAATTTTCCAAAGGCGATAAGCAGGAGATTAAGGACAAAATCAGAGAGCTTAACTATTTACGTCAGTTAAAACAGCCTTTGGATCAATACAGTGCCGGAAGTACCTTTAAACGGCCGGAAGGATATTTTGCCGGAAAACTTATTTGCGATGCCGGACTGAAAGGTTTTCAGATAGGCGGAGCCGCGGTTTCCGAAAAACATTGCGGATTTTTGATTAACAAAGACAATGCAACCGCCAGGGATTTCATGGCTTTAATTAAAGAGGTTATCAGGGTTGTTGAAGAAAAATTCGGAGTGCGCCTTGAACCAGAAGTGAAATTCCTGGGTGAATTTATAGACTAAAGGAAGGCAGTTGTAACATGAGATTTGTTATTGTGACCGGTATGTCCGGGGCTGGAAAAAGCTCGGTTTTAAAAATGCTTGAGGATGCCGGTTTCTTTTGCGTAGATAACCTGCCTATAAAGCTTGTCAAAAAATTTGTGAAGCTTATAATGCAGGGAAATAACGAAAAGGTTGCCTTAGGTATAGACGTACGAAGCGGACAATCATTAGAAGAACTTGACATAGTTCTTCGGGATATGAAAAATGCCGGATTTCCTTATGAAATACTGTTTTTGGACTGTTCCCATGATGTTTTGATAAAACGTTATAAGGAAACCAGAAGACTTCATCCTCTTTCCCAAACCGGCAGAGTAGACAAAGCCATAGAGCTGGAACGGGAGAGGCTGGAGTTTTTGCGCAAGAAAGCGGATGTAATCATAGATACCAGCCATCTGCTTATACGGGAACTTAAGGAGCAAATATATAATATTTATGTTGAAGACAAAAAATTTATGAACTTCGTGGTTACGTTCCTGTCGTTTGGATTTAAATATGGAATTCCGGCCGATGCCGATTTGGTTTTCGACGTAAGATTCTTACCAAATCCTTTCTATATACCGGAATTGAAATATAAAACCGGTATGGACGAGCAGGTGAAAAATTATGTATTGGAAGCCGAAACGGCTAAGATATTCTTAAATAAACTGGAGGATATGCTTGCATTTTTAATACCGCATTATATATCCGAAGGTAAAAACCAACTGGTTATATGCATCGGTTGTACCGGCGGCAAACACCGTTCGGTTACGCTAACCAATGAAATTTCGGAAAGAATGGCAGGCTTAGGATACGCTGTTAAAACGGAACACAGGGATATCGGAAAAGATTAAATATTTTTTAAGGTGTGGATTGGAAATGTCATTCTCAAAGAAGGTAAAAGACGAATTGGTTATGCAGGAAGGCAGTGCCAGGCATTGCAGGCTTGCAGAACTTTCAGCCATTTTGACTTTCGGGGGGCAACTGATTAAAAGTGGGGACCGTCAGATTTTAAAACTACAGACCGAAAATCAGACAGTTGCAAGAAAGTACTTTACATTAATAAAAAAAACCTTTAATATTAATATTGAAATTTCAGTTAAGCAAAATAAAAGTGCAAAGAATAACCTGACATATACCTTGATAATTTATAATAATGATACAGTATCTAAAATTCTGCAGGCCACAAAGCATGATATACACGCTGCAGAAGAAGGAAGAATCGGCTTTCCCAGCCAGCTCATTGTTGAAAGAACCTGTTGCAAGAGAGCATTTATTCGTGGGGCATTCCTTTTGTCAGGGTCTATGAGCAATCCAAAAAAATCATATCACCTGGAATTTGTTACGGATGATTTAGAAAAAGCGGAAAAATTGGCTGAAATAATCAATACATTTGAAATAGATGCCAAGATTATAAAGAGAAAGAAAAATTTTGTGGCATATATAAAAGAGGGATCACAGATTGTGGATTTGCTCAATGTTATGGAAGCCCATGAAGCATTGATGGATTTGGAGAATGTGCGGATACTGAAAGAAATGAGAAATCAGGTAAACCGCCATGTTAATTGCGAAGCCGCCAATATCAGCAAAACCGTTGAAGCGGCATCCAAACAGATAGAGGATATAATATATATAAGAGATCATGTCGGATTCGGTACTTTACCCGAAGGACTTAAAGAAGTAGCTATACTTAGGATACAACATCCGGAAGCCTCGCTTAGAGAGCTGGGAACTATGTTGTCACCGTCAATCGGTAAATCCGGTGTTAATCATAGATTACGGAAATTAAGTATGATTGCTGATTATTATCGGGAGCATAAGGAGGAAAGCTTAAATGGTAAAAAGAGAAATTGTAATTAATATCCCCAATGGTTTGGAAGCCAGACCTGTTGCTATGCTGGTTCAGGTAGCCAGCCAATATGAAAGCAGTATCTATGTGGAAAGCGATGATAAAAAAGTAAATGCAAAAAGCATAATGGGTATGATGAGCTTAGGACTTGCATCCGGCGAAACTATAACAGTAACTGCAGACGGACCGGATGAAGAAAAGGCAATTGATAATATTGAGAAATATTTGAGCAGCAAATAAGCCAGAAGATTTAAGAAGCTATCACAAAGATTTATCATCGTTCCGGATATCTTTGGGATGCTTCTTTTTCTTCATTAAATCTCAAAAATTTCCAAGTCATATTGCCCGGGCAATATGAGATAATATATACAGATGAATTAGAGAGGTGTACTATGTCAGATAAAGGGCAGAAAAGAAGAAAAAAAAGAAATTTAAAAAGGATGCGGGCTATTCTTATAATTGAAATTTTGGTTTTGGTTCTATTGGCAGGGTCATATTTTTTATTTACGAAAATGAATATAAAGAATAATAATCCCGATAAAGTAAATGAAAATGTTCAGGGAAATGAAAACAAGGAAGATAAAGACGGTAATGATACGGAAAATAAACTGTCACCGGAAGAAGAGGAAGCTTTAAGAGAGCAGGAAAGATTAAGGCAGGAAGTAGCTGAGAGAGAAGCTTTGATAGAGCAGGCAAAAAGGCTTACATTAAGCTATGATTATGACGGTGCCATTGAATTGATAAAGAGTTATCAGGGAAAAGAAGGCGGATATGAAGTTTATCCTGCTTTGGTTGCGGCTATTAATGAATTGGAGGAAGAAAAAAGTAAACTGGTCTTATACGGCGGTTCATATACCTCTGTGACTCAGATTAACCATATATTCTTTCACTCTTTAGTAGCAGACAACAGCAAGGCTTTTGACGGCGATTACGATTCCGTAGGATATAATATGTATATGACCACTATTTATGAATTTAATAAGATGATAGAGAAGCTGTATGCGGACGGCTATGTACTGGTAAGTATTCATGATATAGCAAAACAGGTGACCGATGAGAACGGAAACACCAAATTTGTGGAAGGTGAGATTTATCTTCCGCCCGGAAAGAAACCTCTTGTAATATCCCAGGATGATGTCAGCTATTATGAATATATGGACGGGGACGGATTTGCATCAAGAATGGTAATAGATGATGACGGCAAAGTTACCTGTGAAATGATACTGGATGACGGAAGTGTTGTTCGGGGACCGTTTGATATGGTACCTATTCTTGATGCATTTGTGGAAGAACACCCCGACTTCTCATATAAGGGAGCGAAAGGAATAATAGCCCTTACCGGTTACGAAGGTATTTTAGGTTACAGAACCAACGACCCTACTTCTCCAACGTATGAAGAGGATGTAAAGGCAGCAAAAGAAGTGGTTAGGGTTATGAAAGAAAACGGATGGGAATTTGCTTCCCACAGTTGGGGCCATAAAAATATGCAGGAAAAATCCTTCGAATTTGTTAAAAACGATACTTTACGCTGGCTTGATGAAGTCGGCTCCCTGGTCGGTCCCACAGATATATTAATTTTCCCTTTTGGTGTTGATATAGAAACGACGATGGGACATTACAGCAGCGATAAATTTAAATTCCTTAAGGAAGTCGGATTCAATTACTATTGCGGGGTATATTCAAAACCCTGGATGCATATAAAAGACGATTATGTCAGAATGACCAGACGGCCGTTGGATGGACAGGCTATGCTCCAGTTTCCGGAACGTTTAGCGGATTTGTTTAATGTAGAAGAAATAATTGATCCCGAGAGGCCACCCAGGAACTGGTGAACCCGTGGGAATCCCGGCATGAATGGGATTCCCTTATTTTATTCAATATAAATTGGCTTATGCAAATTCATATTAAAAAATACTTGGCATACTGTTTATTGTTTTACAATAGGGATATTTACATGGATGCCAATGAGTATAAGACAATACAGGCTTATGAATTAATAACAATGTATTTTAAGAAATTTTGAATTAAATTGGAAAGGAGGATAGGCCGTGAAATTCACTCACTTGCATCTGCATACACAGTACAGCCTTCTTGACGGGTCCGGGAAAATTCACGAAATGGTCCTGCGAGCTAAAGAGCTTGGTATGGACAGCCTTGCGATTACCGATCATGGAGTGATGTATGGAGTCATAGAATTTTATAAAGCCTGTCTTTCTGAGGATATTAAACCCATTATAGGCTGTGAGGTATATGTTGCACCCAATTCCAGATTTGACCGGGAACCGGGGGCGACAGAGGATCGCTACCATCACCTGGTTCTTCTGGCAGAAAATAATATAGGCTATCAAAATTTAATGAAGATAGTTTCTGCAGGATTTCTGGAAGGTTTTTATTATAAGCCCAGAATTGATAAAGAGGTCTTAAAGCGCTACAACGAAGGGATAATTGCCCTAAGCGCTTGTCTGGGTGGTGAGGTGGCCGGAAACTTAAGAAGAGGTTTTTATGAGGAAGCAAAGAAAGCGGCTTTGACTTACCGTGATATCTTTGGAGAAAACAATTTCTTCCTTGAGTTGCAGGACCACGGAATTCCTGAGCAAAAGACTGTTAATCAGGGACTTATCAGGTTATCCAAAGAAACCGGAATAAAACTTGTTGCCACCAACGACGTCCATTACATATATGCGGAGGATGCGGAATCCCACGATATCCTCCTTTGTATTCAAACTCAAAAGAAGGTTACGGACGAAAACCGGATGAAGTATGAGGGAGGACAGTATTATCTTAAATCTCCCGAAGAAATGTATCAGATCTTTCCTTACGCCAAAGAAGCCCTTGAAAATACTTACGAAATTGCCAAGCGCTGCAATGTAACTATCACATTCGGAGAATATAAGCTGCCGGTCTATCCGGTACCTGCTCCGTATACATCTTTTGAATATCTGAAACAGCTTTGTACTGAAGGCTTGAAAGAAAGATACAAAGAGGTTACCAAGGAACTCTGGAACCGGCTTGAATATGAGCTTGAAACCATTAATAATATGGGTTTTGTGGATTATTTCCTGATAGTATGGGATTTTATAAAATATGCCAAAGATAACGGTATAATGGTAGGACCCGGCCGTGGCAGTGCGGCAGGCTCCATTGTATCTTATGCTTTAAAAATCACAGATATCGATCCCATAAAATACAATTTGCTCTTTGAGCGTTTTTTAAATCCCGAAAGGCTTACTATGCCTGATATTGATATAGATTTTTGCTTTGAACGAAGGCAGGAAGTAATTGATTATGTTACGAATAAATACGGCAAGGATAAGGTGGTACAGATAGTTACCTTCGGTACCATGGCGGCAAGGGCTGTAATCCGTGATGTGGGCAGGGCTTTGGATATGCCATATGCCCAGGTGGATACTGTTGCCAAAATGATTCCGAACGAACTAGGAATTACGATTGAAAGAGCTCTTAAGATTAATCCGGATTTAAGTAAGCTATATGAAACCGATGAGGAAATTAAAAGGCTTATTGATATGTCCAAGAGGTTAGAAGGGCTTCCGAGACATACTTCCATGCATGCTGCCGGCGTTGTTATAGGTAAAGATAGTATTGTGGAATATGTACCCCTGTCCAGGGCAGCCGACGATACCATAACCACACAGTTTCCTATGGTGACTTTAGAGGAACTGGGATTGTTAAAAATGGACTTTTTGGGGCTCAGAACTCTTACCGTTATACAAAATGCCGTAAATCTTATAAATAAGAACAGAAGTGAGAATGATAAATTAAAATTAGAGGAAATAGATTATAACGACAGCAAGGTTTATGAAATGATCGGTTCCGGTAAAACCGAAGGTGTATTTCAGTTGGAAAGTACAGGGATGAAAAACTTTATGAAAGAATTAAAACCTTGCAACCTGGAAGACATTATAGCGGGTATAGCCCTGTACAGGCCGGGGCCAATGGATTTTATACCAAAGTATATTCAGGGAAAAAATAATGCCGGAACAATCACTTACGACTGTCCGCAGCTTGAGCATATTTTAGCTCCGACTTACGGCTGTATAGTGTATCAGGAACAGGTTATGCAGATTGTGCGGGAACTGGCCGGATACAGTTATGGCAGAAGCGACCTGGTCCGCAGGGCCATGGCAAAAAAGAAAGAAGAAATAATGATTAAAGAGAGGCAGACATTTATATACGGAAATGAAATAGAAGGTATTCCGGGTTGTGTAAAAAACGGAATACCTGAGGCCGTTGCAAATAAAATATTTGATGAGATGCTGGATTTTGCCAAGTATGCCTTTAATAAATCCCATGCGGCCGCTTATGCAGTAGTTGCTTATCAGACAGCTTACTTAAAATGTCATTATCCCGTAGAGTTTATGGCGGCGCTGATGACATCGGTAATTGATAATCCCGGTAAAGTATCCCAGTACATTTACAGTTGCAGGCAGATGAATATTCCGATACTTCCTCCGGATATCAATACGGGAGATGTGGTATTTACCGTTCATGACGGTGCAATAAGATACGCCCTGTCTGCCATAAAAGGAATAGGACGGCCTGTAATCGAAGCTCTAGTGGCTGAAAGGGAAGCTCATGGGCCGTATACCAGCCTGAAAAACTTCGCAAGCCGTCTTTCGGGAAAAGAGGTCAACAAAAGAACCATCGAAAGTTTTATAAAAGCCGGAGCTTTCAGTAATATACACAGTAACCGGCGCCAGCTGATGCTTTGTTATGTCCAGATACTTGATCAGATAGCCGAGGAAAAAAAGTCAAATCTGGCAGGCCAGATGAGCCTGTTTGATTTTGCCGACAAGGATGAAAAACAGGAATATGATTTTCACTATCCCTATGTGGAGGAATACTCAAAAGAAGAATTGCTGGCCTTTGAAAAAGAAGTGCTGGGTATATATGTAAGCGGCCATCCTCTTGATGACTATAAAGAAAAAATCAGTAAAAATGTTACCGGTTACTCATATGATTTTATTGTGGACGAGGAGACAGGTAAAACCAAAGTAGAAGACGGCAGCCTTTATGTCATAGGGGGAATGATTACATCAAAAACCGTTAAAACTACAAGAAATAACGGTATCATGGCATTTATAACCCTGGAGGATTTGTTCGGGTCTGTTGAGGTGATAATTTTCCCGAAGGATTTTGAGAAGTATAAATCCATACTTGAAATAGACAATAAAGTATTTATACGGGGAAGGGCAACAACAGAAGAGGACAAGGATGCCAAGCTGATATGCCAGGAAATTATACCTTTTGATGCTGTTCCCAGAGAAATTTGGATTCGTTTTGCTGATTTGTACGAGTATTTGAAAGCAGAAAAGGAATTATTTAAAATACTGGAGGAGTATGACGGAAACGATACGGTAGTTATATACTGTGAGAAGGAAAAGGCTATGAAGCGACTTCCTAAAAGCATGAACGTCAAAGCGGACTCGGATCTTATTAGCAGGCTTAATCAAATATATTCGGAAAAAAACATAAGATTAGTCGAAAAATGTCTTGATTCAGGCAAATAAATAAATTAGAATACAATATCATTTGAGTGTAGAGTGGAGGTCATTTATGGAAAGAAAAGTTAAAACTATTGGAGTTCTTACCAGCGGAGGAGATGCCCCCGGAATGAATGCCGCTATACGTGCTGTAGTAAGAACAGCATTGGCTGAAGGTGTCAATGTAAAAGGAATTAGAAGGGGATATATGGGGCTGCTCGAAGAAGATATCTATGATATGGATTCAAAAAGCGTGTCCGATATTATACAAAGAGGAGGAACAATCCTTTATACAGCCCGCTGTCCTGAATTTATGAAGCCGGAATATCAGGAGAAGGGAGCAGAAATTTGCAAAAAACATGGAATTGACGGCCTTGTTGTAATAGGCGGTGACGGATCGTTCAGAGGGGCAAGAGACCTGGCAAAAAGAGGTGTAAATACGGTTTGCCTGCCGGGTACTATTGACCTGGATATTGCCTGCACCGACTACACTATCGGATTTGATACCGCAGTAAATACTGCTATGCAGACAATTGACAAGGTAAGGGATACATCCACATCCCATGAAAGATGCAGCATTATTGAAGTAATGGGAAGAAAAGCAGGATATATAGCTCTTTGGTGTGGCATAGCAAACGGTGCGGAGGATATTCTTATTGCCGAACGTTATGATTACAATGAAGAGGTTATTATAGATAAAATTAAAAAGGGAAGAAAAGCAGGCAGAAAGCATTACATTATTATTAATGCCGAAGGAATAGGCGATTCCTACGGTATGGCAGAAAGAATAGAAAAAGCAACGGGAATGGAAACCAGAGCTACCATTATAGGCCATGCTCAAAGAGGAGGCAGCCCTACCGTAAGAGACAGGGTATATGCTTCAGCTATGGGCGGTATGGCAGTAGATTTGCTGATTAAGGGTGCCACAAACCGTGTTATTGCTTACAAAAACGATAAATTTGTAGACTATGACATTGATGAGGCTTTATCTATGACAAAGGATATAGATCAACACTTGTTTGATCTTGCAAAAAAACTGGCCGGAAACTTCTAGAACTGAGATTTTGGGAGCATACAGATGGACAAGAAAACTAAAAAGTTTTTGTCTTATTACAAGCCTTACCTCGGGTTATTTATAGCGGATATGTTTTTTTCATTGCTGGCATCGGTTGTATCCCTGATTTACCCGATGATCGTAAGGCATATTACCAAT
Source organism: Herbinix hemicellulosilytica (assembly GCF_002904165.1). Lineage (GTDB taxonomy): Bacteria > Bacillota > Clostridia > Lachnospirales > Lachnospiraceae > Mobilitalea > Mobilitalea hemicellulosilytica. Next base: position 48,049 of record NZ_CVTD020000023.1, on the reverse strand, counting down.
AATATTTTACTACGCTACGACATATCGGAAGCGGTACCGATTATTGTTAAACTGTTGTTTGCAATGCTTGGGCTGGCAGCTGTCGAATTTATCAGTACATTTTTCACTTCATATAAGGGACATATTATGGGTGCAAAGATTGAATACGATATGCGTAATGAGATCTTTGAGCATTTTCAGAAGCTGTCTTTTAAATTCTATGATGAACAAAAGACAGGCCAGCTTATGAGCAGGATAACAAACGATTTATTTGATGTAACGGAACTGTGCCACCATGGGCCGGAAGATATAATTATATCTACAATCAAATTTGTCGGGGCTTTTATAATTCTTATCCGCATTAATTTGCCCCTGACTCTGATTGTCTTTGCTTTTCTTCCTCTTATGTTTATTTTTGCAGTGTTTATGAGAGGAAAAATGCGCCGGGCATTCAGAAGAAACAGGGAAAGAATAGCAGATATTAATGCCCAGATCGAAGATAATCTGTCCGGTATCAGGGTTGTAAAATCCTTTGCCAATGAATCGGTTGAAATGCAAAAGTTTAAGGAAGGTAATTTAAAATTTGTAGACAGCAAGAAAAACAGCTACTGGAACATGGCGTCTTTTCATTCCGGTCTGACCTTATTTACCGCACTGATAAATATAGCGGTAATAGCCGGAGGTGGCCTGTTTATAGCCAACAATATTATAAATGTCGGTGATTTGCTGACCTTCCTGCTTTATATAAATTTACTTGTAGATCCCGTAAAGAAACTTATAAACTTTACGGAACAGTTTCAAAACGGCATGTCAGGTTTTAGCCGTTTTTATGAAATCCTTGAGATTGAACCGGATATTGTTGATAAACCTGATGCTATTGAGCTTAAAGATATAAAAGGCGAAATAGAGTTTAAAAACGTATCGTTCAAATATAACGAGGAGTCCGGGGATGTATTCAAAAACATAAATCTTAAGGTGGAAGCCGGGGAATATATTGCATTGGTAGGATCCTCCGGCGTAGGAAAAACTACCATGTGCAGCCTGATACCCAGATTTTATGAGGTTTCGGATGGTGTTATTACCATAGACGGGATAGATATAAGGGATGTCAAACTGAAATCCCTTCGCAAAAATATCGGAATTGTGCAGCAGGATGTATATCTCTTTGCCGGTACGGTAATGGACAATATAAGATACGGAAAGGCAGATGCCACGGATGAGGAAGTAATTCAGGCAGCCAAAAACGCCAATGCCCACGATTTTATCATGGAGCTTCCCAACGGTTATTATACCGATATCGGCCAAAGAGGAGTTAAGCTTTCGGGAGGACAAAAGCAAAGAATCAGTATAGCCCGGGTTTTCCTTAAAAATCCGCCTATACTTATATTTGATGAAGCAACATCGGCCCTTGACAATGAGAGCGAAAAAGTAGTACAAGATTCTCTGGAAAAATTAGCGAAAAACCGTACTACCATAGTTATTGCCCACAGGCTTTCTACTATTAAGAATGCTAAAAGAATTATTGTACTTACGGAAGATGGGATTAAGGAAACCGGTACTCATGATGAATTACTGGCTTTAAACGGGATTTATGCCGGCTTGTATAAACTGGCATATGGCGATGAAGAGTAATTAAAGACATATAAAATAGCTCCTTTATCCGATTTATCGGACAAGGGAGCCTATTTTTGCGGTTATTTTTCATAACTTTCGCATTTCTCAAAGCAATAAATGGTTAGAGCTAAAAAATATTAAAATTTTTGCAATTACAGCGCCAATACTTTATAAAACCTGTACCGGAAATTTATGGACAGATCAAAAATTATGGAACTTTGTCGTCTTCTTTGGCGTCTAATATTCGGAAAGGGAAAGATGACTATGTTTGCATCCAAATAAACGTTTACATTAGTTAATTGTACATGTATACTATAGATAGCTTGATAATTGCTGACCTGATTTATTAGATATAGTATAGGGGGATTTTTGGATGCAAAAAGATAAGCAAAATGACGCCTCATGGCAGTCATCTGTTAATGAGATAGAAACCCTTATCAGAGAGTATGGAAATGATGTGCTTCGAACAGCATATATGTATGTCAAAGATGCTCATGTTGCAGAAGACATTTTCCAGGAAGTCTTTATAAAGGTATATAAGAATCTCTCTACATTTGTAGGAAATTCCAGTATAAAAACCTGGATTATCAGGATAACTATAAATACCTGTAAAGACTATCTGAAAAGTGCTTATAACAGAAGGGTAGTTCCGATGACGGATTACCGTGAAGATGCGATTTCTACAGAATCGGACTATGATGAAGTTGAGAAGCGGGATACTAATCATCTGATAAAAGAAGCAGTCCTTTCCCTGCCTGCAAAATACAGAGATGTAGTGATGTGTGTTTATTTTAATGACATGTCCATAGCTGAAACCGCAAAGGTACTCAATATTGCGGAAGGAACGGCAAAAAGCAGGCTTGCAAGAGCAAGGCAAAAGTTAAAAGATGTTTTGGAAGGGAGGGTATCAGATGAGTTTTGATAAGAAGAGCAATAAATTTGATTTAGATAAGTTGAATTTAAAAGATCGTCTGAACGCTTCCCTTGAAAATGAAGGGATAAGTGTTTCGGATGATTTAATTAATAGAACTTTGGATGCAATAAAAAATCAAAAAGTAGATGATTTGGACCATTTAAAAGATAATGATAAGAATTTCAAGCCCGCTTTCATATTAAGAAAGACAAGAATTTTGGTTTCTGCCGCTGCAGCGGTTATAATACTTTTGGTCGGGATGAGTGCGATTAACCTTTTATCATCCGATAAAAAGCAGAGCGATGAGTATGCAAAATACAATTATTCAGGTTCGAGCGAAAAGGCTGATTTGGCACCGCAAATAACCATGGAATCGGATGTATCAGAAAGCATATTGGCAGATGATGAAATGAAAATAGCTTCCGATGAGTATGATTTGAAAGGTAAAAATGCAGAAAACGGAGAAGATTTGAGTAAGCAGAAAGGTGTAGGGGAAGATAATATAAATTTGGCATCCGCCCTTACAGTGAATGAAATAGGATTTGCGGAGATTGCATCTATAGAGGCCGGCGATGCCAAATCGGTATCAATAACTTCAGTAATAAGCGGCAAGACCGTTATGTTTAGTGATAAAGACCGAATAAATCAATTTTATGCCAAAATGGCAAGCCATTCATTTATCCGGGAAACCGACGGAAAGGCCGAAGGCCAGTATATAGTTGAAATTACCGGACAGGACAAGGTAAGTAAAATTGTAATCGGTAAAGATATCATCGAAGCGGATTTGACAGATAATGAGATTGCTTCTCACAGTATATACAGTGCCGTGGATTATAACAGGCTGGCAGAAGAACTGGATTATTTATTACAGCAGTAAGTAAATTTATAAAATTTAAGAGGCTGTTCAAAATGAGTTTTTAATAATATCATTTTGCACAGCCTCAATGCTAGGTTATTTATTCTGATTTTTTCGTATTTTCATCGGCTGTTTCAGTTTCAGCATCAGCTCCTGCCGATTCAGAATCTATCTGTATAGATACATACTCTCTGCCATTATTTCCGGAAGTATTGTCTTCTGTTTCAGCTTCGTCAAAATCGTCGAAATCATCGTCGAATTCATCAAAATCATCTGTATCGATCTTAAAGAAATTCTTATAAGCAAAATAAGCACCTGCTGCAAGTGCAGCTGCAGAGAGCGTTCCCAGTATAAACTTACCTGCCTTTTTCATATGCCAACTCATCCTTTCAATTATATTTTATAATTATATACTATTCTATCATTATAATTCTGATATGAAAAAAAGGAAAGTAAAAAATATTTTTATTAAAATTTTGAAAAAATGCAACTATATTATCATTATTTGTACCTTTACTTTTACATTCAAATATCATATTATATGGATATAACATAACAAAAATCGCCCAAATAATACAAGCAATTAAGGAAAAAGGAGACATATTTATGGAAATACTGCATGAAGGACTGGAGATTTTATGCGAAAGCGCAATTCTTATGTTTGAGTACATTGGAGTTTTTATTCTTATTATATCAGGCATTAAAGGAGTTTATAACCAAATAAGAAGAAACCCGTATACAAGACTTGAATTGGCAAAGGGAATGGCTCTGGGCTTAGAATTTAAAATGGGCGGAGAAATTCTAAGAACAGTAGGCGTTACCCGTGTGTCAGAAATAGGTATGGTTGCCGGAATAATTCTTTTGAGAGCAGCATTAGCATTTCTTATCCATTGGGAAATAAAAACCGAGGAAAAAGAATGTGAAGCTCTGGATAAGAATTGTAAGTCGGAAAGAGAATAAGCACTGTTTTAAACCAGCTATATTTTGACAAAAAGTTACTGTTATGATACCATATATAGTATAAAGCATAAGATAAACTGCGTTTTATAACATAGGAGGAATCGGGTATGAAGAAAAAACCAGGAAAGAAAGCAGCCCTGATTATGATGCTGGCATTACTGCTCGCACCTATATTTTGGCTTCAAAGTACATCCGAAGCATTGGCAGCGGCACCGGCTTTTAAAGAAAAAAGCATTGAAATTATCGGTGTCGGAGAAACTTATCAGCTGGACATAGTAAATAAAGTGGACGGCAGTAAGTATAAATGGTCATCTTCCAATACAAAGGTTGCCAGAGTTTCCAGCAAAGGGGTTGTAACTTCTGTAGGAAAAGGTTCGGCTACCATAAGATGTGTAGTTACGTATTCAAATAATAAGACAAAGACTCTTACTTGTAAAGTTAAAGTTATTATTCCCGCAACAAAAATCAGGATCAATAATGCCAATGAAGTTAACGGAGCCCACGTTCTTAGGTTGGGTGAAGTCTATGATTTTAACAGGGATATTGAGCCTTCCAATTCTTCCGATAAGACCTATTGGTCCATAGGTGGCGGAGACCCTGAATGCCTTAAAATTTTAGACAGTTCAAAAGGTAAAGTACAGGCCATAAAGACCGGCTATGTTGTTTTAAAGGCTACGGCAGCCAGGACCGCAACCGAAGAAGATGCTATGAAAAGCATAGTAGACGATGCCATAATAATCAGAGTTGTAGCTCCCTCCGCATCGGTTACTTCGGCAGAGATCGTAGACAGTGCACAGATAAAAGTTGTGTTTGACAGCCCTATTGATGAAAGTACCGTTATCGGTACGGACGGTTCTTTGCTTGACACTATAACTATAACGCTTAAAAGCAATATAAAAGGTGTCATGGCATCAGATCCGGGAAAACTTAAAGCACAGCTTTCTGATGACAAGAAAACTCTTATTATTACTGCATCTAACCGCTTTGACGGCGAATATGTCATAAACTTTTCAAGCAATATTAAGACGACTGAAGGTATTGCTCTTACGGAAGATTATAAACTGATGAAATATGCCGACACAGTTCCTCCTACAATTACGGATAGTGTCATGGATGATACGGGCATGATTGTTACTATTAAGTTTAGTGAGCCTATTGATTTTTCAGGACTTAAAATATCCAATTTATCGGTACTGCCCGGACAATCAACATCCACTACAATAGATCCGATTACGGCAAGTATTATTACAAACAAGAACAATTATATTGTAAGTGATGACAAGAGGTCACTGACCATCAACCTGTCGAATATAGCTTATACGGACTTTAATAAGATATTTACGGTAGCTATCTCGGGTATTAAGGATATGGCAGGTAATCCTCCCGCAAATTCATATCTGATAGCTTATTTGAGAACCGATAATACACCGAAGCTTCAGGCAAAATTAATAAATATTATAAGAACCGGTTACTATACATTGACGGCTACCTTTGACCGTTCAATTAATTACGGTGGTTATGCTACAATCCAGGGCGGTTCGGTAATGTATGGTATTGTAGATGAGAAAGATCCTAAGAAGGTTCATTACACTATGAACGAAGCTGATGCCGCAAGGACAGGCGTACAGACCGTAATGGTTACCGGCTGGCAGGCATACAATGTAAAACCTGATGATACGACTTCTTATCAGCAACATAAACGAAGCGTCAACTTTGATGTAGACAAAACAAATCCTGTACTTCTTAAGGAAGAGTTCGACGCACAAACCGGTATCTTGACACTTACATACAATAAAGAGGTTACCTTAAGCTCCAACACCGGTGCATTCAATGCAACACTGGTAACCATAAATGATGAAATCAGACCGAATAATATTATTAATTACACCAGATTATCAAGCGACGATCCTAAGGTAATTAAGTTACAGCTTACCAATATGACTTACTACGGTAATTATACATTTACTTTGGATAAGTTCTTTGTTATGGACAATTTCAGAAATTACGGACTGGAAAGAACCATAACCATAAGCAACACCGAAGGAGCTAACATAGAGCTTCCCGGACCGTATTTAATAACTCAGTCCACAACCAACTTAAGTGAAATCTATCTTGAATTTGCTCATATGCTGGATGTGGCATCAGCCCAGAATGTGGCAAATTACAGCATACCTGGTGTAACCATCCTGAATGCTAAGTTGGTGAAGAACACCAAAGACGACGGTGCTACCGTAGTGCTTACGGTTGCTGACGGTTCTATCGAGATTTCACTTGAAAGACCGATAAAGATTAGCGGTGTTAAGAGCTATAGCGGAACATACGCACCGATATCAGACTTCACTGCAACCGTATACTTAAAGGACAACAAGAAACCGTATTATGTAACTGCAATCTATGATAAGAACAAGATGAATGAAGTAAGGCTGAGATTCAGTGAAGAAATTACGGGAAGTATGGTTGTTAAGGTAACCAACCAGGTGGGTGGCTACAGCTATGAGATCGGTAATACGGTAACCGTTTCGGGAACAGATGTTATCATTACATTGCTCAGTACACCCGGAAATAATTCGCGGTTAAGAATTGACATAATTGACAACAAGATTAAAGATACAAGCGGTAATGAAACAACTCCGATGAATACACAGATCCACGTAGTGGCATCATATTAAGATTAACGGTTAAAGTTGATTTATAAAAAGAGGGTATACAGATATATATGAATATATCTGTATACCCTTCTTTTAAGATATAATATAGAATATTTTTTAGTTGTCACCGGACTTTGTGAAATTTCGGGAAAATATTTCGCTTTCATCAAGCAGGCTTTCCACGGTTTCATAACCAAGGCGTTTTAGCAGCTCTATTACATAGGGGTTGTCTATAGGAGTAGGATAAGTAGCTTGTTTGCCGTATTCCTCGACGTTTTTTCTTCCCTCTTCATGAGGGATCAGTACCCTGGGACCTCCCACACAGCCTCCTTCACAGCCCATTCCTTCATAAAAATTGGCGGTTATATTTCCGGCAAGTATATCATTGATTAATTCCCTGCAGGCTTTAACTCCGTCGGCTTTAAGAGTCCGGATTTTGATATGCCGGTTGGGGTTAATTCTTTCCAAAGTTAATTTTACCGCTTCGCTGACACCGCCGGTATGGGCATATATTCTGCCGGCTCTGGAAGAGTGATCTTTTTCACTTTCTTCCATCCGGGCCGGATCAATATTCATAATATTGAAAATATCCTGGACTTCCTGGAATGTAAGCACATAATCAATGGCATCGGCAATGTCCTTATCCCTGGCTTCTGCTTTTTTTGCAAGGCATGGCCCTATAAATACTGTAAGGGCATCGGGATGCAGGGCTTTTACCGTACGGCCGCTTGCTATCATAGGTGAAACTGCAGGCGGTACATGGGGAACCAGTTCACTGTATACGTTTTTTATCAAAGAAATCCAGACGGGACAACAGCAGCTTGTAAGTTGAAAATCTTTTTCAGTTTTTATGTTTTTATCAAATTCCAGGGCTTCTTTTAGTGTCAATATATCGGCAAATAAGGCCACTTCCAGCATCCCGTCAAACCCTATTTTTTTAAAAGCAGTTCTTAGCTTACCTGGTGTAACCTCTTTTGAAAACTGCCCTAAAAATGCAGGAGCTATAAGGGCATATACCAGCCCGTTATGGGAACGTATAGCCCGCAAAACCGCAATTACATCCTTACTTGAGGTTAATTTATGGGAACGGCATTCCTGTATGCAATAAGAGCATCCTGAACAGGCCTCTTCATCTATTTGCAATTTACCTTCTTCGTCCGGATGTATGGCATGAAATGAACAAACTTTTACGCAATGTCTTTCATCATCATCACAGTCGCATTCGTCCGTATGCCAGACGACGGGATGTTTTTTCGGATTAAGAAGACAATCCAGTTGATGAACGTCAAATGGGTCAAGGGATTTTAAATATTCTTCGTCGCGGTTTTCGATGGTTGCTATAAGCAATTCTTTATACAGGTCATCAAACCTTTTCATTTAAATGCACCTCTGGTTGCTTATTGTATGATGTATTATTTGCAAAAGCTGCTTTAATATTCCGATCTGTTCTTTACTGGAAGATGTATTTGGCTTATAATTGATTAAAATGAATTATAGTACTGATTTAATGAATATAAAAGTAAAATCAGGAAAATCTAATAAAAAAATGTATGGAGAAGAAAATTGAATACAGAAAGTAAACGAAAAATAATCATAATTTCTTGGATTATGTTTTATATATACATTTTGCTTTTATCATATTTTTTATTTTTTAGTGAAAGGTACGGAAGAGACCTGGTAACAGAGGAATATAATCTACATTTATTCAGGGAAATTAAGCGTTTTATTAAATATAGAGAATATATCGGACTGGAAGGTTTTTTGGTGAATATTTTTGGCAATATATTTGCTTTCTCACCCTTTGGTTTTTTCCTTCCCATGCTGAATAAATCATACCGAAAATTTTATATAATTACTGTATTAAGCATTTTATTTAGTTTAATTATAGAAACGGTTCAGCTGTTACTAAAAGTAGGTGTTTTTGACGTTGACGACATTTTGATGAATTCAATCGGAGGAATACTGGGATATTTGGCATTTAGGATTTTGCACTCTCTATACCTGAAGTTTTATATAAAAAAAGAAGCCTGATATCTTTAAGTAATGTATGTTATCAGTTAAATATCATTGAAACGCAAATATTGCAGATTTTGAAGTTACCGCTATATTTAACCGGATACAATGGCTTTTATTGCTTTAGAAAGACTACTAATAAGCCGTGTATACTTTATGAAAATATTTATACATACCGAAGTGAAAGGAGGTATATGTATATTTAAATTATTCAGAAAAAAGGAAGCGATACAATTTTCAGGTCGAAAACATCCCGGACTTGGTATCCTTTCGGCAGTTTTTGGTATAATTACAGTTTTGGGATTTATAGCTGCCTGTATAGCATCCGGTTTAAAAGGAGGAGAGGGCGGCCAAATATTCGGTATTATAGGACTTTTTTTGTTTGTTATATCTTTGTTTGGATTTATTATGTCATACAAAGCTTTTAAGCAAAGGGATATCTTTTATCGGTTTCCTATGACGGGATTGATAACCAACGGTATTATGCTGATTGTATATATGATAATATACATACTGGGCATTATAAGATAAAAATTTATAATAGAAGGAGAGTCGGTATATGAAAATGATTTTAGATGATATAGAAATTGATGAAATAAAAGAGAGATATGATTTGGCCATGGAACGTATCCGCCAGATAGAAAGGGAAGATGAGGTAAATCCTGCCCTGAAAGATTATTTTCATAAGGTAGCCGCTTTTTTGGTTATGGTAGATAAAGTGGCCCAAATGATAAGGGAAGGATCATATGATAAACGTTCTTTGGACGAGCTTAAATCAATAAATTGCTCCCTTTATGATGACATTAGAGGAGATAATTATCTGTTAAGCTATGCCAATCCCGTATATGCCTGCAAAAAATTGGGCAAAAAATACGGTAAACTGCTGTCTTTCCTTTATACAGAATTACGTGGAACTATCGTTTTTGCTTTTGAAAAGGAACTTTTTTTACATACCATATACTTGGAATTATTCATACAGATCTACGGTTTGTCAAGATGGGAAGCTGATTTTGCCCATAAGGATATAAAACGGGCGATTTATGAATTTATGTATGATTATTGCGATATTTTAGTCTATCGCCAGACAGCAGAAACGGTAAATCCTAATTTTTCTTTTGCCAAGGACATAATATTAAATTCCGATTTAAATGATCTTAGGTATTTATATAAATATGGGGACTATATATCTGAAAATGAGATCAAAACAGCGGAATTTTTAAACAGCCTGCCTTATGAACAGATTAAGGCTATGGCAGATACTTACACTTCCGGTTATAAAAGAGGGTTTGAGGTAAACAGACTGGATCTTTCTAAGAAATCCTATGTAAATATCAGATATCAAATCGGATTTGAACGTTTGGTGCGTGAGGCAATACATAATTTCAGGCAAATGGGGCTGGAACCTGTAATTTATCGTGCCGCTTACCTGGCAATAAACAAAAAACAGCATTTAAAAATCGGATATCATGCAACATCTCCGAATAAACAGTATGATTACGACCACCGTTTTGATATAGGCATTTTCCTTAATGCAGCCTTTAATAAAAGAAAACTTCAGGCAAAAAAAGACGCTTTGGAGAAACACAAAGATTATGCGGAATTTTATGCCGGCCCTGCTGTAATTGAAGTATTTGGTGAGGAGTTGTTTTCGCCGGAAGACAAGGCGGAAGCGGTTAAACTTAGTAAAGTTCAGCAAAAGTTACTTACTCAGTATAATAATGACGAAAGGTTGCTTTTAAAAGAATATTTAAAGCTGGATGAAACTTCATTTACAATAATTGCTTATCCTATACCTGAGATAGGAAAAGATTTTGATGCTATATTTGCCGAGACAGTAAAGGTTAATACTCTGGACAATGAGCTTTATTTAAAAATTCAGCAGAGGATAATAGATGTACTTGATAAGGGAGAATATGTTCGGATACTGGGGAAAGGCAAAAACCGAACCGATATGAAAGTGAAGCTTCATCCCCTTAACGATCCGGAAAAAGAAACAAATTTTGAAAACTGTGTGGCTGACGTAAATATACCGGTTGGTGAGGTGTTTACATCGCCTATGCTTAAAGGTACCAACGGTATTTTACATGTTCCTTTGGTATACCTTAACGACCTGGCTTATCACGAACTGGAACTGAAGTTTGAAGACGGCAAAATTGTGGACTACTCCTGCAAAAACTATGAAGATGAAGAAAAAAATAAAAGTTTTGTAAAAGAAAATCTGTTATATAATCATGATACTTTGCCTTTGGGTGAATTTGCCATAGGTACTAATACAACGGCCTATATGATGGGAAGAAAATATGACATAGCATCCAAGCTTCCAATTCTGATAGCGGAAAAAACCGGACCCCATTTTGCGGTCGGTGATACATGTTACTCATTTAGAGAGGATCTGAAGGTTTATAATCCGGACGGCAAGGAAATTATAGCAAGAGACAATGAAATATCGCTCCTTAGAAAAACCGATATAAGCAAGGCATATTTTAATTGCCATACCGATATAACCCTGCCTTATGATGAAATTGCAGAAATATCTGCTGTATTAAATGACGGTACTGTTATACCCATAATCAAGGATTCCAGGTTTGTCCTTCATGGAACTGAGATTTTAAATGAAGCATTTGATGCAAATTAGAGAATATAAAATCATTATTAATAAGATTACGGAGGGGCCATGTTACAGATAGTTAACTTTTCAAAAACATATAAGGGAGGAAAAAGGGCTGTTGACGGACTAAGTCTTGAGGTAAACAGCGGAGATATTTTCGGCTTTATAGGCCATAACGGTGCAGGTAAAACCACAACCATTCGTGCTATTGCTGGAGTTCTTAATTTTGAAGAAGGAGATATTCTGATAGACGGAGTTTCTATTAAAAGAGACCCCGTATATTGCAAAAAAGTAACCGCATATATTCCCGATAATCCTGATTTATACGAGCATCTTTCCGGCATAGCATATCTGAACTTTATCGGGGATATTTATGAAGTTGAAAAATCTGATCGGAGACATTTAATAGAGAAATATGCGGATGCATTTGAACTTACTTCAAATTTGGGAGACAGCATATCTTCATATTCCCACGGAATGAAGCAAAAGCTGGCAATCATTTCTGCCCTGATACACAGCCCCAAACTTTTGGTCCTTGATGAACCTTTTGTCGGTCTTGATCCAAAGGCAGCCCATACATTAAAAGGCATTATGGCGCAGATGTGCAAAAACGGCAGTGCCATATTTTTCTCGACACATGTCCTGGAAGTGGCCGAAAAACTTTGTAATAGAATCGGCATTATAAAAAACGGTAAACTTGTTGCTTACGGACCTACACAGGAGGTTACAGGAGATTCTAGTTTGGAAGATGTATTTATGGAGCTTGTAGAAACAAAGCAGCCATAGGAAAGGTGCGGTATTGATATGAAGAAGGTTATCAGACTTGTAAATGTGCAGATATGGGCAATGCTGGCAAATATGCTTTCCGTAGGAGATTTAAAAAAGAAAAAAGTCAATGTTATTTATGCGGGTATAGTGCTTTTTACCGTAGTATTAGGGGGAACTTTATGCTATTACGCATACTTTGTAGGAAGTATCCTTAAAGCATATAACAGTATTGAAGTTTTACCCTCTTTGTTCATGGCTTTTGCCTGTATAATGGTTTTATTCACCACATTATATAAAGTCAAAGGAACTTTATTCGGGTTTAAGGACTTTGATTTGCTAATGTCGATGCCTGTAAGCAACGGCAAAATAGTTGCCAGCAGGATCATGCTTTTATATGTATTAAATTTTGTATTTGTATTTATAACAATGGGGGCGGTGACTGTAGTATATGGAATACTGGCTAGGCCGGGGCTTATATTTTATTTATTTAATTTCCTTGCAGTATTTTTATTGCCTCTGATACCTATTATAATAGCGTCGGTACTGGGAACTATACTGTCCTTTATATCCATTCGTTTAAAGTACAGCAATATAATATATATAGTGCTGGTATTTCTGCTTGTTCTTGTCTGGATGTTTTTGCCGTTTTCAATTGATACCAATGAGGCTCTTGCCGAGGCCAGCAAGGCGATGGCAGATCGGATAAATACAATTTATCCTCTGGCCGGACTTTATTCCAAGGCAGTAACTCAAGGTAACATCATGTCCATGATTATTTTTGCGGCTGTATCCATACTGGCATTTATGCTTTTTACCTGGGGGATAGGAAAGATATTCGTTAAATTAAACACCGAAGTAATGACAGGAAGTTATAAAGCCGCTTACAAATTGGGTGAATTAAATATTTCCTCCCCACTTATGGCTTTGTATAAAAAGGAGTTTAAACGTTATTTTGCATCTCCGGTTTACGTTTTAAACACCGGCTTTGGGATGGCTTTACTATTGATATTAACCGTTTGCTTACCTTTTATAGATATGCGCGATTTAATGGGAGATGTGCAGCTTGCCGTATCATTGAAGGAATTTGTCCCTTTAATTATTTTGTTCTGCATGGCAACTACTTGTACTACAATGGCATCAGTATCCATGGAAGGAAAAAATTTATGGATTTTAAAAAGCATTCCGGTATCTGCAAAAACAATTTTTGCTTCGAAAATATTGGTGAATTTAACCCTACTTTCTCCGTCTGTTTTAGCATCCGTAATTATCGGAATAATCCTTAAGTTTTCCTTTATTGACGAGCTATTAGTATTGCTCTTAGTTGTATCTTTTGCCTTGTTTGTTCCGGCTTTCGGTTTGGTAATAAATTTAAGCTTTCCCAATCTGACATGGACTAACGAAACGGTTGTCGTAAAACAAAGCACGGCGTCCGTGATTTCGATATTTTCCTGCATAGGGCTTGTTGCCGTTTTTTATGGCCTGATTAAGTTTACGGATAATTTTTATACAGGGGCTTTATTGTTCATATGCCTTATATGGATTCTTAATATTATAATTTATAAAGTTTTGACCGAAAAGGGTGTAAATAAGTTTATAAAACTATGAATACCATTATAACAAAAACTTATATATAAAGATGTTTTATTAGTGCCGCTTATAGAAACCATAAGAATAATTCTGCTGAAAGATTATTTTAGGTATGCTAGAATGTTGGCAGGAAGAAAAATGTGGGAGGCAATCATGGATTATAAACAGGCAGGAGTAGATATAGAAGCCGGTTATAAAGCAGTAGAATTAATGAAAGAGCATATAAATAAAACCTTGCGAAGGGAAGTCCTTACCGATATAGGAGGCTTTTCGGGAGCTTTTTCCTTAAAACCGTTTATAACTATGGAACATCCGATTTTGGTTTCCGGAACCGACGGTGTCGGAACAAAGTTAAAGTTAGCTTTTATTATGGATAAGCATGACACCGTAGGTATAGATTGTGTTGCCATGTGTGTCAATGATATAGCCTGCTGTGGAGCGGAGCCTTTGTTTTTCCTGGATTATATAGCCTGCGGAAAAAATGAGCCGGCCAAAATAGCCAGTATAGTTAAAGGTGTTGCGGAAGGCTGCAGACAGGCAAATGCCGCATTGATAGGCGGAGAAACGGCTGAAATGCCGGGATTTTATCCCGAAGATGAATATGATTTGGCAGGATTTGCGGTAGGGATCGTAGATCAAAAGGATATGATTACAGGACAAGAGGTCAAAGAAAAAGACGTGCTTATCGGCATTGCTTCGTCAGGTATTCACAGCAACGGTTATTCATTGGTTCGTAAGGTATTTAAAATGAATAGGAAAACTCTTGATACATATTATGAGGCTATTGGCATGACTCTAGGGGAAGCATTGCTTACTCCAACGAAAATATATGTCGGCGTTTTGAGGGCTTTAAAAAATGAAGGTATAAGGGTAAAGGCCTGCAGCCATATAACAGGCGGCGGCTTTTACGAAAATATACCAAGAATGCTTCCCGAAAATATGCGGGCTTATATTTTTAAAAACAGTTATGAAATACCTCCTATTTTTTATATGTTAAAGAAAGACGGCAATATTACGGATGATGTGATGTATAATACTTTCAATATGGGCATTGGTATGGTTATTGCCGTGGAGCCCGATCAGGCCGACAAGACAATTTCCATAATTAATAAAAACGGAGAAAAGGCCTACATAATAGGAGAGATCCGCAAAGAAAACAGAGGTGTAAGCATATGCTGAAACTGGCCGTTTTGGTATCAGGCGGAGGAACGAATCTGCAGGCTTTGATTGACCAAATAAATAAGGGCAGGCTGCCGGATGTATCGATAGAAGTTGTAATAAGCAGCAACAGAAATGCCTATGCTTTAAAAAGAGCACTTGCTCATAATATACCTTGCGCTGTGATTGAAAAAAAAGATTATGAAAATTCTCAGCAATTTGAGGATGCTTTTTATAATCTGCTTACAAGCTATCAGGTTGATCTTATAGTGCTTGCCGGCTTTTTGTTGATACTGCCTGAGAAGATAGTGAAAACTTATCAAAACAGGATCATTAACGTACATCCTTCTTTAATCCCGTCCTTTTGCGGAAAAGGTTTTTACGGGCTTAAGGTTCATGAAGCGGCTTTGGCCCGTGGTGTAAAGATTACCGGGGCGACTGTCCATTTTGTGGACGAGGGGACTGACACAGGGCCAATAATTCTTCAAAAGGCGGTTCCGGTTTATGAGAATGATACACCGGAAATTCTGCAAAAAAGAGTTATGGAACAAGCAGAATGGGAGATTCTTCCCGAAGCGGTCAGGTTATATTCACAGGGCAGGCTGAAAGTAGCAGGTAATAAAGTAATAATAGAAAGTCCTGAAGAATAGGATTACATAATACCTATCGGACAATCATATAAAACCCGAAAACATAAGCTGGCGGAGGTAAATAGCAATGAAAGTATTGGTTGTAGGCTCTGGCGGCAGAGAACATGCCATAGTATGGAAAGTTAAAAAGAGCCCAAAAGTAGATAAGATATACTGTGCTCCCGGTAATGCTGGTATAAGCGAATATGCACAGTGTATTGATATTCCCGTAAACGCCCATGAAGCCCTGGCTGATTTTGCCTTAAAAAACGGGATTGATTTGACTATAGTCGGACCTGATGATCCCCTGGCTGAAGGAGTGGTAGATGTTTTTGAAAATAAGGGCTTGCGTATATTTGGCCCCAGAAAAAATGCAGCCATTATCGAAAGTTCCAAGGTTTTTGCAAAGAAGTTGATGAAAAAATATAATATCCCCACGGCAGCTTTTGAAACCTTTGATTCGGCTGATGAGGCTGTGGCATATTTAAAGAAATGTAATTATCCGATAGTTCTTAAGGCTGACGGGCTTGCTTTAGGTAAAGGAGTTTTAATCTGCAATGATTATGATGAGGCAGTTCAGGGCGTAAAGACAATTATGGAAGACAAAAAGTTCGGCAGTGCAGGAAACAGGATTGTAATTGAAGAGTACATAACCGGACCGGAAGTTTCTGTCCTTGCTTTTTGCGACGGAACACATATTTTGCCCATGACCAGTGCCCAGGATCATAAGAGGATATACGATGACGACAAAGGGCCCAATACAGGAGGCATGGGGACCTTATCCCCCAGTCCGTTTTATACGAAAGAAATAGATAATTATTGCAGAAAACATATTTATCAGCCTGTTATAGATGCCATGAAGGCAGAAGGCAGGGATTTTGTTGGAATACTTTTTGTTGGTCTTATGCTGACTAAGGACGGTCCCAAGGTCCTTGAATTTAATGCCCGTTTCGGAGACCCGGAAGCCCAGGTGGTTCTTCCGAGACTAAAAAATGATCTGGTGGAAGTATGCGAAGCCTGCATTGAAGGTCGGCTTGATGAGATAGAGCTTTCGTTTGAAGATAATGCAGCCGTATGCGTTATATTGGCTTCGGAAGGGTATCCGGACAAATATGAGAAGGGATATGAAATCCAAGGGCTTAAGAATTTTGCGGGAGAAAGTGATTTTTTAGTATTTCATGCAGCCACAAAATCTGAGAACGGAAAAGTTTTAACAAATGGCGGCAGAGTTTTAGGTGTTACAGCCATAGGAAGAGACTTAAAAGAAGCAAGAAAGAAAGCATATGAAGCCGCCGATAAGATATATTTCAAAAATAAATATATGAGAAGAGATATCGGTAAAGTTGTAGAGAATTTATAAAAATGAGTAACCTAAAAATCGAGTGTCATAGGACGTATTCAAACACCATTAAATCTGCATAAGACAGTATAATGAATGCTTCGGTTTCAATGCATAAGAGGCTCTAATAATCTGATTATTTTGTGCAAAACAGCTCATCGAACAAATAACTCGCTTTGCTCAGACAAATCTGTTCGATGAGCCTGCACAATAATCAGATGATAAAGAGCCTCTAATGCATTTATAGGCGCATTTGTTATATACGTCTTATGCAGATTTCTTATTTTATATTCTTTATTACCTATGACACTCGATATTTACATTTCGACATTAATAACCTTTACATAATATGTAATATATAATAAAACATACCTTATATTACAGTAAATTACATGAATCTCAATAAATGCCACATAAGTGCCATAACTCTTTTTTATTATAAACCAGTAAAATCGACAGAACTATCGGACATGATTTTTGAAAGGAGTAATCGATGAATAAGCAGTTTTATCATAAATTGATAGTTTTTGTACTTTGTCTTGCTGTATTGATACCAAGCACTTTAACCGGTCTGACAGCCGCGGCGGCAAAAGAAGGTACGGTTACGGCAAGTACTTTGAATGTCAGAAGTCAACCTTCCTTAACGGCTTCAAAGGTACAGTTGTCAGACGGTACATATGTTTATTTGCGCAAAGATGAAACCGTATCAATTCTTAAGGAAGAAGGGGAATGGTACTATGTATCCCTTAAATTTAACGGTAAAACCGTTGAAGGATACGTACATAGCGATTATGTTAAGGTAAAAAACAGTACGACACCTACACCGACACCAAGCCCGACTCCGACACCTACTCCCACTCCCAAGCCGACTCCGACTCCGGCTCCGGTATCAGGAAACGATAAAGTTTCACTTGGCGGATATAAGTATGAAGGAGCTGTAACCGCAAGTTCGCTTAATATAAGAAGCGGGCCGGGAACCAAATTTACTGCCTTAGGGGCTTTAGGCAAGAACAGTACTGTTTCTATTGTCGGTGAGGCTTTGGAAGACAGTACGACTACAAAATGGTATATAATAGAGCTGCCTGATAACTTTTCTGCAAAATTAGGTTACGTATCAAGCCAGTATATAAATTTAAAAATTAATAAAAGTATAAAAGCTATCGTAACGGCATCAAAAATTAATGTTCGGCAAACAGCCAGTGATAAATCTGCTTATGTTAAAGATAAAAAAGGAAATATTGTATCCATAAAGAAAGATAAGAAAGTAAGCATTATAGATCAGGCAGTTGTTTCGGGAGCAAAATGGTATAAGATATCATTTACGGTAAGCGACGTAAAATACGAAGGATATGCACCGGCTAACCAAATCGGTTTCAGAGTAGAGTCTGCTCAAGCAACACCTACACCTACACCTACTCCTACACCCAAACCTACTCCAACTCCGAAACCGGCACCAAGTACTACGCCTGCTCCGACTCCTACTGTCACACCAAAACCGACTCCGAGTCCTACACCTGTTCCGAGTGCTACCCCGACACCGACTCCTCAACCGCAAAAGATACTAGAAATCAGGAATAATACGGTATATTCGTATTTAACGGGGCCGAATGACGGCTATGTCTGCAATACAATATATTTAAACGTATATGAAAACAAGCTGGCATATGATAATTTCCTGTATGACAAAAACGGTAAACCTGTTTTACTGGTAAGCGGGGACAAAGTTACGATAAACAATGCGGTAAGTGTAAACGGAGAAGTATGGTACCATATCACATATAACGGAATTATTAGCGGGCATGTAAAAGCAGAGTACATATATGTAGGGTCACAGCTTCCGCTGGATGCCAGTTGGAAACTTACAGACACTCCGGCTACCCCGCCTGAAGAAACCGGGACAAAGCCTAGCCCGACACCTATTCCGACTCCTATTCCTCCGTCCGATGTATATGATAATATGACTTTTGAGGAAATGCTTATTGCAGAAGGCTTTCCTGAAAGTTACAAAAACGGTTTAAGACAGCTTCATGCCCTTCACCCTAATTGGATATTTAAGGCTTATCATACAGGTCTTGATTGGAATACGGTTATTGCCAATGAAAGTATTCCTGGAAAAAATACCATACCAAATACAAAAAGCGTGGAATGGCTGTCTTTTGCAAATGGTGCCTATGACTGGAAGACTGACAAATTTATAGTATATGACGGTACGTACTGGGTAACGGCTTCCCAAGAAGCAATTGAATATTATATGGACCCCAGGAATTTCCTTACGGAAGAGGGGATCTTCCAGTTTGAATTGTTAACTTATCAGAGTAAATATCAAAATGCGCAAGGAGTAGAAAATATCCTTGCCGGAACCGCATTATATAAGAAATCCTATGAGTATGTAGACGACAACGGTAAAACAAAAAAAATAACTTATGCGGAAACATTTATAAAAGCTGCCGAATACTCTGGTGTAAGTCCGTATCATTTGGCTTCAAGGGTCAAGCAGGAGGTTGTTACAGGACCTACAACCTTAAGCGGCAGTGTTACAGGTAACTATAAAGGCTATGAGGGATATTATAACTTTTATAATATCGGTGCAAATGACAGTCCCGGAGGCGGGGCAATTGCCAACGGACTTAATTTTGCCAAAAACGGAACTAAAAGCCAGGCTAATAATGAAAAATATCTAATTCCATGGACAAGCCCTTACAGATCCATAGTAGGAGGGGCATATTACATCGGAAGTACATATATCAACAGGGGACAGGATACTATATATCTTCAAAAGTTCAATGTAACGCCGGTTTCGACATATTCGCATCAGTATATGACCAATGTCGAAGCTCCCTTTGCAGAATCTAAAAAAATGGCGACTGCATATAAAAATCTACTGGATACACCCATTGTCTTTTCGATACCGGTTTATTTAAATATGCCAGAAAATCCTTGTCCGAAACCTACTACCAAATTTAATCCGAATAACAGATTAAAGAGCCTGAAAGTTCTTGATATTAACGGCAAAGAGCTTGCGATTACACCTACATTTGAACAGACCGTATACAATTATTATCTGGTGGTAGGAAATGAGGTTGAAGCGGTAGAGATTAAAGCAACAACGGTAAGCAATAAGGCTAAAGTATTCGGAACCGGATATTATAATCTCAATGTCGGAGACAATGAGATTACAATACAGGTTATTGCTGAAAACGGTGATATAGCCAACTATATCGTATATGTTATAAGAGAATAATATGAGCCTCAAAAAGCTAGAAGATTTCTTGCCGGAGGCATTAACCGCAATAATCTGAGATAATCTTAGCCTCTTCATTCTAATGACAGAATAAAGATGTCTTGTAAACTCCGGTCGGGAAGGAAAGCTTTCCGGCCGGAGTTTGGCTATTTTAAATATTAAGGATAGATTAAAAAAATAATAAAATTATTGCTTCTTGCATTCGATGTGTTATTATTATCTAAAAGGGGGAAAAGTAATGAATAGAGTAAAATTAAAAGTAATAATTTTCTGTCTGCTTTTTATATTTGCCGGTTTTTTAAATATGAATACGGCAAAAGCAGCCAGTGCCAATATAGAGATATCTGCCGACAAAAACCCTGTAACGGTCGGTGATACCGTATATGTGTATATAAATATCAGTTCCGACACCATGTTTGGTGATGTTGAAGCATATTTAATTTATGATGCAGATATACTGGAATATAAAAGCGGTGTTTCATTTATAACCGGGGGCAGCGGATTCTTAAGGATATCGGATATTAATATTTCTGAAGAAGACGATAACAGGAAGTATGTCCTTGAATTTAAGGCCCTTAAAGTGGGCAGATGTGAAATAGATTTTACCGGTTCGGTTATGGTATATGAATTTGAATCCGGCATGCCCATGTCCATATCGAGCAATTCATACGAGCTTGAAGTTAAACCGGCACAAACCGCTTCGGATAATGCATACCTGGCTTCAATAAAAATAAGTCCGGGTGAACTGAATCCGCCTTTTGATAAAAATATATACAAGTATAGTACCAATGTAGGACATGATACAAATAAACTGATTGTATCGGCACTTCCGGAAGATGAAAATGCCACAATCCGTATATCCGGTAATGAATCCTTAAACGAAGGAGATAATAAAGTTACCGTTACCGTTACAGCCGAAGCCGGAAATAAAAAAGAATATGAAATACAAGTCACCAAAGAGAGCGCTCCGGAAGACGAAATCAATATAGAGCCGATTACACCTGATGAAAAACACGGAAAATTTGAGCTGGTCCGTATAGACAACGAGATTTTTGCCGTATATGGGGGAAAATATAAACTGGTAGAGCCCGGTGAAAATGTCAAGATACCGGAAGGATATACAAAGACCAGGACTATCATATCCGGTATTTCCATAGAAGTGTATGCACCGAAACAGCTAGACAGTGATTTTCTATTAATTTACGCGGAAAATGAACTGGGTGAAGCGAAGTTTTACCGCTATGATAAAGTGGAAAGGACATTACAGCGCTATGTGGACGAACAGGTAACAGTTCAAATGCCTGAAAATGATTTTGTTGAGGATAACTCAACTTTAGAAAAATATCGTTCCAATTTGAATAAAGCTGCTATAATTATAGCTATTCTTAGTACACTTTGCGTGCTGCTTATGATTTTGTCTGTTCGCCTGTACACAAAAGCTAGAAGGTCAAAAGATAAAAAACGGAAATAATGTTGACAAAACAAGCAATCTGTTATATTATATATATAACAGATATAACTATAATGATTGTGTTTCTTGGAAACGTAACTACATAAAATATTTATATAAGAGGTGTATACAATGCACATGAAGATTGATTTCAATAGTGATGAAGCTCTTTATATTCAGTTAATAAATCAGATCATATATGGCATTGCAACCTCTCAATTCCAGGAAGGAGATAATCTTCCTTCAGTCAGAGAACTGGCTGAGTATATAGGAATTAATATGCATACGGTCAATAAAGCATACTCTATACTTAGGCAAGAGGGATATATAAAGCTTGATCGTAGAAAAGGGGCGGTAATTGCTATTGATATCAACAAGATGAAAGCAAGAGAAAACCTGAAAGAGGAACTTAGAGTAAGTATTGCCAAAGCCATATGCAAAAATTTAAGCTGTCAGGAAGTATATGAAGTAGTCGATGAAATTTTTAAAGAATTTGAAAGGAGGTAACTCCTATGTTGTGTGACAGGTGTCATAAAAGGACCGCAAAAGTTCTGTATACGGAAATAATAAACGGCATAAAAAATGAACAGCATTTATGTGAGGAATGTGCTGCAGACTATACATCCTTTCAAATGGATAAACCTTTTTTTAATACCGATATTACACTAAACAACCTGCTGTCGACCTTGCTTGGAGCATATACTCCCAATACCACCAAGAAATCCGGTGAAGGAAGACAGGATATTGTATGCAGTAATTGTCATACTACTTATGAGGAGTTTCTGCAAAGAGGACGATTCGGATGTGCGGAATGTTACCGAAGCTTCCATAAGGAACTTGGTAAAACCTTAAGAGGCATACAGGGAGCGGAAGTCCACACCGGAAAACGGCCTAAGGGATTTTTAACCTCTACAGACAGGATGGTGCAGGGATTATCGGAAGCCGAAAGACTTGCTTTGGAACTTCAGGAAGCTATAGAAAAGGAAGAATTTGAAGAAGCGGCAAGACTCAGGGATTTAATCAGGCAGTTAAAAAGGGAGGAAGCCAATAATGCTTAAATGGTATGAAGAAACCGTACCGGACGGCGATGTGGTTATATCCAGCCGGGTAAGGCTGGCAAGAAATTTGGAAAATTATAAATTTTCCCCCTTGCTTGAAGAACAGGATGCTAAAAAACTGGTCGAGGAAGTAAAAAGCATCACACCTATTCTTTCCGAGCAGGATAACAGAAAATACTATGCCTGCAATATACAGTCCCTTAGTGATATTGATAAAACGGCTATGGTTGAAAGACATATATTAAGCCCTTTGCTTGCGGAAAAAGAGCAGACAACAGGCTTAATATTATCTGAAGATGAAACTGTCAGCATAATGATCAACGAAGAAGACCATATCAGAATTCAGGCCATCGTAGGCGGAATGAATCTTGAAAAGGCATATGAAATTGCAAACCGTATAGATGATATTGCATATGAAAAATTGAAATTTGCTTACGATGAAAAATACGGCTATATGACTTCGTGTCCTACCAATACCGGTACGGGGATGAGAGCATCATGTATGGTTTTTCTTCCTGCTTTGAGTGCTGCCAGAATGATTCAGAAGCTGTTTGAAGAGGTCGGCAGATACGATGTAACAATCAGAGGGATATACGGTGAAGGAACAAGAAGTTTGGGGAATATTTATCAGATATCCAACCAAAAAACATTAGGCAATTCGGAACAGGAAATAATAGAGAATCTGAAGCGTATAGTTTATCAGGTTATGCAGCAGGAAAGAAAAAGACGAGAATATATGCTGTCATTAAATTCCGATGAAATAGAAGACCAGGTTTACCGTGCTTACGGTATTTTAAAATATGCAAAACAAATTACTTCCGAAGATGCCATGATGTATTTGTCACAACTGAAGTTTGGAGCTGATTGCGGCTTAATAAAATTTAACAGGGAATTTAATATCCATAAGATGATGATGGGTGTTCAACCCGGAAGTCTTCAGTGGACTTTGGGCAAAAGTGTAGGAAGTGCCATAAGGGATAAAGCCAGAGCTGAATATATCAGCAAGGAGTTACCCGATTTAATATAAAGAGTAAAATCCGGTACTCGTAAAAAGAATGGAGGACAGAAAGATGAACAACAGATTTACAGACAATGCAATCCAAGCAATAAACTTTGCAAGAGAAATTGCTTTCCGTCTTAACCATAATTATATCGGTACGGAACATCTCCTGATGGGTCTGATGCAGGTAGACGGAGTTGCCTCCAGAGTACTTAGAGAAAACGGCGTAACTGTTGACAAAGTTATGGAATTGGTAAATCAGCTTATAGCACCCGGCAGCAGCGTCGACACCATGGAAGGCGGCAGTTTTACCCCAAGGGCTAAGAGAATTTTGGATCAAAGCCAAATCGAAGCTGCCAGATTAAAAGCGGCGCAGGCCGGAACCGAGCATATATTGATTGCATTAATGAAAGAAACGGATTGTATCGCAGTACGCCTGTTAAATACTCTCGGAGTTAATATACAAAAGGTTTATATAGACTTGCTTGCAGCTGCGGGAGCAGATGTAAGCTCCGTAAAGAATGATTTTGCACCCGGAAAAAATAAAAAGGGCAAGTCATCTACACCTACTCTGGATCAATACAGCAGGGACCTTACCCAGTATGCGCTGGAAGGCAAACTTGATCCCGTCATCGGAAGAGAAACCGAAATCCAAAGAGTTATACAGATACTAAGTAGAAGAACCAAGAATAATCCGTGTCTGGTAGGTGAGCCCGGAGTCGGAAAAACCGCTATTGCGGAAGGACTCGCCCTAAAGATAATAGAAGGAAATGTGCCTGACACAATTAAAGATAAGAGAGTAGTTACTCTGGATTTGTCCGGTTTGGTGGCAGGCTCAAAATATCGCGGAGAATTTGAAGAAAGAATCAAAAAGGTTGTCAGTGAAGTAATCAATGACGGAAATGTACTTCTGTTTATAGATGAGCTTCATACGATAATAGGTGCCGGCGGAGCCGAAGGGGCAATCGATGCTTCTAATATATTAAAGCCGTCGCTTGCAAGAGGAGAACTTCAAATCATTGGTGCTACAACCCGTGAAGAGTATCGTAAATATATCGAAAAAGATGCTGCTTTGGAAAGAAGATTCCAGCCTGTGGTTGTAGAAGAACCTTCAGAAGAAGAGGCCATACAGATTTTGTTTGGACTCAGGGACAAATATGAGGCCCATCATAAAGTAAGGATAACGGATTCGGCTATTGTTGCGGCTGTAAAGCTGTCAGCCCGTTATATCAATGACCGTTATCTTCCCGACAAAGCCATCGATTTAATGGACGAAGCGGCATCTAAAGTGAGATTAAGCTGCTATACTTCGTCTCCTGAAATAAAGAACATGGAAAAAGAAATAGCAAGACTTGAACAGGAGAAAGAGAAGGCCATTAAAGAGGAGGCTTATGAAAGAGCCGGCGAAATCAAGAAGCAGCAGGAAGCTCTTCAGGAGCAGTTGGAAAAGCAAAGGCTTATTGAAGAAAAGAAGAGGACGGAAGCTCAACTGGTTGTAAGTGAAGCCGAAATTGCCGATATAGTATCCAGTTGGACAAAGATTCCCGTATCCAAACTGGCTGAAGAAGAAGCTCAGAGACTGCAGAATCTGGAAAAAATACTGCATGAAAGGGTAATCGGCCAGAATGAAGCGGTCACAGCCGTGGCAAGAGCAATCAGAAGAGGCAGGGTCGGCTTAAAAGACCCCAACAGGCCTATCGGTTCATTCCTCTTCTTGGGTCCGACCGGTGTCGGAAAAACCGAATTGTCAAAAGCTTTGGCAGAGGCAATGTTCGGTACAGAAAATGCAATTATTCGGGTAGATATGTCCGAATATATGGAGAAACACAGTGTCAGCAAACTTATCGGTTCCCCTCCGGGATATGTGGGATATGACGAAGGAGGACAACTTAGCGAAAAAGTAAGACAAAATCCTTATTCTGTTATTCTTTTCGATGAGGTTGAAAAGGCCCATCCCGACGTGTTTAACATACTGCTGCAGGTATTGGATGACGGCCATATAACCGATGCCCAGGGAAGAAGAGTAAGTTTCAAAAATACCATTATCATAATGACCTCCAATGCGGGAGCGCAAAATATTATCTCACCCAAGAGGTTAGGCTTTACTTCCAAAGTGGATGAAGAAGAAGACTATAAGAAGATGAAGGAAGCCGTAATGGATGAGGTAAAGAGAATTTTCAGACCGGAGTTCATTAACCGTATCGATGAAATTATCGTATTCCATTCCCTGACCAAAGACAATATAAAGGAAATTGTCGGCATAATGGTTAAAAACATTGCAAAAAGAAGCAAAGCCCAGATGAATATAACACTGGAAGCTACTCCGGAGGCTTTGGAGTATTTGGCAGAAAAGGGCTATGACGAAAAATACGGTGCAAGACCTTTGCGCAGGGCTATACAGACAAATGTAGAAGACAAACTGGCTGAAGCCGTACTGGCAGGCACAATCAAAGAAGGGGATACGGTTAAAATTGAATTAATCGATAATGAAGTGGTATTAAGGGCAATATAAGCAAATCCTGAGATACCGGGATGCATCGGGACCAAGACACTGTAGAAATCGAACTCCATTTACTTTATAATTATAATATAGTCGGAAAGTTCCTTATTAATAATTTAGGAGGTCATATAATGGCTGTTGTTCAAGAATTAATACGCAGTGAAAATGATGGGACCCTCAGTTTCGGCAACTATAAATTAAGTCAAAAGTCAAAAATGGCTGACTTTGAACACAACGGCGACTTATATAAGGTTAAGACTTATAATAAAATAACAAAATTGGAGAGAAACGGCAGTTTCCTCTACGAATCCGTACCCGGAACGGCGGTATTTCATCTGGAGCATAAGGAGAATGAACTTTGTTTTCAGGTAACCGGAGAAGAAACAGCTCAGATTACATTGGAACTGGAAGCCGAAAAAGAATATGAGATTTATAAAAATGATGAACTTTTAGGCAAGATGAAAACCAATTTGGGCGGGAAACTGATATTCAGCGTGGAATTAAGCGAAGACAAATGTGATTTAATAAAGGTGGTTAAACTTTAAAATGGCTAAAGCAAAAACCCTGTTTTTCTGTAAAGAGTGCGGATATGAATCGTCAAAGTGGCTGGGACAATGCCCGGGTTGCAGACAATGGGATACTTTTGTAGAAGAACCGGTGGTAAGTAAAACTTTGTCGGTTTCTGCAAGAAAAGAAATAAAAGAGCCGGTGCTATTGTCTGATGTGAAAGCGGAAACGGAAACAAGAGTGGTATCAGGAATAGGAGAGCTGGACAGAGTCCTTGGCGGTGGTATCGTACCCGGCAGCCTTGTTTTGGTGGGTGGTGATCCCGGCATCGGAAAATCCACGCTTCTGTTACAGATGTGCAGGGAAGTTGTAAAGCAAGGCAGAAAAGTAATATATATATCAGGAGAAGAATCCAGAGAACAGATAAAGATGAGAGCAGACAGGCTCGGCGCTTTCGGCGGCGAGCTTCTGCTTCTTTGTGAAACAAACCTGGATTTAATAGAAGCTGTTGTACATAAATATAAGCCCGAGATAATTGTTATAGACTCCATACAGACAATGTATAAGGAGGATATAGCTTCGGCTCCGGGAAGTGTCAGTCAGGTCAGAGAGGCCACCGGAGCCTTGATGAGGCTGGCAAAAGACATAGGTATAACCATATTTATAATAGGTCATGTGACAAAAGAAGGAATGGTGGCAGGGCCAAGAGTCTTGGAACATATGGTAGATACGGTTCTGTACTTTGAAGGGGAAAACCATGTATCTTATAGGGTACTCAGAGCCGTAAAAAACCGTTTCGGTTCAACAAACGAAATCGGAGTATTTGAGATGTTAAATTCCGGCCTGAAAGAAGTAAAAAATCCTTCCGAGTATATGCTTAGCGGCCGGCCTGTGGGGGAGCCCGGATCAGTGGTAACCGCATCAATTGAAGGTACAAGACCGATATTGGTGGAAGTTCAGGCTTTAATTAGCAGAACAAGCTTCAATATGCCAAGAAGAACTGCGGCAGGTACGGACTATAACCGGGTAAACCTGCTGATGGCGGTATTGGAAAAACGGCTTGGCTTACAGTTGGGGGACTGTGATGCATATGTAAATGTAGCCGGAGGTATGCGGATTACGGAGCCGGCACTGGACCTGGCTATTGTAGCGGCAATCCTGTCAAGTTACCGCAATATTTCCGTCAACGGTAATACCATAGTTTTTGGGGAAATCGGTCTTACCGGTGAAATTCGCGCGGTTAATTTAGCGGATCAAAGGGTTTCTGAAGCCGCAAAAATGGGCTTTGAAACCTGCATCCTGCCCAAAGCTAATGAAGCCAATTTAAAAGTAAATACCGGTATAAAACTGATTGGAATAAGCAATATACAGGAAATATTGCAGTACATAAAAGAAAACAGATAACGGTTAAATATCCGATGTAAATTGGTTTTTGATCCTAATATACATAATCTGATTAAAGTTAATGCTTAATTATGTCAAATAAATTATCAAAGATATCTTGACAATTGGGACAATTCATAGTAGTATATATAAGCAACATAATTGTATAGGGGCATAGTTCAGCTGGTAGAATAACGGTCTCCAAAACCGCAGGTCGTGGGTTCGAATCCTACTGCCCCTGTATATAGCAACCTTACGGTTGCATAAAAAAGCCTTGTAACTTAACGGTTACAAGGCTTTTTGCTTAATACAAAATAATAACTTCTGATTTATGCCAATATTTGTTATACTACCGAAAATATAGATAGTATTTAAAGACTAACTTAAGCACCCTATTTAGGGTGCTTATATCTACGTCAGCCTCCAATGGCATTAAATTAGTTAATTTTAATTATGAAAAATATGTATTACAGGGAATATATGATGTAATTGTTTTGGATGGACTTATAATAAATAAGAAATACTTTGAAGATGAAATAATCGAAAATGCTAAAATAATTTAAATCTTATTTAGTTGCATAAATATATTTATAAAACCCAGGCTTTTTTAAGCCTGGGTTTTATGTTTTCTTATTTATTTAGTGCGCAGCTCATCCGGTTTATTTTATGTCATGAGTAATGTTTACTTAATCTTTATTTTTGCATTAGCCGGTATAGATATAATATGCTGTAGAGGGAGCCATACGGTAACGGCAATCGAAAAGTCTATCATGCTGTGAATTAGTGTTCCGATTCCTACAAGAATAAATACCGAGAAAAAATATCCTTTTTCGTAATAGGCGGATGACATTCCGCTTACCCGGTAAAAGTAAGTTACAACGGCTACTTCGGCTGCTGCGTGGATTAATGAAACAGCAAAGTTAAATAAAGCGTTGTTTTTAAAAGAAGTAAGTAGTTGATTCTTCTTTTTGAGAATAAATGCTCCTGTTAAAGAGAAAATCAGGTGCGACAATGCCCTAAGCACAATTACAATTGGAAAACCGGCTACAAAAAAACCAAAAGTAGTAACTGCTGCCACAAAGGCTGCTGTTAAAGGAGATATAAACATAGCCAGGAATATCGGAACGTGGCTGGCTAAGGTATAAGAAGCAGGTTCCAATCTTATGCTGGGGAATGTCATCGGTATTAAAATACCGAGGGCAGAAAGCAATGCCGATACCGTCATTATTTTCACTTTATTTAAATTATTTAATTTTGAGTTTGCCATGTTATCACCCTTCAAACTGTCTTGATAGTTGTCTTGTCACCTAATTATAAGTGATAACATTTCGACTGTCAATAATTATTATTTTTAAAAAGCTGTTATCCTGCTTTTTTATTAAAAGTATAGCTCTATATAATAATTATTAGCCATGTCAAAAAATAGAAATACTTGTAGAACTGTATAATCGAAATTATAATATTTATATAAAAAACGAAAATAATAATAGAAGAAGAGGAACTTATGATAATAGAAAACAAAAATTTTGACCTTAAGCAAATAGCAGAATCCGGTCAGTGTTTCCGGATGAATCCTATATCACAAAATAAATATTATCTAATTGCTTTTGACAGATACCTGGAGCTTGAGCAATTAGAAGAAGATGTCGTGGAAATCTCATGCAGCGAAGAAGACTACAATAAAATTTGGAAAAATTATTTTCACCTTGACTTTGACTATGGCAGCATTGTTGATAAGCTGGTTAGCGGAACAGACAATTTTCTTAAAGAAGCTGCCAAGTATGGAAAAGGTATTAGAATATTAAGGCAGGACCCTTTTGAAATGCTTATAAGCTTTATAATATCCCAGAATAAAAATATTCCTGCGATTAAATCCTGTATTGAAAAAATTTGCGAAGTTTACGGAAACAAAACAGAAGATAAAACTACCGGAAAAGTATATTATACCTTTCCGACTCCAAATAAGCTGGCTGAAGCAAAAAAGGAAGATTTGCGAGCCTTAAAATTAGGTTACCGGGATGAATATATTATAGAAGCCTCCCGTGCAGTGTATCTTGGAAAAATTGACTTGGAAGCTTTAAAGGCATGCAGTCATGAGGAAGCGGTAAAAACCTTAAAAAGTATTAAGGGTATAGGAGATAAGGTGGCAAATTGTATTTCCCTTTTTGGCCTGCATCATATCGAAGCCTTTCCTATAGATGTCTGGATGAAAAGGGTGCTTTCGGAATATTACGATAATAAGTTTGATACCGCATTGTATCAGGGTTATGCCGGAATCGTGCAGCAATATATGTTTTATTACATAAGGCATGTGCATGGAGTTAATAATTAAATTATTTTCATTAAATAACATTAGATAAAGCTATTCCCATAAGAGAATAAGCATATCTTAAACGCCGGACGGAAAAAATAAAGATGAGATATCATTCTCAAAAAAAATCGGAAAGGCGGAAGTAGCATGGGCAATGGCGATATCAGGGATATTAAATCTTTTGAAAACAAGCGAAGGCTCGATCATCTTGTAAATCTGGTTGAGAAAACCACAAGAACCGAACGGCATCTTGAAGAGCATTCAGATATTTCATCACCGGAAAGTATTGAACATGCCAAAAAGCTGCAGGAAGAACGAAAAAACCAAATTGAAAACTTAAAGAATATTATCGCGCACGGGGACAATAACACCAGAGAAAAACACTTAAGAAACACTGAAAAAAGATTCATATATGCAGACGGGTACTTGAAAAACAATGCCGACCGGATGGACAGGGAAACCCTGATGAATGCAATCGAGAAACAGGAACACAGGTTGGAGCAATTGGACAATTATAAATAATCATGAAGGCTGTCGGTAATTGTCCGACAGCCTTTAATGGTGTCAGGTACTGTTAACAAATTGTAAACATAAACCATAATTATTCATAATTTGTTAATGTTATGTTTACAAAAAATTTACTGTACCTGACACCTAATATCCTTCTTTTCTTCTTTCTTTCCGTAACTGGTATCGCCTTAAACCTGCTTCCCATTCGGCCCGTTCGGCTTCCGTTTCAAGTATTAAACGGGGAACTTCGGTAGGTTTTTCATTTTCATCCAGGGCTACCATAACCAAATATGCTCGGTTTACAACTTTTCTCATACCGGTCAAATGATCTTCCACATAAGTATCAACACGCACTTCCATAGAAGTTGTGCCGACATAAGTTATGCGGGCGATTAATACTAAAATATTATTTATATATACGGGAGATTTGAATTGAAGGTTATCTATAGAGGCCGTAATAACGTTTCGTTCGCTGTGACGTCTTGCCGTTACTGCGGAAACTTCATCAATCCATGCCAAAAGCTGGCCGCCGAATAGCCTGTTGGTACCGCTGATATGAGAAGGCATAACAATATGGACCTGTTCCGTTATTGAATCTGCGACTCTTTTTGCTTTCATGTTTCCTCCTGTTATCATTAGAAATCTTTAATTATCCGATATATAAAAAGGCTCCGCCGGATGCGGATTAAGCTGTAAAATTGCCTCAGCCTTGTCAAAATATAATGAATATTTACCGAAAATATAATTAAAAATACTTTCTTGGTATATTTTATATCTTTAATAATAATTAATCAATTAATAATTAAAAGGGTTATTTGGTCAATAATTATTATACCAGATTTTCAAAATTTTCTTTCCAATAGAAATTTTTATGGTATAATTAATAAAGCATTTATTGTGTTTTAATTTACAATATGAAAGGAATGATAAATATGGCTTTAGTAACAACTAAAGAAATGTTCCGTAAAGCCTATGAAGGCGGATATGCAATCGGAGCATTCAATGTTAATAACATGGAAATAATACAGGCTATTACAGAGGCTGCAAAGGAAGAAAATGCTCCGGTAATTCTGCAGGTATCTGCAGGTGCAAGAAAATATGCAAAGCATGATTATCTTGTAAAACTTGTTGAAGCTGCATTACTGGATACCGATATACCTATAGCGTTGCATTTGGATCACGGTGAGGATTTCGAAATTTGCAAAGCTTGTATCGACGGTGGATTTACTTCCGTTATGATTGACGGCTCCAAGCACAGCTTTGAAGACAATATCGCACTGACCAAAAAGGTTGTAGAATATGCTCATGAGCGTGGAGTTGTTGTAGAAGGCGAATTAGGCCGTCTGGCAGGTATTGAAGATGATGTAAACGTAAGTGCTGAAGACGCATTATTTACAAGACCTGATGAAGTTGAAGAATTTGTTTCCCGTACCGGTGTAGACTCTCTTGCTATAGCTATCGGAACAAGCCACGGCGCATTCAAATTCAAACCCGGTCAAAAGCCTCAGCTGCGTTTTGATATATTAGAGGAAATCCAAAGAAGACTTCCGAACTTCCCTATCGTTTTACACGGAGCTTCATCCGTATCACAGGAATATGTTGATATTATTAATAAAAACGGCGGAAAATTAGACGATGCAATCGGTATTCCTGAGGATATGTTAAGACAGGCTGCCAGCATGGCTGTATGTAAGATCAATATTGACTCCGACTTAAGACTTGCGTTCACAGCAGGTGTAAGAGAATATATAATGAATAATCCTGCAGATTTCGATCCCAGAAAATATCTTGCTAAGGGAAGAGAATATGTAAAAGCTCTGGTTAAGCATAAGATTATAAACGTTCTTGGTTGCTCAGGTGCCGCAAAATAAGGTCGGCTAAGTGCCTGTCAACTAATAAACTGAAAATAATTAAAATAAGGCTCAGGTAAAACCTTCTACGGATTTTCCTGAGCCATTATTTTGTCTGTAATTTAATTTATGTATTTATTCTTTTTTTATCAAATCTTCCAATTCTTCCGGATGCAAAGGAGGAGCAAAGACATAACCCTGAACATAATCGCATTTTTTCTCACGAAGCAGGGCCAATTGGTCTTCGTTTTCGACTCCCTCCGCCACTACTTTAATTTGGAGATTATGGGCAAGGCTTATGATTAATTCCGCTATATGAGCATCTTTCTTGCTGGTACATATATGGTCAATAAATGACTTGTCAATTTTTAATGTATTAATTGGCATTCTGGTAAGATAATTTAAGGATGAATAACCGGTACCGAAATCATCAAGAGATATTTTTAAGCCTATCTTCTGTAGATTATTTAATAATTTTGTAGCATCCGTTATTGATGATACCAAAGTGCTTTCGGTGATTTCAAGAACCAGATATTCAGGCGGTAGTCCCGTTTCCTCCAATATTTCTGACAAGGACTCAACAAATCCCGGATGGTTTATTTGAACAGAAGATATATTAACAGATACAAATTTCGGAGGTATGCCGTAATCAATTAATTTTTTATTAAATTTGCAGGCCTCTTTTATCAGCCAATGACTCAGTTCAATTATAAGGCCGCTTTCTTCTGCAACAGGAATAAATTCATCGGGAGATAAAGGCCCCAGACGATTGCTTTTTATTCGCATAAGTGCTTCAAATCCTATGATAGTATTTGATTTAAGCTCATATTGAGGCTGATACTTAACATAAATTTCATTATTGTCAATGGCATTCCGCAGAACTTCAATAATACTGATATTGCGGTTTAATTCGTCTTCCATGCTGGAATCAAACATGGTATATCTGTTTTTGCCGGCCTCTTTTGATTTATACATGGCAATATCGGCATTCTTTATTAAGGTGTTGGGTAAAAGGCCGTTATCGGGATAGATAGCAATGCCTATACTCAATGAAATATACACCGTTTCCCCGTCCAAATCGATCGGTTCTCTGAAACGCTCTATGATATTTGAAGCATAGTTTATGGCTTCATCCTTTGAGGACAAATTTTCTTTAAAAACAAGAAACTCATCCCCGCCGGTTCTGGCCAACATGCCGTTATCACCGATAGAAGTCAATATTTTTGCCGTATGGATAAGAAGAGAATCGCCGTATTCATGACCGAGAGTATCGTTTATTGTTTTAAAATTGTCAATATCAATAAAAAATATGGCATGCATTTTCTTGGCTCCGGGGGATGAAACCAATACAGAATTGACGTAATCCAAAAAAGCCAGTTTGTTCGGAAGATTCGTCAGTGTATCATGGTAGGCCAGATACTCTATATGATCATAATTGCGCCTTAATTGTTCCTCATTGGAGAGCAGTTCATCGTGCATAGAAGCAAGGTCCTCATAGTTTGTTTTTATAATGTGCAGCATTTTATTGAAACTTTTTGACAATTCTCCAAGTTCATTTTTGCTCCTGATATTGGTTTGAACAGTAAGATCTCCGTCTGAGGCTGTGCGCATAGCATCCCTTAAGGCTATTATAGGTTCGGTGAATCTTTTTGCCATTGAATGAGCAAATAATATTATAAAAATCAGCAATACCGAACATATAAAGACAAGTAACATAAGAATAATTTTTGTCATTGACTGAATTTCCGAAATATTCTGTTTGACCAAAAGAACCCAATCGAATTCGGGAATAATGCAGTATCCGAAAACCTGATTGGTATTTTCATATTTATATTCAAAAGTACCGCTAAGTTGAAGTAAACCATTATTATATTCGTTAACAATTTCGGCAAGCCGGGTTGAGTTTATTTTACTACCGATAAGTTTTTTGTTCGGATGATAAAGAATATCCCCGTTTTTATTTAGCAATATTGCATATCCTGTGTTTCCGAAAGTAACCCCATCAAGAAAATGGTCAAAATATGTTAGCTGCAACATACTTACAATATAACCGACGGGGGATTTATTAGAAAGAGAAGTGTTAAAAATCGGAAACCCTATTTCTATTGCATTATGTGGATCTGAATTTGATTTATGTGATACAATACCGCTTACGCCTACGGCTGTTTTATTGGTTGCATAAAGATATGACAATGTCAAATCTTTTTTACCATCTTTGCCGATTTGATCTGTATCAGAGCTGGCTACGGCTATTATATCTTTATTATATAGTGTTATATTGCAGCAGTACGGATTATAATCTTTTCGGTCCTTTAATATCTTATTTACCGTATCTGTTAATAAGTCATCAGCAGGATATATTTCATTAACAAGATTTATTAAATCCTGCTCAACGGAAAGCAGGTTTATTTCCGTTTTATGTGTTTCAATCATGGATTCCAGGCCGGAACGGTTTAATTCGGCTGCTTTTTTCAGATTTTCTTTTTGAACCTGTAGAAGTCTGTATGATATTAGACCATGGGAAATTGAAGCAATTATTACAACGGGAATGATAGAAAAAATAATAAGTATAATGCGCAGAGACTTTTTAATTGACATTATACAGACCTCCGACTGTATACCTTAAATTCGTTACACTTATTCTACCAATTCAGACAAAATTATGCAATATGATTCTATAAGGAACAACAGTAAGGGTAAATAAATATCGAAGGAATTTATAGTTGAAAATAATAATTTTTCAAGGTATACTTGTACTGTTATCTACTAATAACTAACATTATAAATTTAAAAAGAAAATGTTGATTTAGAAAGTGAGTACTATGTATAAAGTTGTAGCACAGGATGGTCGGGCAAAAAGCGCTGAATTTCATACTGTACATGGAACCATTCAAACTCCTGTTTTTATGAATGTAGGTACGGCAGCAGCCATAAAGGGAGCCGTATCAACAGTTGATTTAAATGAAATAGGGACACAGGTACAGCTATCCAATACTTATCATCTTCATTTACGGCCCGGTGATGAATTGATTAAAAAGATGGGCGGCCTCCATAAATTTATGGTATGGGATAAGCCGATACTTACAGATTCGGGTGGCTTTCAGGTATTTTCTCTGGCAAAGCTTCGAAAGATTGAAGAAGAAGGAGTATACTTCAATTCTCATATAGACGGAAGAAAAATATTTATGGGGCCGGAGGAAAGCATAAGAATACAGTCAAATTTGGGGTCCACTATAGCTATGGCCTTTGACGAATGTCCTCCGTATCCGTCGGAGCGTTCTTACATGATAAATTCGGTAGATAGGACCACCAGATGGCTTGTAAGATGCAAGAAGGAACTGGACAGGCTTAACGGCCTTGAGGATACCGTCAATAAAAATCAGATGTTGTTTGGCATAAATCAAGGAGGTACTTACGTAGACATCCGAATAGACCATGCGAAAAGAATTACCGAAATGGATCTGGATGGTTATGCTGTCGGAGGTTTGGCTGTTGGAGAAAGCCATGAGGAAATGTATTATATTCTGGAAGAGACCGTACCATACCTACCGGTTAATAAGCCTGTTTATCTGATGGGAGTAGGAACTCCTGCAAATATTCTTGAAGCGGTAGACAGGGGAGTAGATTTCTTTGATTGCGTATATCCGTCCCGTAACGGCAGGCATGGACATGCTTATACCGGGTTTGGTAAAATAAATTTACTTAACGCAAAGTTTGAAACCGACGACAGGCCCATAGAAGAAGGATGCGGTTGTCCTGCATGCCGGACATACAGCCGCGCATATATCAGGCATCTGCTAAAAGCCAAAGAAATGCTTGGAATGCGCCTTATAGTACTTCATAATCTGTATTTTTACAATCATTTGATGGAGGAAATCAGGGAAGCTATCCGCAATAATTGCTATAAGCAATATAAAAAATCAAAACTTGAGAATCTTAAAAGAGGAGTAGAATAGCAAACAGGTCTGTTGACCAAAACCCGATTTATAATAAAAATCCGGGTATAAAGATAGAAACTTAACCTAGGAGGTAATTTTATGTATAATTTAATTTTGTTAGAGGGAACTACAGAGTCTACTACGGGAGGAGCAGGATCGATTGCATTTTTGATTTTACAATTTGCTGTTCTGGGTCTGGTATTTTATTTCTTGCTGATTCGTCCCCAGAAGAAACAGCAAAAGGCTATGCAGGCGATGCTTTCTACTTTGGAAAAGGGAGACAGTGTTTTAACAAGCAGCGGATTTTACGGAGTCGTAATAGACGTTATGGATGAGGTAGTAATTGTGGAATTCGGCAACAATAAAAACTGCAGAATACCTATGAAAAAGTCTGCCATTGTTGAAGTAGAAAAACCGAATACAGAAAATAAAGCATAATATAAAAAGTATAAAGCATCATTAACGGGTAACGGGCTAGGGTCAACCGTATAATGATGCTTTTATATATTATTTATAAGGTTATTCAGTAAATGGTTACGAAATATTATATGCATTTTCAATTCCTAATACCCCAACATATATTGATGTATAAACAGTAAAATAAAATTTCTCTTTATCTTATAATATTTTAACACCGACAAATAAATTGCAGTTATTATATTATCAGTATTTATATACAATAATTTATGCCCCGGTTGTAATACGTATAAGAATATGACCAGGGCATATTTTAATTACATAAACAAGGTCATAGTTTTGCAAAAATAATTTTGATTAATTTATAATTATTATGCCGGTGCCAGCACCATAGGCTGAAGCTGCCTGCCTTCCAATGCGTATTCAATTGTAGGAAGGATTAAATCAAAATCGGCTACCATGGAATGTGGTTTATTTTTATAATTATCCTGTCTGAAAGGTACAAAGTAAATATTACTGTGATTTATAAGAAGTCCTATATTTTTAAGGTTGTTACCCAGAGCGTCATTGGTCGATATTGCCAATACTACGGGCTTGTCATTTCGAAGTAAAGCCTTAACTGCCATTAAAACCGGAGAATCAGTAATGGCATGGGCCAGCTTGGCTATAGTATTGCCTGTACAAGGGGCAACGACGATAAGGTCAAGGATGTTTTTCGGACCGAGAGGCTCTGCGTCAACTATTGTTGTTATTGGCTCCTTGCCAGTTATTCCTTTGGCAAGTTTTAAAAAATCTTCTGCTTTACCAAATCTTGAATCGGTTTTTTGTGCCTGATAAGAAAAAATGGTATATACATTTGCTCCTTCCTTTACAAGACGTTCCAGTTGAGTAAAAGCTTTATCAAAAGTACAATAAGAACCGGTAAATGCAAAACCTATATTTTTATCTTTTATACTCATTAAATCACCTCTTTTATCAGAGCTTCAATTTCATTTACCAAAATATCTGCCGAGGTTTTCGGAGCTATTTTACCTGGTATACCAAGACACAGTTTAGCATTAATGCCATGATTTATGGCATATTCAAAATCAACTCCGCCAGGTGCGGAAGCTATATCTATAATAACAACATCCTCGGATACATTTTTTAAGCAATCCTCATCTAAAATCAGGGCAGGTATGGTGTTGAATATAAAATGGAAGTATGGCAGAAACGATTTTATATCCTTAAGATGCACAGCAGAAAATCCCATTGCATGTGCATAGGCTAAAGCATCTTTGTTTCGGGCTGCTACGGTAACGTTGGCATCCAGCCCCTTAAGTTTAGATGCAAGGACTTTGCCGCAGCGTCCATAGCCCAAAACAAGACAATTGCTGTTATGAAGATTTATGTTGCTGCTTCTTATTGCTTCCATAATTGTACCTTCAGCCGTGGCGATGGCGTTCATAATGGCAATTTTGTCGCTGTCCATAAGGTCGAAATAGAAAATTCCTTTTTCTTCACATGATGAGCGAATATCTTTGGGAATTACCCCTCCTATAAGAATGTGTTCTTTATTTAAAAAATGTACTATAGTATTGCCGTTTGAATTGGCCTGAGTGTCGGATGATATTTTTATTATATTGTCTTTTGTAAAGGGTATGGGACCTATAAGTACCCTGCATTTTTTTATTAATTCTTCAAGACTGTTAAGAGCTGTATGATTGTTGTGATCTATTTGTTCATAAAGTTTATAAGTGAATACGGAGTAACCTTTTACAAGCAAGGTTAAGGCCATATAAACCTGGCGTTTATCCCCGCCAAAAATTCCGATATTTAATGCCATTTTCTTTCCTCCTTATGTGACATTATATGTTTTTAGAAGAAAAAAGGTGTTATTATACGGCTTATGGGAGGAACTGGTTATATAGAAAATAATAGAAGTCTAAAGCTTATGCTTGACAAGGAAAAAATACTATGATATCTTAATAAAAGATACAAGTGATACGAAAATTTTAAGCTTACAACTTGATTAAAATATGGTTATCAATTGTATATGTAAATTGATCTGTTCGGATATACATGAGACAATGAGGTCGTCGGTATAGACGACTTTTTTAGTACCGGACATGTAAGTCCCGGAAGGACAAATGTAAAAAGAGTAAATACAAAGTAAAAACAGTAAATGTTGTGTAAGAACAGGGAAAAAATGAAGAAGTATCACAAAGATTACAGACTGGTAAAAAAAGAACAGCCTGACGGTACATTAAAACAAGAGACAGAATATATAGGGAAATATTATATATGCCAATTGGATGAAAGTAAGCTAAAAAAAATTAAATTATACTTTTTTGCTTTAGTGCTTTGCAGTGATGCCACTGCAATAGGAATCGGATTTATAAATAATCCAGGCAGCAGAGTTTTATATGTGGCTTTACCATATGTGGGTTTATTCTTGCCGATAGTTTTCTGTTTCATGGGAACTGTAAGATTTATAAGGGAAGGAAATATATTGGAACAAGCCGCATATGATAAAACCAAAAAAAGAATCTTTAGTTCTACCGTATGGCAGATAATACTTAGCAGCATGACTTTTGTCGGAGATGTAATATTAATTATAAATGAGAATGACAATGGTATATTGAAATACGAATGGATGTTTGCGGTGAGCATGCTGCTGGTTTTAATAATAAATATTGTTTTTTTACAATTACAAAAGAAAGTAACCTATCAGGTGAAAGATCCCGATTATAACAGTTGATTATAATGAAGGAAGTCTTTCCCTATTTACATTTCAGGGAGGACACCTGTAAATTATTTAATATGTTATATATTTTAAGTTTAAATATATATAAAAATAAAAAGAGGAGGACAAGTTTATGAAAAAAATGAGAAAAATCATTTCTCTTTTACTGGTGCTTGCTATGGCATTAATGGCATTATCGGCATGCGGCAAAAAAGAGAAGGGTTCTTCCGTTGATAACAAGACGGAAACTCAGGACAGCTCAAAAGATGAGAGCAAAGACAGTACAGATAAAACCGACACAAGCGGAAATGAGACACCGCTGGTAGTTGGATATCTGCCGTTTAGCGAAAAGTTCAGTCCGTTCTTTGCCGATTCAGGCTATGATCAGGACGTTGTTGAGCTTACCGGTGTTCAGTTAATGACCACTGACAGAACCGGCGGTATAGTTTACAATGCTATTGAAGGGGAGACAATACCTTATAACGGAAAAGACTATACATATTATGGTATAGCTAACTTCAAGGTTAATTATGACAAAGAAAAAGATATAACAACTTACGATATCAAGATCAGAGACGATGTTAAGTTCAGTGACGGCCATGTCATGGACGCCGATGATATTATTTTCACTTATTACGTATTATCAGATCCTAGCTATGACGGATCATCAACATTATATTCCATACCTATTATCGGTATGCAAAACTATCGTGCAAACAGCACAGTTGCTGATATGGTTACAGATGAATATGTAGCAGAAGTAATGAAAAATCCCAGCGAGGAACTTAAGCAGGCTATAGTTGATAATATTATAAGACCTACACTGGAAGAAGAATATGAGTGGGTTGGTAGCCTTTATGGTAACGATCAATACAAATCTTATACCGATAAATATCCGGTACAGAAAGATTTGTTTGCATATTTCTATAACTTAGATGATAATTATGATGCATCTAAAGTAAGCGATGAGAAGCAAGTTATAGAAGATATTATTGCCCAATATGGCACAGACTATAAGACCTTGGCAGATACTTATGCAGGTGATGCAACATACTTTGACTCTAAAGTTAAGGACCTTATCATCGAAGAGTTGAAAGCAACAGGTCAAGGCGAAGATGTTTATAAGATTGACGGTATTGAAAAAATCAGCAATACTGAAATCCGTGTAACAACAAAAGGTTATGATGCAACCGCTATTTATAAGATCGGTGGCATTATAGTAGCTCCTTTACATTACTACGGTGATGAATCTCAATATGACTATGAAAACAATAAGTTCGGTTTCCCGAGAGGAGATCTGTCAATCGTAAAATCTAAGACAACCAAGCCTCTGGGTGCCGGTCCTTACAAGTTTGTAAAGTATGAAAATAAAGTTGTATTCTTAGAGGCAAACGAACACTACTACAAAGGTGCTCCTAAGATCAAATATGTACAATTAAAAGAAACATCAGAAGCTGATAAGGTTACAGGTATTGAACAAGGTACACTGGATATTACCGATCCTACCGGTAAGAAAGAAGTATTTGAACAGATTGCAAAGATTAACAGCAACGGTGAATTATCCGGCGATAAAATTATAACAAGCTCAGTTGATAACCTTGGTTACGGTTATATCGGAATTAACGCAGATGCAGTAAGAGTAGGTGACGATTCCGCGTCCGAAGCATCCAAGAATTTAAGAAAAGCAATTGCTACTGTTTTATCTGTATATCGTGATGTTGCCATTGATACATACTATGGCGATGCCGCAACTGTAATTAACTATCCTATATCCAATACATCCTGGGCAGCACCTCAGAAATCCGATCCGGATTATGAGATTGCATTCTCAAGAGATGTTAACGGTAATCCTATTTATACACCGGATATGAGCTCTGAAGATAAGTATGCTGCTGCATTACAGGCTGCACTGGGTTACTTTGAAGCTGCAGGTTACACCGTACAGGACGGTAAGTTGGTAGCCGCTCCCGCAGGTGCTAAGCTTGAATATGAAGTACTGATCCCCGGTGACGGTGAAGGTAACCATCCTTCCTTTGCAATATTAACCGATGCTTCTGCAGCATTAAAGACAATTGGTTTCACTCTTACCGTTAACGATCTGACTGATTCTAATATCCTTTGGGACAGACTTGATGCAGGTACTCAGGAAATGTGGTGTGCTGCATGGGGTGCAACCATCGATCCTGATATGTATCAGGTATATCACAGTACCAATATCGTAGGATTAGGCGGTACAGACAGCAACCATTATCATATCGCAGATCCTGATCTGGATACTCTGATCATGGAAGCAAGAAAGAGCGATGACCAGTCCTACAGAAAGTCCGCATATAAACAATGTCTGGATATTATTTTGGATTGGGCAGTTGAAATTCCTGTATATCAGAGACAGAACTGTGTTATATTCAGTGCTGAGCGTGTAAATCCTGATACAATCACTCCGGATATTACAACCTTCTATGAATGGTACTATGAAATTGAAAAATTTGAGTTAAGATAATTTTTAACTTATAATTGGTTTTTAAATGAAAGATAAGAGTGCCATGATTTTTCATGGCATTCTTATCCTTATGTTTAAAGCCGTGCTAATTTATGCCTCGGTTAACATATTTTACCAGCTTTGATAATTAATTTATATGTGGGCATAAATATGCAGGCATATAGAATATGCAAGCATATATGGAATAAAGTAATTTTTGGTTATACTTTTATATTCCATATACCCACATATTTATACCCACATATAAAGTGGCATAGATAGAAAAAAATTTGGTAATCAGGAGAAACAGACATGCGAAAATTTATAATAAAAAGATTAGCAATCAGTGTTGTGATCCTTTTCTTTGTTGCATTAATTGTATACACAATAATGCGTTGTATGCCGGCTTCCTTCGTAGAGAAAATGGCAAGAGAGAAGGCTTCGCTTCCCGGAGGTAAATCTTACAGAGAGTGGCTTGAACAATTGGAAGCGGCTTATGGTTTGAATAAAAGCATACCTGCAGGTTTTATTCATTGGCTGGGACAAGCCATAAGGGGTAATTTCGGAGATTCATGGGCATTTAATGTGCCTGTTACTGAGAAGTTCTCTGAAGTTATATGGGATTCTTTTACTTTGGGAGCAATATCATTTATTTTTGAGATATTAATAGCAGTTCCTCTGGGAATTTTGGCAGCAAGAAAGCAATACAGCAGGACAGACTA
The DNA here is from genome assembly GCF_002904165.1 of Herbinix hemicellulosilytica. Taxonomy (GTDB): domain Bacteria; phylum Bacillota; class Clostridia; order Lachnospirales; family Lachnospiraceae; genus Mobilitalea; species Mobilitalea hemicellulosilytica. Next base: position 4,886 of record NZ_CVTD020000023.1, on the reverse strand, counting down.
TGCTGTTACGGTTTTTGGTTTGATAGGTATTTCGCTGCCGTCATTTTTCTTTGCAACTTTATTAAAATATGTATTTTCAATTAAGTTGGGATGGTTTGACTTATTCGGAATGATAGGCCGTATGTATGAGCATTTGAGCCCATTCGGTAAATTCCTTGATAGAGCCAACCATTTGGTATTACCGATTGTAACGTTAACTATTGTCAATATCGGTGCACTTATGCGTTATACCAGAACCAATATGCTTGAAGTATTAAACTCTGATTATATCAGGACCGCCAGAGCAAAAGGACTTTCCGAAAGGCGTGTTATCAATTATCATGCATTCCGTAACACTTTAATACCTATAGTTACAATTATAGGCGGAACCCTTCCGGGACTGTTTTCCGGTGCTATGATAACCGAAACATTGTTCCAGATCGAGGGTATAGGTTATACTGCTTATCAGGCGATGACTACCGGAGATATTCCGTTTTCAATGTTTTACTTGGTATTTTTGGCAATGCTGACACTGCTTGGAAACTTGATTGCAGACATACTCTATGCGGTTGTAGACCCTAGGGTAAGGATTAATTAAGGAGGTGTATGTAAAGATGGCTAATAAGGACAAAAACAGACATATCAGCACCTCCACAGCTTTAGATGACGAGCAAAGGGTTAAGGTGCTGTCACCGGGAATGCTGGTAGCCAAGAGATTTTTTAGAAATCGTCTGGCTGTTGCCGGAATAATAATTTTGATATCTATGTTTCTTTTTTCTTTTGTAGGTGGTTTATTGACACCTTACGATGAAACACAGGTATTTAAATTTTATGATATAATTGAAAAAGATTATGCCGGAGCTGCAGTTAATACCGAATTTCAGTATTATGAGGCGGAAGGAGAAACGTTCCCGGCTGTAGCAAAAGCACAGTTAATTCTTGCTATAAATAACGGGGAAGACAGCTTTGTTTCAAAAGACGTTAATTATTCTTTAATTAATGAAGGTAAAGACTTTTACAGAATAGTACAGTATCAGGAAGTAGCCAGAATAGTTACCAAAAAAGGTATCAGTAAACTTACTCCTGCCGAAGGAGAAACATTTACAAGTGAAATGGAAAGCTTGTATCTGAAAGCGGTAGAAGAAGGGCAAGATACTTTCGAATATGACGGAACTGTATATCATATACTGCAGAACGGTTCGACAACAGTAATTGCTAAAGCAAAAGAAATCAGTATTGTATCGAAAATGATGTTCAGTGCATATTCCCAGGATACCGTTATTGATTATAACTTCCGTTATGCGGCTGAAAAAGCCATGAATACCGGGGAATCCCGCTTTGAGGTAAACGGTTCGGAATATGAAATGGATTTGGATGTAGAAGATAATTCTGCGGTATTTTATTTATTAAAGGACGGACAAAAGATTGAGTATGCCCTGGCTTCCAATATGAGTATAAATGCTGTAGATAAGGATTTCTTATCAATTGAATTTAAAGCGGCCGTACTTAATGCCATAGATAACGGGGATACAAGTTTTGTATTTCCGGATAAAGACGGTACGGAAGTAGAATACAGGCTTGTAAGGAAAAATAACCAATATACTATAAGAAAATATACCGAAACCGAATTAATAAACGTATACGAAAGCCCATCTAAAAAGCACCTGCTCGGTACTGACGGAAACGGTATGGATATCCTAACCCGTCTAATGTACGGCGGAAGAATATCATTGATGATCGGCTTCCTTGTTGTGATAATTGAGCTGATAATAGGTGTTATCCTGGGCGGAGTAGCCGGTTATTTCGGTGGATGGGTTGATAATCTGATCATGAGATTTGTAGATATAATATATTGTATTCCGTCCTTGCCGTTATACATTATAATCGGTTCGGTTATGGATTTCTTAAGGATAGATCCTAAGATAAGAATATTCATACTTATGATTATATTAGGTTTACTGGGTTGGCCCAGTATTGCAAGAATGGTTCGCGGCCAAATCTTATCACTTCGTGAACAGGAATTTATGACTGCAACCGAAGCTTTAGGTATAAGTGTAAGGAGAAGAATATTTAAACATTTGGTTCCTAATGTAATTCCGCAGTTAACGGTTATTGCGACAATGGACTTAGGAAGTATTATATTAACAGAAGCAACCTTAAGCTTTTTTGGATTGGGAGTTAAATTCCCTTATGCGTCATGGGGTAATATTATTAATGCGGTAAATAATATTTACGTTATGACAAACTACTGGTTTGTTTGGATACCCGCCGGTTTATTGATATTGATAACCGTATTAGGATTTAATTTCGTTGGTGACGGACTACGGGACGCATTTGACCCGAAGATGAAGAGGTAGGTGAAAAAATTGGCTTTATTTAATAAAAAGGGAAATGTAAATTATATTTCCGCAAAAGAATCCAGAAGGATTTCAAAAGAAAACAGAAGAATAACCAATGAACTGGAAAAGCAGAGAAACAGAAAGAATGTACCCAGAGAAGAATATATTACACAGATGAGGGATCCCAATAATGTAGTGGAATTCGACGATCTTCACACTTATTTCTTTACCGATATAGGTGTAGTAAAATCGGTGGACGGGGTAAGCTTTGATATACCTCTGGGTAAAACTGTCGGAGTCGTGGGTGAATCCGGTTGCGGCAAGTCCGTTACCAGTTTATCATTGATGCAATTGCTTCAAAGACCTCAGGGACAGATTGTCAAAGGTTCCATACGTTTCAATACCGGTACGGAAGTTTATGATATCGCCAAAACTCCTACGTACGAAATGCAAAAGTTAAGAGGCAATATGGTATCTATGATATTCCAGGAGCCGATGACAAGCTTAAATCCTGTATTTAAGATAGGTACCCAATTGGATGAAGTAATAGAACTTCATAATAAGGGTATGTCAAAAGAAGAAGTTAAAGCCCGCTCTATAGAAATGCTGGAGATGGTAGGTATAGCCAACAGTAAAGGAGTATACAATATGTATCCTCATGAGCTGTCCGGCGGTATGAGACAGCGTGTAATGATTGCTATGGGGCTGGCATGCAATCCAAGGCTAATAATTGCCGATGAGCCTACAACAGCACTTGATGTTACTATTCAGGCTCAAATTCTGGATTTGCTTAGGAACTTGAAAGATAAAATCAACAGCAGTATTATGCTTATTACCCATGACTTGGGAGTTATAGCAGAGATGGCTGACTATATTGTGGTCATGTATGCCGGAAGAATTGTTGAAAAAGGAACTGTACATGATATATTCAAAAATCCTTGCCATCCCTATACAATAGGTTTGATGAACAGTAAACCTGTAGTAGGAAAGAAAGTGGACCGTCTGTACAGTATTCCCGGTAAAGTGCCTAATCCAATCAATATGCCTAATTACTGTTATTTCAGAGACCGTTGTGATAAGTGTATTAAGGCATGCGAAGGCCCATATCCTAAAGAAGTAAATGTTTCACCCACCCATGCTGTGTCCTGTTACTTGTTTCATGATAAGAAAGGAGCAATAGATGATGGAAGATAAAAACAAAGTAAATCAGGTTTCTGAAGACTCACAGTCCGATTATATTCTTGAAGTAAGAGACCTGAAGAAATACTTCCCGATAAAAACCAATGTTTTTGCCAAGCAGAAGGGTGAAGTGAAAGCTGTAGACGGTGTAAGTTTTAAGATTAAACGCGGTACTACTATGGGCCTGGTTGGAGAATCCGGCTGCGGAAAATCCACCGTTGGAAGAACCATATTAAGATTGATTGAAAAAACTGACGGAGAAGTTTTATTTAACGGAAAAGATATATTTGATATAAATAAAAAAGACCTGAGAAAATTGCGCACCGATATGCAGATAATTTTCCAGGATCCATATTCAAGTCTTTCTCCGAGACTTCCTATCGGTGAAATTATCGGAGAAGCAGTAAGGGAGCACAATATAGTACCTCCTGAAGAATATGAAGATTATATTGATGACATAATGGCTGCCTGCGGATTGCAGCCTTACCATAAGGATCGTTATCCTCATGAATTCTCCGGAGGACAAAGACAAAGAATTTGTATAGCCAGAGCTTTGGCTGTAAATCCTCAGTTTATAGTATGTGACGAGCCGGTATCGGCACTTGATGTATCCATTCAGGCGCAAATTATAAACCTGCTCAGTGACCTGCAAAAGTCAAGAAATCTGACATATTTGTTTATTTCCCATGACTTGTCTGTCGTTGAACATATTTCCGATACGGTAGGCGTTATGTATCTGGGAAATCTGGTCGAATACGGCAAGAAGGAAGATATATTCAGAAATCCGGCCCATCCTTATACGCAGGCACTGCTTAGTGCAGTACCGGTTCCGGACCCGGATGTAAAGATGAACCGTATAATTCTTGAAGGAAGCATTCCTTCACCGGCAAATCCTCCTTCCGGCTGCAAGTTCCACACCAGGTGCAGCAAGTGCATGGAATGCTGTAGGACCCAGGTACCTGAGGTAAAGGAAATTGAGGAAGGCCATTTTGTACAATGTCATTTGTATAATGATTAGGAACTTGGCTTAGAAAGGATTATTTATGATATTTAGAAAGAGAAACACTGATATACCTGACAATGAAGACGACAACCTGGTTGTGGCCAATATGAATGTAGAGGGAATGCCTTGGTATCGTGGGGGAAAACCCCTAAATATAAACGAGGAAAACGGTGACAGACCACCTCTGCCTGAACTTAGCAAAAAAGATTTAAGACGGATAACACTTAGTGCCACATTGGGCGGACTATTGGTAGGATTGGTGTTTATCTTCATACTCTTTCTGTTCATTATGTTTTGTGTTCATGTGTGGTTTAAGTAAAAAGTCAAATAAAAATTAGTATAATCAACTCTTCTTAGGGAAAATTAATAATACCTAAGAAGAGTTT
>NZ_CVTD020000022.1 GCF_002904165.1 Herbinix hemicellulosilytica | reverse complement strand
TTTTTTTATTTGCGGAGAATTATCATAATTTACATGAGCTTAAGATGCCTGTTTTCTGATCTATTGGTTAAAATTATATGACTATATCAATATGACTGAAAATTATGCAGTTTCTGAACGGTTACTTTACTTATAAACATATTGTAAATTATGGGTTTCAGAAATTTTTGAAGTATGTATGATGTATCAAAATGGTTGTATTTATTATTAATTCTATGTTTTCATTTTATTATCATCAAAGACAATAATATCCAATAAATAGGAAAAAGTATCAATATTGACTATTACAATATTTAGGACTAATATATACATATTATTTTTACAGGAAGTGTAAAGCACTTCCTTATATATTAAACAAGGAGGACGCATATATGAAAATTAAGAAACTAATCGCCTCTGTTGCTTTATTGTCAATGGTGATAAACATATTAGCCGCCTGCGGTAAACAGAATACTACTGATGGCAGTAAAAATGCCTATCCGGGTACTCCGGATGCAAATTCAATAACAGTCAATATTTCAAGTGAACCGCCGGATATGTTTTCTGTTACTATGACTGATACAACATCATTTACTGTATTAAGGCATATAGTAGAAAACTTGGTAACCTTGGACGAGAATGACAACGTAAAACCCGGTGTTGCAAAAAACTGGACCGTAAGTGATGACGGGCTGGTATATACCTTTAACTTAAGTGACGATATGAAATGGTCCAACGGAGAACCCGTTACAGCCCATGACTTTGTTTTTGCATGGACCGCCTTACTTACACCCAGCTTTGCTTCTGATTATGCATACTTTGGCTATGTGTTTAAGAATGGTGAAGCATACAACAAGGGAAAAGTCGGTGCGGAAGAGCTTGGATTTAAGGCTTTAAGCGACTATCAGTTGGAAGTAACACTTGAAAATCCTACAAGCTATTTCTTGGATACCTTGGCATTCGGCGTATTTGCACCGGTAAACGAAAAAGCATATAAGGAATTCGGTACTGCATACGGTACTGATGCCGACAAGATGGTTTACAACGGTCCTTTCAAAATGACTTCCTGGGAACATGAAAGCAAGATAGTTCTTGAAAAGAATCCCGATTATTATAATGCAGATCAGATTGAACTTGAAAAAATTGTAATGGTTATGATCAATGATTCAAATGCAGCATTGAACTCATTTAAGGTAGGCGAGGTTGATATGATAGGCCTTAACGGAGAACAAGTACAGTTGATGAAGAAAGAAAATTATCCTGTATACACCTATGCCGACGGTTCAACATTTTATCTTGAATACAATATGGATAATAAGTATCTGTCAAATAAAAACTTAAGAAAAGCTATAACCTATGCTATAGATAAACAGGCTTTTATAGACAGTATAGTAAAAAATGATTCACAACCTGCTGTTTCTTTTACAGCACCTGCCATAAACGGACTTAACGATAAGTTCTACAAAGAAGTCGGAAGCCTTCAGCCTGCATTTGATACAGAACTGGCTAAAGAATATTACAATAAGGCATTGGAAGAACTCAATGTAGATAGCATCAGCCTTTCATTAATAATTGACGACAGTGATTCGGCAGTGAAAAACGGAGCATTTGTTCAGGAACAGCTTAAGGTTAATTTGGGACTTGATATAAAGATTGAACCTATGCCGTTTAAAAGCAGGCTTGAAAGAATGTCCAATAAAGACTTTGATATAGTCTTTGCCGGATGGGGCCCGGATTACAACGATCCTTTGACATTCTTAGATATGTTTGAAACAGGAAACGGCAATAACCACGTAAGTTACAGCAATCCCGAATATGATGAATTGCTCGACAAAGTAAGGACAGAAAAAGATAAAGAAAAAAGGTTTGAATATTTGAAACAACTGGAACAGATCATCATGGATGATATGCCGGTAGGCCCGATTTACTGGAGATCAAGAGATTATGTATTAAGCGGAAAGATAGCATCGGGAGTTATAAGAACCGCATTCCAGGATATAAACCTGATTAATGTTAAATTATCCAAATAAAGGCTATAGGGGGCATGGCTGTCATGCTCCCTAATGCTGTTTATCATATTTGTATAACTAATTAAGTAAAGGAGGATGGCGGTGATTAAGTATATTTTTAAACGGATCTTTTATTCGTTTTTAACCCTTATAATTCTAGTTGCGCTGACTTTTTTCATGATGCGCCTGCTTCCGGGAGATCCTTTTATCGGACAAAAAGCCATTCCTGAGACTACCCTGAAAGCTTTGAATGAAAAATACGGTTTGGATAAGCCCATGTGGCAGCAATTATTGATTTATTTCGGGAATGTATTCAGAGGGGATTTGGGAATATCAATACATTATAACAGGCCCGTAAATGATATTATCAGGCAGGCCTTTCCGTATTCTTTTGATCTGGGCATAAGGGCTTTAATTTTTGCTACGGTAATGGGAATTCTGCTAGGAATAATTGCGGCAGTAAAGAGGGGTACTCACTGGGATACTTTATCAATGTTTTTGGCTATAATCGGAGTTTCCGTACCGGGTTTTATTGTGGGCTCTTTGCTACAATACTTTTTTGCGCTAAAGCTTACTCAATGGACTGGGATTGCATTTTTCCCCAATACAGGCTGGAACGGTTTTGCCGCCAAAATATTACCTTCCTTTGCTTTAAGTTTAAGCTCTCTGGCTACGGTATCAAGACTGATGAGAACCAGCATGATGGATGTATTAAGTCAAGATTATATTAAAACCGCCAAATCAAAAGGTTTGTCGCAGAAAGCTATAGTATGGAAACATGCAGTCAGAAATGCAATCATGCCGGTAATAACAGTCTTAGGACCGATATCGGCAGCTTTGCTTACCGGTGCCTTTGTTGTGGAAAATATTTTTGCCATACCGGGAATGGGAAAATTCTTCGTATACAGTATTCAGACTCAGGATCATACAATGATATCCGGTACAACCTTGTTTTACGGTGCATTTCTTATCATTGCAAATCTTTTGGTGGATCTTGCTTACGGATTTATAGATCCCAGGGTTAAGCTTAGCGAGGTTAAGGAGTGAGAAAATGGATAGCAAAATAAAACATATTGATAAGAGTCAATTTGAACGAATCGGGTTAGACAAATCAGATATTAAAACCGTATCGGGACAGAATACAAGTTATTGGAAAGATGCTTTCAGGCGGCTTTCTATGAACAAGGCTGCTATAGCCGCACTTGTCATAATTATTATAATTACTTTATTCAGTATATTTGTCCCTGCTTTCTCACCCTATACAATTAGTGAGCAGCACCTCGGCCATACTTATGCACCGCTTGGTTTTAGGGACCCTACAGACGGACATATGCATCTTTTTGGGACCGACAGCCTGGGCCGGGATATTTTCACAAGAGTTTGGTATGGAGGCAGAATTTCCTTATTCATATCTTTTTCCGCAGTATTAATAAATTTTATCATCGGTATTATTTACGGAGGAATTTCAGGCTATGCCGGTGGAGTTGTAGATAATATAATGATGAGAATTATTGAGATAATAAACGGAATTCCGTATCTGATTATAGTAATACTTTTAATGATGGTATTGCCTGCCGGGACCATGACCATGGTTATTGCCTATGCGACAGTGGGGTGGACAGGCATGGCAAGATTGGTCCGCGGCCAGATAATGAGCCTGAAAGAACAGGATTATGTGGTTGCGGCAAAAGTAATGGGAGCAAGACCGGCAAGGATAATAACAAAACACCTGCTACCCAACACCCTTAGTGTAGTTATAGTTAATATTACATTGTCTATACCCAGCGCAATATTTACGGAAGCGTTCTTAAGCTATATAGGACTGGGGGTTCCGGTACCTTTGGCAAGCTGGGGTACCCTGGCGAACGAAGGAAGCAGAGTGTTTCAAATGTATCCGTCTCAGCTTATCATACCGGCTATCTGTATAAGCCTTACTATGCTGTCGTTTAATTTACTCGGTGACGGACTAAGAGATGCTTTAGACCCCCGATTGAGAAAGTAATCAGGCTTGCTTAGATTTAGAGGTGATAAAATGAACAAAATCCTTGAAGTAAGAGATTTACATGTAACCTTTCATACTTATGCCGGTCAGGTAAAAGCGGTCAGAGGAGTTAGTTTCGATTTGTATGAGGGCGAGATTCTTGCCATAGTGGGAGAAAGCGGCAGCGGTAAAAGCGTAACGGCACAGACTATAATGAAATTAAATCCCATGCCTCCGACGCAGATTGAAAGAGGGAAAATACTCTTAGGAGATAAAGATATAGTAAAAGCAAGCGAAAAAGAAATGATGGCCATCCGAGGAAAAGATATCAGCATGATATTTCAGGACCCTATGACAAGCCTAAACCCCACGATGACTATCGGAAGGCAACTTACTGAAGCTATAAAACATCATAAAAAGCTGTCAAAAGATGAAGCCCAAAAAGAGGCGATTAGGCTTCTTAAGCTGGTAAGAATACCAAATCCCGAAAGCAGAATATTTCAGTATCCCCATGAATTTTCGGGAGGAATGAGGCAAAGGGTGATGATAGCTATGGCTCTTTCCTGTCAGCCTAAACTTTTGATTGCGGACGAACCCACAACTGCCCTGGATGTTACTATTCAGGCTCAGATAATCGATATACTTAAAGAAATAAGGGAAAAGACCGGGACATCCATTATAATTATAACTCATGACCTGGGAGTAGTAGCCAACATGGCTGACAGGGTTGCGGTTATGTATGGGGGTAAAATTGTCGAAACAGGCTCAGTAGATGATATATTTTACCGTCCGGCTCATCCTTATACAAAGGCGTTGCTGGAGAGCCTTCCGAAAACCGATACGGATAAAAACACCCGCCTGGTATCTATAGAAGGGACTCCTCCGGATTTGTTGAATCCGCCTGTGGGTTGCCCTTTTGCCGGAAGATGCAAATATACCATGAAAATTTGCAAAACCCAGATGCCGCCTCATTTTGAGCCTTCAAAAGACCATAAATCGGCCTGTTGGCTATTGCATGAAGATTGTCCCTATTCGGATTTTAAAAATCCGGACGGAGGTGGAGAAAATGATGAATAAAGATAAAATTAAATTAGAGCCGGTAGTTAATGATAACGATAAAGAAATTTTAGTTGAAATTAAGGATGTATCGAAACATTTTAAAGTTGCAGGGGGAGTCCTTAAAGCGGTAAATAATATAAATCTAAATATAAAAAAAGGTGAGACTTTAGGTTTGGTAGGCGAATCCGGCTGCGGAAAATCTACCCTAAGCAAAGTTATAATGGGAATATATCCTCCGACCTCCGGAAAGATAATATATCATGGCAAGAAGGAAATGGTTGTCTCAAAAAATAACTTATTTGAATATGCTAAGATGGCACAAATTATATTTCAGGACCCTTATTCATCTTTAGACCCCAGAATGACAGTGGGATCTATAATTGAAGAAGGAATGATAATACACAAAATGTATGATAAGAAAAAGCGTAAAGAAAGGGTTTTTGAGCTTTTAGAACTGGTGGGCCTAAATGCCGAGCATGCAAACAGGTATCCCCATGAATTTTCCGGAGGACAGCGGCAGCGTATCGGTATTGCAAGGGCTCTGGCTATAGAACCGGAATTTATAATCTGTGATGAGCCTATTTCAGCCCTGGATGTATCCATTCAGGCACAGATAATTAATCTTCTTTATGATTTGCAGAAAAAGCTGAATTTGACTTATCTGTTTATAGCCCACGATTTGAATATCGTAAAATATATAAGCGACAGAATAGCGGTTATGTATCTGGGCCATATAGTTGAATTGTCAACCAGTGATGAACTATATAAAAACCCATTACATCCCTATACCAAGGCCTTGCTTTCTGCGGTTCCCGTACCCGATCCCAAAAGGGAAGCGCAGAAGAAAAGGCAGATGCTGGAGGGGGATGTAACAAGCCCAATCGATCCAAAACCCGGATGTCCTTTTGCCGCCAGGTGCCCTTATGCTACCGATATTTGCACAAAAGATTTTCCAAAGCCGGAGATTAAGGCAGGACATATGGTTTCCTGTCATCATGTAGAAAAAATAAACAACTTAAATTGATAATATTGAAATATAATATTTTCCGGTAAAATTTGTGTCATAAATGCAAAGAAAATATCATAATAACCGGCAATAAGCAGAATAAAAGCTGATAATGTATAAAAAGAGGAAGAACTGTAGTAAAAATATTCCTCTTTTTATTTTTTTATAATTGTAATCATAGCTTTACTGGTATATAATTTTGTATATTGGAAAAATAAGTAAAACGGACAAGCGAGTTAATTGAACAAGCCCATCAGGCTGAAGAGGATATTAATATAAAAATGAAAACGGTTATGCAATGGATAAAGTATATAAGAATGAAGGGGAGCAGGTTAAATGTATGAAAAAAAATATGAAGTAAGTGAGATTGAAGTTAAAGAAATATTGTTTTTATTTCTAAAACGCTTATGGATTATTATATTGACCGGTATCATATGTGCAGCCGGAGCCTTTCTGATAAGTAAATATTTAATAAAACCCGAGTATAGGTCAACTGCCAGTATATATATAATAAACCGGCAGGACGCAAGTAAAACTACATATACGGATTTGCAGACAGGATCGCAGCTTACAAAAGATATCATGTTTATGATTACCAGCCGGGCGGTTTTGGAAAGCGTAATAGAAAAACTGGATATTGATATGACACCGAAAGAACTGGCAGATTTAATTTCTGTCCATAACCCTGAAGGCACAAGGGTATTGGAAATCAGTATTGTCAATAAAAACCCATATCTAGCAAAAGAATTAGCCGATACAATTGCCATAGTTGCTTCGCAGAATTTAGTAAATATCATGGAAATTGAAAAAATTAATATTTTGGAAGACGGTAATTTACCCGTTTATCCTTCAAGCCCGGATATAAGCCGTAATACGGTAATAGGTGCGGTATTGGGATGTGTGATAGCTTGTTTTTTAATACTTGCATTGCATTTGATGAACGACCGGATTAAAAATGCCGATGATATAGAAAAATATTTGGGAATAACCACTTTGGCAGTAATCCCATGGGATGAGGAAGTAAAAAAGAAAAAACCTTTTGCATCAAAAAACGTATATCAGCAGGAAGGATATGCGAGTTAAAGGAGAGAAGCAAAAGTGCAGATAAATTTTACCAATATAAACAAATTAAGCTTCAGGGCCAATGAAGCATATAAGACCTTAAGGACCAATATTCAATTTTGCGGAAATGATATAAAAACCATATGCATTACCAGCTGTATTCCGAATGAGGGAAAATCAAATGTTTCATTTAATTTGGCAAGATCTTTGGCAGAATTCGGGAAGAAGGTAATTTTTATAGATGCTGACCTAAGAAGGTCTGTCCTGGTCGGGAAATATAAGCCCGATCAGGCAGTTATTGGTTTGTCTCATTATTTGTCCGGACAAAACAGTATTGACGAAATTCTTTATGAAACTAATATAGATAATTTAGACATAATTTTTACCGGGCCTGTGCCGCCAAATCCGGCGGAACTTTTAGGCATCGATATTTTCGGAGAGCTACTTAGAATTTTTCGTAAGGTATATGATTATATTATTATTGATACTCCTCCCATCGGCAGTGTAATAGACAGTGCCATTGTAGCTCAAAAGTGTGACGGAGTAATACTTGTAATAGAAGCCAATGCTATCAGTTATAAGCTTGCCCAACGGGCTATCAGGCAGTTGAATAAATCAAAAAGCAAAATACTGGGTGCTGTTCTTAACAAATACGATTATGGCAGCCGGTATTACGGCTATGAAAGCAAAAAATACAAAAAGTATTTGGATTATTATACAGAATACTAAAAGTACATATAAAACAAAACAACGGTAAATCCGTTGTTTTTTTATTATGAAAAAGCTATAATTTATTCTATGCACATAATAATTTTATATTATAAGAATCATATTTATGATTTAGTGCTAAACTTATCAAATATTACGAGGAGTTTTTTATGAAAGAAATACTTTTTATAGATCCTGTTTTTAAATCTATGGTATGGGGTGGAAACAGGTTAAAAACGGAATTCGGATATGATATCCCGGATGAACATACCGGTGAATGCTGGGCGATCAGTGCCCATCCTAACGGAGACTGCACAATAAAAAACGGAACCTTTAAGGGGAAAAGCCTAAGCTGGCTCTGGGAAAATAAACGGGAGTTGTTTGGCAACAGGACGGAAGAGCGGTTTCCTTTGCTGGTTAAAATAATAGATGCAAAGGAAGACTTAAGCATTCAGGTTCATCCGGATGATAAATATGCTTATGAAAATGAAAACGGTTCATTTGGAAAGACAGAATGCTGGTACATTCTGGACTGCAAGGAAAACGGCGAAATTGTCATTGGGCATAATGCAAAAGATAAAGAAGAACTTAAGCAAATGATAGAGCATAAAAAATGGGATGAGCTTATAAGGGTGTGCCCCATTAAAAAAGGTGATTTTTTTCAGATAACACCCGGTACTGTTCATGCAATTAAAGGTGGGACCATGCTTCTTGAAACACAGCAAAGCAGTGATGTAACATACAGGCTGTATGATTATGACAGATTAGACAATGGTAAACCCAGGCAGCTTCATATAAAGCAAAGTATAGATGTAATTAACTGCCCTCATATGGATGCTCAGACAGGAGGAAAAATAATCAAGGATAAAAGATGGGAAATCAGGGAACTGATTTCATGCCCATATTATACGGTAAAAAAAATAGACTTGTGGGGAGAACTTAAATTAGCCCAGGATAAGGATTTTATGAATGTAAGCATTATAGAGGGAGATGGTGAGATAGACGGTATAAAGGTATCCAAAGGTGACCACTTTATATTACCGCATGGCTACGGAGAATTTAAATTAAAGGGAGATATGGAACTTATAATTTCTTATATTTAAAATATATTGCAGGCATATCCCTAAGAATGTGATAAAATTTATTTAAATCTTATATGATTTATTTGATTAAAACACCTGCCGTTATTTAAAGGACATTCTCAAATAAGATAATAACAGCAGGTGTTTTACTAATATACAATATACAGTTATATTTTATAAAATTTTATTCTTCACTTACGCTTCTTATGTCGATGTATTCCGTACGGGTATATGAAACAGAGGCAGGTTTTTCTCCGGTAACCAAATAGTTATACATGGCTATGATGGGATCATGACCCTGGCTGAACGGATCTTGCCCTATGGCTGCGTATATGACACCTTTTCTTATAAGATCAAGAACTTCATTGTCGTAATCGAAGCATACTATTTTAACCTTTCCGGTAAGTCCTTTATCCTGGACTGCCTTAGCGGCACCGGTTATTCCCCCGGTAAGGATTACAATACCGGACAGGTTATGGAATTTATTGAGGGCTTCCATAGTGTTTTTATAAACTTTTGAATTGTCGGTTTCAGCTTCAATCTCTGCTGCCATCTTCATCTTTTTCTTCTTGTTAACGACTTCATATATTGCATCCCTGCGTACGCGGTTTATTGAAGTTTCCAAAGGACCGCGGATTATGGCTATCTGGCCTTCGTCGTTCAATGCATTTGCTATAGCTTCTCCGGCAAGCCTTCCGGAAGCATAAATGTCAGGCCCGAAGTAAGCTATTCTATCCACACCTTCAGCAAAGTCGCAGTTAAATGCCATTACGGCAATATTTTTGCTATTGGCCATTTTTACAAATTTTTCGCCACCTACAACAAAGCCGGGGAAAATAATGCCGTCATAGTTGTTTTCAATTTTTTCAATAATAGTATCCTCTAATCTGTGATCCACTTTCGTAAAGCCAATATATTCAACATCAACATTTTTCGATTTTAATTCTGTTTTGGCATATAAGGCCCCCTGTCTTACCCCTTCCCAGAAAGGATGATCCAAAGGGCTTATCATGGCAATTTTTAACCGTTTTTGGCTTTGGGTATCTACCGGCATAATTGAAGTCCTGTATCTTTTCAGCAGCTTTTCAATGCCGGACAGCATATTTTGAAGAGATGTAGCCTGATTCTTAATTTCTTCGTTTTCTGCCAGTTCTTCTTCGGTAACGGCAGCAACGTCTTGGGTAATAGAAGAAATTTCGTTGGAAGCATCATAAAGTATCTGGCCCTGCCGGCTTATACCCTTAGTATTCTCGTTAATTAAGCGGGCTTCTTCATATGCTTTCTTCATGTCATCGCTTAGTATATATGTATTTTCATTGATTGTATAGAAGGATTCCTTTACAGAATTAAATATTTCTTTGCTTATATTAAAACTTTCCACACAACCGGTAATGCTTTCACTTACTTTAGAATTGCTGGTCAAGATATTGTTCAGGAGCTTATTTATCTGGCCGACACTTTCTCTTGTTGCCGATGAAAGTTTATTCATTTCCTGCGCGACAACCACAAAACCTTTTCCTGCCTCACCGGCACGGGCAGCTTCAACAGCCGAGTTCAGGGACAAAAGTTTTAATTGTTCCGTAATATTAATGATTAAGCCGTTAACCTGGTCGATTTCGTTAAGATGGGTATTGAGAGCTTCAATAAAGGCGGCAGTTTCCGATAAATTGGTTGATATAACATCCATTTGCTCATTGAATTTGTCAACGTGTTCCGCACCGTTTTTGGTTATTTCTACGGTTTTTTCCACAAATGCTTCAATATTTGCCAATGTATCGGTTATATTATTGGCCCGTTCGGCTACTTCCTGTATGCCTGCCAGGGTTTTATTCACTATATTAAGTTGCTGTTGTGCTTTTTCGGCAACTGCGGACATATTTGAAGCAATATGCTCGTTGCCTTTAAAGCTCATCTCAAGGCTTTTCGTGACTTTATCAATGGCATCCGATAATATGATAACATTGCTTTTGGTAGATTCGATAAAGTTCAGAAGATTTCTTTTCATTTCGTTAAAGGCAGTTGTGAGGGATTCTAGCCCTTTTGTCTTATCGGGAATTATATCACTGATATTGAGCATCCCCTGTGATAAAAGACCGGCATTTTTATCTATCAAATTTACACCCAGTAAAAATCTGATTAACAAGACAAGCAGAGTACATGTAAGAATTGCCACAATAATCAAACCAAGATTAAATAAAGTTTTTGAGATATCTACGCCGTATAAATTGAGTACAATCATGGAGGTCAAAATAACAAGTATAAGTGAAGTAATTACAATGATAAAAAATCTCGTAAAGCTTTTGCTTTTTGATTTTCCTGCCGACAAATCAGCCATGGAAATACCTCCCCCAATATTTAACATATAAATATAAGTCAAAATATTACCAAATTAGTTTATATTTGACTTATATATCTAATAATACCATTCTTATTTGTTGAATACAATAGTATAAAGGGAGAAATAGGGGATATATAAATGGTGAAACTACCTAAAAGTAAATGCATTTTTAATATTGTGCCGATTAAAAATAAAAGTACCGCACATCGTTTGTCTGTTACAGATATGCGGCACCGGGTATAATCTTTATGATACGATGGTTTATTTATACGGCATTGTGACAGAAAGCGGCAATGCGGTCAATCGGAATGTCACATACAGATCCTAATCTGCTTCCGCTTCCTTTTTTTGAAGTGTTAAGAAGACTGTCTCCGTCAGACATGGCAAAATTGCCGAAAGACGGCATACAGCCATGGCCTGTATCATTGCTGCCTGCTATCGGATGTGTAGGAGCATCCCCCATATGAGTTAATAACCTTACAAATCTATTATTAACTGAAATTAACACACCGGTAAAACCATTACCGGACAGCCCGCCGCTGGTTGTAAATATAGTTACGGTATCACCTATAAACTGATAAAGATGTTGAACAAGAGATGCGTTATTGTTGCTGTTACACGACATTTTATGGCCCTCCTTTCTTTGATTATGAAATGTTAAATATTATGTCTATAATATCTTATGCAATACGACACCAAATGACACCAAAAAACAAAAAAATATTAATTAGAATATATTTTGACATTTTGAGTCTTTATATATAGCAAAAACCGCTGCAATTATAAATTACAGCGGTTATCTTTAATATTCTCGTTTTTAAAATTATAATATCGAATATCAAATGAAGCCTTATAATTAAATAATGTTATAAATTAGCGCCGTTGGAGGCTATGACATCTTTGTACCAGTAGAATGAATCCTTAGGAATACGTTTTTGTGTTTCATAATCCACGTATATCAGGCCAAATCTTTCATTATATCCTTCTGCCCATTCATAATTATCCAAAATGGACCAGGCAAAATATCCTCTGATGTCTACACCTTCTTCCGAAGCTCTCTTAAGCTCTCTGAGATATCTGTGCATATAATCGATACGGTTAGGGTCATGGACTTTACCGTCTAAGCTCACCCAGTCGGGGAGGGATATTCCGTTTTCAGCAATTATAATCGGAAGATTATATTTTTCGTAAAGGAATTTAGGCATATAATACATAATCTGAGGGGTAACCGGCCATTTAAGAGCATTTATAGGGTATCCGGGTTTTTTCGGAACTTCATAAAAACCGCCGGATTTATCATGAGAAATAAAAGTGCCAAAGTATAAATTTAGGCCAAGAAAGTCAAGTTTTTGGCTTATAATTTCCATATCTCCCTCTTTAATGACATCTGCAGGAAAGTCCTCACCCATAGCCTCTATGCCGTCTTTAGGATATTTGCCAAGCAGGATCGGATCAAGCCACCAGCCGTTGGAGAAAAGTCCTCTTGCCGCACCGCTGTAAGTATACGCTTTGGCAGCTTCAATATCTTCTTTAGTATCGGTTAATGGTATTCCGGTACTGGGGTTGGGGACAAAGCCAATTACAGCAGGTGTTTTGGCATAGTTACGAATAATTTTAACCGCCTTGCCATGAGCCAGATTCATATGGTGAATCATTTGGACAATCTCTTTATCAGAGGCTTTTTCGCCCGGTGCGTGGTGGCCGGTATGATGCCCTAGCATTATATGGCATAAAGGTTCATTGAGAGTCATCCAGAAACGAACTCTGTCTGACAGGGCGTCTACGATAACTTTAGTATATTCAGCAAACCAGTCTGCAATCTCCCTGTTTCGCCAGCCACCGCGGTCATATATAGCTTTAGGCAAATCCCAGTGAAAGAGTGTTATAAAGGGTTCTATTCCGGCTTTAAGAAGCTCGTCCACCAAATCACTGTAGAATTTAATTCCTGCTTCATTTACCTTTCCTGTTCCGTCAGGCAGGACTCTGGGCCAACTGATAGAAAAACGGTAAGCCTTCAAGCCTAATTCTTTCATGAGGGCTACGTCTTCACGGAAACGATGATAATGGTCACAGGCAATATCCCCGGTATCTCCGTTTTTCACTTTGCCTGCGGTGTGACTAAATGTATCCCAGACAGAAAGACTCCTTCCGTCTTCAAAGGCGGCACCTTCTATCTGATATGACGCCGATGCTGCACCCCAGAAAAATTTTTTCGGAAAACTCATATGTCAACTCCTTTTCTTTCTTAACTTTGGTTTTTTCATTAGTATTAGCATTAATAAATCTTTATATATTCTTGTTTTATTTAGGCTTTCTGCTTAATTTTTTGTTTTTTGGATGAATCCATAAAAACTAATTAAGCATTAGCTCATGCACTAGAACATTATAACATAAACCTACCGGATAAGACAGGCTCATAAAATAAAAGACATGATAATACATACAAAAGATATAAAATTACATCTTACAGATTAATATTGAATAAACCGAATATAATTCACATATATTGGATTAAGCATGGACAAACAACTTGAATAAGAGGTTATTTTTATTTAGACTATATGTATAATTTTGTCGATTGGGGGTGCTTGCATGAAGTTCAAAGATGCTGTACGTACTTTATTGTTTAAAAATAAGGACACAATTTTTAATCAGCTTTACACAATATGGGGGAGCAATATAGATCCTAATAATATTTTAACCGAATATCCAAGACCTCAGTTAAGAAGGAGCAATTATACCATATTAAACGGTTACTGGAATTATAATATAACCAAAGACGAAGTCAAGCCCCTTTATTATGACGGAAAAATTCTGGTGCCTTTTTCTCCGGAAAGTGTCCTGTCGGGAGTTAACCGCCAGCTAAAGCCGGGTGAGATACTTTGGTATGAAAGACCGCTTATTGTCGAAAAAAAGCCGCCCGGAAAACGCCTGATTTTGCATTTTGGAGCCGTGGACCAAATATGTGAGGTGCTTATAAATTACAAACGGGTTATCCGCCATGTAGGTGGGTATCTTCCGTTTTCAGCAGATATTACCGATTATATAGAAGAGGGCGGAAACCTTCTTACGGTGAAAGTAATAGACCTGTCGGATACTTCATATCACAGCAGGGGGAAGCAAAAACTGTTGCGGGGAGGGATGTTCTATACCGCCCAAAGCGGTATATGGCAGACGGTATGGATGGAATGGGTTCCGCAAACCTATATTAAATCCTTAAGCATAACACCTTTGGTAGACGAAAGCATGGTAAGGATAAGTATTAATCTTAATCATGCGGTTAATTATGAAGAAAATTCTGATCAAAGAAATATCAGGCCGGACAGAAGAAACCTACGCAACTTATATCGGGTGGATATATATGATAAAGGTGTTAAAATACATTCTTATGTTACAAAAGAATCGACCATTGATATTCCAATGGAAAACTTTACATATTGGAGTCCCGAAAATCCTCATCTTTATGATGTGGTTGTCTGGGCGGGAGAGGATATGGTCGAAAGCTATTTCGGCATGCGTAAAATTGAAATAAAAGAAGACGAAGAAGGGGTAGCAAGAATCTTTTTAAACAACAAGCCTTATTTCCAGAACGGGCTTTTGGATCAGGGATATTGGCCTGACGGTTTATATACTCCGCCGGGGGATGCTGCAATGATTTTTGATATAGAACAGGCTAAAGCCCTCGGATTTAATATGTTAAGAAAACACATAAAGATAGAACCTTTACGCTGGTATTACCATTGTGACAGATTAGGTATGCTGGTATGGCAGGATATGGTTAACGGCGGGGGAAAATACAATATGGTTACGGTAGGCTACCTGCCTACTTTGTTTCCCGGTATCAACGGTCATATAAAAGACAAAAAGTACTCTTTATTTGGGAGAAAAAATGCCGAAGGAAGAAAGGAATGGCTAAGGGAATGCGAAGAAACCGTAAATCTTCTTTACAACAGCCCGTCCGTAGTGGCCTGGGTACCCTTTAATGAAGGCTGGGGGCAATTTGATGCTAACGAAGTAACAGATTTAATAAGATCCATAGATAAAACCAGGCTGATTGATCAGGCAAGCGGCTGGTATGATCAGGGTGGAGGAGATATAAAAAGCATTCATAATTACTTTCATCCCCTTAAATATGAAAAAGATAAACATAAGCGGGCGGTAGTTTTGACCGAGTTTGGCGGATATGCCTGTTACATAAAAGGACATTCCTATTCACCCATTATATACGGTTACAGGATATTTAAAGATACAAAAGATTTGGAAGAGGCCTTGCAAAAACTTTATAGAGAAGATATTCAAAGAATGAAAAAAGAAGGCCTTTCGGGAGCTGTCTATACCCAGCTTACCGACGTGGAAGACGAGGTAAACGGGCTTTTTACATATGACCGGAAAGTATGTAAGATATCAAAACCTTTGATGGATTAACGGATTATTTTAATTACAAAAATGCTGCCGCATTTTAGGGATTATGATGTTTCTTACTGACTAAAATTATTTCTTTTGTAAGTCCGTAAAGAACACATCATAATTGTCCGGATGCGGCAGCATTTTGCTTTATATTTTACTTTATACAAATCATAATTTTAGTTCCGGCTAAAATTTATTTTGATAAAGTTATATATATTAAATAACCTTTAGTTATCCTGTAAATACTACGGGATATGGGGCTTTTTAAATTGATACGGTCTATACGTTACCTTTTTGTTACAGTCTTTCCGTATCTGTCTTCATTTTTATATTGATAAAATATAATTAATATTATTTCAATCCCAGCAGGTTATCTATATCATCCCCGTTAAGAGTTTCTTTTTGCAGCAGTTCTGTGGTTATCTTTTCAAGGGCCTGTATATTTTCACTTAACAATTGTTTGGTTTCTTTATACAGGCTGTTTGCGATGGCTCGGCATTTTTCTATAAGTTCTGCATCCGGAATATCATGAAATATCCGGGTGCTAAATAGCCCTATTTCGGGATCCATGCCGAATTTATCCGTATAATCGGCAATCAAAGATGAAGCTTTTTGAATATCGTTACTGGCTCCGGTTGTTATTTCTTCAGGACCAAATATTAATTCTTCTGCAGCCCTCCCGGCATAAAGAATTTTAATATTGGCAAGAATTTGCCTTTGGCTCTGATACATGGCATCCTTGGGGATACTTAAATTAAAACCTCCGGCTCCTTTTACGCTTGGTATAATGGTAACCTTGGAAATATAATTTTCAGGAAGCAATAGCTTTGTAGCCAGGGCATGACCGGCTTCATGATAAGCCGTAATTTTACGTTCCCGTTCCGAAATATAGCTTACATCCGTTTTGGGGGCACCGGCAAGAACGGTATAGAATGCCTTGTCTATGTGCTTATATGTTATATACGATTTTTTTTCGTTGGCTGCAATTATTGCGGCTTCGTTCAGTAAATTTTCAAGCATTGCACCTGAAAAACCTACCGTGGATTTAGCTAGATTATCTAAGTCAACGTCATCAGACATAGGCTTATTTTTAGCGTGAAGTTCCAGTATTCTTTTCCTTGAATTGACGTCAGGCAAGCCTATTTCAATTTGCCTGTCAAACCGACCGGGACGAAGCAAAGCCTCATCAAGGGTGTCCAGCCTGTTGGTTGCCCCTATCACTACAATCCCCTGGTTGTCGTTAAAGCCGGACATTTCTGTAAGAAGGGCATTGAGGGTTTGGTCTCTTTCGTCGTTGCTGGCGGATGAGTTTCTGGCCCTTTTTTTACCGATGGCATCAATTTCGTCTATAAAGATAACTGCCTTTTCATGCTTTTTTGCTTTATTAAAGAGGCTGCGGATACGGCTTGCGCCCACACCGACATACATTTGGACAAAATCGGACCCGCTCATGGCATAGAAAGGTACATCGGCTTCCCCGGCTATGGCTTTTGCCAATAAGGTCTTTCCCGTTCCGGGAGGTCCGTAAAATAAAAGGCCTTTGGGCATACGGGCGCCTAAGCTGGTGTATTGCGAAGGATTTTTAATAAATCCGATAACATCTTCAACCATTGCCTTTGCTTCAACGTTGCCGGCCACCGAATCTAAAGTTATTTTTTCTTTTTCGCTGTCTTTTTTATTGGCATCTGTAATCAAATTCTTTGCCGAACCCGTACCCCGGGTGTAATAAATTATGCCAAAACCGACTATGGCAACAATAAGTATACCAAAAATACCCGATATATTACCGTTTTTATATGATACGCTTACGTTGTTAACAAGTAAAAATTCCACAAAATCTTCTGTCATAGGGTTTGGTACTGTATATCCGGTTTCCGGGTCATTTTCAAGATAAGCGTCAAAAGTACCTTTATCTTCATACAGGGTTACTTTGGATACCCGGCCTTTTTCTACAGCATCCAAGAAAGATGGATAAGACATTTCGTTTTTAGGTTTATTTAAACTGTAAATTCCTGCACCAATAAGCATAAGAAGCAAGACAGACATTACAGGAATCATTATTTTTTTCATTCTAAAGCCTCCGCTCAATAGTAAATTACATATTTCGACAATAATTGTAACATTTTATATGCGGGATTTTCTATGATTAATTTATGGAAATAAGAAATTTATTGAATAGAAATTTACCATTTTGATAGATGTCTTAATTTTATAAATTACTGTTTATTATCAGATGTATAACGATGTAAATAAATGGATTGACATAATTTGACATAAACAGTATAATAATGTCAATATTATAGTAAAGGAGGATATATATGAAAAGAAATGTTTTTATAAGAAGCATAGCATTATTTTAATGTATGACATTAATTTTAACTACCACAAATATTAAAATAGCAAAAGCGGATACAGCGAATATCAGTGCATTTAGAAGTACGGTTTTTGATGAAACTGTTACAAATGAACCTGAAATTACTATTATTGATAGGATGGCAAATGAATATTTTAATTATTTTAAAGCAAATGGTGTAACAAAAGAAGATATAATGGATATCGCAAACTCTTCAGTAAATGATTCAAATCAAAAATCATCAAAGTTATTTAATAATAAATTAAACCTGAATTATTCATGAGGGTAAAAAATCATAGATTTACCCATGGAATTATTACGACAGTTCATTTCCGAGGATAAATTTTTATGAAAGTTATTCACAAAAGGGTATAATATCCCCTTGGTTTATCCACATTTTAAATTTCTTGAACTGTCAAGGTACATTTTATATATCATTCAAGCTTTGGCAGAAGCCGTATGTTTTTCAATGTCTCATAAAACTCATTTTTATAAGGACAGCTACTGCATAGCTTGAATGTTATATACCTCGCTGAATGCACTATTTTGGCGGCAACCTTCAACAACTTCAGGCGAATGGTATCAACTTGCAGCTTTCTCATTCTTGCCGGAAGTACCAAACGCCTAAACCAGTTAAATATATTATATGCCAATACGGATATCTGCAGCCGGTTTTCATTTATCACCATACTGTAGCTTGGCATGGTGTCCATATCAAATCCTCTTTTGGATTCTTTTATGAAGTTCTCCATCTTGCCACGGTTACAGTAAAAATGAATGATATCCTCAGCTTTCATATACATATTGGTTACAATAAAGGTATGCATATATACAAGCTGGCCTGCCGGTTTTTCTGCCTTTACAACAACTCTTCTCGGATAGGACCAGCTGGATGCTGCATAATGGATTTCACCATATACTACTGCATAGTCAACTTTATTATTAGCAGTAAGTTCGTCAAGCTCCTTATCCAGATATGCAGCCATCTCCTTTAAGATGGCATTTTCCTTCAGCCTGATTGCATAGGATGTACCGTTGCTTTCCAACTGTTCAAACAGCTCAGGTTTTGCAAATCCGCTGTCAGCACGAAGAAAAAGCTTTACATCAGGATAATCCTCCTGATATTCGGTAAGTAAAGGCTGAAGAAATTCGCAGCAATCCGTAGAGGAATATACATTTCCCGGCCTTAAGGCAGCTTTTAGCAGGTCGCCGGTAAGCCCGTCATAACACATTAGTGCATGGTAACCATAATTGGAATAATGATAATTATATCCACTGCCTTCCTGTTTACCGAAGGTATCAAAAAGAGTGGAATCAATATCCAACAAAACCATCTCAGGCCTTTTGATGGAATAAATCCTTTGTCTAAGAAGGTAAAGTATCCAGTCAAGCTGCATCAAAGTAACATCATCCATGCGGTTAAAGAACCGGGACATGGTAGGCTGGGAGGCCAATGCTTGTTTGCCAAGTATATTTGTAAAAACCGGGTCATCAGTCAGCTCATCCGAGTCATCATCAGAAAAGTAACCGGATATCTGCTGGTAAATTTTTTGCAACAGGTTATCAGCATCCGTATGGATACGAATTGTTTTGTCCTTGGTCTGAAAATGTTGCTTAACAAGCGGCTTAAGACCAATTTTGTGAATGAATTCATTAAGTAACAGCAAACCTGCATCGGAAGATAAATCGCCGCCGTGAAAATTTATTTTAAATTTACTATTGCTTTCTAAGTGAAGTGCATTTAAACTAGACATAAGGGTTTCTCCTTTGCTGATTTGTATGTTTGGTAAACTTCATTTTAGCAAAGCTGAGACCCTTTTTCTATAGTTCAGTTTCACTTTTTAAGTGAAAGCAATAAGAAGATAAAAACATAGTAATTATGCAGTGCCAGGCACTGTTGTATATGTTACGATGAATAATTCAGGTTAAATAATATTATAAATTATTCCAATATTACATTATCTAGTACATCAACTTACTATTCGACTTTGGTATATGATATTACAGGATATAGTTTTACGTATGAGCAAATAGCAGCACAATTAGCATCATTAGGTGTTTTGATGAACTTATCATCAGCACTTCCGTTTTTAGAGTACTTAGCAATATTAGCGGGTGCAGTAATTATAACTTTAGCAATTGCGGTTGCTTATTTAGCTGTTGCTGTTGCTGTACATAATTTAATTTTAACATGGTATTTAGATATTGCGTATAAGCTTGAAATAGCATTATCTAATACAAGAGTTTTAGTAGCTCAATACGAACATGGCTATAGATATTGGAGAGCATATTTAGCAAATTACGGTGGCAGAGGTGGAATATTAATTGGAGATCCAATACCATATCCTACTGCAATCGATATTGTATTAATAGATATTAGTACATATAATGTATTTGCAATGACTCATGGTGATGCAATGTTTTTGGCGCAAACCGCTTATGGTATAGGATATACTAATCCTGAAGTTCACAGACAAAATGGAAAAGATCTAAATGTACAACATATTCATGCTTTAAAGCCTGGTAATGGACGTGGAAATTGTCATATATTCTTTGGAATTCCTACATACTTTTAATAATTAATAATACCTGAAAAGAAAGGATAAAAAATGATACTTGAACCTGTATATTTATCCTATTTATGCGGATCTAGCCTAAATGCGAATATGTATTTAGCAGACCTTTATAAAAGATATGCAAAAAAACATAACAGCGAAGAATGGATTCAAGTAAATCCTGATAAAGAACTAAATGAGTTTTTAATAAATGTGGCAGAAAACAGTAAATATTTTGGGCCGGAAAGAGCCAGGCAAAATGAAGATTTGGTTAGGGGTTATCACAGACTGGATGAGTTGCTTGAATATATGCACAACATAATTATGTATGAAAAGGAATACAGCTTAACTTTGAGAAAAAAGTGGGATCCGGCACTTCATGACTTTCATATAGCGGATTCAAAATTGATATGGTTTCAAAATGATATCATAAACCGAACATGCAGCATTAAATTAAAAAATGTACTGTTATTCGGTGAAAGGAAAATAAACAGGAAATTAGATGTAGATATTGGCACAATTGAAGTAAAATTTTCCGGTGTAAAGAAAGTTGATATAATCGGCGAACTCATGGCAGACCCTGATGCAAATACGGCTTTTGAATACTTTACTATCGAAAATGATGATAAATTAAATTTTTGCTTGCTGGTGCTTGTAGGGATATGCAGACCTTTCATACTTCAGATTGAATATACAGATATAGAGGTTGAACAGATTGTATAGCCAACTTATTTGACATATACAAAGCTAAAGCGTTAATAATAAGCGATAGAGTATATAGGTATAGCCGAAAAACACAGTATGTTTGTAATTCGTAAAAATTCATATACTGTGGACACTGTGGTTATGCCTGTATACTCTTTTTGTTAATTAACAGATTATCATAAATTGTAGGCTCATATTATATTGATTTTCATGTTTTATATAAACAAGCATATATTAGATAAAGGTTTATTAGTAATGTGTATATAAAAAATTATTCGTTTAGTTACAGGGATGGCATTTTAACTTGAATGGATTAAGTAATATCAAAAGGAAGGAGGATTATAGGATTAGTATGACAAACGGGGGTATAAACAGTGGCAAAGTGGAAAACCAACTGAATCTTGCCTTGGATGTGCCGGAAGAATTCAGAGACAGGACCCTGGATTTAAACGTAGGATATTCACCGCAGACGAATCTGTGGGAATTGATTATAAAGTACAACGGAACTCTGGAACGGATTGCCAATGAACTGGGAATAGGCATTGTGGAATTATCCGGAGGATATGCCGTTATAACCATACCCGAAAATCTGATAGACCTTTTGGCAACCTATGAGGAAATTGAATTTATAGAAAAACCCAAACGCTTATTTTTTGAGGTAAACGAAGGAAGGACCGCTTCCTGTATAAACCCTATTCAGGCCCAACCCTATAATTTATCCGGAGAGGGGGTACTAATTGCAATTATTGATTCCGGTATTGACTATTCCCATCCGGATTTCAGAAACGAAGACGGTACAACTAGGATTGAAGCTTTGTGGGATCAGACCATACCGGGAAATCCTCCGCCGGGCTTTAACATAGGGACCCTTTACACCAGAGATCAACTTAATGAGGCTTTAAGCTTACCCATGCCTGACAGGCTTAATGTGGTTCCCAGTACCGATATTTCCGGACACGGAACCCATGTTGCTGGAATAGCAGCAGGAAACGGCAGGGCAAGCAGAGGCCGTTACAGGGGAGTTGCCCCTGCCAGTGAGCTTTTGGTGGTTAAGCTTGGCGAGTCAGTGGGAGGGTCATTTCCGAGGACGACGCAGCTTATGCAGGGCCTGGAATTTGTAGTTAATTATGCAATAGCCTTGGGAAGACCTCTGGCCGTAAATATCAGTTTCGGAAACAATTACGGGTCTCATACAGGAAGGTCCCTGCTTGAAAGTTTTATAGATGAAATAGCAAACAGAGGCAGAACCAGTATTGTAATAGGCACCGGCAATGAAGGAGCGGAAGGAAATCATGCCGGAGGAATTCTTAGAATGGGTACTACGGAAGTTGTGGAGTTTACAGTCAGTGAATTTGAATTCTCCCTGAATCTACAGATATGGAAAAACTACTTTGATCATTTTGATATATCAATTACTGCACCCAACGGGGTAAGGGTAGGCCCTGTACCAAGAAGGCTTGGAACCCAGCAGTTTCAGATTGCCCAGACTGAAATTCTTTTATATTACGGGGAACCTACTCCGTATAACGCACAGCAGGAAATATATATCGAATTTATTCCAATCGGCACTTACATAAATGCGGGGGTTTGGAGAATTGAACTGGTACCCAGACATATAGTTGTGGGAAATTATGATATGTGGCTGCCGGCAGGCGGTGTAAAAAATCCGGCCACCAGATTCCTTTTATCCAACGAATTTACAACTCTTACAATCCCTTCAACCGCATACCGGGCTATATCCGTAGGGGCATATAATGCATATACCGGTGCATTGGCTCCGTTTTCCGGAAGGGGTTATACCAGAGATAACCAGATTAAACCTGATATTGTAGCACCGGGTGTCAATATTAATTCATGTTCTCCGGGTGGCGGTTATACCGTAAGATCGGGAACTTCCATGGCAACACCGTTTGTAACCGGAAGTGCCGCCTTACTGATGGAGTGGGGAATTGTTCGTGGCAATGACCCGTACCTGTATGGGGAGAAATTAAAAGCTTATCTTATAGACGGAGCCAGACCGTTAAGAATTGAAGATGTATATCCGAATCGCACTTTGGGTTACGGTGCTTTGTGCCTTGAAGATACGTTCAGAAACATAGTTTAAAAGATTTTATGTATTTAAGATTAATCTTTCTTAATAATTTTATTTATAATATGGTATTTTAAAATTTATATTATTTCCTCAATTACGGTTATATAATTAAAAGA
>NZ_CVTD020000021.1 GCF_002904165.1 Herbinix hemicellulosilytica | reverse complement strand
AAAGATATTACTAAAATAAATTTATAATCCCGTTGTTTCTGAAGTTATTGTATTGTCATATTAATAAAAAACCTGCTGTGATTAGGTTGGGGACAAAAATTTCTTAGATTAACCAAATCACAACAGGTGTTAATATAAAGTATATAAAAACGACCGGATTTTATCTGTATTTATTAGTCCTCATCCTGACCGCTGTTATTATTTCTGGCTTCAGATATTTTTGCCATAAGCATTACAATTAATGTCAGCAGTATTATAACAACGAAAATACTTGCCATGCCTTTGCCCATTATTTCAAAAGCATAAATAAGATCTTGTTTCATAGTAACTCCTTTCCTTATGCCATCTTTTGAAGAATTTCACTGACAATTTTAATAATTGCTCCGCCGGCAATAACCGAAGCTATCTGACCGGAAACATTGGCACTGATGGCATGCATTAAAAGATGGTTGGTAGGATCTTCTTTTAACCCCATTTTTTGAACAACCCTTGCCGACATAGGAAATGCTGAAATACCGGCAGCTCCGACCATAGGGTTAATTTTCTTGCCTTTCTTTAAGAACAGGTTTAGAATTTTTGCAAACAGTACACCGCCTATAGAATCAAATACAAAAGCTACTAAACCAAGGATCATAATAATAATTGTTTGGGGAGTTACAAAATACTCTGCCCGCATGCTGAATGAAATTGTTATTCCCAATAACAGGGTAATTAAGTTAGCAAGGATATTCTGTGCCGTTTGTGACAAAGAATCAAGCACACCGCATTCACGAAGCAGGTTACCAAACATCAGGAAACCTACCAAAGCTACGGAAGTAGGAGCTATTAGGCCGGCAATAAAAGTAACGATAATGGGGAATAAAATTTTGGTCATTTTTGAAACTGATTTAGGATTATAATCCATACGAATCATACGTTCTTTTTTCGTTGTAACCAATTTTATGGCAAAAGGCTGTACAATCGGAACCAGTGCCATATAGGAATACGCAGCTACCGCAATTGCGCCGATATATTGAGAACCTAATATTTTTGAAACCAATATTGAAGTAGGACCGTCGGCAGCTCCGATAATACCTATGGATGCTGCGTCTTTTAAATCAAAGCCCAAAAGGACAGCTACAACTACGGTGAAGAAAATTCCAAATTGTGCTGCTGCACCAAACAAAAACATTTTGGGATTGGAAAGAAGAGGTCCGAAGTCGATCATGGCACCGATACCAATAAAAAGTAATATCGGCATGGCTTCCGATGCTTCGATACCTACATTGTATAACCATTCAATGATTCCTGTAGTTTCCTCATTTAAGCCTTCAAGCATTTGTGTAAGAACACCGGAATTAGGCAGGTTAACCAGGATAGCTCCAAATCCCATGGGAAGAAGTAAGGCCGGTTCAAAATCCTTTGCAATTGCCAAATAAATAAGCAGAAGGCCGACACCGTACATTACCCATTGCTGCCAGGTAATAGACAGTAATCCAGAATACAAAAAATCCATAAAATAGTCCTCCTTAGTGATACATGCATTAATGAAACCAAACACAAAAAATTACTGTGGTACACTTATGACTGTTTAAAGCTTGTCCACAGTTTTACAGGTTATACACATAGATTTATTATTTATGCTAAGTCAATTGTAGCTCAATTATATTAACCCTGTCAATCATGAATTGGATATTATCATATGATTTGGACGTTTGGTATAATAAGAGGTTGTTACGGCAAGACTGGCACATATATTTTTACTATACATAGAGTATTAATTGTGGGATTAATAACCGGATGAAAACAGAGATTTTGTTCATGGAACCCAAACCCTATGAATGTTAAAATATAAAACAAATATAAACCAATTATACCGAAGTTTTAGGATATATAACAAAAAATGTACATTTTGTCGAATAATATTGTTTAATGTTACAAATAAATACTTTTTACGCATAATTAAACTTGCGCAAATTAATCAATAGTGATAGTATGAAAAATGTGGCTAATTCAGTTAATAAAATAATAGGGAGATGAGCAATATGGAAAATAGCTTAACTTTTTTCCAAGTATTATCTATTGCTATTTCAGCTTTGGCTTTTGCAACGGCATTTTGGCTTTACCGTTGGGTATCGTCGCAACCTTCGTCCAACGCAAAGGTAGCCGAAGTAGGACAATTAATAAGAAGCGGGGCCAATACGTTTCTTGCAAAGGAATATAAAACACTGATTCGTTTCTGTTTAATAGCATCCCTACTTATTCTTGTATTCCTGCCTTCGCCTATTTGGAAAGACAATGTTCTGGATAATGTTGTCATGGCAATTGCATACATAGCAGGTACCGTATTTTCTGCAATTGCAGGAAAAATAGGTATCAGCATAGCTACAATCGCCAATATAAAATCAGCGGAAGCAGCCACAAAAGGAATTAAGCCGTCATTTATGGCAGGATATCGTGGCGGCGCTGTTATGGGTATGGCCGTTGTAGGTTCAAGCCTTTTCGGTATTTCATTGGTTCTTCTGCTTACCGGAAATACCACCGCTTTATTGGGTTTTTCGTTTGGTGCCAGCTCATTGGCTTTGTTTGCGAAAGCAGGCGGCGGCATATTTACAAAGACAGCCGATGTTAGTGCAGACCTGGCCGGTAAGGTGGAAATGGGAATTCCCGAAGACGATCCAAGAAACCCTGCTGTTATAGCCGATAATGTCGGCGACAATGTCGGCGATGTTGCAGGAATGGGTGCAGACCTGTTTGACTCAAATGTTGCATCTATGGCTGCCGCTTTGGTTATGGCAGCATCTTTAGGAAACCCCGAAAAAAATATAGCCATGGTACTTTGCTATGCGGCTATCGGATTATTGGCATCCATTATTGGTGTATTTACGGCAAATATGAAAGAGGGCGGAGATCCTACAAGAGCCCTTAATACAAATACTTATGTAACCACTGCCATCTATGGGATATTAACAGCAATAGCCACATATGTTTTTGACTTTAATTGGCGTATCTGGGCTGCCAGCGCTATAGGCCTGCTTGTAGGTGTTATTATAGGAATCGCTACTGACTACTTTACCAATGACAATAAGAAACCGGTTCGTGCGGTTGCTAAAGCCTGTGAATCCGGTCCTGCCTTTACTATCACATCCGGTGTTTCTTATGGTTTAATAAGTACACTTCCTGCTATGGTTGGAATAGGAATATCCGCTCTTGCTGCCTATAAAATTGTTGCTCCTATCGGAGCCGGAGGCAATGAAGTTGCATACGGAATGTTTGGTATTTCCATGGCAGCGGTAGGTATGCTTTCCATAGTAGGAATGATTATATCCAACGATGCTTACGGCCCTATAGTCGATAATGCCCGCGGTCTGGTTGAGATGGGCGATCTAGGGGATAAGGCTTTGGAAATAACAGACTCTTTGGACAGTGCAGGCAATACTGTCAAAGCTATAACCAAAGGCTTTTCCATCGGTGCCGCAGGTCTTACCGTAATTGCTCTTCTGGGAGCATTTATGACTGAAGTAAATGATGCAATTGCCGCAATGGGATTAAATATAGAGAAAATAACAGGTTTTGACGTAACCAATCCTACGGTATTTTTCGGACTCTTGGCAGGTGCGGCTATTCCTCCCGTATTTTCCGCTATGCTGATGCTTGGTGTTGACCGCAATGCTCAGCGCATGCTTGCCGAAATCCACCGCCAATTCAAAGAAATAGCCGGCCTTAAAGAAGGAGAACCGGGAGTAAAACCTGAATATGACAAATGTATAGAAATAGCAACTGCTGGGGCATTAAAAGAACTCATTCCCGCAGGTCTTGTTGCTATTATAGCCACATTAATTGTGGGATTTGTCGGCGGCGTTCATGCGGTCGGAGGTTTTATAACCGGAAATATCGTAAGCGGACTGGTTTTTGCCCTGTTTATGTCCAATGCAGGCGGTCTGTGGGATAATACAAAGAAATATATCGAGGCAGGCAACCATGGCGGAAAGAACTCCGAGGCCCATAAAGCCGGTGTAGTGGGGGATACCGTTGGCGATCCGTTTAAGGATACTGCCGGACCTTCTATTAACACACAGATTACGGTTGTTTCTCTGGTTGCATCTCTGACAGCTACTTTATTCCTGACATTATCAATTTTTTAACCGTTATTAAAGGCCTGCCTATATGGCAGAATATATAATAAAATCTATTTACACCGTTAATTTTATAAGTCCGTATATATAAAATTCATAAA
>NZ_CVTD020000020.1 GCF_002904165.1 Herbinix hemicellulosilytica | reverse complement strand
CAGCCGGTCTGTAAGAACAGCCCGGGAAACAAAAGGATGTATATTTATTGGATGTCAAGGGTCAAGATGAACTCGCTTACGCTCGCCCTTGACATCCTCTAATAGAATGCATAAATGTTAAAATTTACTAATTAGAAGAAAGGAGGACCTAACTAAAAAAAACGAAAAATCTGTCTTGACAATGGGGAGCACTATAGATCTGAAAATCGCCGGCTGCTGGAGTCATGCGAGACGGCACTTTGCAAATGTAACAAAGGCGCTGGGGAAAGAAAAAGCCAAAGGTACACTTGCTGAAGAGGCCCTGAAGAGGATAGCAGCCATATATAAGCTGGAAAACGAGCTGCAGCATCTCCGGGCAGAAGAACGAAAACAGCAACGACAGCTGAAGATAAAACCGCATGTCGATGCTTTCTTTGCATGGGTAAAATCACATCTGTTGGAAGTACTCCCAAAATCCGAAACAGCGAAAGGCTTTACCTATTGCATTAACCAGGAGAAATATCTCAGGGTATTTCTTGATGACGGAAATGTACCACTTGATAACAACGCAGCTGAATCGGCCATACGAAGTTTTTGTATCGGAAAAGCGAACTGGCATCTTATTGATACAATAGAGGGAGCAAAAGCCAGTGCAATTATATATAGCATTGCAGAAACAGCAAAAGCAAACCGCCTAAAACCGTATAATTATTTTGAACATCTACTGACCGAGATACCCAAGCATATGGATGATAAAAATCTTGACTTTCTGGATGATCTGCTGCCATGGTCAAAAAATCTGCCGGAAACATGCAGAAAATAAACGCAATAATTAAACTACCGCCATTTTTGGCGGTTATTTTTTTGGTAGTACGGATTATTTACCGTTTACAACAAGACCGTCTGCACCTTATGGGTAGACGGTCTTGTTCTTTTACTGAATTCGATAGTTATAAATCTTAATCGTACTCGTTTATATTCGCATTATTTGAAACATTTTTACTCATTTTTTTCTTATAAATCGAAGTTCCAATAAAGCAACCTACACCTGAAAATGCAACATACAACAATACGCTTTGTATGTTATCACCTGCTGTTGCGGTATTCATCGAAACTTGTGTAGTATCAGAAGTCATAGAATTTTCAATAATCTGATTGACGATTTCGGTACTAATCATAAGTTCGCAGAAAGTGAGCAAGATTGCAGAAAAAACGAGTGCAACCACTATTGCCAAAACATATTTGATGAGTTTTGTTTTATTTGCGAAAGAACTATATATCAGGGATGTTGCAAACAGAATAATTGCTGGTACAAACCCTATACAAAGCAAATATGTAAGCACGTTAAGATTAGTCAAGTTAAAAGCTATAAATACAAGTTCAATTGCTAAAACAAAGAGTCCCAAAAACCAAATAAATATTTTCTTGTCAAATAAATTCTTCATAATTAAATCATTCTCCTTGAAATTTAGAATTAACCAATTGCGGTCACCGCCATATTATATGCCCAATGAAGTGCAATTGGCAGGTATATATCATTGGATTTCAATCTAGCGTAGCTTAATACAAAGCCAAGCGGAACTCGAACTAATAAATTAGAGAGAAAATCTTCGCTGGAATGATAAACAAAAGCAAATATTATAGCATTTATAATACACAAAAGAAAGTTGTTAGAAATAATGTTTTTCATTTCGTGCATAATAACACTTCGTAATATCACTTCCTCAGAAATTGCTACCGCAAGAAAGTGAATGCATATTGTCATTGCCGATATTTCAGTTTCTAACTTTTTGTTAAGATATATTGTAACAAGTACAATAATTGCTGATAGCGCAACACAAACAATGAAGCTCCATCTTTTTGGCTTTTTAACAAATCCAAGACGTTCAAAATTATTGTGTTGAAGAAATACTTGTATTGCTATCGGTATTATTGCAAGCGAAATAAGCATTGGAAACGAAAAAGATACTAGAACCTGAAAAAAATCACTTGCTGCATTCACATCCGTATTTATATTTCCGCTAAAAATCACGGATGATAGCATTGTTCCGGTAAAAAGGAGAATCAAAGGAAGCGAAATATAACAAACAATCTTTATAATTTCTTCGATCCATTCGGATGCACTATTTTTTTGTCCGTCACTCAACTATTCCACCTACCTTACCAAGTCCATTTTTCTGTAAGTAATTAGCCCTATTATAGCAAACAAAATAGTATATACAAGCAATACCGATATTCCCTCAAATCCTCTACTGATTAATTCATTTCCAGAATATTCAAAAAGTCCTGTCCCGTCTCCGATATAAGAGGGAACCCATCTTTGCAATGCTTCGATGTTAGATAAAAGTTTAATTGCAACAATTATTACTAGATTGGCAATAATCGCTTTACTGTACTTGAAAAGCAATGAAACAAAGCAAAACAGTTCTGACATCATAATCATTTCCAAATAGGCGCTAAGGATAGAGAAAATCAGCAAAATCGCCTCATCCTTATCGCTAGATAGAAAGACCGAGTTTCCAAATTCAGTATCTTTGAGGAAGATACCCCATCCCACAATAGATGAGATAAGCAAAAAAGCAAAAATTAATGTAAC
Source organism: Herbinix hemicellulosilytica (assembly GCF_002904165.1). Taxonomy (GTDB): domain Bacteria; phylum Bacillota; class Clostridia; order Lachnospirales; family Lachnospiraceae; genus Mobilitalea; species Mobilitalea hemicellulosilytica. Next base: position 3,114 of record NZ_CVTD020000020.1, on the reverse strand, counting down.
AAAACATAGCATAGAAATATTTTTTGAAACATATAAATATTCCTGTTTTTTCATCCTTGTAAAATAGCTACAATCTAAACCGGAATCAATTTCTTTGGAAATAACGGCAGTAGAGATTAACGCTATAATCCCGCCTATTAAAAACAAGCTCTTTAATAATCCAATAATTACAGACGCATATCCCATCGCTGAAAACACAGAATCGCCAATTTGAATGATGCCACTTTCAATTGAAATTAAGAATGCAATTGCGACAGGTATTAAAGCGAAAACAGCGATGCTTGTTTTTACATCAGATCTGCAAAAAACTTTTTTTATCTGTGTACTTATACTTTTAAGCATTTCATTTTCCTCCTGTCATTAGATATTTTCTAAGAATGTCATAATTATTTTCGGTACGAATGTCCACAATTTCATAATTATTCTTTGTCACAAGATCCATTATTTTTGATAGAACGCTCGTATCATCGGTATATATTGTTTCATTTTCAACTTTCACATCTTCACCTAACTGATGAAACTGTTGTTTTTCGACTATTGACCTATTTACAATTATAACATATGTTTTCTTTAACAGATTTGCAATATTATCATCGAATACTATTTCGCCCTCATTCATAACGATGGCTCTTGTGCAGATATCGAACACATCACTGATCTGATGACTTGAAAACAAAACCGCAATACCTGCGTTGCTTAACTCTAAAATAATATTTTTGATTATTTCTATTCCTAGTGGGTCCAGTCCAACGGTCGGTTCATCTAACACCACAAAGTGTGGTTCCGTTAAAAAAATTTGTGCTAGGCCCAATCGTTGCTTCATACCAAAAGAAAACTCACCTACCTTTTTGGTTGCCGACTTCCTAAGCGACACAATCGATAGTATTTCTTCTATCGAACGAGCTGCTTTGTCCGGCAATAGATTATGTAAAAGCTCCAGATTTTTTTGAGCACTCATATAGTCGCAAAAGCTCGGTTCAAGCAAAAAACTACATTCCTTTGCAAGTAACTCCTGATGACGTTGAATATTTTTTCCATCAATAGTTATACATCCAGAATAACTTTTTATTGCATTCATCATACATTTTATCAAGGTACTTTTGCCAGCGCCATTATGCCCTAATAAGCCAACAACCTCTCCCGAATGGATACTAAAAGATATATTATTTATTGCTTTGCAATTTTTATACGATTTGCTCAATTGCTCAACTCTTAATTCCATATTCTCACCCTCTTATTTTTGTGCTGATTGATAAACAAATTGAATAAATCAAGTTAATATTGTCCTAAAAATCCTTTTATTTTCGTTGTGTTTAATAATTTATTATAAAATGCTCGAGCAACAAAAGCAAGAAATCCCGTATTCACAACAACTACTAGCAAATTCCAAAGAACAACAGGAGAGTATGGATCGGTCAATAGTTGCTGATAGTATGTTACAATTCCCCACAAAGGGCAAAGTAGTGAGGGAATATGCCAAAACAAATCAGAAACAGATGCAAGCGGTAATACAATTAGTATCATTAACAGGATGTTTAATGTATTTAAAAGAGTCTCCGTTTTGCGAAATCTCAACGTAATTCCAGCTAAAATCACACCTATTAGCAGCCCTTGAATACTAAATAATACAAACAATAGCAACAGATGATAAAATGGAATAGTGATTTTGACAAAAAACAAGTGCAAGATTATCCCTATCAATACCGAACCAACCACAGAACTGAGTCCAGCAACAATTGATCTTATGATAGCTACCTTAATCAGGGAGAATTTTGAAATGTATACCTGTTCAAAAACGCCCATTTCAATATCGTTTCTAATGCTAGAGCTTGGTCCACCAATAAGGTTTAACATTAGTGGGAAAAATACAACACCAAATATCTGTGTACTATCGCCAACTGCGTTAATTCCAATCATGAAAACAACCGACATAATTACAAAAGATATTATGCTGTTTATTGTATCGAGCGGATAAACTTTTAAAAGTTTATATGCTCTTTTGATTTCTGCTCCAAACAATGAGACATCCTGCTTCAAAGTATTTATGTATTTCATAAACCATCTGCCTCCAATATAACAATCTCCTTATGATAAATCATTTGTGAAATTGTTTGGTAAAATTCGGCATCGTTCACATCCGCACAGACCCGAATTGTTTTATCATCTTCTTCCGTTGGCTTCCCCAGGTACTTGTTCACGAAAATATCATAACACTTAGGAGTATTTGTTTTGATAAAATAAACTACCTTTTTGCATACTTTATCTTTTGCTTCTCTTTCAATAATTGTTTTATTTTTTATTTCAAATTGCAAATCACATACTTCGTTTAGAAAATTTTGGTCATGACTAGTAATAAACACGGTGCCTTCAGCTTCCTGACAATAAATGTTTATCATTTGTTTAAGTATTATAGCATTTTCGTAGTCTAAGCCATTAAGGGGTTCATCCATAAACAGAATTTGTGGCTCGTTTATATATTATATATTGCTTATTTATAGTATTATGTTTTGTATATTGTGTATAATATAAATATAAACCTTTAGCTAAATATTGTCAATTATATTAAAGGTTTTTTAAGTAATTGACTGACAATATTTCAAATCTATCTTAATGCTAAACTTTATGAGATGAACAGATATTAAAAGCAATCATGATTGAATTCTTTGAACCTAAGTGGCAATAGATCAAATATATGTGCAGGAGTAATTTCTACCTTTATTGAATTTACTCTTGCAAACTAGAATTTAAAAAAACATGTAACTCTTATTTCATATTCTTGTTGGTGAAATAAATATTATACAAACATATGTTCTTGCATATAATTATTATATATTATAAACTTAAAATGTAAGTTAAAATGTAATTTAAATGTATGCTAAGTGTTTTTGATTCCATTGTGTAGGAGTTCATCTAGCTGCAAATTGGATATAGGACAACAGGGGGAAATCTGGATGTATATTGCGGTGGATGTTAATGCAACTTTTAATACAGTAGTGTTATTACCGCTTTTCTTTGTCCAAAATCAACCGATATCTTTTGTCCACAGATTACCGGAATTGCTGCCGGCTGAGAGCTTTTGTTGTTCTCAGCCGGCATTCTTTTTTCGGCTCTTTG
>NZ_CVTD020000019.1 GCF_002904165.1 Herbinix hemicellulosilytica | reverse complement strand
GTATAATGATCATCGTATAGTGATCATTGAATGACATCCCTGATACTGTGCTGGTGACACAATATCAATAATGGGATGTCATTTTCCTTTCTGTTTTTATGGACATTATACTCGTCATTTCACGGACAGGCAAGTACGGTAGCTTTTGGAATAATTGACCCGGTAAAAACACCAGGCATCCAGTATCGCGCAGAAGCATAACTGCAATCTGGTACGTCTTGATTATCAGCAGGAGCAGGGGCTTATGAGCAGTCTGCCGCTGGCATATAATCAGATTGATATTCAGCGTGGTATGACCACAAGCAGTACTGCGATATTTGTGCCGTTTACTACACAGGAATTGTTCCAACCGGATAAGGAAGCTCTTTATTATGGTTTAAATGCTCTTTCCAACAACCTGATTATGGTGGATAGAAAGAAGCTTAAGAATCCGAACGGGCTTATCCTTGGTACACCGGGTTCCGGTAAATCATTCTCGGCAAAGAGGGAGATTGCAAATGCATTCCTCGTAACGGATGATGATGTAATTATCTCAGACCCTGAGTCAGAGTACAGTCCACTGGTGGAGAGATTCGGGGGGCAGGTTATCAAAATCAGTCCTACCAGCTCGCAGTTTATCAATCCCATGGATATTAACATGAATTATTCGGATGACGATAATCCGGTAGCTCTTAAGGCAGATTTTATCCTGTCCTTGTGTGAGCTTATCGTAGGTGGAAAAGAAGGCTTGCAGCCGATTGAAAAGACGGTTATCGACCGTTGTATTCACAAGATTTATCAAAAATATTTTGAAAATCCGGTACCGGAGAATATGCCACTTTTGGAGGATTTATACAATGCCTTGTTGGCACAGGAGGAATCCGAAGCGAAGCATGTGGCAACTGCCCTTGAAATCTATGTGCATGGTTCCTTAAATGTATTTAATCATCGTACCAACGTGGACATTACCAATCGTCTTGTATGCTATGACATCAAGGACTTAGGTAAGCAGTTAAAGAAGATTGGCATGTTGGTAGTACAGGATCAGGTGTGGGGCAGAGTAACGGAAAACCGTTCTGCCGGCAAGTCCACCAGATACTACATGGATGAGATGCATCTTCTGCTTCGTGATGAGCAGACAGCAGCTTATACCGTGGAAATTTGGAAGCGTTTTAGAAAATGGGGTGGTATCCCGACCGGTATCACGCAGAACGTAAAGGATCTTTTGGCATCCAAGGAAGTGGAGAATATCTTTGGTGCGACACGTTGACGCACAAACATCGCTCTATGAGGGTAAAACTTCATAGACTTATGGCCATGCGATGCTAAAATCGTCGGGCTTACTTCCACACGAGGTAAGCAACAACTGATAATTCGAAAGGTAGAATGATGGGGTAACGCCCTGAAATGCCTTCTCTGATACTTCGACCGGCTCTGACTGTAATGGTTGGGGTCTGGAGCTCGATAAAGTCGGCGGAAGTCTGCCGAAACAGTGTAGAAATACAGCTGTCGAAAATGCGATAGAGGTACCGTATGCAGATGACACGCCGGGAGTCTATAAAATATCTATGGTGAGAATGTCCACGACGGACTGACGAAAACCGCGAATGTACGGGTCTAGATGTTTACCATATAGAAATGTATGGACACTTAATTGTGGGTCAGTGCGGTGGAGTAAGAATCGAAAATATGAAACTCCGTATTGTGTTATAGGCACAATCAAGCTGACAGGACTATAGCGGACACCTAAGGATATATGCACAGATAGAATTATCGGAACGTGGAAAGGTACAGAGTTGCTCATAAGCAATCTGCGGACGAATCATATAAGCCGCTTAATCTGTGCTGAAAAGCGAAGCTCGAACCTATGACAGCCCTACGAAAAAGGCGGGCTCGAGGAATGGGCTTTAGTCGGTTAGAAACAATTATTGTCATTCAATCTTATAAGGATTACGAGTATGACAAAAAGGGACACTTTCCCAAGAAAGGAGAGTGATGCCTTATGACCATGAAAAAGAAAAAGCAATTGCTATGTGAGGATAATCTGCGTCACAACGAGTATTACGGAATGCAGAATACGATTGATAATCTATACCAGGCAAGTTTGAACGGAGAAGTTTTCACAGATTTAATGTCTGTCATCCTTCAAAGGGAAAACATTCTTCTAGCGTACAGAAATATCAAGAAAAATACAGGAAGTAAAACAAATGGCACAGACAATCTCACAATTGAGGACATCGGAAGATGCTCCCCCGATGAAGTTGTTGAAAAAGTTAGATTTATTATTAATGGAAGTGAACATGGGTATCGCCCAAAACCTGTAAGGCGTAAGGAGATACCAAAACCATACGACCCAAATAAGACAAGACTCCTAGGGATCCCATGTATTTGGGACAGGCTTGTTCAACAATGTATCAAACAGGTAATGGAACCCGTTTGTGAAGCTAAGTTCAGCAAGAACAGCTACGGATTCAGACCGAACCATTCGGTAGAGAATGCCATAGCAAGAAGTTATCAGCTGCTTCAACATGCCAATCTTCACTATGTCATTGAATTCGATATAAAAGGATTCTTTGATAATGTGAATCACGCCAAGCTGATACGACAGATATGGGCTATGGGTATTCATGACAAGAAGCTGATTTTTGTCATAAGACGAATTCTCAAAGCACCTATCAAACTGGAGGACGGGACTTTTATCACGCCCGACAAAGGAACCCCACAGGGAGGTATCATATCGCCACTCCTAGCTAATATCGTGCTTAACGAATTAGACCACTGGGTAGAAAGTCAATGGCAATGGTGTCCGATTTGCAAACGGAATACCAGACCCGATAATGGCTATCGACAGGCTAAGAAATCTAACCTGAAGGAAATGTTCATTGTCCGCTATGCAGATGATTTTCGAATCTTTTGCAGGACTAAGGACTCTGCTGAACGCACCAAATGTGCAGTCACTCTGTGGCTGAAAGAAAGGCTCAAACTGGAAATTTCTGAAAAGAAAACGAGGATTGTAAATGTAAGAAATCATTATTCTGATTTTCTCGGATTCAAAATGAAAGTGCACAGGAAGGGCAACAAACTCGTGGTTATATCTCATATCGCAGATAAAAACCTAGAGCACAAAAGGGAGAAGCTAAAAGAACAGGCAAAGAGAATTGTTCACCCTCGCAAAATATATGGCGAACAAGGTGAAATCAGACTCTATAACAGTATGGTCACTGGCATGCAGAATTACTACTGTATTGCCACACATGTTAATCATGATTGTGCTTCCCTAAACCGCACAGTCATGACCTTGCTGACAAACAGGCTTAGCACTCGCACAGGCAACCGCCTTGTGAAAACAGGGCGAGAGCTTACGGAGTTTGAAAAAGCCCGTTTTGGTAAATCCAAAATGATGCGATATGTCGCTGGTACGAATGAGCCCGTGTATCCAATAGGATACACACAGCACAAAAATCCGCTTTTCCGCAAGAAGAGCTGGAATTATTACACTCCCGAAGGACGTGAAGGTATTCACAACTGTCTGAGAATCAACATCCCTATGATGTTGGCTCTCATGCGTCAACCAGTCTATTCCAATAGTGCGGAATACGCAGACAATCGAATATCTCTCTTTTCAGCCCAATGGGGAAAATGTGCTATAACCGGTGTTGAATTCTCCTCTGTTGGGGAAATTCATTGCCATCATAAGTTACCTCGACATTTAGGCGGTACGGATGCCTATGAGAATCTTATTCTCATAAAGAACTCCGTCCATAAACTCATTCATGCTTCAAAAGCGGAAACTATTTACAAATATATGGATTTACTACAACTAGATAACAAACAGCTTATAAAGGTTAACCACCTTCGTGAGTTGGCTTCCATGCAACCTATTTAATCTTATTTCAACTACTACAGTTTTTATTTTATTCAAAGGTTGATTGTTTAGACAATGAAAAATACTAACCGATGGAACGCCGTGTGCGGTGAAAGTCGCATGCACGGTGTGGAGTGGGGGAAAAGCCCGAGATGATATCAGAGGCTTACCTATCACTATAGAATTCTGATTTTGTATATATGCTGAATCAGGCAGTTGGCGACAGACAAATCCTTGCTAAACAGCTGAATATCAGTCCTCATCAGCTTTCGTATGTGACACATTCGGGAGAAGGTGAAGGGCTTTTATTTTACGGAAATGTTATCTTGCCGTTTGTAGACAGATTCCCTACTGACCTTGAACTTTATAAGTTACTTACCACGAAGCTTAATGAAGTTGTGGATGCAAAGAAGGAGTAAGAGTAAATGGATGAAGCAAAAAAGAGTACAAACAATGCTTCTTCGAAGTCCTCCCGGGCAACAACACAGAAGTCCCCGGGAGAGAAGCTTAAGAATGAGCAGACAGCCAGGGAGGCTGTGAGAAAGAAACTTAGATATGGGAAAAAGGATAATTCCCTGACGCTGGAGCAGCAAAAGAAGCTAAAAGCTAAGCAGAAAACTAGCCAGAAACTTGCTATGAGAGAAACGGCGGTCAAAAGACAGGCACATGAAAAGATTGACGAGGCAAATGAAGATGAAAATGTTGCTGTGGAGGCTGTTAGCCGTGGTATGGAAGCTACAGGATATGTAGGTCAGAAAATCAAAACTGATATGTATAACCAAAAGCTTCATAAGAAAGCGGCAAAGGAATCCGAGAAGGTGGAAGCTACTAAAAAGCAGACATCTTCCGAAGCTTCTAAACAGATTCAAAAGGCCCGCACTAAAAGGGAAATGGTGGATGCTTATCAGAAAAAGAAAGCAAAAGAAGCTGTCGGTGGTGCCGGAAAGAAATTTGTAGACAAGGCAGGAGATATGGTTGGACGTATCGGGGAATTTATTTCGGAGCATATTTTGCAGAATCCGAAGGTATTGATAATTGCCGGAATTATAGGGCTTGTTATTATTTTGATTTCCTGTATGTTCACATCTTGTTCCATGATGGCGGGGAGCGTTGGTACTTCTACAATTTACACCAGTTATACAGCAGACGATGAGGATATCTTAGAAGTAGATGCGGCATATTCTGCATTAGAAGCAGAGCTTCAAGAGGAAGTCAATTCCATTGAAACGGATTATTCGGGATATGATGAGTATCGCTATACCTTAGCAGAAATCAATCATAATCCATACCAGCTATCTGCAGTGTTGACGGTACTTCATGAAGATTACACTTTAAGGGAAGTAGAGGATACCTTGCAGAATATCTTTGATATTCAGTATGAGCTGACCACGGAGGAGATTGTGGAAATCCGTACAAGGACAGAAACGAGAACCAGATGGGAGGAACGTACCCGAACCGAAGAGCGAACTGGTACAAGGCTTGTGTGGGATCCTGCAAGCAGAAGTTATGTTACAGAGACTTATACCTATGAAGTGGAAGTATCCTATTGGGTAGAGGTTGAATATGAGGTGGAAGTGGAATATGAATATTATATTTTGCAGATCACACTTACCAATGCAACTATGGATACAGCCGTGCGCAGTTATGGATTATCAGCTGACGATATGGAGCGATACGAGCTCTTGCTAGCTACCTATGGTAATAAAGCCTATCTGTTTGGAGATGACATTTACAGCACGGTGGATCCGGGAGAATATCAGGATTATGAAGTACCTGCGGAGTATCTGACCAATGTGGAGTTTGGAAACATGCTTCATGAGGCAGAAAAGTATTTGGGTTATCCCTATGTGTGGGGAGGAAGTAGCCCGAGTACAAGCTTTGATTGTTCCGGCTTTGTGAGCTATGTCATCAATAACTGCGGAAATGGTTGGTATGTAGGAAGAAAAACGGCAAACGGATTGCTTGGATGCTGTACAACAGTATCCGCTGCTGAGGCAAAGCCGGGAGACTTGATTTTCTTTGAAGGTACCTATGAAACAAGCGGTGCTAGTCATGTGGGAATTTATGTGGGAGACGGTATGATGCTTCATTGCGGAAATCCGATTCAGTACACATCGGTTAATTCAAGCTACTGGCAAGAACACTTTTATACTTATGGACGAATTAATGATTAGCCCCTCATAGCAGGGGCTTTTGCTTTGGAAGGAGGCAGTTTTATGTATGAGAAATTAGATAAGCTTCGTGCAGAACTTAGCAAAGCGAAACAGCGTAGGGCAGAAGCAGATGCTAAGGTAAAGCAGTTGGAGCAGAAGTTGAAGGATGCGGAAAATACGCAGATTCTTGCGGATGTAGGAGCCTTAAAGCTAACACCGGAGCAGTTGGCACAGTTTTTGGAGATAGCCACCAGCGGACAATTAGTAACTTCGGAGCCTGTGGTTGTAAAGGGTTCTGTAGAGGTAAAAGAGGATATTGAAAATGATGATATGGAAAGTGAGGACTTTGATGATGAAGAGATGTAAGATAGGTAAAAAGATTAGTGGAGTGATTACTCTTGTAATGGCTTTTGTGATTGGTGTAACACCTATGACGGCATTTGCACAGGCAAATCCGGAAGGAAATCAGGTAGTGGTAGAGGAAAGCGTTTCTGATAATTCCGTGGTGGATAAGCAGGTTATTTCTACAATGGAGGATAGTGGGAATGTCACCGTAGATTCTGACGCGAATGTGGATAATGTTGCAGGAGAAGATAATACCACCGAAGTAGCAGACACAGAACTTCCTTATAGCTATACCATAAATGAGGATGGCAGTATCGTGTTTAACTTTAACGGCGAGGAATATGTCTATGGCGAGGAGGAAGACCCTACGGGAACTCTGAAAGAAGATGTGTATCGTCTGAATGTGAGAACCGGAGCCGGTATGGATTATGAGGTTATTGACCAGCTTCGTCCCGGGGAAGAAGTGTCTGTAATTGGTACGGAAGGAAACTGGTACAAAATTGTAGTGCCGGAAAGAACCGGCTACGTGCATAAGGATTATCTGGATATCATTGAGTCTGCCACTAATAAAACAGATGCGGCTCTTTTACAGATGTTCATGCTGATGTTTATGGACTGTATGAATAATCAGAAGCCTGCAAATATGGCTTTGACACCTGACGGCAATATGAACTTAATTGACGATTACGGTTCTGTCACAGGAGCAGGTAAGCAGTTTATTACGCTGACTACCAAGAGTGGAAATTATTTTTATCTTATCATCGACAGGGATGATAATGGTGCGGAGACCGTGCACTTCCTTAACTTAGTGGATGAAGCGGATTTGCTTTCGCTCATGGATGAGGAACAGGCGGCAGAGTATACGGGTGAGAATAAAGAAGATGTAGAACCTACAGTAACACCAGATGAAGAAACTCCTGTAGAGTCTACAAAGGAACCGGTAGAAGAGCCAACCGAGGAACCGGCAAAGGAAAAGAATTCTTCCATGGGCGTTCTGACGTTTATCTTAATTGCTGCTATCGGTGGCGTAGGTGCTTCTATCTTTATCAGGAAGGGTAAGAGCAAAGAAAATACACCAGGTCCTGACCCTGATTTCGATTACAACGAAGATGAGGAGGATTACCTTGCGGAGCTTGATGAAGAGGATGTAGTTGTGGATGAAATCGATGACGAGGAATAGGAGGAAGCGTAATGGCAAGAAAAAGCAGATATGCAAGCTATTATATGGGCGCGTTGGCATCAAAGAATAAAAAGGCAAAGTCCACGAAGTCTTCAATTCTTGGCAGACTGAAGGAATTGAAGGGGCAGGAGTTTGTTGTCAATGTTCCCATAGAGGGAAATGATGCAGAATAAGCCTTTTCACTTGGATAAGGTTGCGATTCGTATGGTAAAGGAGCCTCCGCTTTACAGTGAGGTTCCCATAAACAATCCGCAGGATGCGATAAAATTGATGGCAGATACTCTTTCGGACTATGACCGGGAGGTATTTGCCATTATTAATTTCCGTCCGGATTTAAAACCTATCAATGTGAATTTTGTCAGTATGGGTGCGTTGGATCAGTCGCTGGTGCATCCAAGAGAAGCAATAAAATCCATGGTGCTTAGTAATGCTGCTTCGGTGATGTTGGTCCACAACCACACCACGGGAGCCGTTCACCCGAGCAGAGAAGATGTAGCGGTTACAGACCGTATGTCGCAGCTTTGCAATATGCTTGGAATTAAATTATTGGACCATGTGATAGTAGGTCCGGGCAATGATTATTATTCTTTCAATGAAAGAGGCGTTCTACCGGTACCGAGTTTGAAACTTGAAACAAATATAGACCAGTTAGAATTTGGAGGGATGAAAGTGGCAGAAACAGCAACAATGGAAAAACAGAATGTGAGAGAAGTGAGCTTTGTGGTGGCAGAATGCAGTGAATTTCACAACCTAGGAGAACTTCATAAAAATGTAGGCAGTGTGAAGGAAGCACTTGTTTTGTTTGAGCAGATTCCACCGGAGAGAATGCATGCGATTCCTACTATCGGGATACGAGTTACAGATACCAATCATCCGGAGATTTTTACAGAGATTGATATTATAAGAGGAAATACTATTGATGTGGATATGCTTTCTTGTGTACCTGAGATAACAAGCAATAAAACAGCGCAGTTTGCCATTGCAGAGATGATTCATGCGATGCCGAAGGCTGAAATAATCGGAACGGTGCCGGAGGAGATTCAGAAGAAGGTAAGCGTGATTGAAGCAAAAGAAAAGCAGGCAGAGCAGATGAAAGCCATCACGGATAAGTTAGAGCAGGGAGTGGCAGAAGTGTTTTCCAGTGATAAGTATAAGCAGTTTCTTGATACCATGGCGAAGTTCCCACGCTATTCTGTAAATAACAACATTTTGATTATGATGCAGAAACCGGATGCCCAGATGTGCCAGAGTTTTACCGGATGGAAGGAAATGGGCAGATTTGTGAAGAAGGGGGAAAAGGGCATCAAGATTTTAGCACCGGCACCATATACCATTCAGAGAGAGCAGAATAAACTTGATGACAGAGGAAATCCGATGATGGATAAGGATGGGGAGCCTATCATGGAAAGCGTGGAGATTAAGGTAAATGCTTTTAAGGTGGTAAGTACTTTTGATGTCAGCCAGACTGATGGTAAGGAACTTCCTAGCCTTGGTGTGGATGAACTGACCGGCGGTGTGGATGGGTATGGAACTTTCTTGGAAGCATTAAAAGAGGTTTGTCCGGTGCCTATCACTTTTGAAAATATCGAAGGTGGAGCTAAGGGATTTTATAGCCAGACAGAGAAGCGTATTGCCATTCAGGAAGGTATGAGTGAGGCACAGACTGTAAAAACGGCAATCCATGAAATGGCACACCAGAAGCTTCATGCAATTGAGAATAATGGTCCTAAGCAGTCAAGGAATAGTAAAGAAGTCGAAGCTGAGAGCGTAGCGTACACAGTATGCCATCACTACGGTATTGATACTTCTGACTATTCCTTTTCTTATGTGGCAGGATGGTCCGAAGGAAAGGAAACACCGGAGTTAAAAGCGTCTCTTGATACGATTCGTAAGGCTGCATCGGAGATGATTACTGCTATTGATGAAAAAATGGAGGTTCTGATTCAAGAGAAACAAAAGGATGTGTTTTTAGCATCTGATGTTACCAATCTTAAGGGCATGGATTATCAATATTCGGAAGGAAGTCGTGAAGCGGAGTATAGATTTTCCTGTGAAGTAAAAGGGGAGCCTACGGTTTTGACCTATACGCTTTCACACCACGATGACGGACAAGGGTTTGTGATGCATACGGACAAGAATGATATTTGGGAAAATATGAGCGAGCCAGAGCTTCGTAAGTTGGAGGAAAAAGTGAGCCAAGCGGCAGAAAGTTATCATTGGGAGCGCAGAATTGATGCGATAAAAGAACCTACGGAAGTGGAAGTTGTAAAAGCCGGTTTGTTAGAGCAGGGAACTACCCGAATTGGTGAGGAAAACAGAATGAAGCTAAGGGAAGCCTTAGAGGCAAAGGAGAAAGCAATTCTTGCCCCGAAGCCGGAAAAAGAGAAGGAACGTCCGAAGGAGAAAGCTACCAAGAAAACTTCTGTGAAGACAAAGCTGCAGGAGGGTAAGGAAAAGGTGACAAAAACACCGGCAAAGAAAACAAAGGCGAAGGAGGAGAGAGCATGATTATAAATGAATTTAATGATGTGGTTATCCAGCAGATGGAACGCTGTAAATCTATGCTAATAACTAAGGGAAATGAATATGCACCGGAGGCTATGGATAATGTCGAGATAGACCGATTAGCACATTTCAAAAAGGCAGCTGTCCTAATGAGTACAACGCCAAAGATAGCTCTTATGGGGATGTTGGTAAAGCATTATATTTCCATTTTGGATATGAGCATGGATGATAAGGATTATCCGGTGGAGCAGTGGGATGAGAAAATTACGGACAGCATCAACTATCTGTTAATCCTACGGGCGATTGTAGAGGAGGAGCGACATGAAAAAGATAGAGGTTAAGATTTTAAATCCGGATTCCATTGACCAGGCAGAGAAAATGATGGTGTGTGCTGCTAGATTAACACAGAGAGGTCATCAGATTACCTGTTTAAAGGATTTCATGGACTTGTATGAAAGTTCCTATCAGAGGTCAACGGTGGAGAGACTTGTGAAGTTGCCGCATCCGACCATTCAAAAGTTTGGAATTATTAATGTTGTTATTGTAGGAGCGTCAAGACGATTTCTGGCGCAGATTACAAGACATCAGAATGAAGTGAAGTATATGTCGGCCAGCTTGCAGTACAGCGATTATTCCGGCGTGGATGATTTTGTGGTTCCCTATGACATCATCGGTACGAACCAGGAGGCAGAGTATCTGGTGCAATGTAAAAAGGCGATGGAGAGTTATCAGGAGATTATTAAATCCGGTGTAGATAATGATTCTGCCGGATACTGTGCACCTCAGGGAATGAGAAATATTTTGCTGATTAGTGCCACTCCTTATCAGTGGAAACACATGATTCGTCAAAGGGTATGCAGAAGAAATACCAAGGAAACCAGATATGTGATGCTGAAAATCTGGGAGCAGTTGATGAACCAGAATAGGGAGTTATTTATGGATAGTGGTCCGTTTTGTATGAATGGTGGCTGTGAGGAAGGGAAGATGACCTGCGGAAAATGTATTCCGGTAGACATGTTACCTACGGATATTATCAGGGTGGACTTTCCAAGAATTGCTGATCATTTTGATTTGCAGGAAGGAGTAGCGAATGAAAATACAATTGATTGATTTTGGTGGTAATGCACCTATAAGAGCGCATGTAAATGATGCCGGAGCAGATGTGTTCAGTCCAAGGGATGAAGTGATTCATCCCGGACAGATTTGTAAACTGCCATTAGGATTTGGTCTAAAAATTCCAGATGGGTATGCCGGATATATTTTCCCTAGAAGTGGGCTAAGTGCAAAGGGAATTGTTTGCGAACTGCCACCCATTGATTCGGGATACACCGGAGAAGTGCACGCGATTATTTCTAATGTGAGCAATCGGGATTATGAAATCAAAGAGAATGATAAGGTGGGTCAGCTGATTATTATGCCTGTTGTAATACCTGATTTTACTTTTGAGGAATGGAAAGAAAGAGGTACGGGAGCATTTGGCTCTACCGGCAGATAGGAGGATTTGAATGAAGTTAGTGATTGCAGAAAAGCCATCTGTGGCACAGTCCATTGCAAAGGTTATTGGTGCCACAGAGAGGCAGGATGGATATTTAGAAGGAAACGGATATATCGTAAGCTGGTGTGTTGGGCATCTGGTGGAGCTTGCAGAGCCAGAGTACTATGATGAGAAGTACAGTAAATGGAGATATGAGGATTTGCCGATTTTACCAGAGCAGTGGGAATATCAAGTATCGGAGTCGACCAAGAAGCAGTTTAAGGTGTTGAAGGATTTGATGAAGAGAAGTGATGTTACCAGTCTTGTAGAAGCGACGGACGCAGGACGTGAGGGAGAACTTATTTTTCGTTTGGTGTATCATCAGGCGGGCTGTAATAGGCCGTTTGAGAGACTTTGGATTTCTTCAATGGAAGATAAAGCGATAGAGGAAGGATTTGCTAATCTTAAAAGTGGAAGTGAATATGATGCTTTGTATGAAGCAGCCGTTTGCCGAGAGCGCGCCGACTGGATGGTTGGGATGAACGCTACTCGGCTTTTTTCAACCCTCTATGGCCAGACATTGAATGTAGGTCGAGTAATGACGCCTACGCTTGCAATGCTTGTTACAAGAGAAGCGGAGATTAGCGGATTTAAGTCGGAACCGTTTTATACGATTGCAATTACTGTGGGTGGAGTTAAAGCTATCAGCGAGAGGTATTCCATAAAATCAGAAGCTGAGGATGTTTTGCGGAAAGTAAGAGATGCCGGCAACACAGTTATTCGGAAAAACCGAACAACTGAAAAACAGGAGAAGGCACCACAGCTTTATGACCTTACCAATCTTCAAAGGGATGCCAATAAGATGCTTGGGTTTACGGCACAGCAGACTTTGGATTATGCCCAGAGCCTTTATGAAAAGAAGCTCATTACTTACCCGAGAACGGACAGTAGATTTTTGGCAGAAGATATGGCTGTCAACCTGCCAAAGTTGTCAAATTCCGTGGCGGAGAAATATGGTTACACAAAAAGATTTGAACCTAATTATAAGCAGATCATCAATAACAAGAAGGTAAGCGACCACCATGCAATTATTCCCACAATAAATATCGTGGATGTGAATTATGGAGAGTTGCCAAGTGGAGAGCAGAAGGTGCTGAGTTTGATTTCCTGTAGATTTCTGGTGGGTATGGCGGAGCCATGTGTGGTAAATGAGACGGAGTTGGAATTTGAAGCGGCCGGTGTTGTCTTTAAGGCAAAAGCAAAGCAGGTAGCAAAGAAGGGTTGGCGTGATATTCAGGAGTGGTTTTTCGTAGCAAAGAAAGAAGATACAGCGGATTCAGATGAGGGAAGAATTCTTGATAATCTAAATTTCTTTGAAGAAGGAAAAATACTTCCTGTTAGGGAAACGGAAATAAAAGAGGGTAAGACCTCGCCTAAAAAACATTTTACCGAAGATACGCTACTTAGTGCGATGGAACATGCCAGCGCGGATGAGATGCCGGATGATGCGGAGCATAAAGGAATCGGTACACCTGCAACCAGAGCCGGAACCATTGAGAAGTTGGTTCGCATCGGTTTTGTGGAACGTAGGGGCGATAAGAAAACAAAATATCTAATTCCTACTCATAAGGGAACTGCGTTGATTACGGTTATGCCGGAGGAAATACAGTCAGCCTCCATGACAGCGGATTGGGAAGAGAAACTCATTGATATCGAGAGAAAGAAATATTCTGCGGATGAGTTTATCAGAGAAATCGGTGCCATGATTACGGAGTTGGTGCAGACTTATAAGGTAATTGAGGATGCAGAAGTTTTGATGCATCCGGTAAATGAGCCGCTAGGTCCTTGCCCTTGTTGTGGGAAAAATGTGGTGGAAAAAAGTAAAGGATTCTTCTGTGAGGGCGGAGATTTTGCGTTATGGAAGAATAATCGCTTCTTTAATTCTCTTAGCAAGAAATTAACGAAGCAGGTAGCGGAGAAACTGCTTAAGGATGGCAAAGCGAAGCTAAAGGGTTGCCGCAGTGTGAAGACCGGCAAGACTTATGACTGTGTTGTAAGAATGACAGTGGATGAAATGAAGAGACCGCAGTTTGGTTTGGAGTTTGAAAAAAGAAAAAGTTATGAAAGGTAGGGGAATGTTATGGCAGAAGAGAGAAAAGGTACGTCTATTGAAAAATGGGATGATGTGAATGGACGCTCCGGTGATACGGAAACTTCTGTGGTAGAAAAGACAGACGGCAGTGGAAGAAAAATTGGAGAACGTCTGGGAGAGCAGATGCGCAATATTGAGGATGCCGTCGAGCAGAATAATAATTCTTTGGATGGTGTTATCAATAATCTTCCGGAACAGGAAGATGCAAAGGAGTCTGTGCTAAAGAAATTAAGGGAACGTGAGAAGGCTGTTGACGAGGAACGAGAAAAAAACCAGAAATCCATATGCCCGGTAAAGGACCGGGAGCGTGATGTCTAACCGTGAGAAACAACTTCATTTTTTTGTGAATGAGGAAGAGGATAAAATCATAAAACGAAAAATGAAGGAAGCTGGCATAGAAAGGCTCAGCGTGTATCTGCGAAAGATGGCGATTGAGGGATATATTCTAAAGCTTGATTTGAGTGATTTGAGGGAGGCGGTTCGACTCCTTCGTATCAATAGCAACAACTTAAATCAATATGTAAAAAAGGCAAATGAAATGGGAAAGGTTTATGCGGAGGATATTCAAGATGTTAAACAAAGCCAGGAGGAATTATGGCGTTTGATGAAGGATATTCTAGCACGGCTTTCTGCAATTTAATGAAGGGAGGGAGAGCATGGCTGCAACAAGAATTATACCGATGCACCATAATAAGGGCAAGACAGTAGCGCAGTGTCTTAAGGACAGAATTGATTACGCAGAAAATGGAGAGAAGACAGAGAACGGAGAATTTATAAATTCTTATGCCTGTGACCCGGAGACTGCGGAGGAAGAGTTCATGCTCTCCAAACGAGAATATTTTGAATTGACCGGGAGGACCCCTAAGGGAGATGTGATAGCTTATCAAGTTCGCCAATCTTTCAAGCCGGGAGAGATTACGCCGGAGGAAGCAAATCAGATTGGCTATGAATTGGCAATGAAGCTAACCAAAGGAAATCATGCTTTTATTGTTGCGACACATACGGATCGGGCACATATCCATAATCATATTATCTGGAATTCCACGGACCTAAATTGTACCAGAAAGTTCAGAAATATTATCGGCTCCTTCTTAGTGGTTCAGCACATTAGCGACCAGTTGTGTTTAGAACATGGATTGTCGGTTATCAAACCTAGACCTCGTAAGGAAAGAGAGAAATTTCCAGGACATGCGAAAAGAAAAACTTTGCGCTCCGATGTTTGTGAGGCAATTGACATTGCAATTACCAAGAATCCTAGGAGCTTTGATGAATTACTGCTTTTGTTAGAAGAGGCGGGATATGAGATTAAGCGTGGCAAGCATATTTCCCTTAAGGGCGAAAACCAAAAGCGTTTTGTTCGTATGGATACTCTTGGAACAGGTTATTCGGAATCGGAACTTCGCAGCATCTTTGAAGAAGTGCAAAATGAGAAACAGCGTCCTAAGCCGAAAAAGGAATTTGACTTACTTATCAATATTCAGGAAAAGTTGGCGCAAGGAAAAGGGCGTGGCTATGAGAATTGGGCTAAGGTTTTTAATGTAAAGCAGATAGCGCAGACACTTTTGTTTTTAGAGCAGAATGGTATTCGAGATTATTCTGTACTTGAAGAAAAAGCAAAATCAAGTTCTGCCAGATTTGAAGAATTGAGCGCAACAATTAAATCGGCAGAGAAGAGACTTGCGGAGATTGCAGTTTTGAAAACTCATATCATCAATTATTCTAAGACCAGGGATGTGTATGTTGCTTATCGCAAAAGTGGATATAGCAAGAAGTTTTTTGAAGCGCATCGTGAAGAAATTACTCTTCATAAAGCTGCGAAGGAAGCATTTAGTGCATTACCGGAATCACAGAAAAAGGATGGAAGAATTCCTACAGTAAAACAGCTTAATGAAGAGTATGCGCGTGTGCTTGATAAGAAGAAAAAGGCATACAGTGAATATCGTGAGGCTCGTGAAGAAATGAAAAAGTACACTATGGCAAAACACAATATTGATGAGTTTATGAGAAAATCCGAACAGGAGGAACGAAACCAAAAGAAGAGGAAGGAACTTTCGAGATAGCGCCATTTATGGTGCGTAGTCCTGTCATGAAAATGACAGATCGATGGGGATTGGGGAACACCCCCAACAAGCAGTTGGAGCAAAAACTGTACAGGTTTGCCTTGCTTGCCAATTTGTTTTGAGGTATGAAAATAGGGCTTTTTTGGAAGGGCTTTTTTAAGAAATGGAGGAAAGACATGATTAGTGAAAATGAGGAAGATAGCGCAGTTTATCAAAGCCGAGCTGTATTGGAATTTAAGGCAAAGACGGAGAATTATTTTCAGCCGATTGGTGGAATGAGTGCAACCGAGATTGAGGAATTGGTGGAGGAATATGTTAAGACAAAACTTGCGGAATGTGATTTTGATGCAGAGGTTCTGGACGTAGTAATTTCCGGTAGTCGGTGTCGTGGGTTAGAGGGAAAACACTCTGACCTGGATGTGGTGGTAGAGTATACCAGTGACGAGAGAGAAGATGATATGTTTAATCTGCTTCATGAAGATAAGCTTATAATTGGTGGAGTGAAGGTAGATATTAATCCGATTACAGAGTTCAGAACCGGTACGTTAGAGGAATATCTGCCTGGCGTGGAAAAGTATCTGGAAGAGAAAAGTCAGAAGCTGTCTGTCAGAGAAAAGCTGAAAGAGAAGAAAATTGCAGTGCAAGCATCTGATGAAAATGCGGTTAAAGGCAGTAAGAAGAAAATTGAAAATCAAAGATAAGTGAGTTTATGCGAATGGGCGAGGTTTCAGTCTGTGAAAGGCTGTGACTTCGCCTATTTTTTTATTGCTTTTATTCGTCCCGTGGAATATAATAGTGTGTGATAAAGTGAGGTGTACTATGGGTTATTTAAGTGCGAGTCAAGCGGCAAATAAATGGAATATTTCACAAAGACGAGTTCAAGTATTATGTTCGGAAGGTAGAATCGAAGGAGCGTTTAAAGTAGGAGAAGTATGGGCAATTCCAGATGATGCTCCATTGTAATTGAAAACAAAAATTATCTAGCTGTCAAATACCATGGAAAATGGGGTCTAATTAATACGGATAATGAAGTGGTCATTGATTTTAGATATGAGGACATAGGGAGAGCTAAATTAGAGAAAGGTTCTCCAAAATTTGTTCTGTGTTTTCAGCAGCAAGGGGAGGGGTATTTTAAGATAGGAATTATTTCAACAAAATTAAAAGTTACTGTACCTCCCATTTTAGACTGTTTCCCGGAAAACATTACAGTTCTTGGAGAGAATACTTGTTGGTACTATATTAATAAAGGTGGAAAATGGGGATCTGTTAAAAGCGATGGTACAGTAGTGATGAAAATAGAGCATACAAAGGAAGAAGTGATTAATCAGACAACAAAAGAATGCGGTAATCTGATTTTGGAATACAAGAAACATGAGGATAATGATTTTTGGTTAAGGGATGCAATGCGATCAAAAGAATATGCAGAGTTATTTGAATGGGATTAAGGGGAAAAATACAATAATCAAAGGAGAATGATGAATGGAAGAACTAAACCATCTATATTACAGTAAAAAATCTGACAATGAGAAAGTAAGAAAAATCCAAATGGCTCTAGAAAAAGGATCATCTATTCAATCACTCTATGAGATGGAAATTGAAAAAGATTCTGTGGATAAGATTTTATTGTTTTTACATGAGAAAGAAAATCATTTATATGACGATGATGGTATGGATTTTAATGAATGGTGTAAACGTTGAAACCCAGAGGGAGGACAGCTATGATATTTCATTTGGAAATGCAAGTTTATGTTAATAAATATGGTGATTTGTGTGATAGAGATAGCTTCTATAGTGATGTTTACACAAGTTATGAAATTGCATACGAGAAAGGGATTCAGGAGTTAAATCGTAGAATTATTGAGTTGAAGGAAGCAGATGCACATTATTATGATGAAACAGTCGATACGTTTATAAAAGAAATGATTAATTATAAATTTGTAATTCATGAATTAATTATATTGGAAGAGCAAGAAGAACTAATCAATAAAATGATGAAATTGTGTTTTAAAACCAAAGTTGAGGTTTCAAAGGACACAAATTTATATGAGCTATGCAGAAAACATAGTAGCAGCATTGATTACAAATTTGACTACTTGGGCAATATTATCGAACGTGTGGAATTCAGAGGGATGGGTTATTTTAGAATGCCAAGTGATTATGAAGAAGACGCAGGAATACGGTTTACTGTTGGAGATGTAGTAAGAGTTGTAAAGGAACTGAGCTGTTATCAAGATGATGTAAAATATTTTGTTGTTGCAGATGTTCCTGGAAGATTAAGAGATGCTGAAAATATATTTATGTGGGAAAATGTTTATGCGTTAGATTTTGTAATTATTGAGGAGGGAAAAATTTTAAAAACCTATGATACATTTTTTGAACATCAAATTGAAAAAGTTGAAGATGAAACAATATGCAGGCAATTGAAAAAACTAATATCAGAAGCTGAGTATAAATATAATTTATGAAATTACAGAGTTGGGAGGAGATAAGATATGGCGACAAAAATAATTATCCACCGGGGGACCAATCAAATTGGAGGTTGTGTAACAGAAATTAAAACAGAAAACCATAGGATATTTATTGATTTTGGAGAGGAACTTCCAGGAACTGAAAGTAAAGTACATGATTTGAAAATTGAAGGCTTAAATTATGAAGGAAAAAAGTGTGATGGAGTATTTTTTACACATTATCATGGTGACCACGTGGGAATGTTTCAATCAATACAAATGGATGTTCCATTATATATGGGAGAGTGCGCTAGACAAATCATGCTGACAATTTATGATACGTTAAAAGATAATGCTGCACTTAAAATACTTCGGAATGATAAAAGAATGCATCCGATTGTTGAAAACGTAGTTATTCAATGCGGGGATATTAAAGTGACTCCTTATTCAGTGGATCATTCTGCTTACGATGCCTATATGTTTCTGATTGAGACTAAGGATTTAACAATTCTTCATACTGGTGATTATCGAAATCATGGTTACAGGGGACACAGACTCTTAGATATGATTCATACTTATATCACGAATAATGGAATACGTAAGATAGACGTCCTTATAACAGAGGGAACCATGATGAGCCGTCAGAGTGAAAAAGTAATGACAGAGCTGGAAATGCAACAGATTGCTGCCAATTATTTTAAAGATAATAAGTACATATTTTTACTGTGTTCCTCAACTAACCTGGATAGTTTATGGTCGTTTTATAAAGCGGCAGAAAGAAATGGAATGAGATTTTATGGTAACGGATATGTATATAATCAATTACAGAATTTCATGAAGTATGCTGGAGCTAGGGCAAAGAGTTTGTATCAGTTTAAAACGGTGTATCCAGTTAACTGGAGTTATCCATTGAAGAAGGTTAATATGACACAGGAAGAGTTTATGCGTGAAAAAGGTTTTGTGATTGTAATTAAAGAAGGAGAAAAATACAAAAAGTGGTTGGAGCGGTTTGCAGATTTAAAACCTAAAATAATTTATTCTATGTGGGAAGGATATCTTGAACCAGAGCTGAAAGCGTATAATAAGGAACTTGCGGAATTCCTAAAACCATATGAACCAGAACAATTATACAAATTACATACAAGTGGACATGCTACTACAAAATGTATTGAGGACGTTATTACGACGGTAAATCCACAGAAAGCAATCATTCCAATACATACTGAAAACAGGGACGGATTTGTAGATATCAATATTTCGGATGAATTGAAACAGCGGATTACCTATTTAGAAGATGGTGAAGAATTTATTTCTCAATAAACCAGGTGCATGAAGGGAGAAAAGTCACATGGAATTGGATAAAGAACAGATGAAAAATGATATTATTATGATTACAAAAATAAGCTTGCAAATTGATTATTCAAACAGGACTAAGGTAAAAGAAATCTATGACGCATTAACAGACAGAAAAATTTTAAAGACTAGTATCGGAAACAATTATTTAAAAAGATTAGAAAAATTATATCATGGAGAAAACACAGATCATAAATGTGTTATATGTGGGCAGGAGTCAGGAGACAATCCTATTATTTGTAAAAATTGTTTAAATCGAATTCAAATTGTACGAAACGAAACAGCATCTGGAAAGGAAGAAGTTTCACCTACTGAGGATAAAAAGAATTTGCAGGTAGAAGCAAACAAAGGTATTGAAAATGGTATGAAACTGTTAAGTGAACACATAAAAAATGCCGATAAATTTGTTAGTGATACTGCCAAGGTTGTTAGTGAGAAGTCAAATAAAGTGATCCAAACCGTTAATGAAAAATCAATTGATAAAAATCCTATATCCTCTAAAAATAAAAAATGGATTTGGGTCATTGGTATTTTGTTCGTATGCTATATTATTAGCAAAGCCTTTGGCTTGGATAGTTCGATTAACGAGGATGATATGATAACCTTAATTGGACAGAATGTAAGTGATATAAATAAGCTTTATGGAGAAGGAAAATTATATGATGCCATAAACGCAGTTACATATAGTAATGGGTTAGCAGTTAATTATGATTCAGAAGATACCTTGAAAATCATTTATGTTTCTATTGAAAGCCCGAATAGTGAAACATTGTGTAATATCTCAATTGGTGATACCGTTAATAAAGCAACAGATGAAATGAATAATCTGGAGGCTAAGATAATAGAAGAGAAAGCAGCAGCTGGATATTCGGTAGAAGAGAGAGGCTATAGGGTTTATTCTGTTGATTATGATGGAAAGACAATGATATGCAGTGTGAACTTTCAAGGGGGAGTGGTGACACGTGTTGCGTGTTACGAAAAAGAATAGTAATATGGATTTTTAATAGAAAAATATGTAAGTTAATTGAGCTGTGGAAAGGAGAATTTATATGGATTCTTTTAAAAAAATTGTAGTGACTACGTCATATGACTTTGGGTATCGGATGTTTAGTTTGCTGGAAAAAGGATATATCCTGCTTGAAGTAGATTTTAGTGAAGATAAAGTTATCCAAGTTACATCATGGGGGGTATGATGTAAGTAAAAATGAAAATGTGTTATATGGATGGGTTGTACCGTGCCATAGCTTTGAGATCCTTGATAATGGGAAGCTTTTTATTGAACCATATTATGTGTTTATTTTTGGTGAAGAGACATGTTACTCTTTCGGATTTATGATGGATGAAATTGCACCATCATTAATGGAGGAAGAAAAAAATAAGACAAAAGCTTGGTACATAACGAAAAAAAATAATTGGGGTGTTAGTATGCTGGGAAGCCCTGTTGGGTTGAGTTTCTGTGAAGAATGGGCTAAAGAATTTGTATGGCCTCAAGAGGATGAGTAGGAATGACAACAGTGAATCTGTTAACATTGAAGAGCAATAATTGATTTTATGAATATTATAGCCAGCTAACCACTGGCTTTTTTGTGCAAGTAATTCAAAATATGAGTCATGAATAACTAAGACGTTTATGATACACTTTATAAAAATAGATATCAGAATATTATTAATGAACCGCATTATACGGGAGACGGACTGCATTATGATGGTATGATGCTTGCAAGGAGCATATTAGATATGGGCGCATGGGAAAGATAACCAGTTTCATACTGGCCTTTCTCATGCGTCTATTTTTTGTACATAAATTCATTGTTTAGAGTAGGAGCTATTACCCTTACAAAGATGTTTATTGAGCCAGACAAACGAAAAAGTAGATCTTATTATGAAAATAGAAAGTTTTATAAAAGTAGTCTTTAAAAGATGACAGCGTAAAAAAGATAGTCCTAAGATGAGGAACATGAAAATAAGATTCAAGTTATCATTAATACATGCTTATGAAAAGCATTAACACACGAGAGTGTAGCGCGCAAAGCTCTCCTAAAAAAGAATAGGAGAACAAAACCATGAAGAACAAATTTTTTAATCAGAACACGAAACAGAATTTCAAACAGAACATGAAACAACAGACATTACAAGAGCCAACTGGCAAAGGTGTTATTTTCATCAAATCTCGTAAGTCGGATAACAAGATTCACAATATGGTTTCTAACATATGTGTCCATGCAAAAGAAAGAGATGTTGAGATTGTAGATATCATTGTAGATGAGTCCAGTGGAGTTGATGTTGATCGTAGTGAAGTGGATAGACTTTGGGACTGGGTCGAGAATAGTCCTGTTGGAATCATTTATTTGAAATCAATTTTTGATATCACAAGTAATGAAGATGATTTGGAAAAATTCTTCGCTAGGGCAGAGTACTATGGAATGATTTTAGTAGATATGGAAGCGCATGTGGCATTTGTCCCAGACATGGTTGAGGAGAATGCTGAGTGAGTGGAGAGGAAGTGAACTGCTGGGGGTATCACCTGGCAGTAAGCAGATGTCAATTTATTGATGTTGGATATGGAACCATTGTTTATGACCAATTTGGTCATTTCCTTGGCAAGTATGAAACGGAATCAGCGGCAGTAGAAGAAATTCGTGCGTTAGTAGAAGAACGTGCGGGGAACGGAGGTCTGATTAAAGATGAAATATGATGGATATACAGTTGGACCGAAACTTCGCCAGCTGAGAAAAGATAAGAAATTGTCGCTGTATCGAGTGAGTGAAAAAACGGGATTAAGTCAATCAAGTATTACGCAGGTAGAACAAGGTGGCAGAAACTTGAGTATGAAAATTCTTTATAGAAACAGAAAAACTGCTGTACCCTTGGGGGCACAACAGTTATGTAATTAGTATAAACGATAAGGGGAGGGCAGTCAAATAATTTCAGAAATATTTGACAGCATTTGATTTTACAAGGTTAATTTGTGATAAAGGGGAACTGGAATGTACGAGATTGCTATTTGCGATGATATTCAGCAGATATGTGAGGAAGTCTATAAGCTGGTGTCAGAGGAGCTTTTAAAAAGAGATGTTGACGTTAGGATACATACTTACACTTCAGGGCAGGCATTACTGAGGGCAGGAATTATTTTTGATATCTTATTTCTGGACATTGAGTTGGGACGAGAAAACGGATTGGAGATTGCAAGGGAATATCCATATAAAAAAGAAACGAGAATTATCTTTCTGACTTCCCACATAGAAGAAATGCCGAATGGATATAAGGTGCGGGCATTCCGCTTTCTCACAAAACCAATAGAGCCAGCACATTTTGAAGAAGCATTGTTTTCGGCAATTAGAGATATAGAGCAGGATAAACGATTTACTGTGACAGATGAAGAGGGTGTGCATATCATCCGCTCATCGGAGATATTCTATCTGGAATCACAGCAGCGATCTACTGGGGTTAGGACAAGGGAACGGTTCGCCCGACTGCCATTATCTATTGAAGAAATGAAAAAAGAATTGGATATGACACAGTTCTATTGTCCACACAAAAGCTACATCGTAAATATGGATTTTATCAGAACTATTGACAAGGGAGTGGTCATTTTGAAAAACGATGAAAAAATCAAAATCAGCAGACTTAAAATGAAGGACTTCAAGGAAAAATTTTATGATTATCTTAGGAGCAGAGCGAATGGGTTTTGATTTGTTTTTGTATCATACAATTTGTTGTATGATAGATGTGATAAAAGAATATTTGGTCCTGCGGTATGTCATTGGATTTATGCCAAAAAGAAAGCCTGTTTTTCTCTTTTTCATGTTTTTGATTATTCCGATTGGAATGGCTGTAGCGGGAAGATTTCTTCCAGCAAAATATCTTTCTGTTATGTACCTTCCTCTGATACTGATTGTTATGAGAGTGGTAGTTGGAATCCGATATGTAAAAAGCTTTCTGATGTCAATCATTACCTTTGTATGTATCTGCGAACTGGATTTTTTTGTGGCGGCATTTCTCCAGTTACTTCCGGAAGGTGCAACATATATTACCCTCGATAATATGCGTGCAAGTGCTGTCAGCCTTTTGGTGATATTCCTTGTTGCTGCAGCGTGCAAGTATTATGATGTTACCTTTTATAAAAAGAATATGAAGCACAGGAAAGCATTTGTTGCATTGGAGATATTTGTCTTGTTTATCAATCTTGGTATCATGGGACCTTCTTTGGGATGTTGAGTGAGAGCAGTGCTGGGAGCTATGGAAATCTTATGCTGATTATGGTAATCATTCTGTCCATGTTGTTAAGTGTCATTACGCTGATTTTCTATACAGCGATTATGAATGTGAAGGAGTATCGTGTCCTACATGAGATGAACCAGAAGCAGCTACAGTTGCAGAAAAAGTATTACGAGCAGCTAAGGGAGATTGACCGGGAAACAAGAAAATTTCGACATGACCTGAAAAATCATTTCTTTGTATTATCAGGTTTTTTGCAGGAGGATAAGCAGGATTAGGCAAAGCAATATCTGAAGGAAATGATAGGACAATTTTCGGAGGTACAAAAGATAATCCAGACAGGGAATGATATTATAGATGCCATTTTAAATGAGAAGTTTCAGGAATGTAAGAAAAAGAATATTTCCATGAAGGTAGAGGGAATTATTTATGCCTCGCTTTTAATCAGTGATTATGATATCTGTACGATTTTGGTCAATGCCATGGATAATGCTGTGGAAGCCTGTGAGCGGGTGTTGTCGGATAACAAATGGATTACAGTTTCCATAGGAACCTATCAAGAGTATCTTCATCTGGTTATTAGCAATTCATCAACGGAAAATGTAAATTTGAGGACAAAAAAGGCTGACAGGCGTAATCATGGATTGGGACTGGAGAACCTGCAGGAGTGCGTGGAGAAAAATCAGGGGAAGGTCAGCGTGATGACAGAAGGCGGCAGGTTTGTACTGGATATTTTGGTGAAGGTGGTTGAGGAAAGTGAAAATTGATGGTTGCAATTTTGAAAAAAAAGAATATAATAAAATATACAGATAGATATGAATTAAGCAATTTGAATTGAAAAAGTGCTTGAAATAAGTGAACTTATCTGATATGATTTAATTGTAATAAGAAATGTGAAATTGGTTATAGTATGTATAGGCTTACAGCCTTTCATTTATTGGTGTGTAATGAATAGCCACGCCATCCTTTTCTGTGAGGAATTAAAATATACACAGAATTTGACCTGATTGGGGTAGGAGAACCAATCTGCTATTCAAAAATGGGTTGCGGTTTCCGCAACTCATTTTTTTTACAGAAAGTGGAGAGATGTAATGTGTGAGGATACGAATGATCTGTCTGAGCTGCTGGAAGGATACGAAAGAGACTTATGTAATAAAATTTTCAGATATCAGCTTAACCATAAAATTGATATAAATATTGTATTTTATTTAGAGAATTTTTGCCATTTGCTAGGAATACAACATATATATGGTAAGGAAAAGAAGTATCTGGGTGTAAATGGGTACAACAAGATTAAAAATCAGGAGATAAGCAGAAAAGACCTCAAGAAGCATAATAAGCGGGAATATAATAAGCTTGCAATTAAACTGGATCATTTTCAGGAGATATCTGAAATGTTGAAAGTTGGACAATTTATTAAGTTCTATCAATACAGGACAGTTCCTTATACGACAATAGTAGCGGATTTTATTATTTATCAGGATCAGAAAGAGTACATATTACATTTGTTTCTAAATAAGGAAAATGAATCCTCTAATCAATACAGTCCAATTTCATTTATTGTGAAAAGTTGTAAAGACAGGAACAAAGAGCAATATATCAGAGGACAGGAATACAAAAAAATTACATCATTTGAAATAATCGAAAAGTAAAATGGTATATCAGTTTTTATACTGGTGTACTTTTTTTATGTCTTTTTATCAATGGGAAATCTTCCTAGAACCAATCAACATCTATAAAAGTGCAAAAATCCTTACTTTTATTTACTGTTAAAAAGTAAACGGTAAATCATAAGTACCTCGCATTGAGTTAGCTTTTTTGAGATAATAACTATGTCAAAAAAACTAATAGTTTTTTGGAGGTACTTAGTTTATGGATAAAATCTCTCATGAAATGCGACTTGCTCAGTGGACATCTATTATACGCGAATGTAACAACAGTGGTATGCCAAAGAAGTCATGGATGGAAATCAACAACATCAATGAGAAACAGTTTTATTATTGGCAGCGCCGAATAAGACTTGAAGCAGTACAGGACTTACAGTCAAGCCTTTCATCTAATACAACCTTCGTGGAACTTCCGGCACCGGTTGCTGCCTGCAAGCAAGATAATCAACCGGATGCTGTCCTTCGAATAGGAAACAATACACTTGAGATTCACAATTCCTTAACTCCGATATTGCTTAAGACTATCCTGCAGGTGATGATACATGCTTAATGATGCCACCGGATTTCAGAAAGTTTATATTGCCTGTGGTTACACAGATCTTAGATTAGGAATTGATGGGCTTGCCGGACTTATTAAAGAACATTTTCGACTTGACCCGTTTGTTCCAAAGACCTTGTTTCTCTTTTGCGGAAGACGCTCAGACCGTATAAAGGGGCTGGTCTGGGAAGAAGATGGATTTCTTTTGTTGGTAAAAAGGCTTGAGGCAGGCCGGTTTCAATGGCCAAGAGCAAGTAACGATGCAGCAAATATTACACCGGAACAATATACCTGGTTAATGCAAGGACTTGCAATAGAACAGAAAAAAGTAATTCCAAAAGTAAAACCTGCCTCTCCATTATAAGTTTTGTGCAATACGCAGAAAATAAAAAACTTATCTGAGACTTACTATCTCATCCATGGCACTGTTATCCACATCCATTCAACATATCCTGACTATATCACTCAAAACATATTTGTTAATGGGATGGATAGTGGATAACCTTTCAAAATATCCTTCTTTTTCTTTAATTTTTCAACCATTTAAGTATATATTACCTTCGTCATTATGACGAAGCGATTCTGTAGTAAAATTCGCTTTTTCGCGTGCTTTAGTGTATAATGGGAACATAACAAATGCGGAGGTTCCCATGGCAATGAAATATACAGAAGACGAACTGAATAAATGCAGTAAAAAGGTTTTAATCAGCCTTTTTCTTGCCATGCAGGAACAAATGGAACAGCTTAACCGAAACATGGAACTTCTTACTGAACAAGTCGCCATTGCTAATCAGAAACGATTTGGCCGTTCATCTGAAAAGCTTGAGATTGATGGCCAGCTGACTATGAAGGAATGCTTTAACGAAGCAGAGGTAACGAAAGATACAGCCGGTATTATAATAGAACCGGAAATGGAAGAAGTCTGTCCAAAACCTTACAGACGCAAAAAGCAGAAAGGGAAACGGGAAGCCGACCTGCATGATATTGAAACAGAGATAATAACACACGAGCTTTCCGAAGAGCAGCTTAATAAACTCTTTGGAGAGAATGGGTGGAAGCGGCTTCCGGATGAGATCTATAAACGACTTCAGTTTACCCCTGCATCGTTCAAGGCAGAAGAACACCATGTAGCTGTATATGCCGGTAAAGATAATCAGACGATAATCAAAGCAGACCGACCGGTAGATCTGCTTCGAAACAGTATAGTAACACCAACATTAGAAGCAGCTATTATGAATTCAAAATATGTAAATGCCATTCCTCTGTACCGTTTGGAACAGGAATTCGCGAGAAATGATGTTCATATCTCGCGCCAGGTCATGGCAAACTGGACAATTCTTTGCGCTGAAAGATATTTGTCTTTATTGTATGACTATCTGCATAAAGAATTATATAAATGGCCTGTAATACATGCAGATGAAACTCCGGTTCTGGTAAACAAAGACGGACGAAGTGCCGGTTCCAAAAGTTATATGTGGGTGTACAGGACCGGAGAAATGTGTAATGCACCACCCATCATACTATATGAATATCAGAAAACCCGTAATACATCTCATCCACGGGAATTTCTCAAAGATTATAAAGGGACCTGTGTTACGGACGGCTATCAGGTTTATCATACATTAGAAAAAGAGCGTGAAGACCTGAAAATCGCAGGTTGTTGGTCTCATGCCAGAAGGAGATTCGCTGATGTTATAAAAGCCCTGGGCAATGATAAGGCAAAGGATACACTTGCCTGGCAGGCACTGAAACAGGTCGGCGCTATCTACCGGATCGAAGAAGAATTGGCAACGCTCACTCCAAAGGAGCGAATGAAACGGCGTCAGCTCAGTGTTAAGCCACTGGTGGAGGCCTTCTTTGCATGGATTCGGGAGAACCAGAATAAGGTTCCACCAAAATCAGAGACAGGAAAGGGATTTACTTACTGTCTTAACCAGGAACAGTATCTGAAAATCTTTCTTGAAGATGGTATGGTCCCGGCTGATAACAATGCGGCTGAACAGGCAATCCGAGGATTCTGTATCGGTAAAGTCAACTGGCATATGATAGATACAATCAATGGAGCCAAGGCAAGTGCTGTTATATACAGCATTGCAGAGACTGCAAAGGCTAACAACCTAAAACCCTATAATTATTTCGAATATCTGCTTACAGAGATTCCAAAGCATCAGGAAGAGACCAGCCTGGATTTCCTTGCAGAGTTACTGCCATGGTCAGAATCATTACCACAAGAATGTCGAAAGCCGAAAAATAAATAGTAGATAATAAATGCCGCCAGCAATGGCGGCATAAATTTTAGACTAGTACTCATGATTTACCGTTTACGTTAAAAAAACAACCATTTATGGTGAATCCCTGATATAATAAAGTTCTCACACAAAATGACATCAAGGGAGCCGCACATAAATGTTTATGAACTCAATTATATCAAATGATTTATCTTTAGACAACTTTTTTAAGCAATTAAAATACGATTTGTACTTAACTAAACCACAATATCTCCATTTGAAAAGTATTTTGAATTCTATGGTTACTATAATG
>NZ_CVTD020000018.1 GCF_002904165.1 Herbinix hemicellulosilytica | reverse complement strand
ATAAATAAAATAAAAATATCAAAGCTGGCATCTTCTGTATGATGCCGGCTTTTGATGTATCGTTAACCGGGCCTAATCTAAAACCTATCGTCTTAAATAAAATCTAATCAAAATCTATAAATGAGATGAAAAGTAATTGCAATTATTTTCTAATTTTTTAGTTATTTTATGTCTTTTTTAATTGCCCGTAATCTTCGTTGTCATCCGTTGGATATTGATGTATAATGAAATAAAAAACCACATTATATAGTATTTTGACGAAACTTGGTTACCTTTATTTTTAACATATTTTACGGAGGCAACCTATATGAAAAAATTCGTATCCATAAGCTTGGTGTTTATTTTTATTATCTTGCTAACCGGCTGCGGAAAAGCGGACAATTACTACAGAAACGGGATAAAAAGCTTTTTTGAAAAAAATTATGAAGAAGCAGCCAAAAACTTCGCTGCAGCCATAATAGAAAATCCGAACAGGGCAGAATACTATATCGGTTATGGCATGGCCCTTGTCGGATTGTCACAGTATGATGAAGCACTAAGGCAATTTGACCGGGTTATAATGGATAAGAAAATAGAAATGGTTTTGGAAAACAATAAGAGGGCTTTTAGAGGGAAAGGAGTAGCATATTACTATATGCAGGATTATGAGAAAGCTTTGGAGCAGTTTGAACAAGCCCTGGAATTAAAAGTATTAGCCGGTATGGATTTGGATATATTGTACTATAAGGGAAAGACCCTTTCTAATATAGGAAATTACGATGATGCAGCTAAAACTTATAGTGAGATAATAGAAAGATTCGGAGAAGATGCGCAGATACTTGCGGACAGGGCTTATACATATCAGAAAATCGGAGAATACGAAAAAAGCCTGGAAGATTATAATAAGGCGATAAATTTACAGAAGAATAAATATGATTATTATTTTGGGAAATATTATTTACTTAGAGAGATGAACAGGGATGAAGAAGCCATCCGGGTTTTAAATGAGGCGGAGGAGATTGAAGTAAAAACCAAGGCCGATAAATTCAACATGGCAAAAATTCATTTTTATCAAGGGTTATACGACCAGGCTTTTGCCGAACTTAGCGAAAGTTTTGCCAACGGTTTTGTGGAAGCGTACTTTTATATAGGTGAAATCTACAGCCGGAAAAAAGATTATTCCACCGCAAAATACTATTATGAAAAATACATGGAAGAGGGAGGAAGCCCCTCTCCCCGGATATATAACCAGATAGCATCCTGCCTGATTAAATTAGGCGAATATGAGCAGGCGGCTTCTTACCTTGAAAAGGGCATGGCATATGCCGACTATGACATTAAGAAAGCCCTGCTTAAAAATCAAATTGTGGCTTACGAGAATATGGGCGATTTTGATAATGCTTTGTATATGTTGGAAACTTATACTGCTTTGTATCCATCGGATGAAGAGGCAAAAAGCGAGCTTGTATTTTTAAGATCGAGACAATCTGTTAATTAATATTACAGTAAAAATTATTGATTTAAGAGGTAGATATGGCAAAGTTTTATGAATTCGGACAGCAGGAGGAAAGTTTTATATTGATTGGAGTGGCTCTTGCGGATAATGATGACGATATCAAAGAATCTTTGGAAGAATTAAAAGAACTTACGGAAACTGCCGGAGCCACAGCAGTGGGCATGGTTATACAAAACAGGGAAAAAATACATCCCACCACTTATATAGGTAAAGGTAAAATAGAAGAGGTAAGGCAGTTGATTACCGAAACCGGTGCTACCGGAGTAATATGTGACGATGAGCTAACTCCGGCACAGCTTAGGAATCTGGAAGATGCTTTGCAGACCAAGGTTTTGGACCGAACCGTGCTTATATTGGACATATTTGCAAAAAGGGCTTCAACCAAAGAAGGCAAGATTCAGGTTGAAATGGCCCAGCTTAAATTTAATGCCACCAGGCTCGTAGGTATAGGAAACTCCTTGTCAAGGCTGGGTGGAGGCATCGGTACAAGAGGTCCCGGTGAGAAGAAGCTGGAAACAGATCGGCGCCTTATAAGGGAGCGGATAGCTCAGCTTAAACGCGAATTGGAAGACCTGAAGAAAAACAGGGAAGTTGCAAGGAACCTGCGGAGCAAAAGCAATATTCCCGTCATTTCCATAGTAGGCTATACCAATGCAGGTAAGTCAACCTTATTAAATCATCTTACTAATGCGGGAGTATTGGAGGAAGATAAGCTCTTTGCCACTTTGGATCCGACAACCAGAAGTTTTACGATGGACAGCGGGCAGCAGGTATTGTTTACCGATACCGTAGGTTTTATACGTAAACTTCCCCACCACCTTATAGATGCCTTCCGAAGTACCCTGGAGGAAGCCAAATATGCCGATATAATCCTTCATGTTGTGGACAGTGTTAATCCCAATGCCTATAAGCAGATGCATATCGTATATGAAACTCTTTCTAGTCTGGGTATAAAGGACAAACCTATAATTACGGCATTTAACAAACAGGACCTTTTGGAAGATGATATCACCCTGAAGGATTTTAAGGCCGATTATACAGTTAAAATTTCAGCAAAAAACGGTACCGGAATAGATAAGCTGCTGGAAATAATCGAAAAGATTTTGATGGAGCAAAAAGCCCTGATTGAAGAGACAATTCCTTATAACGAAGCGGGAAAACTTCAGACTATCCGAAAATACGGCCGGGTATTGGAAGAAGAATATAAAGAAAACGGTATTTATATCAAGGCATATATATCAAAAGATAAGTATTATAAGATATAGGAAAAAACTATTATGTGCACTAGATATAGTGGAAAGTGGTATGCTTCTACATATATCTAGTGTACTTTTATATTGACTTAATGAATTAATTTTGATAATATGGATATTGAGATGTGAATCAGATATATTTTCTGATTAAAGATACGGGAAGGGAGACTGTTACATATGATTGAAGTTATTAAAAGAGACGGGCAGATTGTAGAATTTAATCTGCAAAAAATAAGTGCCGCAATAACCAAGGCATTTAAGGCAACCGAAAAAATTTATGACGATGACATAATAAGTTTACTCTCATTAAGGGTAACGGCAGATTTTCAGAGTAAGATAAAGGATAACAAAATTCATGTAGAAGATATTCAGGACAGCGTTGAGCATGTTCTTGAGCAATCCGGTTATACCGATGTTGCCAAGGCATACATACTGTATCGTAAAAACAGAGAAAAAATCCGTAACATGAAATCTACAATCCTCGATTATAAAGAAACTATTAACAGCTACATTAAAGAAGAGGATTGGAGAGTTAAGGAAAACTCTACCGTAACCTATTCTGTAGGCGGATTAATTTTACATAACTCAGGCAAGATAACGGCTAATTATTGGTTATCAGAAATTTATGACGAAGAAATTGCAAATGCTCACAGAAACGCTGATATTCATATACATGATTTGTCAATGCTGACAGGATATTGCGCAGGATGGTCGTTGAAACAGCTCATTCAGGAAGGATTAGGCGGAATTCCGGGCAAGATTACCTCGTCCCCCGCAAGCCATTTATCTACTTTATGTAATCAAATGGTTAACTTCCTCGGAATTATGCAAAACGAATGGGCAGGAGCACAGGCGTTTTCTTCCTTTGACACCTATTTGGCTCCCTTCGTAAAGGTAGATAATCTCTCATACAAAGAAGTTAAGCAATGTATACAGTCCTTTGTATATGGCGTAAACACTCCGAGCCGCTGGGGAACACAGGCTCCGTTCTCCAATATTACTCTTGACTGGACAGTGCCTGATGACCTGGCTGAACTTAATTGTATCGTTGGCGGCAAGGAGATGGACTTTAAATATAAAGACTGCAAAAAAGAAATGGATATGATAAATAAGGCATTCATCGAGATAATGATTGAAGGTGATGCCAACGGAAGAGGATTCCAGTATCCGATACCTACATATTCAATAACCAGAGATTTTGATTGGTCGGATACAGAAAATAACCGTCTGTTGTTTGAAATGACGGCTAAATACGGAACACCTTATTTCTCAAACTATATAAACAGTGACATGAAGCCCAGTGACATCCGTTCCATGTGCTGCAGGCTGCGTCTTGATCTTCGTGAACTTCGCAAAAAGACCGGCGGATACTTCGGCTCCGGTGAAAGCACAGGCTCCATAGGCGTTGTTACAATCAATATGCCGAGAATTGCATATCTGTCTGCAGACGAAGATGAATTCTTCGAACGTTTGGACAGAATGATGGATATAGCTGCCCGTTCACTGAAGGTTAAAAGAGATGTAATTACCAAGCTTTTGAATGAAGGCCTTTATCCATATACAAAACGTTATCTTGGCACCTTTGATAACCATTTTTCGACTATTGGCCTTGTAGGCATGAACGAAGCAGGATTAAACGCAAAGTGGCTGCGTAAGGATATGACTCATCCCGAAACCGTAGAATTTACAAAGAAAGTGCTTAACCATATGAGGGACCGTCTGTCCGATTATCAGGAACAATACGGAGATTTATACAACCTGGAGGCAACACCTGCCGAATCTACAAGTTTCCGTCTTGCTAAACATGATAAAGAAAGATATCCTGATATTATTACAGCAGGCAAACCGGGAGATACACCTTATTATACAAACAGCTCCCACCTGCCCGTAGGATATACCGAGGATATATTTGAAGCCCTTGACATACAGGACGAGCTTCAGACCCTTTATACATCCGGAACTGTATTCCATGCCTTCCTTGGCGAAAAACTTTCCGACTGGCAGGCAGCAGCCAAATTGGTAAGAACCATTGCGGAAAACTATAGGCTGCCTTACTATACCTTGTCTCCGACATATTCAATATGCAGAACTCACGGGTATCTGACCGGAGAACACTTTACATGTCCTGAGTGCGGAGAGCCTGCTGAAGTATACAGCCGTATTACCGGTTATTATCGTCCGGTTCAGAACTGGAATGAGGGCAAGGTTCAGGAGTATAAAAACAGAAAGCTTTATGATATAGAGAGATCCAGAACTATGCCTGTAAGTGAGGGTACAAGAAGTGTTAGCCAGTTGGAGCTTGCTTCACAAACATCATCCGAATCTGATGACGGCTTGTATTTGTTTACCACTAAGACTTGCCCTAATTGCAAGCTCGCCAAAGAATACTTAAGTGGTATTTCCTATACGGTTATAGATGCGGAGGAAAATCCCGATCTTGCAAGGAAGTTTAATATTCTTCAGGCTCCTACTTTGCTGGAAATCAGAAACGGACAGGTAATGAAATATGTTAATGCATCAAATATTAAAAAATTTGTTGAGGATCAACTGGTAAGATTGTAAACAGATTATAAAATAATCACAAAGGATGCGTTGCATAACTAACTTTAGTTAGGATGCATGCATCCTTTTTTTGTTGTAGTAAAATGTTAAATAATAATGTTTAAAGCTGCTTTTTCCAAACACATATCCAAATAAATTAAAATGCTTGCCTACTTAAAATATGTGATGTACAATAAAATAGATTTAAAAGAGCCGGGGAGGTACATATATGAGTTTAGCTGACCAAATTTTTATAAATATGTGTAAGGATATTTTAGAGAATGGAACCAGTACCGAAGGAGAAAAGGTAAGGCCGAAATGGGAGGACGGCTCCTATGCCTATACCATTAAAAAGTTTGGGGTCGTAAACAGGTACGATTTGTCAAAGGAATTTCCGGCACTGACTTTAAGAAAATTGGCTTTTAAAAGCTGTATAGACGAACTTTTATGGATATGGCAGAAAAAATCCAACAACATTAAAGATTTAAACAGCCATATATGGGATAGCTGGGCTGACGAAAACGGTTCGATAGGAAAGGCTTACGGCTATCAGATGGGTGTTAAGCATAAATATAAAGAAGGATACATGGATCAGGTGGATCGGGTCATATATGAGCTTAAGAATAATCCTTTCAGCAGAAGAATTATTACCAATATGTATGTTCATCAGGACCTGCATGAGATGAACCTTTATCCGTGTGCATACAGCATGACATTTAACGTTACCAACAAACCGGGCAGTGACAAGTTGGTACTGAATGCTATTTTAAACCAGAGATCCAATGATATTCTAACGGCAAACAATTGGAATGTTTGCCAGTATGCGGTATTAGTTCATATGCTGGCTCAGGTCTGCGGCTATGAAGTGGGAGAATTGGTCCACGTTATTGCAGATGCACATATATATGACAGGCATATTCCTATTGTAAAAGAGCTGATAACCCGTCCTACATATGATGCTCCTGAATTTTATATGAATCCTGATGTTAAGGATTTTTATGATTTTAAGGTTGAAGATTTTGAACTTAGAAATTATAAATACGGACCTAAAGTTGATATTCCGGTAGCTGTATAAAAACTGACATTGAAAGGTGAGAGCTATGAATCTTATAGTGGCGGTAGATAAAAACTGGGCTATTGGTTATAAAAACAACCTTTTGGTACGTATACCAGCCGATCAGCGTTTCTTCCGCAGTAAAACAATAAACAAAGCTATAATAATGGGAAGAAAGACCTTGGAAAGTTTTCCGCAAGGGAAGCCTTTAGAAGACCGTTTGAACGTGGTAATAACCACTAAGCGTGATTATAAGGTAAACGGTGCCGTAATTGTCAACAGCATTGAAGAAGCACTAAATGCGGTTAAAGATTACAAATCGGATGATGTGTATGTAATAGGCGGGGAAAGTATTTACCGGCAGATGCTTCCCTTATGCGATGTGGCATATGTAACCAAAATTGATTATTCTTATATTGCCGATACGTATTTCCCGAATTTGGACAAGATGGATGACTGGATTTTAACAGAAGAATCGGATGAACAGACATATCATGATTTAATTTATACTTTTTGCAGGTATGAGAGAAAGAAAAGCCAGGATAAAAATTAAATCATACGGCCGGTCATTAAGTTTTATATGACCGGTCCAATATTGATATATTATTAAATTATGTGTATCTTAAACCATATTAATTTTTAGCCATAATATGGCAAATATTTTATATTCTTAATGCTTTAGCGCTTTAAACCTATACAACGGCACTTTGAAAAACATCACTGGGCAAATATTTAAATTAAATTTTTATAAAATGTATTGATACATTTTAATTATGTAATATATTTATATCTTAATATATATGGTTTTTATTAAAGATATAATGTACATTAATTTATAATAAGATATTACGCTTAACCCTATTGCCGAAATTAGTGATATGGTTTTGTAATCTATTAAATTAACGGATAAATTTTATGAAAGAAGGTTGAAAAAATGTTAGACATCAAAATTACAAAAACTACTGCACCTAAAAAGCTGCCCGATAAAGATGATCCGTTAACCTTCGGGACAATTTTTACGGACCATATGTTTATGATGGACTATAAAGAGGGAATCGGCTGGTATGATGCCAGGATAATTCCTTATCAGCCCATAAGCCTGGAGCCGTCGGCCATGGTATTTCATTACGGGCAGGAAATGTTTGAAGGCCTTAAGGCTTATAAGGCTAAAGACGGAAGAATACTTTTGTTCCGACCGGATATGAACGCCAAAAGAACCAACAGAAGCTGCAGAAGACTTTGCATACCTGAAATACCTGAAGAAGACTTTATACAAGCTATAAAAGAGCTGGTAAAAATAGATAGCGCCTGGGTTCCTACAAGGGAGGGCACATCTTTATATATAAGGCCTTTTATAATCGCAACCGATCCCTTTCTTGGAGTAAGGCCGTCAAAGACTTACAAGTTTATCATAATCCTGTCTCCTGTCGGGGCATATTATCCTGAGGGAATAAATCCGGTTAAGATCTGGATCGAGGATGATTATGTAAGAGCGGTAAAAGGCGGTATCGGAGAAGCTAAGGCAGGAGGAAACTATGTGGCATCATTAAAGGCTCAGATAAAAGCCCATGATGAGGGCTATTCTCAGGTTTTGTGGCTGGACGGAGTACACAGAAAGTATGTGGAAGAAGTCGGATCAATGAACATATTCTTTAAGATAGACGGAGTTGTCGTTACACCTGAACTTAGCGGAAGCATCCTGCCTGGTGTAACCAGGGATTCGGTAATTACCTTATGTAAAAGTTGGGGATATAAAGTAGAAGAAAGGCTTATTTCAATAGATGAAATATACGAAGCCTATCAAAAGGGAAAGCTGGAAGAGGTTTTCGGTACCGGTACTGCAGCTGTAATATCCCCTGTGGGACAACTCAGATGGAAAGATCATATTATGAGGATAGGTGACGGAAATACAGGGCCTTTAAGCCGCAAACTTTACGATAGTTTAACGGGAATTCAGCTTGGCAAGCTTAAAGATATCTTTAACTGGACAGTGGTAGTCGAATAACTGTTGCATACCGTCCGATTATGTATTAATATTGAATATATATTATAAATAATATAAAGGAAGGTACAGGTGTTACGATGAACGAGCTGTATGCAGAAGCAGTTGTTAAAAGAAAAGATACCTTTGCTACCATAGGACTTAGGGTATTGATGATAATCGGTTCTTTAGCAGGTTTTTTCCTGATAGTGGCCGGAAATATGTTGAGTTTTTTAGGTATAGCAATTCTGGTTGCAGTATTTTATTTTTATCCTAAATTAAGTGTGGAGTATGAATACGTCTTTGTAGACGGACAATTGGATTTTGACAAAATAAGCGGAAAATCAAGGCGTAAAACTATGCTTCGCATAGATTTTGAGCAGGTAGAAATAATGGCTCCGTATAATTCGGCAGCATTGGACAACTATAAGCATCTGCAACT
The DNA here is from genome assembly GCF_002904165.1 of Herbinix hemicellulosilytica. Taxonomy (GTDB): domain Bacteria; phylum Bacillota; class Clostridia; order Lachnospirales; family Lachnospiraceae; genus Mobilitalea; species Mobilitalea hemicellulosilytica. Next base: position 72,507 of record NZ_CVTD020000018.1, on the reverse strand, counting down.
GGAAACCAAAGATTTTTCGTCGCTCAACAAAGACAGCAAGCCCTATGTTATTATTGCCAATGCGGACGGAAAAAAACTTAAGATTCTTTTTGAACCCAGCGAGAAAATGCTTGCCATGATTAAGCAAAAGAGTCCGAGAAAAGTATCAAATTATTAACTTATAACCTGTAGGATTGCCTGCATAAACAGATAAAATTGGAATAATTTGATTGTTTCGATTATTTAAACCAAATTAATAATAAGAAAACACCGCAGTGATTATATCATTACCGGTCGATATGCCGGATAAGACTATTAATCATGGCGGTGTTTTTGCTTTGGGTTAAATATTTGTGTATATACCGGTTTTAATACTTTTTTCATCCCCGATTGATGTTGACAAGGGTAAGATTATTCGTTATACTTTTAAAAATAATTCAGCGCGCAAAGCCCCGTAAAATGCAGAAAAATATGTAAAAGACAATCACTATTTAGAAAAAGAAAGAGAGGAGTTTTTAAAATGGCCCAAATCGTTGGCGAAGGAATAACATTTGATGACGTATTGCTAGTGCCGGCTTATTCGGAGGTATTACCAAACCAGGTGGATCTGACAACTTGGCTGACAAAAAGGATTAAATTAAATATTCCGTTGATGAGTGCCGGAATGGATACGGTTACCGAAAATCGGATGGCTATTGCCATGGCCAGGCAGGGCGGTATCGGTGTAATTCATAAAAATATGTCTATTGAAGAACAAGCCCAGGAAGTAGATAAGGTAAAAAGGTCGGAGCATGGAGTTATTACCGATCCCTTTTACTTATCTCCTGAACATACATTGCATGATGCCAATGAACTGATGGCAAAGTACAGAATTTCCGGTGTTCCGATAACGGTAGGGAGAAAGCTTGTCGGAATTATAACTAACCGTGATTTAAAATTTGAAGAGGATTATTCAAAGAAAATAAAGGAATGCATGACTTCTGAAGGATTAATCACTGCCAAAGAAGGTATTACCTTAGAAGAAGCCAAGCGAATATTAAGAGAAGCCAGAAAAGAGAAACTTCCATTAGTCGACGATGAAGGAAATTTGAAAGGTTTAATTACCATAAAAGACATAGAAAAGCAAATTAAGTATCCAAACTCAGCAAAAGACGATCAGGGAAGGCTGCTGTGTGCTGCAGCGGTAGGTGTTACAAGAGATGTTATGGATCGAGTTGAAGCATTGGTTAATGCTAAAGTGGATGCTGTTGTTATAGATACGGCTCATGGTCATTCTGCCAATGTTATCCGTACGGTAAAGATGATAAGGGACGCTTATCCCGATTTACAGATAATTGCGGGAAATGTTGCAACAGGAGAAGCAACATTGGATTTAATCAAGGCAGGTGTTGATGCAGTTAAGGTCGGAATAGGACCGGGTTCAATCTGTACCACAAGAGTTGTAGCAGGTATCGGTGTTCCACAGATAACGGCTATCATGAACGCTTATGAAGTGGCAAAAGAATACGGAATCCCTATTATAGCCGACGGCGGCATCAAATATTCGGGAGATATTACAAAAGCTCTGGCGGCAGGTGCTAATGTATGCATGATGGGAAGCATATTTGCCGGCTGTGATGAAAGTCCCGGAACATTTGAATTGTATCAGGGAAGAAAATATAAGGTTTACCGCGGTATGGGTTCCATTGCTGCTATGGAAAAAGGAAGTAAAGACCGGTATTTCCAGGCCGATGCAAAGAAACTGGTTCCTGAAGGCGTGGAAGGACGGGTTGCATATAAAGGTACAGTCGAGGATACTGTATTCCAGTTAGTCGGTGGCTTAAGGGCCGGTATGGGTTATTGCGGAGCCAAAGATATAGAAACTCTGCAAAAGACCGGAAGATTTATAAAGATATCCCAAGCTTCCTTAAGAGAGAGCCATCCTCATGATATTCAGATTACCAAAGAAGCACCAAACTATACTGTTGAAGATTAAGGTATAATCCAATATATTGTTGATAACTTTGCTGTAAAATTGTATTAGTGTTGATAACGACCACAGTATATTTGTGGTCGTTTGTTTTTGTAATCCATTTTATTTTATGTCTTTTTGTTTTATAAAAAATCACTTTAATCGGTGTTAAAAAACCTTTTATAATCAAGTCAGTCAGGATATTCAATAAATATTTTCGGGCGGTGTTTTGCGGTTTTTGATATTGAAATAAAAACCTCCTAAGCTGATTGGTATATACACCTGTTGCTTAGGAGGTTTAATATAATACAACATTATTATTTGTAAAGCGTACTGTTTTTATTGCCGAAATGTTGGTTATAAAGACAAGGTTATATCTTTACCGACAGGAACATACTGTCTGTAAGATATTCCGGCGGCATCAAGCATCCGCTTTGATGCCTTAATCGAATCGGTTTCGGCATATTTATCGCTCATATATATTATTTCTTTGATGCCTTTTTGAATTATAGCTTTTGTACATTCATTGCAGGGGAACAGGGTTGTGTATATTTTTGCACCCTTCATATCGGTTCCCGAATAATTTAAAATGGCATTAAGTTCGGCGTGGCATACATAAAAATATTTTGTATCCAGGGGATTTCCTTCCCGATTCCAGGGGAACTCATCATCGGAGCAACCAATTGGCATGCCGTTATAACCGACAGAAAGAATTTTATTATCCATACTAACTATGCAAGCCCCAACACTTGTGCTGGGATCTTTGCTGCGCTCTGCAGATAAGAGAGCAATTCCCATAAAATAAGCATCCCAATTGATGTAATCCTTTCGCTTCATATGCTTTCCTCCCCGTTTTAGCTGGCTGATTTAGGATTTCTTTTTGCCTTTTTGCAGTCAGTATCCCCGGCAATCTGAACTTTTATAATATTGGTGGTTCCCGATACTCCCAAAGGTACTCCCGCGGTCATAACCGCAATTTCACCTTTTTTAATATATCCCGCTTTTTCTACGGCCTGTATCGCATGTTCAAATAATTCAAAAGTATCATGCTCCACTGCCATAAGAAGAGGTGTAACACCCCAAATCAAATTCATCTGCCTCCATATGACCGGATCTGTGGTGCAGCCCATTATGTCACATTGAGGACGATGTCTTGAAATCATTCTGGCGGTTTTTCCGGAAGTGGTTACCGTAATAATCATTTTTGCGTTTAAGGCATGAGCTGTGGTAACCGTTGAACGGGATATAGCATCGGTAATGTCGGGGTTGGAAGGCAGTTCCCGTTGATTGAAGCGTTTAATATAATCTATATCTGCTTCGGTACGTAAAGTTATTTTTACCATAGCTTTCAAGGCTTCAACCGGATAATTTCCGGCGGCCGTTTCACCGGAAAGCATTATGGCACTGGTTCCGTCATATATGGCATTAGCTACGTCGGTTATTTCCGCCCTGGTAGGTCTGGGATTTTTAATCATGGAATCTAACATCTGGGTAGCGGTTATAACCGGTTTTCCGCTATTATATACTTTTTTGATAATCTTTTTTTGCAGGGACGGCAGTTCTTCATAAGGGATTTCTACACCCATATCTCCGCGGGCTATCATTATTCCGTCAGCTGCTTCAATAATCTCGTCAATATTATTTACACCCTGAAGGTTTTCTATCTTGGCAATTATTTTTATGGATGAGTTATGCTTGTTCAGCATTTTGCGGATTTCGCGCACATCATCGGCACTTCTTACAAATGAAGCGGCTATGAAATCAAAACCATGTTCAATGGCAAAAAGGATATCCTCCCGGTCTTTATCGCTTATATAAGGCATGGATAAATGAACCCCGGGAACATTTACACCTTTCTTGTCTGATATAACGCCGTCATTATTAACCCTGCAGACAATATCGGTTGCCGTAACTTCTTCAACAGTCATTTCAATAAGACCGTCATCTATCAGGATCTTAACTCCGGGGTCCACGTCATAGACCAGGCTTGGGTAGGTGATTGAAACCTGATTTTCGTCGCCTTCAACATTTCTGGATGTCAGGGTAAATAATTGTCCTGCTTTTAACTTAACTTTTTTTTCTTTAAAGGTTCCTATTCTTATTTCGGGACCTTTTGTATCCATTAAGGTGGCAACGGGTATGTTCAGTTCTTTGCGATATTTTTCTATTATTCTTAACCGTCTGAGGTGTTCTTCATAATCCGCATGGGAAAAATTAAATCTGGCAACATCCATGCCTTCAAGTATAAGTTGTTTGATAACTTCTTCGTTGTCCGTTGAAGGACCTAAGGTACATATAATTTTTGTCTTTCTCATAGTTTCTCCATTTCTATAATATTCTAATTTTTTATAGTAACGTATAATTTTAATTTATGTTTAATACATATCATACCTGCTGTATGACAGCAGATTGCCTATGTAAAGTTTTGCACCATAGGCAAGTTTATCATAAATTCATAAGATAAGTAAATATAAAAGTTATCTTATGCTTATTTACATACATAGTAATTTTGCTTAGCTAATAATTTTTGTATTTAATTGACTGTATTTTTTAGGCTATTGTTTTATAAAGTTAATTTTAAAGATAAAAGTTTTATAGCTATAATTTTAAGCCCCGAATTTTTCGGTATTTAATTCCCGATCTGCGCTTAAGGCAGAGATAAATAATATACATAATCAGGCTGCCTAATAAGATTATAAAAATAATCAATAAGGCACAGTGCAAAAAGAATGTTGCAGGCAGTATATTGATAACCGGATCGGTTATCGGATCAAAAATCCAGTAATCATTATTAAAAAATATTTTATGAAATATAATGAAGGCAGTATCAAAGTCTATTGCCAGCAACAAGGCAATTATTACAGGCAGCAGACATGATACCAAAGAAGAAACGGCCAGATAGGAAAAATCCCTTTTACGTGATTTATATATTATGATTATCACAGCCGCTATAAGGGTAATAGCTGCGAGGATGTAAAAGAGGGTAAAAATATCTTTTACTTCCTTGAAATGTTGAATACCCGAGGGAGAAGCATCCAAGGTCGGGAAGGATAGGCTGCCCCTGTAAAAAGGAGACGAATAATCAATTAATGCATTATAATTGGCAATTATTTCTTCTTTAGGGTAACCGGAAGTTTCAGGTATTTTAAGCAATTTTACATCCAGGTAGTATAAAGGCCTGAAATTTACGGTAAATACAACCCCTACGGATAATAACAAAAGAAAAAATACCACACCTATCAATAAATCCGTTTTTTTAAATCGTCTTAACCTTAGCATATGGCTTCTCCTTAAATTATTAACATAGGAATTATAGTATACTTTGAAAAGCTTTGCAACTGTATAATTTGGGAGCGCCATATACAGATAAAAACGGATATATAAATTTTGATATAAAAATCCGTTTTAGAGTAGAAATTTATTTTGAACATTGTTTGAACATTAGCAGATATAATAAGATAGATTAGAAATAATAAGTTGTATAATAAAAACAGGTAAGTTAATATCAGTATAGATAAACTATAAAAGGGAGTGTAAGTATGAGAGCTTTGATCAGTGTATCGGATAAAAGCGGAATAGTAGAGTTTGCCGGGGAGCTTAATAAGCTTGGAATTGAAATAATATCAACCGGGGGTACATATAAAAAATTACGGGAAGCAAAGATCCCGGCAGTTGAAGTTTCGGAGATTACCGGTTTTCCCGAATGCTTAGACGGAAGAGTAAAGACTTTGCATCCGGTTATACATGCCGGACTGCTTGCCGTAAGAAGCAATCCTTCTCATATGAAGCAACTGGCAGATCTTAGTATAAAACCTATAGACCTTGTTATTGTAAACCTTTATCCTTTTAAGGAAACCGTCATGAAGGAAGGGGTTACAAGGGAGGAAGCAGTTGAGAATATAGATATCGGAGGGCCGACTATGCTCCGCGCCGCCGCAAAGAATTATCAGGATGTGGCTGTTGTTGTTGATCCTAAGGATTATGATAAGGTTTTGTCGGAACTGAAGGAATACGGTGAAGTTACTCTAGATACCAAGTTTTATTTAATGCAAAAAGTCTTTATGCATACTGCAGCTTATGATACTTTAATTGCTAATTATCTAAGAGAACAAAGAAACGATGATTCCTTCCCTGAAACACTTACACTTACTTTTGAGAAAGTTCAGGATATGAGATATGGAGAAAACCCTCACCAGAAAGCGGCATTCTATCGGGAAACAGGAAAAAGAAAGGGCTCTATTGCAGATGCAATACAGTTAAACGGTAAGGAATTATCATTCAATAATATCAACGATACCAACGGGGCTTTGGAACTCCTGAAAGAATTTACCGAACCTACTGTAGTGGCATGCAAGCACGGTAATCCGTGTGGTGTGGGAAGTGCGGACAACATTTATGACGCATGGAAAAAAGCTTACGAAGCAGACAAGGTTTCGATTTTCGGTGGAATAGTAGTTTTAAACAGGGAATTGACTCGTAATATTGCAGAAGAAATGATGAATATTTTCCTTGAAGTAGTCGTAGCACCTTCTTATGAAGAAGAAGCTCTTAAACTGCTACAAACCAAAAAGAACATCAGGCTTTTGCAGCTTGCAGATATTGAAGTGCCGCAATATGAAAAAGCATATGACCTTAAGAAGGTAAACGGCGGGCTTATTGTACAGACCATAGACAGCAAACTTTTACCGGATGGAGAGCTGAAAGTTGTAACAGACCGGGCACCGTCCGATAAAGAAATGGAAGATCTTCTTTTTGCATGGAGGGTTGTAAAATACGTTAAGTCCAACGGTATTGCCCTTGCAAAGGACAAGCAGACCATAGGTATCGGACCGGGTCAAGTTAACAGAGTTTGGGCTACTAAGCAGTCCATAGAGCATGCGGCTGAATTAATCGGTCCGGATGCCACCAAAGGAGCCGTACTTGCTTCCGATGCATTCTTTCCTTTTGACGATTGTGTGGAAGCAGCGCACAAGGCCGGAATTACGGCAATTATCCAGCCCGGTGGTTCCATAAGAGATGAGGATTCTATAAAGAAATGCAATGAATATAAAATTGCCATGGTATTTACCGGAATGAGGCATTTCAGACACTAAAAAGTGAAAAGAAGGAGCCTTCAATGATCACAAATCCTGGCAGATGTTTATAATATGTCTTGCATAAAAATCTGTATGCCTATAAAAAGTTATGAAGTAGCCTTATTTAAACATAAAAAAGTGTCAGGTATCGTAATGGTACCTGACACCTTTTTCGTTACAATCATACTACTTTATAACTTTTTATATATTACATATATATATATAAAAATTACTTATAGTCCTGATTATAACTTTGACACATTAGCAGCTTGAGGGCCTTTCTCACCTTCGACAACTTCAAATTCAACCTGGTCGCCTTCTTCAAGCACTTTGAAGCCATCCATCAAAAGAGCGGAATAGTGTACAAATACATCATTTCCCTCTTCGTCTGAGATAAATCCAAACCCTTTTTTTGCGTTAAACCATTTTACTGTGCCCTTTTTCATTAAAAAGCCTCCTAAAACTTAAATAATTCCCATTACCGCTCTTAGTAATGTTAGTCTAAACTTAACATAATTACGGAAAAAAGTCAAACTTTCTTTGCTATTATTTACAATAATCTTATGTACAAAAAAAGTTATGAAATGACAAATAAATAAAATTATGATATCATGAATAAGTACTTACTATATATTGGCATACTTATTATAATGAATTCTTATATTTTTTGTGATAAAGAGTCATTTACAATGATATTTTACTAAATATATAATAAAATAGTTGTGTAGGAGGAAACAGGATGAAGTTTGACATACCTGCCCAATATCAATTGGTTTTTGAAGAAAAACTGGAAGATATAAACGGATGGGGAGCATATCTGGTGCATAAAAAAACCGGTGCAAAGATAGCTCTGATAAGCAATGATGATACCAATAAGGTATTTTATATAGGTTTTAGGACACCTCCGAAAAATAGTACCGGTGTGGCTCATATTTTGGAACACAGTGTATTATGCGGTTCTAAAAATTTTCCTGCCAAGGATCTTTTCATAGAACTGGCTAAGGGGTCGCTTAATACCTTTTTGAATGCCATGACTTATTCGGACAGAACGGTTTATCCGGTAGCCAGCCAAAACATGCAGGATTTTAAAAACTTAATGCATGTATATCTGGATGCCGTTTTTTATCCCAACATATACGATAAAAAAGAAATATTTGAACAGGAGGGCTGGCATTATGAATTAAACAGTGAAGAGGACGAACTTAAAATAAACGGAGTAGTCTATAACGAGATGAAAGGAGCTTTTTCTTCGCCCGAACAGCAACTGATAAGGTTAAATTTCAACTCACTGTTCCCCGATACGCCTTATGGTGTCGAATCAGGCGGAGATCCTGATTTTATCCCACAGCTTTCTTACGAAGAATTTTTGGAATTTCATAAGACATATTATCATCCTGCCAACAGCTATATTTTCCTGTATGGGGATATGGATTTTTCGGAACGGCTGACTTGGCTGGATGAGGCATATCTTTCTCATTTTGATTATATTAAAATAGATTCGGAGATACCCCTACAAAAGGGATTTGATTCTCTAAAAGAAATAGAAGCATTTTATTCTTTGAGTGAGGAAGAAAGCCCAGATGAAAAAACTTATCTGAGCCTTAACGTAGCCATAGGAAACTCAAAGTCAAAGGAGCTTAACCTGGCGTTTCAGATACTTGACTATGTTCTTTTTGATGCACCGGGGGCTCCGGTCAAGCAGGCCCTGCTTGATAAGGGTATTGGCAAAGACATATTCAGTCAATTTGGGGTGGAGTACCTTCAGTCGGTGCTTTCCATTGTAGCAAAAAATGCGGATGAAGATAAAAAGCATGAATTTTTATCGGTTATCAGGGAAACTTTATCTAGGCTTGCTTCTGACAGACTGAATGAAAGATCCCTTCAGGCAGCCATTAACTACTTTGAATTCCAGTACCGTGAAGCTGATTATGGCCAGTTGCCAAAAGGGCTGATATACGGCCTTCGTGTGCTTAGCAGCTGGCTTTATGATGACAGCGACCTGTTCCAAAATCTGAAAGATTCTGTTCATTATTCCAGCCTAAAGGAAAAAATAAATTCGGGCTTTTTTGAAAAATTAATCAAAGACTATCTGCTTGACAATAATCATGCTTCTCTTGTCGTGCTTAAACCTAAGGCAGGTTACAATAAGATTCGTGAGGGTAAATTAAAAGAAGAACTTGCCGAATATAAAAAAGGCTTGTCTAAGGGCGAAATTCAAAGAATAATAAAAGAAACCGTCAGATTAAAGGAATACCAGGAGGAGCCTTTGGGCAAGGATGAACTTGAGAAAATTCCTATGCTTACAAGAGAAGATATAGAACCAAAACCCCAGCCTATATATAATGAAGAAAAGGATATAGACGGGGTTAAGGTTATCCATCACAATTTATTTACCAATGAAATAGCTTATATCAGGCTTTTGTTTGATATAAAAGATATACCTGAAGAGCTTCTGCCTTATGTGTCATTATTGTCTTTTGTACTGGGATATGTGGATACCGAAAATTATAGCTATCCGGAATTTACAAATGAGATTAATCTGCATACCGGCGGACTGTATACCAACGTTGTAAGTTTTGCTAAAAAAGGCGGTACCAACGATTATTTGCCAATGTTTGAAATCGGAACCAAAGTTCTGTACGAAAAGATACCTGAATCATTCAGGCTTACGGAAGAAATGATATATCGTACCGATTTGAGAGACTATAAGCGGCTTAAAGAAATTATCGATGAAGTTAAATCCCGGATGCAAATGAGATTTAAGTCTTCAGGCCATTCTGTAGCAGTAAACAGAGCCATGTCTTATTATTCTGAACATGGTTTGTTTAAAGAATTGACCCAGGGAATATCGTTTTACAAATTTATAGATGATATAAGCGTAAATTTTGGCCTGATGAAGGATACCATAATTGCCAAATTAAAAGAACTTATAGAAATAATTTTTGCTAAAAACAGGCTTATGGTAAGCATTACTGCAGAAGACGAGGGCTTTAAGCTGTTTTCACAAAGCTTTATGCAGTTTACAAGAGGGCTTAAGGAAGAAACACCTAAGAACCTACTTAAAGGATATAAATGTGCGCCTCTTTCGCCTAAATGTTTGAATGAAGGCTTTAAAGCTGCCATGCAGGTGCAGTATGTGGCCAGGGCAGGGAATTTTCTGAGTAAAGGTTATAAATACACCGGGGCTCTTAAAGTTCTTAGAACTATCTTAAGTTATGATTATTTGTGGAACCATATAAGGATTAAAGGGGGAGCTTACGGGTGCATGTGCGGATTTTCGGCTGTTGACGGGGATGTATATTTTGTTTCCTACAGGGATCCAAAACTTGAAGAAACCAATACGGTATATGAAAACATTCCCGAATACTTAAAGAATTTTACTATAGATGAAAAGGAATTATTAAAGCGCATAATCGGTACCATAAGCACCCTTGATACTCCATTGACTCCTCAGGCTAGTGGCGCAAGATCATTAAGCATATATCTTGCAGGCCAAACTTATGATGATTTAGTTAAAGAGAGAGATGAAATTATAAATGTAACGCAGGAAGATATACGTGCCCTATCCGGCTTAATCAGGGCAGTCCTTGATCAAGGTTATATATGCGTTATCGGTAACGAAACTGCGGTAGAGGAAAACAGTGAATTATTCAATGATGTCAAGAACCTGATGTAATGTTATAAAAATATAATAATATCTGACTATTGAAATATATATGAAAGCATAAGGGTGAGGAAGATTATGTACGATAATAATAAAAAATCCGGATTTGTTACATTAATCGGAAGGCCGAATGTAGGCAAATCCACTTTAATGAATCATCTGATAGGACAAAAAATAGCCATAACATCCAATAAGCCGCAAACCACAAGAAACAGAATAAGGGCCATTTTTACGGATGAGCGGGGGCAGATTATATTTGTCGACACCCCCGGTATCCATAAGGCAAAGAATAAACTGGGACAATTTATGGTTAATGTGGCGGAAAAAACTCTCCGGGAAGTCGATATAGTTCTTTGGCTTGTAGAGCCAACTACCTTTATCGGGCAGGGAGAACGATATATAGCCGAGCAGTTGTCGAAGATAAAAACCCCGGTTATTTTGGTAATTAATAAGGTTGATACGGTAAATAAAACTGAAATACTGTCTGTTATCGATGCATATAAGGATATTTTGGATTTTGCGGAAATTGTTCCGGTTTCCGCCATAAAAGGGGACAATACCGATGAACTTCTTAACGTTTTGTTCAAGTATCTGCCTTACGGCCCTATATATTATGATGAAGATACCGTTACCGATCAGCCGGAAAGGCAAATCGTGGCGGAACTAATCCGGGAAAAAGCCCTTCATTTCCTTGATGAAGAAATACCTCACGGTATAGCCGTTAGCATAGAACAGATGGTGGAGCGTAAAAAAGAAGGAAATAATAAGGACATTATAGATATTCATGCGACTATTATATGTGAAAAAGACAGTCATAAGGGCATAATCATCGGTAAGGGCGGCTCAATGCTTAAAAAGATCGGAACCCATGCCAGAACTGAAATAGAAAATCTTCTTGATTGCCAGGTTAATCTTCAGCTTTGGGTAAAAGTTAAAAAGGACTGGAGAGACAGCGATTTTCTGCTGAAAAATTACGGCTTTACTGATATGGAATAACCCATAGTATGTTTTGATGATTTGTCAAGAGGGAATTTGAAAATTTTAGATGGTATATTCTAACCAGTTTAGATATGGTGCCAGATGGGAAACATAATAATATAAAATGAAAATTATTACTGACTTAATTCTATCCGGCATTTATGGAACATATCAAATTGGTTAGGGGGCTGGTTTATGAACAGATATTGGGAACGTTTTATAAAAACCGGGAGAATTGATGATTATCTTAATTACATTGCTTGCACAAGGGATGAAAATGTGGATGAGTATGATAAAGCCGTAAGCAGTAATGAAGAAGGTGGTTTTAGTGCCGGCGTCAACAGTCGTGACGGGGATGGTACTGTCAGCCATGCCGGTTGGTGAATACGATAAACGCATAGTTCTTTTGACTAAGGAACTTGGAAAAATATCTGCATTTGCCAAAGGCGCTAGGAAACCCAACAGCGCCTTATTGGCATGCAGCCAACCTTTTTCTTTCGGAGAGTTTTCCCTTTATGCTGGAAGATCATCATATACAGTAATATCAGCCGATATATCCAATTATTTTCCGGAACTGAGGGATGATATAAACAGTGTATACTACGGAATGTACTTTTGTGAATTTTCGGAGTATATTACAAAGGAAAACAACGATGAAAAGGAAATACTTAAACTTCTTTATCAGACTTTAAGGGCATTGGCAAAGAAAACCATAGATTTTCCCCTGATACGCCTGGTATTTGAATTTAAAATAATGGCATTAAGCGGAATGGCACCACAGGTATTTAAATGCGTAAAGTGTGAAAGGACAAGCGATAAATACAGGTTTTCTGCTGCATCCGGTGGTTTACTTTGCGAAAATTGTGCAGATTTTGATAAAAAGTCCCTCCGGTTAAATACATCGTCGGTTTATGCTTTACAGTACATAATATCAAAAGAAGTAGAGAAGCTTTATACTTTTAGGGTAAGCGGCGAGGTATTAAATGAGCTTACCGCATGTGCCAGGCAGTATCTCACCCATTATTTGGGACATGAGTTCAAGTCTGTTGAGCTTATCAACTCTTTACAAGACTGATATGGCAAATTATGCGATAAATTTGCACACAAAACAAAAATCTTTTAAATTATCTGTTGAAATATTCTTCCTTTCAAGTTATAAATATTAGTTGAAATTATCTTCCTTAAAGGTTAAAATGATATAACTCAGTAAATTGCGGTGGAGGGAAATATATGAAAAAAGTTCTGCTTTATTTATTTATTCTGTTAAGTTTTGTACTTATGAACGGATGCAAAAAGGAAGAAATATTCCTTTCTGTTGATGACATTACTGCAAATACATTTTTGCTAAAAAGGGACGGCAGTTTATATGTTGCCATAATTGAAGATTTTGACAAAAATTATTATAATTTATCCGAGCTTAATGAATTTGTTGCAAAAGAGGTAAATGCCTATAATGAGAAAGCCGGAGGCAAGGAAATAAACATAGAAAAACTAGAATTAAAAAACGGTAGAGTCGTTATGATACTCGGATATTCAAAGATGGCACATTACAGTGCATTTAACAACATGCCTGCGGCATATTTCGGAGCAGACACTAAAGACGTGGCCCTGGAACTTCCATCGCAATATTTGGATGCAAAAAAGAATGAGGTGGTTGATAAAGATACTGCCTTGAAAAACGGGAAAAACAAGGTACTGGTACTTTACGAGCCATATGAAATCATTGTGGAAGGCGATATAAAGTACTACAGCGAGAACGCAACATTGGTTGACAAAAATAGAATCCGCAGTGCGGATGAGAATATGACTGTTGTAATATACAGGCCGTAAGATTGTACCGAAACCGTCAATTAAAATGTCTATTAATATGCAAATACTATAAGATATGTGAGGATGGAAAGTATGGAAAAAACGATGGACAAGATTGTAGCTTTAGCAAAAGCAAGGGGGTTCGTATATCCCGGTTCGGAGATATACGGAGGTTTGGCAAATACGTGGGATTATGGCAACCTGGGGGTAGAGCTTAAAAATAATGTTAAAAAAGCATGGTGGAAGAAGTTTATCCAGGAAAATCCCTACAATGTAGGTATAGACAGTGCCATACTTATGAATACCCAGACCTGGGTGGCTTCCGGCCATTTAAAGAGCTTTTCCGATCCCCTTATGGACTGCAAGGAATGTCATGAACGTTTCCGTGCGGACAAAATTATCGAAGATTATAATAAAGAACATGGCATTACCATAGAAGGCTCCGTTGACGCCTGGTCCCATGAAGAAATGATGAAATATATTAAAGACAATAATATTCCTTGCCCCACTTGCGGAAAACACAATTTTACTGAAATCCGTAAATTTAATCTGATGTTCAAAACTTATCAAGGGGTTACCGAGGACTCCAAAAACGAAGTTTATTTAAGGCCTGAAACGGCACAGGGTATATTCGTAAACTTCAAAAATGTGCAAAGAACCTCCCGTAAGAAGATACCTTTCGGTATCGGCCAAATCGGCAAATCATTCCGTAATGAAATCACTCCCGGAAACTTTATATTCCGTACAAGAGAGTTTGAGCAGATGGAGCTGGAATTCTTCTGTGAACCGGATACGGATTTGGAGTGGTTTGCATACTGGAAAAAATTCTGTATTGACTGGTTAAAAACTCTTGGCCTTAAGGATGAAGAGCTAAGGGTAAGGGACCATGATCCCGCTGAGCTGGCTTTCTATAGTAAAGCGACCACCGATATTGAGTTTTTATTCCCCTTCGGTTGGGGTGAGTTATGGGGCATAGCTGACAGAACAGACTATGACCTTTCTCAGCATCAGAACGTTTCCGGTGAAGATTTAAGCTACTTTGACGACGAAAAGAAGATTAAATATGTTCCTTATGTAATCGAGCCTTCAGTAGGTGTGGAACGCCTGACTTTGGCATTCTTATGTTCTGCCTACGACGAAGAAGAACTGGAAGACGGGGATGTACGGACCGTACTTCGTTTCCATCCGGCCCTGGCTCCGGTTAAAATCGGTGTGCTTCCTCTGTCCAAGAAACTTTCTGAGCCTGCAGAGAAGATTTATATGGAGTTATGTAAATATTACAACTGCGAGTATGATGACAGAGGCAATATCGGAAGACGTTATCGCAGACAGGACGAAATTGGAACACCTTTCTGTGTCACATATGATTTTGATTCGGAAACCGACGGATGTGTAACTGTCCGTGACCGTGATACTATGAAACAGGAAAGAGTTCCCATTGAAGGATTAAAAGCCTATTTTGAGGAAAGAATTAGTTTTTAAAAAAGTACTTTCCTTATTTGGGATAATTGTGTTATAATGCAATTTGGTGACTTAAAAATTGTAAAATTTTTTTAATTTTAAGGTATGCATCCGTGTTTTTACAAAAACGAAATATAAACACAGAACATACGGATTAACCACAAAATTAATTTTAGGAGGGCTAATGCAGTATGAAAAAATGGGTTTATATGTTTAAGGAAGGCAGCGCCGACATGAGAAACCTGCTCGGCGGCAAAGGTGCCAACTTGGCAGAAATGACCAACCTGGGGCTCCCCATTCCCCAAGGATTTACTGTTACGACCGAAGCTTGTACCGACTATTACAATAACGGTAGACAAATAAGAGATGAAATTAAGGACCAGATCTTCGATGCTTTAAAGCAGCTTGAAGAAATACAGGGCAAGAAATTTGGGGATCCTGAAAATCCCTTGCTTGTTTCTGTTCGTTCCGGTGCAAGAGTATCCATGCCGGGTATGATGGATACCATTCTTAACCTTGGCTTAAACGATGTCGTTGTTGAAGGTTTTGCAAAGAAGACCAACAATCCAAGATTCGCATATGACTCTTACAGAAGATTTATCCAGATGTTCTCCGATGTTGTTATGGAAGTTCCTAAGTCCAAGTTCGAGGAGATACTGGATGAGGCAAAGGAAAAGAAAGGCGTTAAGGCTGACAGTGACCTTGATGCAGAAGATTTGAAAGAAATCGTTGTTAAGTTCAAAGCATTATATAAAGCAGAAAAGAATGCAGACTTCCCTCAGGATCCGAAGGTGCAGCTGATGGAAGCCGTTAAGGCAGTATTCCGTTCATGGGATAACCCTCGTGCTATTTATTATAGAAGAATGAACGATATACCCGGCGACTGGGGTACAGCAGTTAACGTTCAAGCCATGGTATTCGGTAATATGGGCAACACATCCGGTACCGGTGTTGCATTTACCCGTAACCCGTCCACCGGTGAAGCTAAGATTTATGGTGAGTACCTGATCAATGCTCAGGGTGAAGACGTTGTTGCAGGTATCAGAACTCCTAGCCCTATCGATAAACTTGCTGAGGATATGCCTGAAGTATATGAGGAATTCATAAGAATAGCCAATCTCCTTGAGAATCACTATAAAGATATGCAGGATATGGAGTTTACTATTGAAGACAGAAAACTTTACTTCCTGCAGACCAGAAACGGTAAGAGAACAGCTCAGGCTGCATTAAAGATTGCCTGCGACCTGGTTGACGAAGGCAAGATTACCAAAGAAGAAGCAATCAAGAGAATTGATGCAAAATCCCTTGATCAGCTCCTGCATCCTAGATTTGACGATAAGGCCTTAAAAGAGGCAAAAGTTATCGGAAAAGGTCTTCCTGCATCACCCGGTGCTGCTGCAGGTAGAGTATACTTTACCGCTGAGGATGCAAAGAACCATCATGATATGGGTGAAAGAGTTATTCTTGTTCGTCTTGAGACATCACCTGAGGATATCGAAGGTATGCATGCATCCGAAGGTATCCTTACCGTTCGCGGCGGTATGACTTCTCACGCTGCGGTTGTTGCCCGTGGTATGGGAACCTGCTGTGTATCCGGCTGTGGTGATATTGTAATTAACGAAGAAGAAAATTACTTCACATTAGGAGGATATACAATTAAAGAAGGAGATTACATCTCCCTTGACGGTTCTACCGGTAACATCTATCTTGGCGACATCCCTACAGTAGATGCTGAAATTAGCGGTAACTTCGAAAGAATAATGAAGTGGGCCGACGAAATCAGAACATTAAAGGTAAGAACCAATGCCGATAACCCTGTTGACGCAGCAAATGCTGTTAAATTCGGTGCTGAAGGTATCGGTTTGTGCCGCACAGAGCATATGTTCTTTGAGGCTGAGAGAATTCCTAAGATCAGAAAGATGATCTTAAGTAAGAGCAAGGAAGCAAGAGAAGCTGCTCTTAACGAACTGATTCCTTATCAGAAAGGCGACTTTAAGGCGATTTACGAAGTTATGGAGGGAAGACCTGTTACCATCCGTTTCTTAGATCCGCCGTTGCATGAGTTCCTTCCTACAGATGAAGGCGATATCGCAGCATTAGCAAAAGATATGGGCCTTACTGTAGAGGAAGTAAAAGAAACTTGTGCTGCACTTCATGAGTTCAACCCGATGATGGGTCACAGAGGATGCCGTCTTGCGGTTACTTATCCTGAAATCGCAAGAATGCAGACCAGAGCCGTTATGGAAGCAGCTATCGAAGTTAAAAAAGAAAAGGGTTATGATATCGTTCCTGAAATCATGATTCCTTTGGTAGGAGACAAGAAAGAGCTTGCATTTGTTAAGCAGGTAGTAGTTGAAACCGCAGAAGAAGTTAAGAAGGAAATGGGTTCCGATATCGAGTACCATGTAGGAACAATGATTGAAATTCCTCGTGCTGCACTTCTTGCCGATGAGATTGCAGAGGAAGCTGAATTCTTCTCCTTCGGTACCAACGACCTGACACAGATGACATTCGGTTTCTCCCGTGACGATGCCGGCAAGTTCCTTGAGGACTACTACAAGAATAAGATTTATGAATTTGATCCGTTTGCAAGACTTGACCAGAACGGTGTAGGTCAGCTTGTTAAGATGGCTGCAGAAAAAGGCCGTGCTACAAGACCTGATCTTAAGCTCGGTATCTGCGGTGAGCATGGCGGAGATCCTTCAACCATCGAGTTCTGCCATAAGGTAGGTCTGAACTATGTATCCTGCTCACCGTTCAGAGTTCCTATCGCAAGACTGGCTGCCGCTCAGTCTGCATTAAACAATAAATAAGATCTAAATTGCTTTGTGATATATAGTCTTTACTGAAAATAAATCAGAAGCCCTTATATCGGCTGCATAAGCCGGTATAGGGGCTTTAGAACATATTAGGATAACAACTATATTATCTATAAAAAATTATCTTTAAAAACGCTAATGAAGAATGAATGGAAATACCTAATATATTTTTTATATTTGCTTTATTGATAAACAAGACTATAATAAGTAGAATTTAAGTATAAAATATTATAGGAAAAGCAAAGGAAGGATGTTTTATGAGTAATAAAAACGTTATTATTGAAAAAACCAATGAACTTTTAAACACCCATTGCTATGAAGGCTTAAGAAATGCGGCAAAAGAATGGCTTGAATCATTAGGAACAGATAAAGAAAAAGAAGCCGGCAAAAAGTATGTGGATATGTTGCAAGAATCCATAGTAGACATTGATGCTGTTATAAATCTGTTTTCAAGCGATTTCGGTATTGAAAAATTTGGACGTGAAAAAGCAGAAGAGATAGCTAATCATGCAAAAGAGGTTAAAGCAAAGGGAGCAAAATGGTGCGATTGCCCGGCTTGTACTGCGGCTTTGGAAATATTGAAATACAAGGAAGATTTGCTGGCATAAATTTTTGAAAGTGCTAAGAATATATAACTATAATGTTTTACTATAAGATACCGGTTGTAATTTGTGTTAAAATCGAACATCTAAATTGTTTGATATATGATGCACAAATTTTAGCCGGTATGGCATATATGATATAATATAATTAAATATTATATATAATCTGATAATGTTTATTGTTATCCTGTTTAATTATGGTATAATATATATAATAATGTAAAAGTATAGGATTGTATCAGTAAAACTTTATTTGAAAGGAGGTAGTACCTATGCCGTCAGTGTATGTTAATATAAAACCGGAAATAATTAACTGGGTTTTGAACCAGATACAGGATGATATACTTGAAGAAAATATGATAAATAATATAAAAGCTTGGCTCAATGGTACTAAAACTCCGACTTTTAATCAAATTGAAGATCTTAGCAGGAAGACCAATATACCTTTGGGATATTTCTTTTTACAAACACCACCGGAAGAGAAAATTGATTTACTGGAATATCGCACAATTGACAGTATTCAGCTTGCAAAACCCAGCCGTAATCTTATTGATACAATTTATCATATGGAGAGAATCAGAGATTGGATGAAAGATTACAGACTGGAAATGGGGTTCGATATATTACCTGTTGTTGGATGTATGGAAAATGTCGACGATATAAGTACTATTACAAAAAGGATTCGTAATGATTTGGAACTAAATGAAACATGGTATGAGCTATGCAGTAATACAAGAGAAGCTTTTAATTTCATTAGAGATCGGTTGGAAGCATGTGGGATAATTGTTATGATGAGCGGTATTGTAGGTAGTAATACCCATCGTCTGCTGGATATAAATGAGTTTAGAGCGTTTGTTATGGTAGATAAGTGGGCTCCTATTATATTTATAAATGCAACAGATTCTGACGGAGCCAGGTTATTTTCTTTATTACATGAAGCAGTGCATATATGGATTGGCAAAGATGATTTGTTTAATGACAGGTACGACATAACCAACGGTGTGAGTTCTACGGAAAAATTATGCAATGCCGTTACTGCGGAATTAATGGTTCCTAAAGACATCTTTATAAATAAATGGAATGAAATTAATGAAACAGATGTTTTTGATACTATTACAAGATTGGCTAAATATTTTCGCTGCGGAGAGGTTGTTATTGCAAGAAGAGCAAAAGACTGCAATAAAATAAATCAGGATGTATATAATCATGTTGTGGAGACAGCGATTGAAAACTACAATAAGATAAAAGAGAAACAAGAGGATAATGGAGGTAATTACTATAATACAATGATTTCCCGCTTGGACGGTTGCTTTGTAAGGGCACTATGTGAAAGTATTAATATAGGAAGAACCTCTTATACAGAGGCATATCGTCTGACAAATACCAGCCCTAAGACATTTGCTGAGGTGGCACAGCGTCTTGGAGGTATGCTATGGTAGAAGAGAAATTTTTAGTTGATGCAAACTCCCTGATAACACCATACAGATTATATTATGCGTTCGATTTGGTACCGTCTTTTTGGGATAGACTGTCAGAGAATATTGGCAAAATTGTGTTGCTTGATATGGTAAAAAGTGAGATTGACAAAGGAAATGACGATTTGACTGTTTGGGTAAATAGTCTAAAGGGTTTTGAGATTTGCTATCATTTATCTCAAGAAATTGTAGACAAATGGCAGGAAGTTATACAATATGTTCAAACTTGTGGATTATATAATGAAAATGCATTACATTCATGGGCCCAAATTAATGTAGCAGATCCATGGTTAATCGCAGCTGCCGCAGTTTACGGATATACAATTATTACATTGGAAGGATCGGCAGGGAGATTAAGTCCTATGAATAAGAGTGGGAAAGTAAAGATACCGGATGTGGCCAGGGCTTTTGGCGTTAAAACCAATAATATATTTTATATGATGAGACAATTAGGAATTAAAATATAATGTACATATATAACAGAATGAGAATTATTTATTGACTGAAAATAATTTAAGAATTTGGCCAAATCATTAAATTAAAATAATTCGGAACTAAATTGATAAAATAAAAGAAAACAGGTTGTGACTTGTGCATAATAATCAAATTATTGATGGCTATGCACAAATCACAACCTGTTTTTATATCAAAGAAAATATACGTATATATCCGCTAAATTTATGAAAGTTATCTTAAGTTAATGACATTGCTATAGAGCCTTTTTTATTTCTTAACCGGACCGGTTGATTCCCTGGCAATGAATTTTGCCCTTAGTAATAGTTTGCTTATCGAAACACCGTTTACCAGACCGTCAAGCAGCAAAAATGCACTCTTTCCCAAGTCTCTTCGGTCCTGCCTGATAGTAGTTAAGGACGGGGATAACTGTGAGGCAATAGGAAGATCGTCAAAACCGATAACACTTACATCATGAGGAATTTTTACACCGAGCCTTGTCAGTTCGGCAATTACACCGGTAGCTATAAGGTCACTGGCACACATTATGGCGGTAGCACCATGTTCTAAAAATTCGGGCACATGATCTTTGGCACAGTCGGGTACATAGTATCCGTACCGGATAAGATTTTCATCGGGTTCAAGGCTGTATTTAATCATACTGTTTATAAATGCCTGTCTGCGCTGTTCCGATACCATGGAATTCTTTGTACCGTTCAAAAAGGCAATTCTTTTATGTCCGAGGTTGCATAAGTGATTTACAGCCTGATCTATTCCTTCAAAACTGTCTGTTCCCACATATCCGACGTGGGGGTTATTTTCTATATAATTATCGAGCAGTACGGTAGGGATAGTTGTTTTATTTAGCTGTTTTACCCAATCATCATGTAAGGTAAAACCTAATAAAAATGCACCGCTGTAACCGTTTCTTAACATATATGTATCATATTTTTCTTCCGTTTGCATATTCAGATTTGTCGGAACTACCGTCACTTCCCATTTTCTTCTGGCGGCAGATAATTTAAAGCCGACTATTATCTCATAACCGAATTGCTCAATGCTTTCATATCCCATATTTTCGATAAAAATGCAAACTTTTTTTGAATCCTGGCTTTTCATTTTCTTAGAGGTATAACCCATCTCAATAGCCGTATCCAGAACCAGCTGCCTCATTTCATCACTGATATCGCTGGCATTATTAAGCCCTTTGGATACGGTACTTACGGATATCCCTAATTTGTTTGCTATGTCTTTAATTGTAACCATGGATTAACCCCCTGATTTTTATTTATAAAGTATAAACCTTCTTGTTTTCAAATGCAATATTTTACTTTTACAGAAAAACTAAGATGTTATTTCGGGAATTAATATATATAAATACGAAAAAATGCGAAAATTCATATAAAAAATTATAAAACTTATTATTTATAAAATCAAGTATGTATTTTTATGAAAATAATAATTTTATTTAAAATATATAAAAAATGAACAATAAATTAAACTTATTACTAGTTAAAATATAAAATTTCAACATATAGTAATTGACAAAAAAGGAAGCAGATGTTATTATATTAATAGTTTCGAAAAATTGCGAAAATAAATGAGCGTATATTAGCATATTAAAAAGATAGGGCTTTATATAAGTGCTATATAATAAAACAGTTTATAGAAAATTAATACATAAAATGCGGGGATTTCAGGGGGAAAGTACATATGGATTTCGGATTTAAGGCAAATGTGAAGTTAATTCTAGATCTGGATTATGGAAAGACAATAAATAAGGCCGATAAGATTGAATTATATAATGCCGTATCAAAGGCGGCAATGAAAACTTTGGGTAAAGACTGGGGATTGAATACGGATAAAAAGAAGGTCAGTTATCTTTCAATGGAATTTCTTATCGGCCGTATGATATACAACAATTTATACAACTTAGGTTTGCTGGACGAATTTAAGGAGTTAATGAATGAGAATAATATAGACATTAATATATTTGAAGATATTGAAGATGCGGCATTGGGTAACGGCGGTCTGGGAAGACTGGCTGCGTGTTTTCTTGATTCAGCAGCAACACTGGGATATGTATTAAACGGTTATGGTATCAGGTATAAATACGGCTTATTTAAGCAGGAGTTTGAAAACGGCTTTCAAAAGGAACTTCCCGATGACTGGCAAAGTTTCGGTGATCCGTGGTCTGTAAGAAGAGAAGAAGAAAAGGTACGGATTGAATTTAAGGACCAGTCCGTATATGCAGTACCATATGACATGCCGGTAATAGGATACGGAGGAAAAACTGTCAATACCCTGAGATTGTGGCAGGCGGAAGCCACAAAACCTTTTGATTTTGAGCTGTTTAATAATCAGCAATATACGGAAGCTGCAAAAAATAAAAATGAAGCTGAAGCAATATCAAGCCTTTTATATCCCAATGACAGTACCGAAGAGGGTAAAAAATTAAGAATTAAGCAGGAGTATTTCTTTACCAGCGCCACAATGCAGGATGTAATAAGAAGATTTAAGGAAAAACATGGTACGGCATTTTGCAATATTCCAAAGGAATATGCTTTCCAGTTGAACGATACCCATCCGGTTTTTGCTATACCGGAGTTTATAAGGCTGTTAGTTGAAAAGGAAGGCGTATCTTTTGAAGATGCATTTCGTATCGCCAAAAAAACTTTTGCTTATACGAATCATACTATTATGGCGGAAGCTTTAGAAAAATGGAATGTTTCATTAATACAGTCCGTTATTCCTCATATCTATGAATATATTGTTCTGATAAACAAGGAACTGGTAAAAGAACTCAATGAGGCGGGTATATCTGACGCAGAAAAGAAAAAATATCTGATTATAGAAGATGATACCGTCCATATGGCACGGCTGGCCATATATGTAAGTCATTCGGTCAACGGTGTTGCAGAATTACATACTGAAATTCTTAAGAGCAGGGAATTGAAGGAATGGTGTCAGCTATATCCGGAACGTTTTAATAATAAAACCAACGGTATCAGCCAGAGAAGATGGCTGGCTCTTTCAAACAAGGAACTGTCTGACTTTATTACAGATAAAATTGGTGATGCCTGGATTACCGACCTTGACCAGTTAAAGAGGTTGGAGATGTTTGCTTTTGAAACAGATGTGATAAAAGAATTTGAAAAAATCAAGCAGGTTAAGAAAAGGCAGCTGGCAGATTATATTTTAAAACATGAGGGGGTTAAGATAGATCCTGACTTTATATTTGATATCCAGGTAAAAAGGCTTCATGAATATAAAAGGCAGCTTTTAAATGCATTTTCTGTTCTGGATATTTATTTCGGATTAAAAGAAGGAAGAATCAAAGACTTTTATCCTACGGTATTTATTTTCGGGGGAAAGGCTGCCCCGGGTTATTACAGAGCCAAAGCCATTATTAAATACATTAATGAAATAGCCGGGATGATAGCGGCAGACCCCGAGGTAAGAGATAGACTTAAAGTGGTATTTGTATCAAACTATAATGTTTCCTATGCCGAAAAGATAATACCGGCAGCAGATGTTTCAGAGCAGATTTCCACAGCAGGAACGGAAGCATCCGGAACCGGCAATATGAAATTTATGCTTAACGGGGCGGTTACGCTTGGTACTTTCGACGGGGCTAATATAGAAATTGTCGGGCAGGCCGGTATGGAAAACAACTACATCTTCGGTGCAAGAGTGGAAGACATCGAGAAGATAAAGGATACATATGACCCGCTTGGCATATATCAAAATAACCCTAGAATTAAGAGAGTAGTGGACACTTTAATTGACAATACCTTTGACGATAACGGGACAGGTATTTTTAAAGAACTTTATGATTCGCTACTTAAAGGGGCAAGCTGGCATAAGCCGGATCAGTATTATCTGTTACTTGATTTTATGTCCTACTGTGAAACGAAGATGCAAGTAAACACTGACTACAAAGACCGGCTGTCATTCAGGAAGAAATGCTTTATTAATATGGTTAATGCCGGAAAGTTTTCCAGCGACAGAACTATAAGAGATTATTTTAATGAAATATGGAATTAATTAATTTTAAATATAAAGGAGAGGTGGAGGAAATGAAGATAAGCAAAAAACTTATAATTCTACTTATGATTACAGTTATGGTAATTACCGCTTTTGGGGCATGCGGTAAGAAAGAAGCAGAAAATACTTCTGTAGATAACAAACAGGCAAATTCTTCGGCAGAAAATAAGACTGAGGAGAAAAAAGAAGACAAAGCTGAAGAAAAAGAACCGGAAGATATCACCTTAAAGGTTTGGGGACCCCAGGAAGAACAGGAACTTCTTAAGCAAATGACAGAAGCCTTTGCCAAGGCTCATCCGGAGTATAATATCACATTTGAATACGGCGTAGTATCCGAAGGGGATGCCGCAACAGAATTAACCAAAGACCCGGAGGCTGCTGCTGACGTGTTTGCATTTGCATCAGACCAGACGGCAAGGCTCGTTGAAGCTGGACTTCTGTATCCGATTACTTATAACGTGGATGCCGTAAAGGCTGCCAATTCGGAAGCATCCATACAGTCTGCAACTATAGACGGCCAGTTATATGCATATCCGTTTACACCCAATTCATGGTTTATGTACTATGACAAGAGCAAATTTACCGAAGAAGAAGTAAAATCTCTTGAAACAATGATGGCTAAGGATCTCGGCGAAGGAGTAAAGAATTTCTCGGTAGATATCAATAACGGCTGGTACCTGTCGGCATTTTATTTTGCTGCCGGTTGTACCTTGTTCGGTGAAGACGGAAGAGATCCCAATACCGTAACTTTTAATAACGAAGCCGGTGTGGAAGTTACGAAATATTTAATTGATTTGGTATCTAATCCCAAGTTCCTGGAAGAAGATCAGGGTAATATGATAAATGCTTTTGAAAACGGTACTTTAGGAGCAGCTTGTTCCGGTACATGGAACGCACAAAGCATTAAAGATGCTCTCGGAGAAAACTATGCGGCAACTAAGCTTCCTACTATAAAAATAAACGGTCAGGACCTGCAATTAAGAAACTTTGCCGATTTTAAGCTGATAGGTGTTAACTCGCAGACCAAGCATCCTTTGGCTGCTATGCAGCTTGCCGAGTTTTTGGCAAATGAGGAAAATCAGAAACTACGTTTTGAAGTAAGAAGTATTGCTCCTACCAATATTAATCTTGCCAGTGATCCAGAAGTGCTTAAAAATCCTGCAGTGGCTGCCTTAAGCCTTCAGACAACATTCTCTACAGTTCAGTCATCAATCCCTCAGATGGGCAATTACTGGGCTCCTGCAGAAGCCTTCGGTAACGAACTTATAAACGGAACTATTACAAAAGATAATGTCAAAGAAAAACTGGACAGTTTTGTAGCAAGCATTTTATCTACTCTTAATTAAAATTTTGATTGTCGCATTATAACCTTATGTAATTTAATTAAGTATTCTCCATTTGTATACAAGTACCGATTTAATCGGTACTTGTATACACTTTCAATTGAGCAAAATAATCAGATAAGCTTTTAAAAGCAATTATTTATTGATATTTGCAAATTCTAAGTGCCGGAGAGATTAGTGTAGGAGAGTATATCATTATGGCAAAAATTAAAGAAAAAAATGAAAGATATTCAATTATAAGTGCTTTTTTAAGAGGGGATTTTCTCACCAAATTATCTTTTCTTATCATGGGAGCATCCAACCTTTTCAGAGGGCAAATAATTAAAGGATTGCTGTTTCTCTTTACTGAGCTTGCTTATATATATTATTTAACCTCTGCCGGGATATCTGCCTTAAGGGGGCTTCGGACTCTTGGAACAAAAGAGCAGAGTATGGTCTTTGATGAAAGTCAGGGGATTTTTGTAGTTCAAAAGGGCGACAATTCCATGCTCATGCTTCTTGCCGGTGTAGTGGCTATAGCTGTAACCATGCTCTTTTTGGTTATATGGAAAGCCAATATTAATGCGGCATATGAGGCGAAAAATTTAAAACAGCAAGGCAAAAAACTGCCGACTTTTGCTATGGATGTGGCATCCTATTTTGATAAGAAGCTGTACAGAACTCTGATGTCATTTCCCCTTATAGGAATTTTACTTTTCAATATATTACCTTTAATGTTCATGATATTAATAGGATTTACCAATTTTGACCATGAGCATCAGCCCCCGGGCAAACTCTTTACATGGGTTGGACTGGATAATTTTAAGGCTCTTCTTTTAACAGGAGAAAAAATAGGAAAAACTTTTTGGGGTGTATTGGGCTGGACTCTTATCTGGGCGGTACTGGCCACATTCCTAAACTACATAGGTGGGATATTGCTTGCATTGCTTATAAATAGAGAAGGTACCAAACTCAAAGGTTTTTGGAGAACCATATTTGTCACATCTATAGCCATTCCTCAGTTTGTTTCCTTACTTGTTATACGGATAATGCTAAATGATAACGGAGCCATGAACAGTCTGCTACAGGACCTGGGTATTATCAGCCGGGACAAATTTTTGCCTTTTTTGTCAGACCCGACTTGGGCCAGATTTACCGTTGTTATAGTAAATCTGTGGATAGGTATTCCTTATACGATGCTGATTGTTACAGGAATACTGCAAAATATTCCGAAAGAACTGTATGAATCGGCAAAGGTTGACGGTGCCAATGCCTTTGTAACATTTATCAAAATTACAATGCCTTATGTGTTGTTTGTTACATCACCATATTTGATTACTCAGTTTATAGGAAATATAAATAACTTTAATGTCATATACTTCCTAACTGCAGGTGGACCTTTAAGCTTAGATTATTATCAGGCAGGAAAAACAGATTTACTGGTTACATGGCTGTATAGGCTGACAACCGGTTCCGTTAAGGATTATTCCTATGCATCTGCCATAGGTATTATGGTATTCATATTATCGGCAACATTCTCATTAATATCATATAGGTTTACCGCGTCATACAAGAGAGAGGAGGATTTTCAGCAATGAGCAGGTACCGCAGAATGAGTTTTAATAAGTTTGTCAGGAATGTTTTTGCTCATATTTTGCTTTTTGTACTGTCAGTAATATGGTTGTTTCCAGTATTTTGGATTGTTTTAACCTCCTTTCGCGGTGAAAAAGGGTCATTTGTTCCGTATTTTTGGCCTAAATCTTTCACTATTAATAACTATGTTCAGTTGTTTACCGATACTCAGCAGTTTTATTATGCAAAGTGGTTTATGAATACCTTAATAGTAGCTGTATTTTCATGTTTATTGTCGACGTTGTATGTTCTGGGAATATCTTATGCCCTGTCAAGAATGCGATTTAAGATGAGAAAACCTTTTATGAATGTAGCCCTGATACTCGGAATGTTTCCGGGGTTTATGTCGATGATAGCAGTTTACTATATTTTAAAGGGGCTCAATATGACCCAGTCGCTTCTAGCTTTAATACTGGTTTACTCTGCCGGAGCAGGCTTAAACTTCTATATTGCCAAAGGTTTTTTTGATACCATTCCAAAAGCTATAGATGAAGCGGCAGTCATTGACGGAGCTTCCAGGTGGAAGGTATTTACCAAAATTACAATACCTTTATCAAGACCGATAATTATATATACGGTTTTAACTTCTTTTTTGGCTCCCTGGACTGATTACATTTTTGTAAGTGTCATAATGGGTGATAATTACGATAAATATACGATAGCTCTCGGATTATACAAAATGCTGGAAAAAGAATTTATAACTACCTGGTATAACAGATTTGCTGCAGGTGCGGTTATAGTATCTATTCCGATTTCAATATTATTTATTATCATGCAAAGATACTACGCTGAGGGTGCAAGCGGTGCAATAAAAGGATAAGGCGTGAGTTTGGCTATGAAGTATCTTAAAATTTTTGGGGTGGTACTTATTTTTGCTTTTGTACTGACCGGATGCGGTCAAGTTAAGTCTGTAAATATGAAAAACCATACGGAGACTGCGACATCGGAGAAATCGGATCAGCCGGACTTTGAGCAATCCATGATATCAACAGACGGTAAAGACAGCGGTAATTATAATGATATACCGGAATATAAATACCGGCGCAAGGTAAATATCATCGATGATAATTACCGTACATATTATGAGGTGTTTTTGTATTCATTTTATGACAGTAACGGGGACGGAATAGGCGATATCAACGGATTGATAGAAAAACTGGATTATATAAACGACGGAAATTACGACAGTGATTACAGTCTGGGCTTTAACGGTATATGGCTGATGCCTGTAATGCCGGCAAGGTCTTATCATAAGTATGATGTTTTAGACTATTATGATATTGATCCCCAATACGGGATTATCGATGATTTTAAAAGACTTGTTGAAGAGTGCAATAAAAGGGGAATAAAACTTATTATTGATCTTGTTATTAATCACACCTCGAATCAGCATCCCTGGTTTTTATCGGCGCTTAAAAGTCTTGGGATTGAACCTTGCGGAAAAGAAATCTGCACTTATGAGGATTTATGCAGAGAACACAATCCTTATGTAAGCTATTACAATTTTACAGAAGGAAAGCCGGACAGGGGGAACTACTGCCATACCGGAATAGGGGACTGGTATTATGAAGCTGTATTCAGCCCGGATATGCCCGATTTAAATCTTGATAATATGGATTTAAGAGGGGATATAGAAGATATTATGAAATATTGGCTGGAGCTCGGTGTTGGGGGATTTAGGCTGGATGCGGCCCTTCATTATTTTTCAGACAATACCGAAAAGAACTGTGAGGTTCTGGCATGGCTGAATGACTTTGTAAAAAATTATAATGAGAAAAACTATTTGGTGGCCGAAGTCTGGACGAATTTTGGTACTTACTCGAAATACTATTTAAGCAATATAGACAGTGTATTTAACTTTGCTTTTGCCACCGAAAGCGGAGTAATTGCAAAAACACTGAATAATAAAGGCAGCACTTATTCGGCCAAGGCCTTCGGAGAGGCCATGATACAAGTGCAGGACGAATTGAAAAAGTATTCCGATACGGCTATAGATGCCCCGTTTTTTACAAATCATGATACTGCCAGGGCAGCCGGGTATTTTGCAAGAAATTCCGAAAAAATAAAAATGGCCGGCGGTATGAATCTTATGATGAGCGGGAATGTGTTTGTTTATTACGGTGAGGAACTGGGCATGAGCGGATCCGGAAGAGATGAAAATAAGAGAGCTCCGATGTACTGGTCAGACACCTACAGGGAAGGTATGACAAAAGGGCCTGAAAATATGGACAACTTAGAGCATAGTTTCGGTTCTGTCGAAATCCAGATGAAAGATCCGCTGTCTATCTATAATTATTACAAAAGAGCAATCCGGCTGAGAAATGAAAATCCTGAAATTGCAAGGGGAGTAATAACATATATGACGGATATAACAGACCGGGATATCTGTGCCATAGCTAAAACTTATCAGAACAGTACGATTTATATGCTTTATAATATTTCGGATGAGAAAAAAGTAATTACTGTAAAAAAATCAACCTATCCGTATGAGGAAATCAGGGGTTACTTAAGTGCAAACGGAGAGGAAGTAAAACTGGATGGGGAAACAGTAACTTTGCCTCCGTATTCAATTGTGATTTTAAAATAAAGTAAAGTTGCAAATCTGTTTTTGCTACAGAGTTTATACGGTAAATGTCAGACTTATTATAATTATGATTTATATATTGACATTCTAATATAAACCGGAAAGTAAATAATTAAATCTGTTACAAATTATTGTACGAGAAGATAATTGCAGGCAGTAAAGAACCGACATAATAATACATAAAGGAAGTGAGCAAACATGCGAGCCAGCGGCATACTATTACCTGTTGCCAGTTTGCCTTCAAAATATGGAATAGGTGCCTTTTCAAAAAGTGCATATAAATTTATTGATCAGTTAAGAATGGCCGGTCAGAAATATTGGCAAATCCTGCCCATTGGACCTACCGGTTTTGGAGATTCTCCATATCAGT
Source organism: Herbinix hemicellulosilytica (assembly GCF_002904165.1). Classification (GTDB taxonomy): domain Bacteria; phylum Bacillota; class Clostridia; order Lachnospirales; family Lachnospiraceae; genus Mobilitalea; species Mobilitalea hemicellulosilytica. The sequence goes on along the minus strand of NZ_CVTD020000018.1, from coordinate 42,286 downwards.
TATTTTCGACTTTTGCCGGAAATCCTTACTTTATTGATTTGGAAAAATTGACAGAAGAAGGCTTGTTAACCACGGAAGAATGCGAAGAATGTGATTTTGGAGATGATCCGAGGTATATAGATTACGGTAAATTATATAAATACCGATTTGCTCTTTTAAGAAAAGCTTATCAAAGAAGTAACATAGACAAAAACATTAAGTTTTATGAATTTGCTTCGGAAAATGCCTATTGGCTTGATGATTATGCCTTATATATGGCAATAAAAGACCATTTTGGCGGAAAGAGCTTCATAGAATGGGAAGAGGATATCAGATTAAGAAAGCCGGAAGGCTTAAAAAAATACAAGGAAAAGCTAAAAGACGATATTGAATATCACAAATTTATTCAATTTTTATTCAGCAGTCAATGGAGCAGTTTAAAAACATATGCCAACAATAACGGAATAAAGATTATTGGAGATATTCCGATATATGTGGCATTTGACAGCGCGGATACATGGGCTAATCCCGAACTGTTTCAACTGGACGAAGATTGCAACCCTATAGCCGTAGCCGGCTGTCCTCCGGATGCATTTGCACCTACAGGACAGTTATGGGGAAATCCCTTGTATAATTGGGGATATCATAAGAAAACCGGATATGAATGGTGGATAAAAAGGATAGCTTACAGTTTTAAACTGTATGATGTGGTAAGAATAGATCATTTTAAGGGTTTTGATGAATATTATTCTATACCGTTCGGCGAGAAAACGGCAGTGAACGGGCACTGGGAAAAGGGACCGGGTTATGACTTTTTTGAAGCGTTAGAAAGACAGCTGGGGAAATTAAATATTATAGCAGAAGATTTAGGTTTCATTACGGAAAGTACAAGAAAACTTCTTGAGAAAACCCGGTATCCCGGTATGAAAGTTCTTGAATTTGCCTTTGATTCCAGGGAAGAAAGTGACTACCTGCCTCATAATTATGACAGAAACTGTGTGGTATATACAGGAACCCATGATAACGATACAATTAAGGGATGGTTTAGCAGCATTCCTCAGGAAGACAGAAATTATGCACTAAGATACCTGAATAATGACGGTAAAAATCCGGACAATATACATTGGGATTTTATACGGCTTGCCATGCAGAGTGTGGCTGATATATGTATAATACCGATACAGGACTATCTGGGACTTGGAAGCGAAGGCCGGATCAATATCCCTTCCACCGTAGGCTCAAACTGGAGATGGAGGCTTTTGGAAGGGGAAATAACGGATGAATTGTTAATGAAAATAAAAGAAATTACCTTACTTTATGGAAGAAGGTAAGGACACAAAAATACTGATACATTATAATTGACGGAAATTCAGAAAAAATGAATGAAATGCTCATGAGAAAAGTTATGTCTTATCAGATATTATTAATGGCATAATAAATATTGATATCAGCCGTTATTAAAGAGGGTTTTAAGAAGAATAATCAAAAATATAAGTAAAATAATGCTCTGTGTCAGGTGTGATTATAAACATTAAAACATGAAATCACCGGATACAGAGCATTTTTTAAATATGATTATAATATTTGAATATATTGCTTTTGCTAATAGTAATGAAAAATAATGTAAGTATTTAAAATAGACAGTATTTTAGAGTAATCATATGCAGTTTTCAAGGCTCCGGTAATAGTTTTTTCATGTTTATATCCGACTCCTATTTGTACAATCGATACATTTTTATCGAAATGTACCAATAAAAGAAAATTTGAAAAATTCCTGCCGGTATCATTAAATATGGCAACCATACAGCAAAACCGGCAATATTAACAAATCTGTATGAAAAAATATTATAAAATATTTGACTAATTCCTGCAGGAAATAACGACACTAATAAGTTCATAAATTTGCCCTGAGGTCTTATAAAAATCTCCATAATCATATATATTAAAAACATTCCTACTGAAATTATTATTGACGTACCACTTTTCTTTGAAATAGAAGAAATAAGAAGACTAAGAAATCCTATTGCGATTACCCCAATATAACCTCCTGTTACTTCTAATAGCATAGCTTTTCCCAACGTATAATTGGCAGGAGAAAATGGGGTATTAACCTGTAAACTTGTTTGAAGTCCTTTTCCGCCTAATGAAACATAAATTGAAATTAAGTAGATTGATATAGGAATAATATAAAGTAATGTATTTAAGATAAACAAAGAAAGGGATCTTGCTAACGGAAACTTTCTTTCTCCCTCTATTGTAATTGATATAATATCTTTAGTACCATTTTCAACGGTTTCTGAAAATGCCGTAGAAGAAACTATAATAACCATAACGGTTATTAAAATTATAAGCATAGTCAGCCATTCGATTGAATCGCCCCAATTATCATAGTTCTCATAATAAACAAATGGCTTTTTTATTTTGTCTTCCATATCTGCAATTTTCCTGCCAATTTTTTTGTCACTTAGTGCATCTATATATTTTTGGATCATTTTTTTTCTTAATGAATAATATTGGTCGGCATATTCAGTAGGCGGAATATGGGAGTTCCAAGGAATAATGATCATATCTCCTTTGGGAGGGAAGGTAAGTCCTTGCATAATACCTAATAAAGGAGTAGCTTCAAAAAGTTCGCAGGTATATATTAATTTTTCCTTAATAAAGTCATAATGATTGATATATATTTCTCGGGCTTTCTGAAGTTTTTCTACAGTAACTTCCCCTTCAAATGCCCGATTATATTCTGCAGTCAATTTAATTGCTTCTTTTCCTTTAATTATTTCTACGTCACCGGTTTCTGTTATCTTATCAGCCATAATTCCCCTTAAGAAGAAATAGCCGGTTAAAGAGCCTGCTACAACAGCAAGAATTAAAATAATGAAGTTAATTTTTTTCTTAAAAAAATAGCATAATTCCAATTTAAATATTTTTATAAATTTCATTGCTGCCTCCACATTTTCCAAAGATAATAATCATTTAAATTTGGAATTGCACTTACTGATGTATCACTCAATTTGATACTGCTAATATATCTGAGCTGATTTTCCATTGGATCTTCGCCTTTATAATTAGTGATAATGCCACCATAATTCTCAACTAGTTTTCTTAAACTTAATATTTTATCTTCCCTGTCCTTGCATTCCCAGACCATTCCCTGTATTTCGTTCAGTTGGTCTTTATATTTTCCGTTTGATATTACGTTACCTTTTTTTAAAAGTATCAGATCGCTTGCAATATACTCTATATCGGAAACAATATGTGTTGATATAATAACAGTGTTTTTCTCGCTGTAACGTGATACAAAATCCCGAAAATTTCTTCTTTCAGTAATATCTAATCCGGCAGTGGGCTCATCTAAAATTACAAAGCTTGGTTGATTTATAAAAGCTTGTGCGATACCGAGCCGCCGCAATGTTCCGCCTGAAAGATTCTTTATTTTTTTATTGATATGATCATTTAAATTTAAAATATTGACCAGCCAATCAATATTTTCGTTTATTTGATTCATAGACAGGCCTTTATACATTCCTACATAAGTAAGATATTCATAACATCTCATATCTTCCGGGGCTTTAAAATTTTGCGGCATATACCCCAAAGCCTGATGGAATTCTTTGTTTCTTTTTACTGAAGCATTATTAAAAATAACTTCTCCGTTTGTTGGCTTTTGCCTGCCCGTAATTATTCGGATTAATGAGCTTTTTCCTGCACCATTTTCACCCAGTAAACCGTATAATCCTTTACTTATTGTTAAATTAATATTATTCAAAGCCTTTATTTTCCCGTAATTCATGGATATGTTATTTATATACATTACATTCATTTATTTCCTCCGGATATACTTTGTAAAAGAGTTCATGAGTTAAATGTTTGCTTATGAACTCTTTTTCCTTACATAATAACATAATTACGTTACTCAATTGAGCCAGACTTTCTAATTGTCCAAAAAGCTGCTTGAGAATTACCTGCGCTGTATGTAGTTGATGAACATGAACAGCCACATTTGAAACAACTGTCATCGCCCCTTGTAGTAACAAAAGCTGTCTCGGTAGAACACATACAAGCCATAGGAAGAATTTCATTTCCTTCAAACAAGCTGCTTGCAGGGGTTCTGCCTAAAGGGTTAATTAGTTTCATTTTTACACCTCCTTCATAATATAAATTTATTGCTTTATGTTTAAACATTTATGTAAAAACATAATCATTTAATCCTTCAATTATTTTTGGATTATTTTCAAGTAACTCATGGTAAAGTGATAAGTTTTTTTCAATATAAATTCTGTTCATTATACAATGGCTGTGCCTATAGCTAATATGAATTCCATTTTTATCATAGCAGTTCATATAACACATTCCGCACAAATGTATTGCCCAGCAGTCTTTGCAATATTTTAGTGCCTCATTACAATAGTCGTTAACATAATGTTTTTTTATTTTTTCTATATCTAAACCGGAATAAACATCTCCTATAGATGGGGCTTCCCCTAATTTTTCGCAAATAAGATATTCGCCTTTAGCTGTTACATAAACTCGTCTGGCACCGGGAACACAACAACCATTCATATAATAAAATTTCATTGGATGATGAAAGAGATGCCTTTTGTGGATCAACGCCAAATCTTTTATTATGTTATCTTTTGCTATATTTCTAAATGCAAATTCACTTTTATTGATATCACTAGTTGCCCATTCATACAAAGGATCAAAATATCCTTTAATTTTTTTGCTATTTTCCATGATTTCTTTTTCAATTTCACTATCAACACCCATATAATCCATTTCTCTTTCTCCACTTGAAACAAACGATGATGTGAATATCACATTCTCAGGCAACCATTCCAAACTCGAGAAGAAGTTATCAATTTTTTCAAGTGTGCTAATATCGTGCTCTGGTAATACACAGTTGATTCCAAATGTTATAGAATTTTCATGTCTGCACATATCAACAAGCAATTTTAAGCCGGCTATTGCATCTTTAAATGTACCTTTTCCGTTAATATATACTCTATATTTATCATTAATATCTTTAGGGCCGTCTAAACTAGCTGTGATATGAAGATTTTTTAACTTTGAAAAATATTCTGCAATTTCTTTAGTTACTAATGTACAATTTGTTGTTATTGCATATGATATTTTCTTATCTTTAAAATTTTTGCAATAATCAATACAATTTTTTATCAAATTAAATTTTAGTAATGGCTCACCACCGTAAAATGTAACATGTATTGTCTCTTCTCCACTATTTATAACAAGGTCATCTATAGCCTTCTTAGCAATGTCAAATGTCATGTCTGCATTTCCAAATCTTCTGTATCCACCTTGGTTTTCATGATATATACAATATTTACATCTCATATTACATTTTTCTGTTAATTCCAGAGTTATTTGTTTTCTTTTTGATCTAAGGAATTCATCTAGTTCACTAATTTGAGGCCCGATAAATTCTGTTAGTTCAGGAGCTTGTAATATATTTTCTTTTATAATTACATCATATAATTCTTCTAGAGCTGACATTTTTTCCGATTCTGAGTAATTAATTTCGTCTATATGAGAAAAACCATTATAATTTAACATGTTATTTAATATATCAAATGTTACTTTATTTACTTGAAAGACTTTTCCTGTACCTAAGTCATAAAAATAATAATTTTTTCTGGTTCTAAAGCATCTGCCCAATCTGGAAAAGTTGGTGCAATGTATAACAGATTCTATTTTTTCTATTATATTATCTATCAAGAATATTCCCCCCTTTATATAAAAATCCGTATTTAGTACTTTGATATAGTGTACTAAATACGGAATTGTAATTTATGTATATTATTGCAAGAAAATATGAAGATTTTCTTAAGATTTTATATCGGTTTTTTCATTTACTATATTAGGCAGGCTAATTGAAACAGTAAATTGATTGTTATTACTGTGTGCCTTAATATTACCGCCTAAATCTGTAATTATTTTTTTTGCGATCGCTAGTCCTAAACCTGACCCTTCTTGACTTGATGATCTTGAGTTCTTGCCTCTGTAAAACCTTTCAAAAATTAATGACAATTCGTTTTTTGTTAATTCATCGGTATAATTAGAAATATTAAGAGTTAACATATTGTCCTTAATTAATGCTTCCAATGTGATACTGGAATTTTCGTATCCGTAATTTATGGCATTTTTTATAATATTTCCTAGAGCTTTGGAAAATTCTTCAACAAATGTAATTATATACACATCTTTTTCTATAAGTAGATTAATATCCATATTTTTATCTGTCAGCTGCGGATAAAATTCATCTTTTAGTTGATTAAGAAGTATTGCGAGATTGACTTGTTCTTTTAATTTGTTATTATAATCTGAATCATATTTGGTCAGATAAAACAAATCATCCAACAGCTTTTCCAAATATAAAGCTTTCAAAAGAGCTATTTTAATATATTTATTTTTGGATTTTTCCGATAAATCCGTATCTGTATCAAGTAAGTTTAAATATCCAATAACTGATGTTAAGGGAGTTTTTATATCGTGTGTAAAATTAGTTATAAGTTCGTCTTTAATTTTATTTTTTTCTATTTCATCTTCTATGCGATAATATTTACTGAAAAATATTTTAAGAGTATTAAAAAAGATATTGTAATCGCGAATTTTATCATAATCATTTGGAAGTTCGTTGGATCTTATAATTTCAGCCAATACTTTGGAACAGTCTTTTTCAACCCTATCTTTTGTTTTTTTCTCAACCTGATATCCCGTATAAATATATATAAAAATTGCCGATAATACTATGAAAATGAGGGAAATTATTATAGCTGTTTTTAATTTAGGCCATAACAGAGTACCCCTGCTTAATGGGATATTATCCGGTAATTCTACATCTGACATAAAAAGGTCAACAAATAAATCACCTATTTTTATAGAGAAGAAATATTTTATAATTAATAGAATAAAGGAAATTATTAAAACAACCGTTATTGCTTTTACTGCCTTTTTTATCCAAAAAATTTTACTATTCAATTTTATATCCTACTCCCCATATAGTTTTTATTATATCGGTGTTTTTTGATATTTTATTCATTTTATATCTTATATTTCTAATATGTACACTGACAGTGTTAGAGTCTTTTTCAAAATAATCCTCTTTCCAAACTTTTTTAAAAATTTCTTCAGAACTGACCACACTTCCTACCTGCTCCATCAAGATTTCCATTATCTTAAACTCTATCGGTGTAAGCTGGAGGTCTATATTGTTTAATTTGCACTCATGTTTTGCTTTATTTAAACTTACATTTCTGTAAGTAATCTCATTTGATATTTGCTTAGGGACTTTTCTTAGATGAACATTGAGTCTGGCAATAAGTTCCAGAGGATCGAAGGGCTTTTTAATATAATCGTCTGCCCCTGAATACAGGCCTTTTAGTACATCGGCCTGGCCGGTTTTTGCAGTAAGCAGAATTATAGGATAATTATGATTTTCTCTTAACTTTTTTAAAACGGATAAACCGTCAATTTCAGGCATCATTATATCCAATATTAAAGCAGACGGTATATTATTATCCAAATACTTTTCAGCTTCCCGGGAATTATAAAAGACAATAGGTTTATATCCGGCATTTTCAATATATAAAGATATTAAATCTGCAATATCTTTTTCGTCATCAACAATAACAATACTATCCAAGGCAATCTCCTTTCTAATTATAGTAAATTTATACATTAATTAATGATATTTAGAAATAAATGTATATTACTCGCTATAATTATACCACAAAATTAATTTTTTGAAATAAATAGTATAAATTGTAAGTTGTTATATTGTTAAACAAAAGCAGATTTGGTATCTTTTATTATAATATGTTTAGATTCTTTAGTAATTAGATCTCGGTTATTATATAAAATTTTACTGATAACGGAGGTACATAATGAAAAAAACGATTCTGATATTGGAAGATGATGAACATTTAAACCGTGGAATAGGATTTATTTTTGAGAAAGACGGCTATCAGATTCTTTCGGCAAAATCTATAAATGAAGGAAAAAGACTGATAAAACAACATAAGGTTGATCTGATAATATTGGATCTGATGCTGCCGGACGGAAGCGGGCTTGATTTTTGCAAAGATATCAGGACTTATTCAAACGTTCCCATTATTATGCTTACAGTATGTGATTTGGAAACGGACGAAGTATCCGGTCTTATGGCAGGCGCTGACGATTATATTACCAAGCCGTTTTCACTCTCCGTATTACGGGCAAGGGTTGAAGCCCTGATGCGCCGGACGGAAGCGGGAAAAGGGAATGTAATTATTTCAGGCAAATACAAACTTGACATGGATACATGCAAATTTTACCGGGATGATAAGGAAATTTTGGTCAGCGCTACGGAACTCAGATTGCTTTCATACTTAATGAAAAACGCCGGACAAGTCCTTTCAAAAGATCAAATTATCTCTGCTCTATGGGATAAGGACGGAAATTTTGTGGACGATAATACCCTGCCGGTTAATATCAGCCGTTTGCGGGCAAAGATTGAAGATGACCCTAAAAATCCTAGAACCATAAAAACCGTACACGGCATAGGGTATATCTGGAACGGGGAGGCTTAAAAATGGCACTAATAGTTATATCTGTTGTAAGTGTATTATTATGTGGCCTGACCGCTTTATTATGTTATCTGTATGTAAAAAGAACGTATGATGCCATTGACATGGTTTTTGACAGTATGATGGCAGGAAAATATGACAATTTGTCGGAAACGGCAAAAGAAAGCCGCTTATCAAAATTAACGCATAAAGCTGTAAGAATTTTAAAGACAAGTACAATGGATATTGAAAAAACCAGGCAGGAGAAAGAGATTATACAAAGGTACATTTCAGATATGGCTCATCAGATGAAAACACCACTGTCAAGTATAGCCATGTATACAGACTTGCTTCTTGAAGGCAACATAACCGAAATTGAAAGACAGGAATTTTTATCCCGTATAAAAACGGGAACAGAAAAGCTTCAATGGATGATGGACTGCCTGGTTAAGATATCAAGGCTGGAAGCGGGAGTAATAGAACTAAATCCCGTTCCTGCAAAAATCAAGAAAACCATTTCAGACAGTATCAATACCGTTTATATGGAGGCATCAAGGAAAAACATATCTGTTAAAACGGCAGAATTTGAGGATATTTCCCTGTTACATGACCGTAAATGGACAAGTGAGGCTATAACAAATATTCTGGATAATGCAATCAAATATTCCCCACCTGACAGTGAAATTTATATATCTGTGGAAACTCTTCCTGTCTACACAAAAATAATTATAACCGACAATGGCATCGGCATTTATCCCGACGAACTTAATTCCATATTTAAGCGTTTTTACAGGGGAAGAAACGCAAAAGACACGGATGGCGTAGGGCTGGGGCTTTATCTGGCAAATTTAATCCTGCAAAAACAAGGCGGATATATATATGCAGACTCCAGGCCGGGACAATATACGACTTTCTCAATTTTCTTACAAAACTGTAAGAAATAAGTATATCTTTGTCATGACCCTGTAAGAATTGCCCTGTATTATATAAAGCCGTAGATATTATTTAACTTTAAAAAAATCTGGTTCAGCATGAACAGGATTCGGAAGGGGAGATAAAATGCCGATTTTGTCTGCACAGGGACTAAAAAAATATTATGGAGAAGAACCGAATATTGTCCGGGCCTTGGACGGTGTCGATCTGGAGGTGGAAGCCGGAGAATTCGTTACGGTAGTTGGAGCATCCGGGTCGGGAAAGAGTACGCTTCTTCATATGTTGGGAGGTCTTGATAAACCGACAGAGGGCAAAGTAACAGTTGACGGACATGAACTTGATAAAATGTCGGATGAGGAACTTACCATATTCAGAAGGCGAAATGTCGGATTTGTATTTCAGAGTTTTAATCTGGTTCCTATTTTAAGCGTATATGAAAATATTGTGCTTCCGATTGAACTTGACGGCAACCGGCCGGACAAAGCATTCATAGATGAAATAATTGATCTGCTGGGGCTTAAAGAGAAGCGAAACAGTCTTCCAAATATGTTATCAGGCGGCCAGCAGCAGCGGGTAGCCATTGCCCGTGCTCTTGCGACTAAACCGTCAATATTACTGGCGGACGAGCCTACCGGTAACCTGGATACGAAAACCAGCCAGGATGTACTGGGAGTTCTTAAGATGACATCTGCCAAATTCCACCAGACTATTGTTATGATTACCCATAACGAACACATTGCCCAGCTTTCGGACCGCATTGTCCGTATAGAGGATGGTAAAATTGTTGGGGAAGGACGGGGCATAAATGAAAAATAACAACAAAGCTGTTATTAAAAAAATCATAAACAGAAGCCTAAAATCAAATAAAAAAAGAAATTTTTTTATCACGACAGCTATTGCTCTTACGACACTGCTCATTGCTTCAGTTTTCAGCATCGGTATGAGTATTATGGAAACAATGAAAATGCATGAAACCCGCCTTATGGGGACTTTAGCCCATGCGGCAATAACTCGGCCTACCGATATACAAGTGGAAAAACTTAAAAAGTTAAGTTACGTAAAAGAAGTCGGTACAGGAAATTATGTTGCCACAGTAAAAAACACACCGCAAATGGGCGATATGAGCTTAACACTACATTACTTTGATACTACCGAATGGGAGAATTTGCGCGCCCCTGCTTATACAAATATAGTCGGAACCTATCCGCAGAAAGAAAATGAAATCATGGTTCCGTTATGGGTACTTGAAAAAATGGGTGTTGATAATCCAAAGATAGGCATGGAAATACCTCTCACTTATCATGACAAAAATGTAAATGATGGTTTACCGGTTGATAAAATATTTAGTTTGTCCGGGTGGTTTACCAGTTATATGCATATCAGGTCCGGTAATATAGATTTTATTTTGGTATCGGAAGAGTTTTCTAAAAGGCTTGGTAAAACAGCCGAAACCGACGGTGCCGCATCGGTGGTTTTTGATAATTCAAAGAAAGTTTCTGAGTATTGTGATCTGTTAGTTTCAGATTTGAATTTATCCGAAAACCAGAATGTAAAGCCTGTTCCGGTTTATAATGTGGATGCCTCGACTATAAAAAACTCCATACTGGCATTATCCTGTATTGTTATATTTCTGATTTTGACGGGCTATCTTTTGATATATAATGTACTTTATATCTCGGTTTCACGGGATATACGTTTTTATGGCCTGCTTAAAACCATCGGAACAACGCCAAGGCAAATTAAACGGATTGTCACAGGACAGATCCTTAAGTTATGTATAATAGGCATTCCGGTCGGAGAAACGGCAGCATTTCTTGTCTCTTTTGCTGCCGTTCCCATGGCTCTTTCAATATATGAAGACACAAAAACGGGGACTGTCATATCCTTTTCTCCCATAATTTATATAGGAGCAGCGCTTTTTGCCCTGCTTACAGCTTTACTCGGAGCCTTCAAACCTGCCAAAAAAGCTGCGGGTATTACTCCGATAGAAGCGGTGAAGTATATCGGTGTAAAGCTAAAGATTAAGAAAAGAATGGTTCGTCCGGAACGGATTTATCCGGGAAGGATATTTTCGTTTGCCAACGGAAAACCGTTCAAAATGGCATTCCGTAATATTTTCAGAGACGGTAAGAGGGCAGCGATAGTCATAATAAGCCTGTTTTTGGGAATGACAACATTTACTTGCGTAACAACCCTTATAACAAGCATGGATACGGATAATTATGTTGATTCCTATTTGGAAAGTGATATCGTGCTGATAAATAACACTGTTTCCGGTGGTTTAGAACCAAAGCAAAAATTTGACTCCTCATTTATTGAAAAAATAAAAACTTTATCCGGATTTGAAAGTTTGCGCATAACAAGCCGGGAATGGATGCGGCTTGATTATACGCAAAAGGACTTTGGTAAATATGCAGACATGTACATTAAAAAATATGGAGGCGAAGGACTGGGCGAAGATTACCTGAAAGATAACTTCTCGGGAATTTTGGTGGGTATAGATAAGGAAGCTCTTGCTAGTCTGGATTATTCTTCGGGAAACCCTATAGATATTGATGCATTTGACAGGGGAGAAATAGCCCTGATTTCCACCGATACTCCGGAACTGTTTGAAAATGTTGATGAACTGACTATTTACCCGATAAAAAATACCGATGAAACAAAGATGCATAAAGAAACGGAAGGAAAACCTGTGAAGGTTCCGGTTGGAGGTTATGTGCCTCTGTTTTTTGAAAGAGTAGGTTTTAGTGCGGCTCCTACCGTTTTTGTGTCAAATGCTTTAATGGATTCCATATATGAAGAACCTGTAATATATAAAATTTGTATTGATGTGGCAAAAGAATATGAAAAGCAAACTCTTGAAACTATAAAGCAATTAACGGACAAGGATTATGAAATATCGCGCAGGTCAAAGGCTGAAGCAAGAGAAGAATTACGCGAAGGCAAAATAATAATGTATATCCTTGGGGGAGGTATTTCATTAATTCTTGCTTTTGTTGGCATTCTCAATTTTATAAATGTAATGTCAGTAGGTATCACAGTACGGAGGCAAGAACTGGCAAATCTTGAATGTGTGGGAATGAGCCGAAGACAGGTCAGAAAAATGTTAATATACGAAGGACTTTGGTATGCAACATTAATTCTAATTTTAGTTTTTACGGCAGGAAGTGCCGTTACCGTAGGGATTTTTAATTTATTTAGAAAACAAGCCACTTATGCAATATTTAGCTATCCGTTTATACCTGTTTTTCTGGCCAGTCTTACGATTTTGGCGGTTTGCATAATAACACCCGAAAAAATGTATCGTACTGTTATCAAATCATCATTAGTTGAGAGATTAAGGGAAGCGGAATATTAAATCTTTAAATTTGTGGTAAATCTTGCAGAGGCAATAGGAGATAATCAATTTGTTAGTAAATTATTGTATATAGCTTTAAAAGCTGCTAAAGGTAAAATAGTTGAAACCCTGGCTAAATTTGGTTTATATATACGATTCGTGCGGACAGAGATACGATTCATGCGGTAAACGGTTCTTTTATAAAAAAAGTGATAATATACAAAGCATAACCATATTAAGTCAGAAATTAAAATATACCAATACAGGATCTAAAAAGGAATAATTAAATTTATAAAAAAGTTTACCCAAACGCACGATTTGATCAATATAAAAAGGGGTGGCTGATATAAATAGAGTATTTGTGAAAAAGGAGGATGTTATGTTAAGTTTGGAGGGGACATATTGTCAGGCGATAAAAATATCGCAAAACGTAGTGGAAGATATCAGATTTGGCAGGAAACTGTATCTGGATCCTATAGATACAATATCAGCCCAAATATGTAAGTATCGTAATGAGGATGCGAACATTTTAATATTGCTGAACAACTTTAAGGACAAATACCCTTATTTAATTTCTCATCCCGTAAATGTGGCTTTTATTTCTTTTGTTATAGGGATATGGCTTGATTTAATAGAGACAAAACTGTCAAATTTGGTGAAGGCGGCGCTTTTACTTGATATAGGGAAAGCAAAGATTAAAGACAGTTTGTTAAACAAGCCTGAGGAATTAACATTGGCAGAAGCAGAAAAATTAAAGGCACATCCTGTCACCGGTTATAAAATATTACACAGCACAGGAAAATTTGGTAAGGAAGTATTAAGTGGGGTCTTATTTCATCACGAAAGAATGGACGGTTCAGGTTATCCTATAGGACTTAAAGGAGAGAATATTAATTTGATTAGCAGGATTATTGCAGTAGCTGACACGTATGATGCTATAACTTCAGATAAAGCATACGGAAAAAAATACTTTCCCTTGCAGGCAATTCAGGAAATTATGGAGAACAGTATTGGTTTGGATCAGGAAATCTGCAGGATTTTTGTTATGCATATGATCAACTACTATTGTGACAGAGAAGTTCTGTTAAATAATGGACGCCTTGGATACATAGCTTCAATTAATCTTAAAAATATATCAAAACCTTTGGTCAATTGTGATGATAAGTATATTGATTTAGCGCTTGAAAATGATATTGAAATAGTCGAGATACATTAAGATTGATTGATAATCTTAATAATGCCAATGTGTATTTATCCTGTTATTACAGAGTAAATATATTTTTACGAATCGGTTTCAAGTGATTATAAGGCTGATAAATTTATCAGTATTATGATTGTATTATATAAGCTCAAATAAGGGGTGATTTTATATGACATCAGTCTCATTAGGCTGGTTTATAGCAGGAATTTTTATTTCTGCCTTTGTTACACTGTGGTTTGCAGGCAGTTTCAATGAGCTGTCAGCCAGGCGAAAGAGCCTTGAGTTAATCAGGGAGCAAGTAGAAATGCATCGCAAATTATATATGCAGGAGCGAGGCGGTGAAAATGACGCGGCAGCATTGAAAATTCTTGAAAATAAACTTATGGTTTACAGAGAGGTGGAAAAAAGCTATAACTCCCTGATAAAAAAACCTATAAACCGAATTCCTGCCTATATTTTAGGATTTCACCCCACAGGTAAGGAGCATGATTCATGATAAAATTTACGGATTAATCAAAATATTTGCCTTAGGTAAAATTATACCAGGCATAATCTATGATACTTTTAGTCTGAGTGACAGGTGACTGTTAATCCGGATATGGTTCGGGAGTGAAAAACAGATGCCGGATCGGTATAAATTAAGGTTTAAATATAGGGGAAGTATTTAAAATAGAGTATTGGCGGTAGTAAAGTAGCCTGCATCTTTAAAGAATGCAGGCTATTTTTATTTTAAATTTATTCTGCAAACTTTTTATTTTATAAACGGAAGGAAAATAATTCAAATTCCTTGTTTTTATTTCCGGCTGGGGTATGGTAGAATAAATTTAGTTGATGAGAAAGTCCGATAATTTGGGGGTGTTACCTTTGTTAAAAATTTTTTTAGTTGAAGATGAGGTAGTGGTTAGAGAGGGAATACGTAATACATTAAATTGGGAAGAAAATGATTTTATTTTCTGTGGGGAAGCCAGTGACGGGGAACTTGCTTACCCTCTGATTCAGAAACATAAACCGGATATTGTGATTACAGATATCCGTATGCCTTTTATGGATGGGCTGGAACTTAGCAGGTTAATAAAAAAAGAAATGCCTTGGATAAAAATAATTATTTTAAGCGGATACGGGGAATTTGAATATGCGAAAGAAGCTATTAATATCGGAGTGACAGAGTACTTATTAAAGCCTATTAATGGTACTGAACTTATGAAATCTTTACTTAAGGTCAAAGAGAATATTTTAAATGAGCGGAGAGAAAAGGCTAATATAGAACGGTTTAAAAAAGAAATTCAGGAATATGAAGAAGATGAGAAAAGACGGATTTTTTATGATTTGGTTAATAACAGCCAGCCGCTTGGCAGCATACTTGAACGGGGCAATGAATTGAATCTCAAATTAAGCGCGGTTGTTTATAATATTATTTTGTTTACCATAGACCATACACGAAAAAATCATCGTGAAACCATGCAACTAAATGCTGTTAACCGGGAACTGAAGCAATTATTTGACATTAGTGAAGATATAATTAAATTTGATTTATTTATGGACGGAATGGCTTTACTTTTGAAGGGAAACAGTTTGGAAGATTTGCAAAGAAAGCAGGAGTATTACATAAACCGTATACGGGAGATTATGGATAATTATAAAGGAATTTCTTATTTTGGAGGTATAGGGGTTGCGGTTAACAGGTTGGGCGAGTTAAGCCGTAGCTATCATGAAGCAAGCAGGGCATTTTCTTACCGGTATATCTGGGAAGAAAATCTGATTTTGGATAGCAGTGCTATTTCTAAAACCAGGGAACTGCTTAGACGGACAAACCGTTTAAATATGGATAATATAGTAAAGCTAGATAAACGTAAAGTAGAAATCTTCTTAAAATCCGGCAGTAAAGAAGATGTAAGCAACTTTGTAGACGAATATTTGCAGTCCATTGGCAGTGAAAACCGTAATTCTATTTTGTTTAGGCAATACGTTGTGATTGATATGTATTCTATTGTTGCCGGTTTTTGCAAGGAAATAGGTATTGAAGATTATGAACTGGAAAAGCCCCTTCATAATGAGAATCAGTATAGCCGGCTTATAACTGATTTTAATAATACAAAAGACTACATAAAACGAATTTTAGAAAAAGCTATTGAGTTAAGAGACAATATAACAACAAAGGAGTACAATGACATTGTAAGCAAAGCTAAAATCTACATTCAAGAAAATTTCTGCAGGGAAGACTTATCTCTAAATCAGGTGGCTGCCAGTGTATATGTTACTCCCAGTCATTTCAGCGCAGTATTTTCCCAAAAAACAGGTCAAACCTTCATAAAATATTTAACAGATTTAAGGATGAATAAAGCTAAAGAACTGCTCAAATTTACCGACATGAAGACTTCAGAGATCGGCTATGCCGTAGGATATAAGGATCCTCACTATTTTTCCTATCTTTTTAAGAAGACATTTAATTGTTCGCCCAAGCAATACCGTAACAGCATTAAGAAAAGGGAGGACTCGGGGTGTTTCAATTCTTAAAAAAGAAGTTCTCAAATTTAAGGCTGAATGTAAAAATCAGCTTATATTATTCTATTGTTTTATTAATCTTTTGTACTGTTTTTTTTATGTTTTTTACCACTACAGTCAAATACAATCAGGAATATAACGAAATTATAAAAAGTGCCACCATAGCCAGCAGTTTTAGTATTGATTTCAAAAAAGACTTCGACTATAAAATGTACCGTATTATTATCGGAAGTAAAGAATTCTATGATGAGGACCCCTATAAGGACATCGAAGAAGCGCAAGCAATAGCAGAAAAATTACAGGCTTCATCCTGGTCAAAAGGAAATGTGGAAAGAGCACAAGCTATCCAAAAATATTTGCTTAATCTAAAAAAACATGTCCGTAAAATAGAAGATAATCTGAAAGAGACCGGCCATTACGATGAAAATATCACTATTCTTTATAATGACATTCATGTAGTTACGTCTTTAATACAGGATACCATCTTAGAGTACATATATTATGAAACTATGGAAATGGAAAATGTCCGGGCTGCAATGGAAGTTGAAATGTTAAAGAACATGGAACTTATGGTAATCATGGTAATAGCAATGATTTTAGTTGGTTTATTTATTGCTATTTTCATATCCAACAGTATTTCAAGACCTGTTAAAGAATTAAGCTTTATTACAAATCAGGTAGCCCAGGGAGATTTGACGGTCCGTTCCCACATAAAAAACGGAGCTGAACTTAAAATACTTAGCGATTCTTTAAATATAATGATAGAAAAGCTTAGTGATTTAATTGAAACTGTTAAGAAAGAACAAAGTAATCTTAGGGAAACGGAAATAAAACTGCTTCAGGAGCAAATAAACCCCCACTTCCTTTATAATACCCTTGATACTATTATCTGGTTAGCAGAATCAGGCAAGCAGGATGATGTAGTAGAGGTGGTTGGTTCCCTTTCGAAATATTTCAGGACTTCACTTAGCAAAGGCAAGGATTTGGTTACGTTAAAAGATGAAGAAACTCATGTATGCAGCTATCTGCAAATCCAGAAGATAAGATATGGGGATATCCTTGAGTACGAGATTGATCTTCCAAAGGAATTATCCTTATGCAGAATTCCCAAAATAACTTTGCAGCCCCTTGTTGAAAATGCTTTATATCACGGTATAAAAAATAAAAGGACAAAGGGTAAGATTAAGTTAATAGGCAGAATGGAAAACGATAAGGTTATTATCAAAGTTACTGACAACGGTTTAGGAATGACTCCCGATAGGCTTAAGCAAGTATTAGAAAGTATGCAGAGGAAATCGGAGAATGAAAAAGAGTCCTATGGTTTATACAATGTAAATGAACGTATCAGAATGATTTTTGGCCCGGATTACGGTTTATCCTTGCAAAGTACTTATGAAGTCGGAACAGAAGTAACTGTGTGCTTGCCTAAAGTTATTAAAGAAGATAATTAAGCAAAAAATTTTATAAGTATATCAAAAAAAAATAAACATTTGAATTAAAGAGAATAAATAATGCTTAAAATATCAACCTTTTCTCATAAGAATATTAATCGCATTTATTCCTAATATGTGTAAAAATATTATTGCATTAGAGATGTATTGGTGATGATAAAAATAAGGATGGGGGAACGAAAATGAAAAGAATGAAACAGTTGTTGGTTCTTCTTTTAATTCTTGCACTTGGACTCACTTTCATAGGATGCGGTAAGAAAGATACGAATACTCAAACCTCAGGAAAAGATGCTTCTTCTAAAGATGAGGGAGATCTGATTGTAGTAGGTTTTTCACAAGTTGGTGCCGAATCTGACTGGCGTACAGCCAATACAAAATCATTCCAGTCGACATTTACAGAAGAAGCCGGATATAAGTTACTGTTTGACGATGCTCAGCAAAAACAGGAAAATCAGATAAAAGCAATCCGTAACTTTATTCAGCAGGACGTAGATTACATAGTTATCGCCCCGGTTGTGGAAACCGGCTGGGAAACAGTCCTTGGTGAGGCAAAGGAAGCCGGAATTCCTGTAATTATAGTTGACCGTATGATTAATGTTTCCGATGACAGTTTATTTACCTGCTGGGTAGGTTCTAACTTCAAGCAGGAAGGGTATGACGCAGCCGACTGGTTGGCAGAGTACCTTGAGAAACAGGGAAGAAGTGAAGAGACAATTAATATTGTAACCCTTCAGGGAACCATCGGTTCCTCCGCACAGATCGGGCGTACCGAAGGTTTTGCAGAAAAAATGAAAGAACATCCTAATTGGGTTATGTTAGACAGACAAACAGGAGAATTTACTCAGTCAAAAGGTCAGGAAGTTATGGAATCTTTCCTTAAATCCTATGATGATATTGATGTTGTAATTGCTGAAAATGACAATATGGCATTTGGTGCAATCGATGCCATTAAAGCAGCAGGTAAAGTACCCGGAAAAGATATTATTATAGTTTCATTTGATGCTGTTAAGGCTGCATTTGAAGCTATGATAGCCGGAGATATGAATGTTTCTGTAGAATGTAACCCTCTTCACGGACCCAGGGTTGCTGAAATTATTCAGAAGTTAGAAAAAGGTGAACAGGTAGAAAAATTACAATACGTAGAAGAGGGAGTATATCCTGCAGAAACAGCAGCAGAACTTATTAATACAAGAGAATATTAATAACAGGGATAGTAATAATTTATAAAGTCCGTATGGAGTTAATGCCAGCTTCTTTAGTTATGACTGATATGACAAAGGGCTGCTGCAATACTAAGGTTTGCAGCAGCCTTTTGTAAAACTTACAAAGCTGTGATAATGAATCGGAATTGCTGTATAAAATAGAAAGGATTGATTCCTTGTGATGAGTGATAAAAAAATACTTCTTACGATGCGGCATATTACTAAGACTTTTCCCGGGGTTAGGGCTTTATCTGATGTGGATTTTACCCTAAGATACGGTGAAATCCATGCCCTGATGGGTGAGAACGGAGCGGGAAAGTCCACGTTAATAAAGGTCTTGACCGGTGTAGAAGAGATGGATAATGGTGAGATATATATGGATGGGATAGATCATACGATAATAAACCGGTCACCACAGGAAGCTCAGGCAATCGGAATTAGTACGGTTTATCAGGAAATAAACCTGTGTCCTAACCTGTCGGTAGCAGAGAACATTTTTATTGGCAGGGAACCAAAAAAGTTTGGAAGAATAGACTGGAAGACCATGAACAGGAAAGCCGGTGATTTATTAAGTAATTTAAACATCCATATTGATGTATCGAAACCTCTCAGTAATTACTCTGTGGCTATTCAACAAATGGTCGCCATAGCAAGGGCGGTAGATATTTCGTCTAAAGTATTGATTCTGGATGAACCCACATCAAGCCTGGATGAGCAGGAAGTTGAAAAACTGTTTGCCGTAATGCAAAAGCTAAAGGAATCGGGAATAGGCATTATATTTGTAACCCATTTTTTAGACCAGGTTTATAAAATAAGTGACAGAATTACAGTATTAAGAAACGGGTGTTTGGTAGGGGAGTATGAAACCGATAAGCTTCCAAGTGTAGAATTAGTAGAATTAATGATAGGAAAAGAAATAGATGACCTGGCAAAGTTAAGGAAAGAAGAAAATGATGATAATAACGGTAAAAAGGAGATTATTGTAGAAGCCAGAGAACTGGGTCATACAGGTACGATTAATCCCTTTAATTTGAAGATACATAAAGGTGAAGTAATAGGATTGTCAGGACTTCTAGGTTCCGGACGGTCTGAGCTTGCAAGAGCCGTCTATGGGGCAGATAAGCCTGACCAGGGTGAACTTTATTTTAAGGGAAAGAAGCTGCAGGTCAAAACCCCTTTGGATGCAATGAAAGCCGGAATGGCATATCTTCCTGAAAACAGGAAGGAAGAAGGGATTATCGAGGATTTGTCCGTCAGGGAAAATATTATAATAGCCCTTCAGGCAAGGCAGGGCATATTTAAGATGATCAGGCGGAAGGAACAGGAAGAATTTGCAGACAGGATTATTGATCTTTTGCAGATTAAAACATCCGGTAAAGATATACCAATAAAACAACTTAGCGGCGGCAACCAGCAAAAAGTAATCCTGGGAAGGTGGCTGCTTACAAATCCGGACTTTCTCATACTGGATGAACCTACGAGGGGAATAGATGTTGGCACAAAAACGGAAATTCAAAAATTGGTGCTGAAGTTGGCAGAAGAGGGAAAAACCGTATTATTTATCTCATCTGAAATTGATGAAATGCTTCGGGTGTGCAATAAAATTGCCGTATTAAGAGACCGCAGAATGGTAAGTGAACTAAAAGGAGATGATCTTTCCCAGAGCAACATTATGAAAGCAATAGCGGGAGGTGAGACGGGGGATGAATAAGATAAAGCATATTTGGATGAAAATTACCGGTTTCTCTTTGTTTTTCCCCCTGTTATGCCTTGCAGTGGTTTTGGTAATTAACCTTATAAGAACTCCCGACTTTTTTAGGATCTCAATGAATAACGGAGTTCTCTATGGCTATGTGATTGATATTCTAAACCGGTCCAGTGAACTGATAATTTTGGCAACAGGCATGACGCTTGTAGTGGCGGCATCCGGAGGGACGGATATATCTGTCGGCGCAGTCAGTGCGGTAGCCGGTGCGGTTTGTATATATTCCTTAATCGGCGGTGCCAGCAGTGATGTTTACCGGATTCCTTATGTGCTGGCTTTAGTTTTGGGAATACTGGCGGGTACTGCCTGCGGAGTTTTTAACGGATTTTTGGTTGCAAAACTGCATATACAGCCTATGGTTGCAACCTTAATCCTGTTTACGGCAGGAAGGGGTATTGCTCAGGTACTTACACAAGGATTTATCCTTTATGTAAGAAAAGAATCCTTTAAATACCTTGGCAACTTCCTTCCCGGAATCCCTGTACCGACTCCCATATTTATTGCAGCCCTTGTTGTTATATTAACCATTTTATTGCTTAAGAGAACATCCCTTGGACTATACATTCAATCGGTGGGTGTAAACCGTATAGCTTCAAGGCTGGTCGGCCTGAATTCTTCATTGATAATATTTCTTGTCTATGTATTCAGCGGATTTTGTGCAGGTATAGCAGGGATGATAATAACATCCAGAGTCTATTCTATTGATGCCAATAATGCAGGACTTAATATTGAGCTGGATGCCATCCTGGCAGTGGCCATAGGCGGAAATAGCCTTGGCGGAGGTAAATTCACATTAATAGGCAGCGTAATCGGAGCGATTACCATCCAGGCATTGACCACTTCCCTTTATGCAATGAAAGTTACGGCAGACCAGCTTCCGGTTTATAAGGCAATAGTTGTTGTTATAATAGTAGCTATTCAATCGCCGGTAGTGAAACGGTGGATGAAAGCTGTCAGGCATAAGAATGCTTTATCCGGCAACAGAAAGAAGGTGAAGGCATGATTAAGAAACTAAAAAACCGCTTAAGCTCAAACTCCTTTCTGATCATTATAACAATATTACTATTTCTGCTTATGTACATAGGAGGAGTCATTATTTTTAAAGATAAGAACTTCGGCAGGATGCAGGTTTTTTTGAATCTGTTCATCAGTAATGCCGGACTTATAGTAGCGGCTGCCGGTATGACCGTTGTGCTGATTTCCGGCGGGATAGATATTTCGGTAGGCTCGGTTGTAGCAATGACTTGTATGCTGCTGGCCTGGATGATGGAGAATAAAGGCATCAACGCTGTCACTGCAGTAATTGTCGTCCTGATAGTCGGTATTGTTTTTGGCTTTGTACAGGGATGGCTGATTTCATACTTAAAAATACAGCCCTTTATTGTTACTCTGGCAGGAATGTTTTTCGCAAGGGGGATGACTGCTGTAATCAGCGTTGATATGATTACAATTAAAAATGAAGTATTCCTTGCCATGGCTAAGTCAAAAATAAATTTGCCCTTCGGAGGTTCGGTGAATAAAAGGGGTGTATTAATCCGGCCGTATATATATCCTAGTGTTATTATCTGTATTCTGGTGCTTATAGTTCTGTTTTTTGTAATGAAATACACCAAGTTTGGCAGATCCATTTATGCAGTTGGAGGAAACGAACAATCGGCATTGCTTATGGGGTTAAATGTAAAGAAGACAAAGATAAAAGTATATGTATTGAACGGCTTCCTTTCAGCCTTAGCCGGATTTGTATTTTGCCTAAATACAACCGGAGGTTTCGTAGAACAGGCAAAGGGATTTGAGATGGAAGCCATAGCTGCTGCCGTAATAGGAGGTACTTTGCTGACCGGTGGGGTAGGAAATGTAATCGGCAGCCTGTTTGGGGTATTAATAAAAGGTACTATAGAAACCTTTATAACATTCCAGGGAACATTATCTTCCTGGTGGACAAAAATAGTAATCGCCGTTCTCCTTTGTCTGTTTATTATATTGCAAAGTGTCCTAATGAATTTAAAATGGAATAAAAGAAAGAAGATAAATCAAGTATAGGGTGTTAGCAGGATAAAAGGGCTGTCTCAGAATAATCTTAGGCATGAAGATATATCCTCACACACCGTTAGAAGAACAGCTGCCGTGATTTATACGTCATATTCGGACATAAATGTCCGCCTATGACTGTACAAATCACGGCAGCTGTTCTTCTAACGGTGCATTATGGATATATCTTCATGCCCCATACATTTTTTTCTGAGATAGCCCCTTTTATCCTGTTCTTGACATATCAAATAAACAGTATCAGGAAAATACAATTCGTACGGTATAAAACACGATTCTTTTGGCGACAGCAGATGTTTCATATATGTGGATTTTGCTTTTGAAAAAGAATCTCTGGCTACAGGAACAGTTTGACCGTTTCTGGTGATAAAACCTTCCTTATTTAACTCGCTTACATGGCGCAAATTAACTATGTACGACCGATGGGGTTTAAAAAAGTTAGGATCGGATAACAAGGCACTTTCATAATCGGCAAGATATCCATAGGCCTTTTTTAATTCACCGTTGGTCAGTATAAATTGAACCGTGCGGTTTATGACTTCCACATAGACAATTTGCGAAAACGTTAATTTTAGTATGCCATTGCTTGTTTTTATAGTCAGGTATGCAGCTTCTTTATTATATTTAGCAAGAAGTTTGGTGATGGAAGGGAATATTTCTTCCTTTCGTACAGGTTTTAGAATATAATCATTGGCCTCCACTCGGTAGCTTTCCACGGCAAATTCACGGGATGAAGTAAGAAAAATAATAGGGATTTCACTGCCTTTGCCGCGGATTTCTTTGGCTGCATCTATTCCTGTAATACCGGGCATTAAAATATCTAAGAGCAGTAAATCAAAACGCCTTGTTCTCATAGTTTCAATAAGATCCAGGGCATTGGTAAAAGTTTCGTATGTAACCGTGCTGTCGAGTTCATTTCTATAATTTTCAAGTATTATGGCGATACGTGTTAGCTCTTCAATATTATCATCGCAAACTGCTATGTGCATGAATTTTTCCCCCAAACAGTGTATGAATAACCAATATAATAACATTTTAGCATATAGTGTTATAAGCTACAAACAAGAATCGAATAATTCCTGCAAAATTTATTGGGGTTAAATAAAGACATATTTACAGATAAAAAAAGCCCCTTTAGATTAAGGGCTTTTTGAGATATATTAAAGCATTAGTTTAAAACAAGAAGAACAAGTTTATTTGCATTATGTAACAGAGATAAAATTTGAAAAATCTCATAAAATAGAAAATAAAACTTTCACAGCAAGAATATTACAAAGGCAAATTTCGAAATATCGATCTGACTAAACGGTGTATAATTTTATATTTGTTGTTTTAAGAAATTCAATCCAGTCTTCAGGAATATTATTGTCTGTTATTATTGCATCAAAATCGGTAATCTGAGCGAAATATGAAGGTCCTATTTTATCTAGTTTACTTGAGTCGAATACGAGTATTTTAGAAAGAGAAGAACTTATCGCTGCCTGTTTGGTATCCACTTCGATCTGCTCAACACAGGTTACGCCTAATTTTTGGCTTACACCGGATGCTGAAATAAATGCCTTGTTTGCCCGGATGCGGCGTATCATTTTGACACCTTCGGGGCTTTGGAATAACTGAAGATTTTTATAATAATAACCGCCTGCAAAAATAATATTTATATTCGGCTTGTTGCTGATAGCCATTAAAGTGTTCATATTATAACAAAGTACTGTTAAGGGCATATTGGTAGGTAGATAGTGAGCAATTTGTTCTGTAGTTGTACCCGTATCGAGAATGATAGTGTCATTAGGCTCAACCAATGATGCGGCAAATTGCCCTATTTTCAGCTTCTCCAAAGATTGCTTTGACGATTCGTTAAGCAGATCATAATCCACTTCGCCGAAAGATACGGAATCATCATTGTTAAAAATAGCTGCTCCATGTACCAGTTTTATTACATGCTTACTTTCCAGTAATGTTAAGTCACGTCTTATGGTCATTTCCGATACATTGAAAGCGGTAGCCAGTTCTTTGATTGAAGCCCCGTTATGTTCTTTTAAATATAATACAATGTTATTTAATCTGCCTATTTTATTCATTTGTCATCCTACCTGTTAGTTTAATAACATTTTTTCATTTTGCGAAAGGATTATAACATATTTAAATTTTTTTGTAAAGATATAAAAATACAAATTTTTCTATATGATTTATAAAAAATTTTTAGAATTAAATAAAAATTAGAAAAATAAACGAATGTAAAATCAAAATAATACCAGGTTGGTCGATTTTTTTAACAAAAAAAATATAAAAAAATTATTATTTTAATGAAATATTGACAAAAGCAACAAGTGGTGTTAAAATAACAACAAATAGAGTTAGAAATATATCACATGTTATGAAATTACCAGATACAGGAAGGATAAAAGTATGGATAAAAATGAAATTCTGGCTAGAGTAGATCATACGCTTTTAAAACCATATGCAAGCTGGGAGGAAATAAAGCAGCTATGCCTGGAAGCAATAGAAAACAAGACGGCGTCAGTATGTGTTCCTCCGTGCTATACCGCGAGGGTAAAAAAAGAATTTGGAGATAAAATCAGAATATGTGTGGTTATAGGTTTTCCTCTGGGATACAGCGTAACCAGCGCGAAAATAGAAGAGGCAAGGGCCGCAATAGAAGACGGAGCAGACGAAGTTGACATGGTTATCAATATAACCGATGTGAAAAACGGAGATTTTGACAAAGTTACCGATGAGATCAAAGCAATCAAAAAATGCATCGGTAATAAAGTATTAAAAGTAATTATTGAAACTTGTTATCTCACACAGGATGAAAAGATAGCTTTATGCAAAGCGGTAACCGAAGCTAAAGCAGATTACATAAAGACCTCTACCGGTTTTGGTACTGGTGGGGCAACAATAGAAGATGTAAGGCTTTTTAAAGAACATATCGGTCCGGATGTCAAGATAAAAGCGTCCGGAGGTATCAGGACAATAGAAGATATGGAGAGATTTATTTTGGAAGGAAGTTCCAGACTTGGGACAAGTTCTGCCATAAAGCTCTTTGAGCAAGAGAAAAAATAAAAACTGGAGGTAAAAAGATGGCATTAACTACAGACGGGTTGCAATATCATATTCGAATGAAGGAAGGGGATGTCGGAAGATATGTTTTCTTACCCGGAGATCCTTTCCGTACAGATTTAATAGCCAGCTTTTTTGAAGATGCAAAACTGGTAGCCCATAATCGCGAGCATAAAACATGGACGGGATACCTGGACGGAGTAAAGGTGTCTGTCACTTCAACCGGAATGGGATGTCCGTCAACGGCGATTTGCCTTGAGGAATTAATAAAAATAGGTGCGGATACCTTTATCAGAATAGGAACAGCCGGCAGGGTAAGCCCGAAAGCTTTTGATGAAAGCCTGGACGGTATTATATGTACCGCAGCGGTCCGTGATGAAGGTACAACCATACAATACATACCTGTTGAATATCCGGCTGTTGCCGACAGGCATGTTGTTGATGCATTGGCAAGGGCGGCAAAGGCAAGAGGGTTAAATTACCTGGAAGGAATTACACAATCCAAAGATTCCTTCTATGGCCAGCACGAGCCGGATTTAATGCCTGCGGCAGCAAGGCTTCATGAGCGCTGGAATGCCTGGATTAAAGGAAATGTGCTATGCAGTGAAATGGAAGCGGCAGCTTTATTCGTAATATCTTCTATCCGCGGCGTACGTGCCGGTGCTATCATGAACTTCAAAAACATGGAAGATACAATTCAGGTTGCCTGTGATGCCGTAAGAATTTTAGCAAAAGAAGACGGAGTGATTAAGTGATTTAACTAAAAACTATTGAAGGAGAAATTGATATGGCAAATTTTGAACTGGGAAATGAACTTCAATACCACATTAAGATGAAAAAAGGTGACGTCGGAAGATATGTATTTCTTCCCGGAGATCCTTTCAGAACCGATTATATAGCAAGTTTCCTTGATGATGCAGTTTTGGTTGCTCATAACAGAGAGCATAAAACATGGACAGGATATCTGGATGGGGTAAAGGTATCTGTAACCTCAACCGGAATGGGATGTCCGTCAACGGCGATTTGTGTGGAAGAGTTAATTAAAATAGGAGCTGATACCTTTATAAGAATAGGTACGGCAGGGCCTGTATGTGATCCAGAAGCTCCCGACAAGTATGACGGAGCTATCTGCACTGCGGCGGTAAGAGACGAAGGAACCACTATTCATTATATTCCTATTGAATATCCTGCTGTTGCCGACAGGCATGTGGTAGATGCCTTGTCAAAAGCAGCAAAAGCAAGAGGATTAAATTATCTGGAGGGTATCACCCATTCAAAGGATTCCTTCTATGGAGAAGTTGATCCTGATTGTGCACCTTTAGCAGACAGATTAAAAGAACGCTGGAAAGCTTGGCAAATGGGTAATGTAGTTTGCAGTGAAATGGAGGCTGCCGCCATATTTGTAATCTCTTCAATTCGTGGCGCAAGGGCCGGAGCAATTGTAAACTGGGGAAACATGGCTGATACCATTCAGGTTGCCTGTGATGCCGTGAGATTGCTGATTAAAGAAGACTCAAAAAAATGAAACAGGTGGAATTTAAATGAAAAAACCGATTATTGAAGTAAAAAATTACAGTTTTGCATATGAAAATACCGATAAAAAAGTACTTGATAGTGTCAGTTTTACTATTAATGAAGGAGATTTTGTAGGTATTATCGGCCGTAACAAAGCCGGTAAATCTACGCTATGTGAGTCCTTAGTCGGATTGCTGCCGTTTACCATGGGAGGTTCCTGGGACGGTGAAATTGTAATCGACGGAAAAAGTCTTAATGAGACTAAAGGTGCCGGTGTAACGGACATTATCGGCATTGTATTTCAGGATGCAGAAAGCCAATTTACTCAGGAAACAGTGGAAGATGAGATTGCCTTTGCTATGTGCAATTTTGGTTATAGTCGCGAACTGATGAGAGAGCGTATACTTTATGCCTCTGAAGCTTGCGGTCTCAGAAATATGCTGGACCGCTCCCCCTTCAAACTTTCCGGCGGGCAGCAGCAGCGTCTTGCCATAGCATGTATTCTTGCGCTGCAGCCCAAAGTTATTATATTGGACGAGTCTACTTCCCAGCTTGATCCTATTGGACGGGACGAAGTATTCGGCCTTATAACAAAACTTCATGCTGCCGGTTCAACCGTAATTATGGTAGACCACAACATTGAAAAAATAGCCGAATATGTAAATAAAGTTCTTGTGTTACATGACGGAAAAGTAATTGAATTTGATGACGCCGGCAAGGTATTTCAGAAGAAGGATAAACTGAATGCCCATGACGTCAGGGTGCCGCAAGTTACTGACGCGGCTCTGCAGCTTAAAGATAAGCTAGGTTTTAAAGAGGCACCGATTACTCTTGAACAGGCAAAATCGGTGTTTGCCGGATATAAGAAGGAGGGGAAGTAGAAGTTGAGAGAATGTATAATTGAGACCCAGGATTTGGTTCATACATATCCCACCGGCGTTACTGCTTTAAAAGGTGTAAATTTAAAAATTTACAAGAATGACAAGATATCTATAGTAGGCCAAAACGGAAGCGGAAAAACGACTATCGTAAGACATTTCAACGGTTTATTGAAACCCACATCCGGAAGGGTGTTACTGTTCGGAGAGGATACGACTAAGCAAAAAATCGGTCAAATGGCCAGAAAAGTCGGTTACGTATTTCAGAATCCAAATCATCAAATTTTCTGCACAACCGTAAGAGACGAGCTGGAGGCAGCACCGAAGAATTTCGGTTTTTCCGAGGAAGAAACCAAAAAAGCGGTTGATGAAGTCGTTGAGCTGATGAATATTCAAAGTGTTCTGAATACCCATCCTCTGACACTGGATTATACTACGAAAAAGATCGTATCTATAGCTTCAGTACTGGCTTACAAACCGGACGTTTTAATTCTTGATGAGCCTACGGGCGGCCTTGATGAACCGGGTAGGGTAATGCTTACAAAGATTATTGACATGATGATTGAGAACGGGCATACCATTATCATGATTTCCCATGATATGGATTATGTGGCGGAAAACTCGGACAGAATTATAGTTATGTGCCAGGGAGAAGTGGTAGATGACGGATCTCCTGAAAAGATTTTCTTAAATGCTGAGGTTTTAAGAAAAGCACAGATAGAACCACCTCAGATAACACAACTGGATTTATATCTTGAAAATGGCTATCCAAAAGAAGCCATACTTAGCGTTTCGGACTTTATTAAAAAATATAAAAATATATAAATTTTTTAGGAGGGCAAAGAGAATGGGAATGAAAACTATTGATAGTTCAAAAGGAAAAATGCGCAACACTTATATGGCTATTTTAATTCCTTTGGGTATAGCCATAAACTTTGTAGGCGGAACCATCGCATCAAAACTTTCTTTACCGCTGTTTCTTGATTCCATAGGTACTGCAATTGTTGCGGCGATAATGGGACCGTTTGTAGGTGCAGTATCTGGTGTAGGTTTTAACATAATTTCTTCTATTGTTAACGGCAATATTTTGGGTTCACTGTTCGGAATCTGTAATATTGCAACTGCTTTCATAGTAGGTTTTATGGCAAGAGCAGACAAATTTAGGACAATTGTTCACGCAATTATTGCAACAGTGGCTGTAGCGGTCGCCAATGCTTTACTTGGTGCACCTATTGCTGTTGTAGTTTACGGCGGTATTCAGGGTAGCGGCGTTGACCTTCTTGTTGCAGGTTTGCTTTCATTCGGAAATGATATTCTTTCCGCTGCATTCCTTGCACGTTTACCTATCAACCTGGCTGACAAAGGTATTGCATGTTTTGCTGCATGGCTTATCTTAAAGAGACTGCCTGAAAATATGCGCAATCTTACCGGCGGTAAGAGAGCAAATGCAGATGCTTAATATAAGAAGCGTTAACGTCTGAAATGTATATCAGTTTGCTTGAGGATTATTGCTAACAATACTAATTGGGGAATGAGGTAGCATAATGATACAGGAAAGATATAAACCAACCTTTCTGCGCAAATTATATCCGAACACAAAACTGTGGATGTCACTGGGTATATCATGTGCGGTCATATTCTTTAATAACATATGGTTTTCATTGGCTGTAATGATTTTAAGCCTAATAATGATTGCATATGAGAAGTATATTCTGGAATTTAAAGTGGTATCGATAAGTATTATTATTATGGCTGTAATGATGTTTGCCATTAACGGTACTCTTAACCCGGTTAATAATTATACTAATGATCCGGTGTTTATCCTGCCTTTGCTTAACTGGAAATTTTATAAAGAAGGGTTGGAATATGCACTTACATATTTTGGCCGAATTGCTCCTCTCATGTGTGCATTGTTTTTACTGTTCAGAACAATGAACATGACGGATTTGGGTATCGGAATGTATGAAGGCGGCATTCCATACAACATATCCTTTATGTTTATCAGCACATTTCAGACAATACCTATTTTGGGTAAAGATATGAATCAGATTATGGATGCACAAAGAGCCCGTGGGCTGGATACGGAAGGAAACCTGATTAAACGATTCAAGGCGTTTTTGCCGGTTATGGTGCCTGTGGTGGCAAATTCAATAATGAGGGTACGTAATCAGGCGGTTGCTTTGGAAACTAAAGGTTTTAACTCATCGGCAAAGAAAACGGTATATCGTGATTTGCCAAAAACAAAAGCCGATCATATCTTAAAATGGAGCAGCATACTTTTATCAATCGGCTCAATAGTTTACAGGATTATTCAATCATTTTTTTAATCCATATACAATTATATAAATATTTAAAATATATAAGAATTAAAAATTTATCTGTTTATATAACTTTAAAAACCAATAAAATTTAGCACTAAAAAAGACTTTCAAATCTACAAAAAAGCAGGCGGCCGACTGCCGTCTGCTTTTTATGAAATAGATTGGGGATAAATATATGACAAACGAGAAAACAACAAACAGCAAGAATGACATAATAAAACAAAGGGAAAAATACTACAGGCGAAATTACATAGCCTTAATGTTTGAAGGGTTTTTTGTAAGCTTTGCATTTTCTATTTTTTCTCATACAACCGTATTTCCTGTTTATGTTTCTTATATAACTGAAAACAGTTTTTTTATCAGCCTGGTATCGGTTATATATTTTGGCTTATCATATTTTTCGAGCATATTATCATGTGTATGGGGTGTAAATGCAAAAAGCCCCAAATGGATCAGCATCATTATCTGCGGTACCCAGAGAATCGGATTTATCGCTATAATAATTTCTACATATTTTGCATTCAGTAATTCGGCTGTTGCATTGACTATTTTCTTTTTATCTTTTGCCGTTTATGCGGTGGCTGCCGGTATGTCAAGCCCGGTCTTTTACAATATGGTTGCTACCGTTATACCGAAGAAAATAGGAGGCTTTATGGGCTCTTATTCCCTTATAGGTGCAGCTTCCGGTGTAATAAGTTCAAGAATTATGACAAAAATATTGGACAAGTACGGGTTTCCGGTTAATTACAGGACCATATTTATAATAGGAACCGTAATGGCCGTTATAGCCACCTTTATTGTTGTGTTTGGGGTGAAAGAAGTTGTAGGCGAGGAAGAAAAAGAAAAAATCAAATTTTCAGATTTGCCTGCTATCGTTAAAGGCCTTTTTACTAAAAACATACCTTACAGAAGGTTCCTTATAACCCGTATAATACTGGGGATAGCCGAAATGACCATTCCTTTTTATATTATTAAAGTCGGAAAGCTTGAAGGAGTAACGGCAGGTTTTGTCGGAACAATGACAACGGTACTTCTGATTTCAAATATGATAGCAGGAAAATTTATGGGGTATATAGGCGACAAATTGGGACCTATGGCCATGGTATTAATCGGATCTGTAAGCGGAGTATTGGCGGCAGGCCTGGCATTACTGATGCCGGGATATCAGTTCGGATATCTGTTGTTTATCCTGGTAAGTTTTGCCCAGCAAGGTATTACCCTTTCAACCAATGTCGCTGGAATTTATTATTCAGATGGAGGTCATATACCGATTTTAGTTGCTACAACCGGGCTGGTTTCGGCACCTTTATATATCGTTTCTTCGCTGGCAGGCGGAGTATTGGCCGAAAAATATTCAATAGATCTGGTATTTATTATCGGAGTCTTTTCTTATCTATGTGTTGCTATTTTATCTTATATTTATTTTAAAAACAGTAACAAAAATGTTATAATAAAGAATTAGATTTATAATAATAAAATAGGCTTACAAATAAGGAGCATTCTTGCCGGGAACAAGCAATTCTTGGAAGATGCTTCTTTGTTTATATAGTTGAGTTTATGGAAAAACAGTAGTAGAATATAGGGTATCGATTGATACTGGCAAAGAGAGG
Source organism: Herbinix hemicellulosilytica (assembly GCF_002904165.1). Lineage (GTDB taxonomy): Bacteria > Bacillota > Clostridia > Lachnospirales > Lachnospiraceae > Mobilitalea > Mobilitalea hemicellulosilytica. The sequence continues at coordinate 9,922 of NZ_CVTD020000018.1, read as the reverse complement.
TAGGACGGTTGAAACTTGGTACCGAAAAGATATCAAAACTTCTATGGCAACTTAGTATACCTGCCATACTTGGGATGCTAAGTAGCGCTATTTTTAATCTTGCCGACAGGTATTTCGTGGCAAAAATAAGTCCCGAAGCCCTTACGGCGGTGGGAATTACGATGCCGGTTCAAATTTTACAGATGGCATTTATATTGCTGCTTGGAATAGGAACGTCATCGTTGATATCCATTAAACTGGGTGAGGGAAAGACTAAGGAAGCGGAAAGCATACTTTGGCTTGCGCTTAAATATATCGTAATATTTTTGGTTTCCTTTGCCTTGTTGTTTTTAATATTTTTGGATCCGATATTAAGCCTGCTTTCTATAAAGGATAAGCTTGTTTGGAATTATGCAAGAATGTATATTACAATAATCATTATAGGATCGATTCCGGGCATTCCGGGATATTGCCTTAACAATTCCCTGCGTTCCATAGGCAAGGCTTCCGTTTCCATGAAAGTTATTGCTGTTACTTCACTGTTAAATATTATTTTGGACCCTATATTTATATTTACATTTAAGATGGGTATAGCGGGAGCAGCCCTAGCAACAGTCCTTTCCCAGACAACCCTGACAGTATATGTGATATATGCTTTTATAAAAAGAGAAGATTTTGCCATACACCTGAAATTTAAAAAGGTTAAGGATGAGTTTATATTATTAAAGGAAAGTATCAGACTGGGTATACCGTCTTTTTTTGTTCAGATATTTGCAACAGTTGTTAATTTGATTCTTAATACCAGCCTGGTTAAATACGGTTCGGATATGGATGTGGCAGCCCTTACACTTATGTCCGGCATATTCAGCTTTTATCATATGGTTGTGGTAGGTCTGGTGCAGGGAAACAATGCCATATGCGGATATAATTGGGGTGCAAAACTTTACAAAAGAGTGCAAAAATCGCTGAAACTTTCGCTTTTGTATTCGTTTTTACTGTCATTTGCTTTGTTTTTAGTAATTATGCTGTACCCGCAGGCTTTAATCGGAAGACTGACGGACAATCCTTTACTGGTTGATTTGACTTGTAAAGGTATCAGGTATTATCTGCTTATGCTGCCGTTAATTGGGCCACAGACCGTAAGTGCCCAGTATTTCCAGGTTGTAGGAAAACCCAGGTTAAGCAGCTTTTTAGCTTTTTTCAGATACGGAATAATTATAATTCCTTCTATTATTATTCTGGCTCCACGAATGGGGGCAAAAGGAGTATATATAAGCAATGCCATATCCGATGGATTGGCAAGTCTGATTGCCTTATGCTTTATAATTTACGAATTGATTAGACTTGGTAAACCGGATTATGAAGCAAAACCTTAAGAAAATAAAGAAATTTAAAAGCAAAGCAGGTTAATATCTGTAGAAAAAAGATTAAACGGAGAAATTACTTTTTAAAGTCTTAAAAGGAAGTAAAATAAAGCCTATACTTATTAAGCAACTTAAGCTAAGAATTAAGTAAAAGCAAGCTAATAATGTAAAAAATTATGATATGAAAATCGCAAACAGAGCAAACTAATCTGGAGGAGCACTTATGCTTATAAGGGAAACTGAATATAAAGATTTGGATAAAGTAATGGAAATATATGATGATGCCAAAAAATTCATGCGGGAAAACGGAAATCCCTACCAGTGGGGTGACAATTATCCTGAAAGAGAGTTGATTATGCAGGACATTGCCGATGGTAAAAGCTATGTATGCATAGACGACGGAGAAATAGTCGGAGTGTTTTATTTCGATATGGGGCCTGATCCGACATATATAAAAATATATCAGGGAAGCTGGATTAATGATGAACCTTACGGTGTTATACACAGGATAGCTTCCGCCAGACGTAAAAAGGGTGTTGCATCCTTTTGCCTGGACTGGTGTTTTAAAAAATGGCCCAATATCCGCATAGATACCCACAAAGATAATTTAATTATGCAAAATTTTCTTAAAAAGCACGGATTCAAGCGGTGTGGTATTATTTATCTTATGGACGGTTCGGAAAGGCTAGCTTATCAAAAGATCGCAAATATTAATTGACAAATATAATGTATAATTATATTATAGTAAAGATATCAAAATAGTATGTATTCTACTTATGAGTATATGAAACAGATAAGCATATAATAAGCACAAAACATCAAGATCTGTGACCGGAATGCTTAACGCTTACTTTTGAAAGGACAGGTGATTTTATGAAAAAAACAAGAAAAATATTTATAGTCGCATTGTGTGCAGTTATTTTTGCTTTATCACTTGCGGCATGTTCAAAAAAGAATGTAAACAGCAATAACAGCGAAAGTTCAGATGAAGGGTCTAAAAATGGACAAAGCTCATCAGTAAAAGATATAGTCAATATTGGAGTAACCGATAATTTAAGCTCCGTTAATCCCTTGTTAATGGACGGAACAGAGGTGGTTAAATATACAACATCCCTGGTATTTTTACCTTTGGTTGAACTTAATAGGAATCTTGAGTTTGAAGGAATGCTTGCCAAGGAAATTACAACTGAGGATAACAGAAATTTCATTATAAAACTTGATGAAAATGCAGTTTGGTCCGACGGTACACCTATAACTGCCGATGACGTTGTATTTACATTTTTGCTTTGGGCAAGTCCCGAAATCGGCAGCACAGGCATGTCTATCGAGAAAATAGAGGGTACAGGAGATAACGGATATGTGGAGCCCGGAGCCGATTCGGTAAGCGGTGTTGTGGCTTTGGATGAACATACCGTAAGGATTACCACAAAGTCAGAGATGGCACTGCATACATTCCAAAACATATACGGCCGCTACATTCTTATACTTCCTAAGCATGTTTTAAAAGATGTGCCAAGGGAAAATCTGCTTTCTTATGACTGGTTCAATGCACCGACGGTTGTAAGCGGTCCCTATTTTATTAAAGATGTGGATTTAAACCATTACGTTACTTTGGAAGCCAACGATAATTATTTTAAAGGGGAGCCTAAAATAAAAAATTTGAATATAAAGGTAGTAACAGCAAGCCAACTTTTAGCTCAGCTTAAAACCGGCGAAATCGACCTGGTACAGCAGACAACCGGTGCAATCCTGCAGGAAGACTATGATTCTGTTAGAGCCCTTGATAATATAACCGTATATGACGGAACACCTATAACTCATCAGTCCATATTTATAAATACCGAACGCATTACCGATGTAAGGGTCCGTCAGGCAATTTTATACGGAATAGACCGTGAAACCATATTAAAAGATCTGCTTAAAGGGCGCGGAGAAGTGGTGGACGGCTTCCTTGCCAGCGCAGGACCTTTCTATGATGAAAGCGTTGTACCGACCCCTTATGATCCCGAAAAGGCCGCACAGCTTCTTAAAGAGGCTGAAGCCGACGGATGGGATAAATCAACCCAATATACTTTTTATGTAAACAGCGGAGATACCACATTTACGCAGATAGCAAGTTTTATTGCCGCAAAATTAGGGGAACTTGGTCTTAATATTAAGGTAAATACCGTAGATATCTCATCCCTTCTTTCAACCGCAGGTTCGGGAGAATTTGATTTGCTGGCAGTTCAGTACACTTATGCGCCTGTAGATCCTTATACGGACATAAGCTGGTTATTGTCAAAAGGAGGCTGGACCAGGTATTATAATGAACAGGTGGCAAATGCTTTAGACCTTACTCAAAAAACCGGAGATATAAATGAGATAATTAAGCAATACCGTATTGTTACCGACCATGTTCAGCAGGAAGTACCTGTGATATCAGCTTATGTAATAAGTGCCATTGGAGCAGTAAACAATAGGCTTAAAAATGCGGTACCTGACGTTTACGGAACCTTCATCAATGTCCATGAATGGGAACTTGTAAATAACTAATAACAGATATCTTATAAATTTATATTAATATAGGACAAGAATATAAGTGCCATAAAAATACAATATGATCGGAGTTTAATAATACAGAAAGGAGGATAAGGCAGATGGAGCCCTTATTGCAGGTAAAAGACCTTACCGTAGCCTTTATAGAGGACAAAAGGCAAACCGTGGTTGTAGATGCAGCTAATTTTACTGTAAATGCCGGAGAGATTTTATGTATTGTCGGAGAATCGGGCTGCGGCAAAAGCGTTACTGCCTTATCCATCCTTGGACTGTTAAGCCCAAATGCCAGAATCCTAAACGGACAAGTTATATTTGAAGGAAGAGATCTTCTTTCAATGACTGAAAAGGAGCTGGATCGTATTCGGGGTAATGAGATAGCCATGATATTTCAGGACGTTATGAACAGTTTAAACCCCGTCTTTACCATAGGAAACCAGCTGACCGAGGCAATAAGGATTCATATGGGCTACGACAAAAAAAGTGCAAAGGATTATGCTGTAGAGATTTTAAAAAAAGTTGGCTTGCCGGATGCAGAAGCCGTAATGAAAAAATATCCCCATATGCTGTCTGGCGGGATGCAGCAGAGGGTTATGATTGCCATGGCTCTGGCCTGCAAACCAAAACTGATTATTGCCGACGAGCCTACCACCGCCCTGGATGTCACCATACAGCTACAGATTATGAAACTTCTTGCGGATTTGCAGAAAGAATTTAAAATGTCTATGATTTTGATTACTCATGATATTGGCCTTGTAGCGGAACTGGCTGACAGGGTAATTATTATGTATGCAGGGCATTTTATGGAAGAGGCTTCGGTTTATCAGATATTTGAAAAACCTGCCCATCCGTATACCCGGGCACTGCTTAAATCGGTCCCTACAATTTACGGTGATTTGGAAAAAAGACTCCCTTCGATACCGGGTACCGTACCCGACAGGTATCAGGATATAGAATGTTGCAGATTTTATGACCGGTGTCCTTACAAAATCCCATCCTGCAAAGAAGCCCAACCTTACTTCAAGATAGGGCAAAATCATTATGCCAGATGCCACCGGGCGGGAAAGGGGGAATTACCCTATGAATAATACAGACAGCAAGAAATTTTCGTTTAACGGAAAATTTCAGGAAAATCAGCATATAAATCCTCTTATTATAGTGGAGGGATTAAAGAAATTTTACCCGGTAAAAGGGCAGGTCCTGGGGAGAAACAAACCTGTTATTCATGCCGTAGACGGAGTTGATTTGGAAATTTATGAAGGAGAAACCTTGGGGATTGTCGGTGAATCCGGATGTGGCAAGTCAACTGTCGGCCGTCAGATAGTAGCCCTGGAGAGACCTACTTCAGGGCGAATTCTTTATCGGGGTGAGGACATATCCCATATGCCTGTAAGTAAGCTTCGAAAAATCAGAACCGATTTGCAGATGGTTTTTCAGGATTCTACTTCGTCCTTAAACCCCAGAAAACAGGTTTATGAGATTTTGGCTGCCCCCATGCTTTATCATAAGACAGTAAAAAAGGAAAATATTGATAATGAAATAGATCGGCTTTTGGATTTGGTAGGTTTGCCTAAAGCAATGAAATACAGATATCCTCATGAATTTTCCGGAGGACAAAGGCAAAGAATCGGCATAGCAAAGGCTCTTTCATTAAATCCCAAAGTGATAGTGTGTGACGAACCGGTAAGTGCTCTGGATGTTTCGGTCCAGGCTCAGATTTTAAATCTGTTAAAAGAACTTCAAGAAGAGTTAAAATTGACTTATGTATTTATTGCCCATGGACTTGGGGCTGTCCGTTATATAAGCAATCGCATTGCTATTATGTATCTGGGAAGAATCGTTGAGATTGCGGATACAAAAGAGCTTTTTGAAAACCCCGTTCATCCTTATACCAAAGCTTTATTTGATGCCTCGCCTTTGCCTGTTCCGACGCTTAGGGACAGGAAGAGGATAATATTAAAAGGGGAAATCCCTTCCGCCATTTCTCCGCCCCAGGGGTGCAGATTCCATACCAGATGTCCTTATGCTTTGGAATCCTGTACGACAAATGATCCTATGCTTTTGCCTGTTAAGCCCGGAAGCAGCCATAAGGTTGCCTGTCCGGTTCTGTTGGCGAAAGGAGAGAACCATGATTAAGTATATAATCAAAAGAATACTTATAGCCATACCTGTTCTTATCGGTATAACAATACTTGACTATGCTATTATGAGCCTTGCAGGAAGTCCTTTGGAAATGATGTTGGGACCTAAGACTACACAGGCGGCACTGGAAGCAAAGGCAATACAGTTGGGCCTTGATAAGCCCATATATGTTCAGTATTATGTATGGCTGAAGAATGTGCTTAAGGGTAATCTGGGATACTCCATAAAAAATTATCAGCCTGTAAGCCAGATTATCCGTGAGCATCTGGGACCGACACTGTTGCTTATGGGGACGTCCCTTATTGTCGGACTTATGATAGCCATACCGCTCGGCATTTACAGTGCGGTTCACAGGTACACAAAAAGGGATTATGCTTTAGTAACCCTGTCCTTTTTGGGGTCCAGCATACCCAGTTTCTTTCTGTCTTTGATATTTATATATTTATTCAACGTTAAACTGGGCTGGCTGCCATCCGGGGGGATGAAAACCACAGGGGGTGACGGCGGCTTTGGAGATTTGGTCAGGCATATGGTAATGCCGGTTATGGTACTTGCCGTATCTATTGCCGGATCAAATATCCGTTATGTAAGAGGAGCGGTTTTGGAAATATTGCAGAAAGATTATGTACGTACGGCAAAGTCAAAGGGGATCGGCAGGTTTCTTACCATCAACAAACATGCCCTTCGTAATGCCTTAATTCCTATTGTAACGGTTATCGGAATGCATCTTCCTATTTTGTTCGGAGGTGCGGTAATTATTGAACAGATTTTCAGTTGGCCGGGGCTTGGCTTAGTTACAATGAACGCTATCATAGGCAGGGATTATCCTGTTATTATGGGTGTGGCCCTGCTTACGGCAGCAGTAGTATTGGCTGCAAATCTGATTACAGATATTGTATATGCACTAATAGATCCTACTATAAAATACCATTAAATACATTTGATAAAATAATTTAAGCATTTATATAAGGTACGGAAACGGAGTTAATTATGAAGAAAATTTCTGATTCGGCAGAAAAGAAAAATAACAGTATCAGGATGATTATAAAGCGGTTTAAAAGACATAAACTGGCTGTGGCGAGTCTTTATTTTCTTATTTTTATAACGATACTTGCAGTCTTTGCGCCGTTAATAGTACCGTATGATCCCAATCAGGTCAGTACATCCTTTTCTCAGCCCCCTTCGGCAAAACATTGGCTGGGGACAGATCAGATCGGACGGGATATGTTCAGCAGGCTTTTGTATGCGACGAGAATCTCCTTGTTCGTAGGATTTGCGGCAACCGTTATATCTACAATAATCGGTGTTGTACTTGGCCTGGTGGCAGGATATTTCGGCGGGATTGCAGATACCGTTATTATGCGAATTACCGATACTATCATGTCATTTCCGTATATCCTACTGGTACTGGTAGCTGCAGCCATATTTGAACCGGGTTTATGGAATATTATTCTAATCCTTGGTTTTGTGGACTGGCCTGGTGCCGCAAGATTGGTCAGAGGAAATGTTCTGTCACTTCGGGAAAGCAACTTTGTCAAAGGAAGTATAGTAGCCGGAATGCCAAGCCGCCATATTTTGTTTTCCGAAATTCTTCCAAACACCGTAGGTCCTGTTCTTGTATACGCTACTTCCGTATTTGCCATATCAATACTGGATGAAGCGGCTTTAAGCTTTTTAGGTATGGGAGTTCAGCCTCCGCAAGCCAGTCTGGGTAATATTTTAAACGGAGCTGAATCTATAACTGTTCTAACAGGTAAGTTGTGGTTATGGGTACCGGCAGGGCTGATGATTATATTGCTGGTAATAAGCATTAATTTTGTCGGGGATGCACTGAGAGATGCCATAGATCCTTCCGCCAAGGAAGACAGAATATAAAAGGTATAAAAAAAGTCATAATATGTTTAAATTTTCTAAAACTGGATAGAATAACATTCAGAGGGGTTGCCACAAAGGCCTTATAGTTAATAAGGTACCGTCAGGCAACCTTTAATTATGTAGTAGATGACAGTGCAATTGGCGTATATATTAAAACGCAATAATTTACAAATATGGACAGAACTAAATAGGAATCAAAAAAGTTGTAATATGTAATTTGAACATATAAAGTAAATTGTAAAATATTTAGTTGTGCAAAAGATATAACTATAAAAGTTTACAATAAATAATTAACCTGCAAAATTAACGAAAATAAATTCCATTACTGACAATTTTGACGGTCTTTTGGTAAGATATAAAGAAGAAGAAAGAACGACAAAAACGGCATTAGGAGGTTTATCATGTTTGAAATAGGGGAATATATAGTTTACGGTAATCATGGCGTATGCAGGGTAGAGGACATCGGAAGTCTTGATATATCGGGAATGGACAAAAGCCGGAAATGTTATACGCTTCAGCCGGTATTTTCAAAAGCAAGCACATTATATACTCCTGTTGATAATGATAAGGTACTAATGAGAAGGGTAATGTCCAATGAAGAGGCTCTGGATTTAATGGAACAGATTCCGGATATACCCTTGCTTTGGATAGAAAACGACAAGCAAAGGGAAGAAGTATATAAGGAAGCATTAAGAAGCCATGATTATACGGATTGGGTCAAGATGATAAAAACCTTATATGCAAGAAGGCAGGAACGTATGTCCCAGGGCAAAAAAATGACATACACGGATGAAAAGTATTTAAATATTGCAAAAAACTGTCTTTTCGGAGAGTTGGCAATTGCTTTGGATATGGATAAGGATAAAGTTGAAGATCTTATAAACGAACGGCTTGAACAGATAAATTTAGTATAAGAAGTAATGGCCGGCTTATATGAAAATATAATTTGTAGCTTATAGTATTAATAACTGTAAAATTATTTGTCTCAGCCGTATGAATTTGCTAAAATTGGCTTAAGATTGTAACTACAAGAAAGGGATAGGGAATAGTATGATGATAAAGAATCTTAAGCCTGTTCCTTATCATTGTTCTTATTTTCATATCATGTACACAAAGGAGAAAGATATAATGTACACCGCAAATTCAAAAAATGAAGCTATCGAAACTTATAAGCAAATTGCTCCTGCTAAGAAAGAGGCTCCTACAAGCACCCCTGCCCCAATACCAAAACATACGCCTGCAGAATTATCTGAATTTGATTATACCGGAAAAAAGCTGGTAGCTTTGACCTTTGATGACGGCCCAAATCTTGATACAACGCCTTTGGTATTGGACATATTAGAGGAGCATGGAGTGGTAGCTACATTCTTCCTGATAGGGAAAGATATAAATGAAGAAACAAAGCCTGTTATGGAAAGACAACTTCAACTGGGATGTGAAATTGCCAATCATTCCTTTAGCCACAGCTATATGGACCGGATGACGGCTGAAGAAATTAAGGAAGAAATCGAAAAGACAAGCAATATTATTAAAGAGATGGTAGGAATTACCCCGAAATTCTTCAGACCTCCTTATATTGTTACAAGCCCTACTATGTTTGAAGTAATAGACCTTCCTTTCATCAACGGTATAAACTGTATGGATTGGGATGCGTCCGTAAGTTCTGAAGATAGGGCCAAGGGTATTTTAGATAATGTTAAAGACGGAGATATAGTTCTTCTTCATGACTTTAGCGGAAATATAAACACGGTAAAAGCTTTGGATACTATAATCCAAGGCCTTTTAGATGACGGTTATACCCTTGTAACTTTAAGCAAGTTATTTGAGTTAAAGGGCATAGATCCCAATGTAAAAAACAAACTTTGGATAAACACTAACTTGTAAATTGCCCGTACATAATTAATTTAATATCCAATATAAAAAAGAAACTATCCCGAATATAATCCGTAAGCAGCATATTACTTTAAGGGAAAAGAGGATTATGAAATGTATTTTGGGATAGTTTCTTTATTATTATTGGCTCTTTG